>CAWCNJ010000007.1:0-124631 GCA_963796955.1 Endomicrobiales bacterium
AAACGTTCAATGTGCGCTGCAACGACCATACGTTCTTTACGGTGAACTCTATTCATCAGGTCGCCAGCACAAACTTCCCGGTAACTTCCGGTTTTTCCCACCATCGTGCCGACCACCGACCCGTTGCTGGTCACACCCTTCAGCGTTGCGCCCACGCAGGCCATGCAGGGCGACGTTAACACCGCCATGTTGAAGTTGAACCTGTCAATGGGACAAAACACCGCCAGCTGGGTAGGGCTGCGGGTGGATCGCGGCGGCTCCGGTTCGGACAGCGATATTCCGGAAGTGAACATTTTCAAAGATGCCCATGGTAATGGGATACTGGAGGCGGGGACACACAGGTAACCAGCGCGGGCCAGACGTTCGCGGGCGGCACGGCTAACATCGTGCTGAAAGCCCCGCAGGTTTTGGATGTAATCACGGCTACCTAGTGTGTGACATGTAATTTTGCGCCGACGGCGGGCCTGGGCAACCAGCAGGTATTAAGCGTTAACGGCACCAGTTACTTTACGCTGATCGCCCCGGACTATACTTTGCCGGCGAACCTGCCCATAGAAACGTCGTCAACAACGATAACGGAATTCCCGGGCATTATCCCTATTGTCGCAAACAGTATCGCGCCTGTGAACGCAAACCCCAACGACAAGAAGATCGGGCTGATACGGTTCAATATGTTCACGGGTTTTGCCGATGCTAAATGGACGCATGTGCAGCTGACCCGCTCATCTTCGTTCCAGGACTCGGACCTGAGCGCCGTTATGATATACAAAGACATGAACGGCAACGGGCAGCTGGATGCCACCGACAGCCTGATAAGCTCGGGGCTGGATACCCCCGTGAATGGATTTGTGAATATCGATGTCTCGACCCAGACGATAAATGTCAGTACGCAAACTTATTTTGTAGTGGTTAACATAGGCGGCGCAAAACCGAATACTACGATCGGCCTCAGCATGGTCAACGCGGCCTGCTTTACGGTCAGCTGGCCGAACACGGTGCTGGACGGTGTACCGTATTTCCCGATACAATCGAACACTGTTACTATAAACGAACCGCCTTCTGCGGTACTGGTAACCGGGTCTTCCATGCTGCCTGCGCAGGTTACCCAGGGCGATTATTTCGTGCCCGTGGAGAGCTTTACCGTTGTTACGGACACCTTCACGGCGTACCTGCGTTCTGTGCGTTTAAACCTTACCGGTTCCGCCAACCTGGCAGATTCTGATATCAGCAACATTCATATTTTCCGGGATAACGGCGACGGTCTGTTCGACTACAATAATGATACACCGGTAAATGAAAATCCGAACGTGCCGACGACGTTCACGAATAAAACCTCTACGGTCCTGCTCAGCACACAGACGGTAAATATCTCTACTATCACTTATTTTGTGGCTTTTGATATTTCGCAGACGGCAACACCGAACGCGCAATTCGGCATTAGCATGGTCTCCAACGGCTACCTGAACCTGCTGCCCGGAGATTCTGTACTGACGGCTAATTTCCCGATACAATCAACGCAGGCTTCTATAATCCCGACCGTCGATTCAGTAACGGTGACCGGCACGGATGCCGCCCCGCAGACGGTTATGCAGACCAACGCCAACAAACTGTTGTTATTCATGGATGTTAGAGCAAAGTCCTTCTCGGGCAAAACCTATCAGGCGGTATGGCGCAGCATAAAACTTCGTGAGAACGGCACGGCCCTGGATTCAGACGTCAATTCGATAAAAGTCTATTATGACGGCGAAAACAGTGTCAATCAAACGTTTAACGCTTCGACTGATAAACTGATAACGCTGGCGAACAAACAATTCGTCGGGGGTTCGGTGCAGCTGACCTTTGTCGAACCGCAGGTGGTCTTCAGCACCACTACCAGGCGTTATTTTGTAACAGCCGATATCGCGCAAACCGCCACCGTAGGCGCCACTGTCGGCGTTGCCTGCGATACCTCCAGCTGGCTGGCCATAGATGCGCCGAACTTTGTTTCCCAGGATTTCACGCCCTTCTATTGCACGGCGGCGCAGGTTACCGACCAGCCTGATACTCTCGCGATCATAGCGGCCAATATGGCTTCCGCTAACGTGGCGCAGGGCTATTCGAACCAGCCGTTCCTTAAACTAAGCGTTTCGGTTGACCATGACAAGGTGTCCCTGAAAAAGTTCACGCTTCAAAAACTGGGCAACCTGGACGACTCTAAGATCCTGAACGTGAAACTCTATAAAGACACCAACGGCACCGGCAACTTCGACCCTGCGACCGATTCACTGATCAGCGTAGGCCAGTTCCCGGGATCCAGCGTATTGACCCTGGATTTCTCCAGCACCCCGCAGGTTATCGCCGCTGCCGGGGCGGTCTACTTTTTGGCCCTGGATATCGCGCCCTCGGCTCCCGTGGATTACACAGTGGGCTTAAGTATCCTTGCCAACGGTGTAACCATTGATGAGGCAACGAACGTCGCCAATCGCGACACCGTGAACACCGCGAATTTCCCATTGTTATCCAACATTTCCCGCGTGCGCGACGTGCGTACGCCCTCAACGCCGGCGGTCACCCCGTCGGCCGCGACGGTCAACGGCATCAGTTATTCCTATATCGCCGATCGCATCACCTTCGGGTGGGCCTCATCGGTCATAGAGGGCGCCATAACCGGCATCCAGTATGCCGTGGGTACGTCTTCTGTCACGCAGGATGTGCTGGACTGGACGAACGCGACGGATATGACGGGCCGGATCACGGCGAAAGGCTTTGTGCTGAGCAACAACGGGCAGTACTATATATTTGTGAAAGCGAAGAGCACGTCTAACGGGACGGATTTCTGGAGCGACCCGGGGGTGAGCACGTGCCCGTATGTCGCGGACCTGGTGCAGCCGGTTATGACGGCCGGCAAGACAATAGCAACGCTGCTGCAAGACAGCTTTCTGGTGCAATGGGCGCTGGACAGCATCGGCATCTCGGGACTGGACCATTACGAGGTAGAAGAGCGGGTTGGATCAAGCCCGATATGGCACCTGGCGAAAACGACGACACAAACGAGCCTTATTTACAGCGACAAGGCGAAGAACAATACGTACTATTACCGTGTGCGCGCCGTTAACAAAGCCGGCCGATATTCAGAATACGGCAATGTGGCGCGCGTGGTGAACTTTATAACGACGGATCAGATAATATCCGAGGCCTATAATTATCCGAACCCGTTCGATTCGCGAGTAGCGCCCGCGACGATCCACTATTTATTGAACCGCGATACAGGCATAACGATGACGATATATGACGTATTCGGCAACATTGTTAAAAAGCTGTCATACAGCGCCGGCGCGATAGGCGGCCAGGTGGGCGACAACGAAGTAACGTGGGACGGCGCCGCCGAAAGCGGCAGCAAAGTAAGCTGCGGGATATATGTATGCATAATAAAGAGCGATGCCTCGGGCCCCGGCAACGAACAACGGATAATGATCGGGGTAATCCATTAACGGCAGACCGGAGTCCGAAGTCCGGAGACCGGAGTAACGACGAACAACAGACAGAAGGAAAAAATGCAAGATAAACTGCGATTTGAGGATTTGATCGTCTATCAAAAGGCATTGGATATTGTTGAAGATGCGTATCGCATAACACGCTTGTTTCCTTCTGAAGAACGTTTTGCACTTACAAGTCAGCTTCAAAGAGCCGCCACTTCTATAGTCGCTAATATTGCTGAAGGATGCGGACGGTTTCATAATACTGAACAGATTCAGTTTCTTAGGATGTCCAGAGGTTCGGCTTACGAATGTGTTGCGCTTTTACAAATCGCAAAACGACTGAAAGTAGTTAATGAAACGGATTATAATGCTATTTTTAAGAAGTTGATGGAAACAACAAGAATGCTTAGTGGATTGGTTGTTGCGACAAGGAAAAAATGAACAAGGTCTTGCGGTTTCTCTTATCACTTATATTTTCTGCGTTTCTTCTCTCCGGACTTCGGACTCCGGACTCCGGACTGTTGTACGCCGACACCGCCGGTAGCGCGGGTGAGATCTTTTATTACGGGCAGGGCGCGCGGGCGATGGGTATGGGGCGCGCATTTACGGCGGTGAGCGACGACGCGAACAGCACGTATTGGAACATGGCGGGGATGGGCTTGTTGCCGCAACAGCAGGTAACGGCCTCCCAGAGCACGCTGCTGGAAGGGGTCAGCTATAATTATCTTGGTTACGTGTACCCGTTCGTGAACCGCAACGCGCTGGGGATGAGCGTGAACATGCTTTCGACGCCGAGCGTGGTAAAGCGCGACGTCAACAACGTTATGAATGGTTCGTTCAGTTTTCAAGAGACCGGGATAGACCTGTCATACAGCCAGCCGCTGACGAAGGCGATGTTAATGGGCGTTGGTTTAAGATATTTAATGCGGTCGCTGGACACGGCGCAATCAGCATTGATCGGAATAAACGTGGCGGGCTTATATGATATAGCAAAGCATACGCGTGCGGGGATAAAGCTGGATAACGTGCTGGCATTTTCGCAGGGTGACACGGCCGATACCTTGCCGATGGCGATAAAAATGGGCATAGCGCAGCGATTCTTTGACGACCGGCTGATGCTGGACCTGGACCTTGACCCGATGACCTCGGCGATATTTATGGGTGGGGAGATGCGTTTCCACCAGATAGCGGTGCGCATGGGGCTGAACAATAATGAGACCTCGGCGGGCTTTGGGTATTACTGGAAAGCGTATAGTTTTGATTACGCGCTGGTGTACAGCCCGTTGTTGTTGTCAAACCGGATATCGGTAAGCTGTTCGTTCGGGCCGAACCTGCAAAAAGAGCGGGAACGGCGCGCGATGGCGTTGTACCATAAGGCGGAAGATTCATACGGGGCGGGGAAATACCGCAAGGCGCTGGATTATTTCGCGCAGGGCGCGGTGCTGTATGATCCGATGGAATACCAGAAGAAGGCCGCAACCCTGCGGCGTTTCATAGAGCAATACGGCTTGGCGGACTCGGCGCTGGCGAAGAAAGGCGACAACCAGCTGGTCAACGAGAATGTGGAGCTGACGAAGAATATGGTGCGAGCCTATCTTGACGGCAACCTGCCTGAAGCGGCGCGCAACGCGCGGATAATCCTGAGCACGAATTCCGGCAACGAGCTGGCCAAAGAGATCAGCAAAGCGGTGGGCAACGACGATAGTTTAGAGATGCAGGGCCTGACCAAAGAATCGATCATAGAGGTAAAACTGCAGCGAGCGGTGCAATACTTTAATGAGAAGAACTATGAAAAAGCTATTAAAGAATGCCGTGAAGTAATAGAGATAGACGCAAACAACGAGATGGCCTACGTACGATTAGGCTCGGCATACCTGATGTTCGGCGCCCAGAACGAGGCCCGGAAAACATGGGAAAAAGCGCTGGAACTAAACCCGAAGAACAAAGACCTGCAAGACTTCTTAAAGAGGCTTAAATAGCAAGGTTTAACAGTTAATAACAACTAGATAGCAAAAGACGCACAAAATTCGTTGACAATATGTGCCGAACTTCTATATAATATATACATGCACAGAGCAAAAAGCCCACCCATGTGGTTTGCCGTCCCGCGTCCACTCTTCCGTCCACTTAGTCGTCCAGCAGATGTTGTACGTCCACTTCGTTGTCCACCAGCGGGGACGTTTCGTCCCCTGTCGGGTCTGTTATCCGTTGTCTTATTATTTTGTTTTTCCAGCGTCTTCGCCGGCGAAGTCCAGCAGTTCGTACCTGCGTGGCGCTGGTCAGGCAGTAAAGCAAAGTACCACATGGACCGGCCTGACATAAAAAGCGACAGTAACGTGCTGGACAAATCGCCGCTGCTGCGCATAACGAATTTTGACCGGATGTCCATGACGGGGCTGAGCATCAGCCCAGACGGCAAAAAAGCGGCGTTCGCGAGTTTCGACGGTGAATATATGCAGTTGTTCTGCGTGGACACCAAGACCGGCGCGACGCTTTCCCAGCTGACGCAGGAGACCGACAACAGCTGGATGCCGGTATTTTCTTCCAACAACGATATAATCTTTGTATCCGACCGTTCGGGCATGCCGAAGTTGTGGGAACTGAACATTGGCTTAAAAACGGTTATGCAGATGACAAGGGACAACGCGATAGACGCGGTGCCTGATACCGCGCCCGGCGCGATGGTGATCTATTACGCATCGTTGGTGCCCAACACCAAAGAGTGGGCCGTGTGCCGTGTTAACCGTGACGGCAACAACATGGGGTATTTGCATAAGGGTTATTACCCGCGTGTATCGATGGACGGCAAGAAGATAGCGTTCCTGTGCCGTGGTTCCGGGGAAGGCGAGGAAGGCGCGGCGAAATACACGCAGGCGTGGGTGATGGACAACGACGGCAAAAACCCGCTGCAATTAACCGCTTTGGAAGCGAACGTGACCAGCCTGTGCTGGATGAACGACGGCAAAAAACTTATTATAACCTCGGACCGGCCGGCAGATGAGGAAGAAGACAAAAAGAAGCGGGACCTGAATCTGTGGCTGTTCGACCTGGAGACAAAAGCGTATTACCGGATAACGGAAAATGTGTCGGAAGATGCCATGCCGGCGACGGCGCGAGAGAGCAAAGACGTTTACTTTTTATCCAACCGGGGCGACCGGTGGAACATCTGGGAGATAACGAATGAGAACATCTACCAGATAGATCCGCCGCTGCTGACAAAAACGCTGGTTACTGATGGGGAAATAACGCTGGAGTGGCAGGCGGTGGCCTCGGCGAGCGGCTACAACGTGTATTTCAAGCCGACCGACACAAAGAACTGGTGGAAGGTGAACACCGATGAACTGCATGAGCCGAAGTACACGATAAAAGACCTGAAAAGCGGGATAAAATATGATGTAGGTGTCAGTGCCAGCGACGTAACGCGACAAGTTGAGAGCAAGATGGGCATGGCGACGCTGCGCACCCGGTCTATTACCGACCGGCCGGGCACGCCGACGAAGGTGGAGCTTAAAGAAGAAGGTGACAACGTAAAGCTGAAGTGGACGCCGGTGGGCGGTGCGGTATCCTATAACGTGTATCTAGCGCCGAAGGGCTACCAGGGATTTAAGGTAAACAAATCACCATTAAAGAAAGCCGATTTTATATTTCCCAAGAACAGCGAGCTGTTGTCGCCGGGCGTAGCATATTCGCTGCGTGTACGGTCCGTTGACGGCAGAGGCGGCGAAAGCGAAGCCTCAAAAGCCGTCCCCTTACCCGGCCACGGAGCAGCGGCCGAAAAGAAGCCGGCCGACAATGAAGCCGCCCCCGCGCCCGCCGACAAGGATGCCACCGGCGCAGGTGCGCCCGCTGGCGCGCCAACCGGCGCTGGCGCCCCCGCACAGCCCGCCGCCGACGAGTGGGGCAACACCGGAGGCGAGTGGTAAAAATGGAACATTTTTTCGCCGTCCCGCGTCCACTTCGTCGTCCACTTCCCTGTCCACCAGGTGTTGTACGTCCACTTCTTCGTCCACTAGCGGGGGTGTTGGCTGTTATGTTTTGTTGCGCCCTTTGGGCGCACGCCACCACCGTCGACGAGAAAGTAACGTTAGAACGTTTTTACAGCGAGCGTGTTCAGCACGTGCTGGAAAATATACTGGGCCAGAATTCCGTTCTTGTCTACGTCAACCTTGAGGTTGATTCCGCGCAGACGCAATCGGAGCATGAGACGATCATATCCGGCAGCGCCGGGGCTGGTGGCGGCGGCGACAAGTTCATGTACAACATGGAGAAGAAGTATTTCCTGCCCGGTTACCCTATTGATGACCCCAAGGCGCAGAACACTGCTACGAACGGCAAAATGGAACGCGTGGTAGACCAGACGGTGGGCCTGCCAAAGACGGTGATAAAGCGCATCGGTGTGACGGTCGTGGCCGATAACCGTATCCCCAAGAAGGATCTTGATAACATCCCCAAGACGGTCGCTGGTTTGCTGGGGTTGAGCAAAAAGCGCGGTGATACGATCGCGATACAGCAGACGCCGTTCCCGCATACGATGGATACGCTTTTAAGCCAGCTGCGAAACCCTGTGATGGCGCTGGAAGTGGTGAAATACATAACGATAACGTCGCTGGCGATCATTTGCATGATGATGTTGTTTTTCCTGGCCCGGTCGTTCTTCAAAGAATTTTCGGTGATGAACCATACGCTGAAAACCAAGTTCCAGATCGAAGGATTGGATAAGCTGGGCACGGGTGCGCCCGCCGCGCCCAAGGAAGGGGAAAAGCCTGCCTTAACCGAAGGGGAAGGGAACCTTTTGCCGGAAGCGATAAAGCCGGTAGAGCAGCCGAAAGTTGTGTATGAGACGGCGCACTTTAAGTTCGTTGAGGCGAAGAACCTGCCGCGCCTGGTGTATCTGTTGAGGAAAGAAACGCCGGAGAACATAGCGATAACGACGTCGTTTTTAAGCCCCACCGATTCGGCGTATGTTATGTCGGCGCTGGACCCGCAGGTGCGCTCGCAGGTAACGGCGAAACTGTCGAACGTGATAGAGACCTCGACGGACGTGGTACAGAAACTTGAAAAGAACATAGAGGACAAGATAAATTATGTGCTGGGCGGTTCAGATTATATGGCGGAGATGGTGGAAACCGCCGATGAAAAGACGCAGGAACAGATCATAGCGGATGTAGCCACCACCAACCCAATGCTAGCCGAACGGCTGCGGGCCGAGATCTTCAAGTTTGTGGACATAGAACAATTGCGCGATGATGAGATAAAACGCGTGATGCAGGCGGTGGACCGCGAGGTGTTGGCAATGTCGCTGCGCAACGCGGGCGAAGAACTGAAGAACCGTTTCATCAGCAACATGACGGCCAGCGGCCAGGCGATGTTCAAGGAAACCATGGATTTCATGGGCCCGCGGCCGAAGTCAAAGATAGTGGAATCCCAGCGCCGCGTCGTCAACGCCGTGCGCCACCTGATGAAAGAAGGATTGATAGCCAAGAGAGTAATAACCAGAGTGGAAGCGGTTCATGTGACGGAAGAGGAACACATCTGATCCGTAGGTTGTTGTCCGTGTAGTCCGTTACGTCCATAACGTCCACAAAGAAGTTTGCCGTTAACAATAATTTGTAGTATAATATCGATGTTACAGCTGGAGGGGTCGCATAGCGGCTTAGTGCGCTGGTTTGCTAAACCGGTGTACGGATGAAAATCTGTACCGAGGGTTCAAATCCCTCCCCCTCCGTAGGATTTTAAATCGGCTTCCGCCGATTTTAAAACCTAATTGATTGGGATTTGAAGCCGACCCGCAGCGCTGTCGCGTAGGCAGAAGAAGCAAGGGCGGCCGGTTTCGAAGGAGTCCGACAGGGCGGGTGAGAAAAAATCCCTCCCCCTCCGACCGAGCGTCCTGTGCCGCCGATGGTGTTTAGCGGCGAGCACTGCGAGGGAGTCCCCGAAGGGGGCGCCTCAAAGAAAGGGATTTGAAAATTGAACAACGGAAGTTAGGAAGCAATAAAGGATTTGAATGCTGATTTCAATCGTTATTCCTATTTTCAACGAAGAAAGAACCATTGAACAGCTGCTGACGAATGTTTTAAAACAACCGGAAGTTCATGAGATCATAGCTGTTGATGATGGTTCCACCGACGGAAGTTTGTCTATATTAAGAAAGATCGCGGCAAAAGAAAGCAGAATAAAATGTTGCGTTTTAAAGAAAAATGCCGGTAAGGGAAGCGCGGTAACCGAGGGTCTTAAACACGTTACCGGTGAAATTGTCATTATGCAGGACGCAGATCTGGAATATAACCCGCAAGATTATCCCCGCCTTATAGAACCTTTTAATGATCCAAAGATAAATGTCGTTTATGGTTCCCGTTTATTGGGCAAAGGCAACAATATATCCTGCCTTTCGTTCGCAATTGGCGGAATGATGCTCACCGTAATCACAGATTTGCTGTACTTCGCACACATCACCGATGAACCGACCGGGTACAAGGTTTTTAGGAAAAAGATACTCGATGGAGTAAAATTAGAAAGCAGAGGTTTTGAATTCTGTCCCGAAGTCACGGCAAAAATATTACGGCAAGGTATAAAAATACACGAAGTACCAATATCCTACTCGCCGCGAGGAATAGCAGACGGAAAAAAAATACGGCTCAGCGATGGTATTATCGCTATTTGGACACTCTTAAAATATCGGTTCGTAAAGTGAAAACGGCTGAAGTTCTGTTAATAGACCCGCCATGGATCATTCATTCTTCTAAAAATGTCTGGAAGAATATAGGAAGTTGTCTTCCTAGCCTTGGGATCGCATATATAGCCGCATACATCGAAAAACATGGACACTCAGTTGAGATAATAGATTGTACCGCTGAAAAAATTGGCCTTGAGGAGCTGAAAAGATATTTTACCAATCATGAACCACCACGTTTCGTCGGTATCACATCAACCACTCCTTTAATAACAAGCGCACTTAAGATCGCCGAGCTCGCAAAGGTACATTTCCCTAAGGCTATAGTCGTTATGGGAGGTGTGCATCCGACTGTCCTTCCTGAAGATGTACTAAATAATAATTCTGTTGATGTTGTGGTGCGCGGCGAAGGGGAAGAAACATTCCTTGAAATATTGAAGGGCACAGATATAAAAGACACCCTCGGCATCTCATATAGAAGCTCCGGCAAGATAATTCATAATCCCGACAGGCCCCTGATAAAAGACATTGATTGTATCCCTCCGCCGTCATACCACCTTTTGCCAATGAAAAAGTATTACCCGGCGACAGGCTCCTACAGACGGCTTCCAGCCATGAGTATTTTCGCTACGCGCGGTTGTATGGGGCGCTGCACTTTCTGCTACAGGACGTTTTTCGGCAAAGTCCGCAGGCGCTCGGCGCAGAATATATTCGAAGAGGTGATCATGCTGTACAATGAGTATGGCATCAAGGAAATAGCATTTTATGACGACTCTTTTACTGCTTTTAAAGACAATGTAATGGCGTTCTGCGGGCTGCTTAAGGCAGCCAAGATAAATCTGAGCTGGTCATGCTTTACTCGCGCGGATCTGATTGATGAAGCGCTCCTGAAGGAAATGAAGTCCGCTGGCTGCCACCTTGTAATGTTTGGTGTCGAAAGTGCCGATGAGAAGATACTGAAAAGCATAAATAAAGGAATGTCTCTTGAGGATGTGAAGACTGCCGTCAGGCTCGCGCGCAAATACGGCATTAATACGCGGGCATCTTTTATGATTGGTAATCAAGGGGAAACCGAGGAAAGCGTGAAGCGCACGATCAATTTTGCGATCGAACTTGACACTGACCAGGTTCATTTTAACATCGCGACCGCCTATCCCGGAACAGAACTTTATGTTTGGGCGAAGAATAATAATTATTTGGTGAACTCTTCCTGGGACGATATGAACATGTCTCATAATAACCTCAAATTGCCTGGAATTTCGCAGGAAAAAGTTGAGTACTATTATAAATTGGCACATAACAGTTTTTATTTGAGGCCTAAAATTATACTGAGAAGGCTTTTAAATGTAAGTTCTCTCGAACAGTTTATATCGGAAATTAGAGGGTTTTTTGCGATCTTGAAAGTTTTCGGTAAATAAGGAAATTATGAAGGAGAAATCCCGCTACTTCTATTATTCCTCGATGGCTCTAATTTTTGTTTATATGGCTTCAAGAACATGGTGCCGGCTTGGAAACCTGATAATTGACACTTTCAGAGATCAGATCGCCGCCTATAAGCTGGCGCACGGCGCAATCTTGTATAAAGACGTTTACTATTTGTTCGGGCTTTTACCACCCTACCTCTTGGCACTGCTTAATATAGTTTTTGGCACAACGTTATATTGCTCAATGGGCCTTGGTTTTGCCATGGTATTAGCATGTTCATTCGCTATGTACCGAATATCGCGCTTTTATGTAAACCGCTTCTTTTCCACAGTAGTTGTGCTCAATTTTCTTGGATGTTTTGCGTTCAGTAATCTGGCCGGCGGCATAGGCAATTTTATCATGCCCTACTCTTTGGCGTCATACCTGGCCATAACCTTTACGATGCTGGCGTCGTATTTCTTTATCTGTTTTATACACAAAGGAAATCGGCGTGACCTTGCATTGTGGGCTCTTATGGCGTATCTTACTTTCCTGTCCAGAATTTATATTGGTATACCTACATACGCGTTTTTTTTATTCTTCGGAGTAATTCATAAGCGAAAACGTATACTAGAAACATTGCCATTATTTTTGTTTCCAATGGTCGTCACCCTGCTGACCTATGCGGCTTATCTAATCACCACTGGCTCATGGCATGCATTTCAAGGGTCTGTGTTGAGTATGTTCTTTTACGAAGGAAGTGGTGTCGACCCGTTTGCCAAAATTAACATGGGCCTTCTTGCTATAGGAGAGGGACATGAAATAGTAAACGTATTTGCAAAAAATGTATTCGTTATGTTCAAGATGTTCTTTGGCCAGATAATTACCATGAGTGTTTTGTATTTAGCCGGTTTATTGTTTGCTGTAAATGAAAACTTCTTTGGCGTAGAAAATTGGAAAAAGAGATCTATATATTCTTTATACATAATTGTTAGTATTTTTGTCGTTTATTCTTTGCTCCCGCATGAGGGGATGAAGGTAGTTTCACTGACCTACAGATCCGCCCCGTTAATACTGTTTTCGTCTATCATATTGATAGTATGGATGTATCTTAAAAATGGCTACCAGAGCCGCTATTACTCTGCCATGGTTTTGTGCGCTACATCACTCATGCTTTTGGCAAGGGTATTCTTTACTGTAGGAACGAATGGCTATGGCAATTATTTGGCGCTCCCGGCATCGATTGCCATGATCCTGTTCTTTGTTTTGGGGATCCCTCTGATTTTTAACGAACTAGGTGTAGCTAATACAGGGCGTAAGTTTTATTTTATAGCGTGCGCTGTATATTTCATTATTAATATTTCAGTCTTCATGAAAGAAACCTTTATAAATACTAACTTCAGGCAGCATTGCGAACATACTTCATTTGGTAAAATGTATTCGTCAAATTCAGGGACTACGAAATTTTTCTGGCAGACAGTGCGCTATATAGATAGTTTTACACCAAAAGATTCCACAGTTTTGGTAGTCCCGGAAGGATTTGGGATCAATTATTTTTCTCAAAGAGCAGCACCCATGAAGTATGATAATTACCTGCCTAGTCTTGTTAACAGAGTTGGAGAGGATGAAGTCGTAGCAGAATTGAGTGCCGGTAATATCGATTATGTCGTTGAGATGCAAAGGACATCGTACGAACACGGCTATTCCAGTTTCGGGCATGATTATGGCTCTAAAATTAGACAATGGATCATTGCAAATTATGTTTTGATCAGGCAGTTCGGTAACACTCCATTTGATGGGTCAGATCTTCCCGGTATAATGATATTTAAGAAAAAATATGAAAGATAAATCCAAATATTTGTATTATGGAACTATCATAGCCACCTTCTGTCTCATGGCTACACGAACCTGGTGTCGCCTGGGCAATCTTCTGATAGACACCTTCAGAGACAATATTTCCGCCATTAAACTTGCGCACGGCGCTATCTTATACAAAGATGTGTACTACCTATTCGGCATATTGCCCCCGTATCTCCTTTCTTTACTGAACATGGCTTTTGGCACTTCTTTATATTGCTCCATTGGTCTTGGTTTTGTCATGGTCTTGTTATGCTCTTTCGCTATGTACCGTACATCCCGGTTTTATATGAACCGATTCTTTTCAACACTGGTAGTGGTCAACTTCATTGGTTGTTTTGCCTTTAGCAGTATATCCAATGGGACTTTAAACTTCATAATGCCCTACTCGCTTGCCTCTTACCTTGCCACAACCTTCACGATGCTGTCACTGTATTATTTCATCAGTTATATTCACACTGAAAACAGGAGCGACCTTGCTTTATGGGCTGTAATGTCATATTTTACGTTTCTCTCGCGCATTTATATAGGTATACCAGCGTATGTTGTGTTCTTACTGTTTGGCGTTATCTTTGATCGCAAACGTATTTTCAACACATTGCCTTATCTTCTTGCCCCTCCGCTGATCGCAGTGATAACTTATATGGCGTATCTTATACCGACAGGCGCGTGGCAAGCCTTTAAAGAATCCGTGCTGCGCATGTTCTTTTACGAAGGCAGCGGGGCGGATCCGTTCGCCAAATTTAACATTGGGATGCTGGCGATAGGGCCGGATAAGATAATGTATAATTCTTTAGCCCATAATATATATTTGATGTTTAAAATGTATTTTAGTCAGATAATTACTATGGCTATGCTGTATTGCGCGGGTATATTATTCTCAGTCGTTGATGAAAGGACAGGCGGGGAGGGTAAAAGAAAGGTTCTTCTCTATTCTGTGTTCGCGCTTTTAAGCATCTGTTTAACAGCCTGTCTGCGGCCTCTTGACGGGTTACCCTTTAAGGATGGCGTGTTGTGGCTAACGTACAGGTCTGCGCCGCTTATCCTGGTTTCAATGATCGCTATAAGCGTGTATATGTATTTCAAAAATGGCAGCCGGCGTCAGTATTATTCGACTATGGTTTTGTGCACTCTCGCACTTCTGCTTTTATCACGAATATTTTTCAAAGTAACCACCTTCTTGAATGGCAGTTATTTGTTGCTTCCTTCAACAATAGTCATAGTCCTGTTCTGTGTAGCGGGGATCCCGTGGATATTCAAAGTGTCTGGTATCACTGGCAAAGGTGAGAAGTATTATTTCATCGGTTGCGCTATATATTTTGTGTCGAGTATTTTAATTTTCATGAATATAACCTTTAAAATTTGCGACTCAAAGCGGCATTGTGAGCATACTCCGTTTGGAACAGTTTATTCGCCAAATTCAGGAAATACCAAATTCTTCTGGCAGGCTGTGCGTTATCTCGATAATTTTACACCGAAAGATGCCACGGTTCTGGTAGTTCCGGAAGGTCTTGGGATCAATTATTTTTCACAAAGGGCGGCACCCATGAAGTACGATAGTTACCTGCCGCTTATACTTAACACAGTCGGCGAAGATAAGATCGTCGGCGAGATGAGATCTCATAAAATAGATTATGTTGTCGAGATGGAAAGAACCACATACGAACACGGGTACAAAGGTTTTGGCTGCGATTATGGCGTTAAAATTAATAAGTGGATTACGGACAATTACGTTTTAGTCGAGCAATTCGGCTATACCCCTTTCGCGGGGACAGATCTGCCCGGGATATTGATCCTCCAGAGAAAATCGTGAACAAAAATTCAAAGTACCTCTATTTCTTATCGGTCGTTTCAATTTTTATTTTCATGGCCATAAAAATGTGGGGCAGGTTTGGGAACCTCCTTATTGATACTTTCAGAGACCAAATAGTTGCTGAGAAAGTATCGCATGGTTTGACTTTATATAAAGAGGTCTACTATCTGTTCGGCGTGCTTCCATCCTATATTTTAGCATTGCTTAAGATGATATTCGGGACAAGTTTGTATTGCTCTTACGGGCTGGGTTTAGTCATGATCGCGGTCTGTTCGCTTGCGATGTATGGCTTGGCCCGATTTTATTTAACTCGTTTCTTCTCGACTCTCCTGATCATTAATTTCCTGTCAGTCTTTGCTTTTAATGATTTACAACATAATGGATTATTTAATTTTGTTCTGCCATACTCGCTTGCGTCATATCTGGCCATAACATTTGTACTTTTATCGTTATATTTTTATGTTAGATTTGTGCATATTGAAGATTATAAAGATCTGATGTATTGGTCTATTATGGTTTATCTCACATTTCTATCTCGTGTATATATAGGGACGCCAGTTTATATTGTATATTTTGTTTCTTGCTGTATCTTTGAGCGTAAACGATTTTCAAAGGTCTTGCCTTACATACTGGCACCTGTTGTGCTTTCCGTATTAACATACGCGGCTTACCTGCTTCCAACCGGAGCATGGCCTGATTTTCGCGAATCGGTTATTGGTGTATTCCTCCTCAATGTGAAGGGAGGCGATCCGTTCGCCAGCCTTGTGCTTGGGACTATCAGTCTTCGGGCGCCTGACATGGCGGTTATAAATACTTTGCGCCCCAATATTATTACAATGGTCAAAGTATATTTTTCTCAGGTTAGCACTATGTGTTTATTGTTTTACCTGGGTATGATGTGTTCCCGCGGGGGGACGTGGAGCAATAGGGCCGCCTGGAGAAAGATCTCGTTGTATTTGGCTTATGCCATTACAAGTGTATTCGTGATATCGTGGCTGAGACTCAATGACAGCTCTTTGAGGATCATTTCCACGCCGACGGTGACCATACCTATGCGTTTATTGTCTTCACCAGACCATAGGATCCTTCAACTCACGTATAACTCAACACCTCTCATACTTTTTTCTTTTATCGTTCTGTCGGCCTGGTTATATTTTAAAAAAGATTTTGAACGGACTTTTTACACAATTATAGTTATTTGTGCTATTTCATTAGTGCTGGTTTTTCGTATATTCTTTAAAGTTGAGCCGTACGTATATGGTAATTACCTTTTAGTTCCTGGTTCGATAGCAATTTTCATATTTTTTGTGAAAGGGATACCATGGTTCATGAATGCTTGTGGCCTGGAAAGCAAAAATACCAGGTTTTACTTTATTGCTTGCGCAATATATTTTATAACAAATGCCTTTGTGTTTATGAGGTGGAACATTTACGGTGCAAATAAGCAGATGCGTTGCGAACGCACCGAACAAGGGATAGTTTGTTTGCAATCGAGGGGCTATACTGAATATTTCTGGGAGGCTGTTCGATATATACATGATTTCACGCCTAAGGATTCCACAGTTTTGGTTGTTCCCGAAGGCGTGGGCATCAATTATTTTTCAAAACGAGCGGCGCCAATGAGATACGATGAATATTTGCCCAATATCATCAACAGTGTCGGCGAAGACAAAATTGTCAAAGAGTTGAATTCTCAAAAAATAGATTATGTTGTCGAGATCCAAAGAACCACCTATGAGCACGGTTACACGCGATTCGGTTTTGATTATGGGGCTAAAATCAAAAAATGGCTGGTAGAAAGATATGTCGTGGACAAACAGATCGGACATACCCCTTTTGACGGGTCGAACTTGGCCGGCATAGTAATATACAAGAGAAAATAATTATACCGTAGGAGCCTTATGAAGCGCGGATCGATTTTTTATGCCGCATTATCCGAAAAAAGTAAGAGAGGCTGAGCATGCTGCCTGGAAGACACGTTGCAGCCTCCACAGTTGTTGCAGGTATTACCTACAGTTTAAACCATTCTTTGGCGATGGTCGCAGGAGTGTTTATCGGAGGGGTTCTGGTTGATCTGGATCATCTGCCGGATTACTGGCGGGAACATGGCTTTAGTATTAATATCGTGCATTTTATGGAAGTCTGCAATAATTATGGCCTGAGGCAAATATACTTACTATTCCATTCTTATGAGTTGTTGTTGGTCTCAATGGTTGTCGCTCTTTTTATGCACAGCTTGTTCATGTGGGGACTAGTTGCAGGCTATGCCTTGCACATGGCCCTTGATCAGGCCGGAAATCACGCTGAACCTATGACCTATTTCTTGTTCTATCGCAGGAGCAAAAAGTTCCATCAGGCTTCATTACTTGAGATACCTGAGCATTTGAAAGAAAAACGTAAACAATATATGAGAGAAAGGAGAAGAAGATAATTTTCATCGCACCACTATCAGCTTGCCTGTTTTTGCTCCGTCGGAAGACTTTACCTCCCACAGATATACACCGCTTGCCACAGTCGCATTATCATCGTTCCTGCCGTCCCAGGTTACCTGGAACGATAACGGGTTGTTTACCACAATGTGGCGCACCAGATCGCCTTTAATGGTATAAATGTAGAGATCGCCCTTTTGAGGCATTCCCGCAAAAGTAATGCCGTCCGTAAGGTTGCCCAATTGCGGCCTGCCGCTTTCAGGAGCCCACGGCACCGGGAAGCATTTAACATCTCCCACCGCGAGGTTCAGCGCTCCCATAAGGGCGAATGTGCTTAGGTGTGTCACCGTGGCCCGCACTACCTTATGGACCGTGTCAACAACAGAGGGAAGTTTCATCCAGTAGCTCCTTGTTTCATCCAGCGTCCAGATATTTAATTCGTTTACCGGTGTGTTTATGCCGTCTACAATGTCAACGCCATTGTGGACAGCGCTCGTGTAAGACATGGAGATCGTAAGCGGAGAGCGTAGCGTTCCGGTTATTCTTCTATCGCCTGCATCGTACAGGTCGCATTCGAAAAACCATGCCGGCGAAAGTTGTGAGTCCTTGCGGTTTGCGGCGGTAATACCGGCATCTATGCCGGATACGACCGGTAAGGCCTCCGGTGTCGGGCTGTAGACCACATAAGAATTATAGTCCAATGTTTTCTTTGGTATCGTTACTCCGGCGTGTTGCGTTGGCGACCGGTCGAACAGGATCGATATCTCATTGTCAACATCGGTAATGCTTGTGTGTATCTCGGTCTGGTAGGAGCTGGATAATGGATTGCCAACCAGGTCGGTACAGGCTGTGCCGACCGTAAGTTCGTAAATTGAATTTTGAAGGAAAGTCGCCGTTATCTGCAAACTGTCATTTTGCCTGCCCAGGGCCGGGTCCGCACCTTGCAGCGCGGGGAGATAATTAAGCGTCGGTACAACGGGGGTTTGTGTGCGCATTCCCACGCTGTTTTGTATCATGGTTAAAGTGATATTTGCGCCATTTATCGTAGAGGTGTCCATGGGTTCGCTAAACGGCAGGATATATGTTTCCCCGGCCTGCACACCGTACGCGTTGCCGTTGTAGGCTGATCCGTTCTTTGTTGTTCCGTTGGTTATGGTAATATTAGAGGTCAATATTTTTGGAGCTGTTTTATCATGGGAATAGACCAGCGTAAAACTTTGCGGTTGTGAATATCTCCCCTGGTCGTCAAGGGCCCTTACTTTAAAATAATAATATTGATCACTCGATCCGTCGGGTATATTGATGACCCAGAAAGCTGAGGTATTGGTTATTATGCCTTGCGGCGCGAAAGTGGTCGACGATATTATGAAGTTCCAATTCTTGTCAATGGCGGCGGATGCATCGCTTTCATCGGTAGCGTTCCAGTAGATCTCAAATCTTGTGATCGTGTGCGATGCGTAAGCGACCTTCCATGAAAATAGAGAAGTAGCCGCCTGCGAAGGCTCATAGGTGTTTATCACCCTCTTATACGGGGGGCCCTCTGTACAGACAAGATCGCTCAATCTCGGCACCGAGATATTAAGGGTCTGTACGGCTTTACGCGTGTAGCCTGATAGTACCCCGTTGTTATTTCTTGCGAAAAAGTCGTAGTAATACGTCGTATTGGGTAGAAGCTGCGTGTGTGTCCATGTTGAGGGGAATATCAGAGTATCATCGGATCCTTGTGTTTGCCACCACGGGAATGCCGTCTCCTGGCCGGCAGAACTCGTCATAGCGGGAAGCCAGTTCTCGGTCGTATCCTTATTATTGGTAACGCGGACCGCATATGCCGTGCCCGGTGAGTTAGGCGTGGTCCCGGTTTCAACGATAAGATCAAAGATGCCGTTTACCTGCGTCCAGCTGCTGACAATAACAAGCATGGAGGGATCTATCTGTGCCGCGGCGGTATACACAAGGCTATTGCCGACGAACGGGCTGTGGTCGCCGGTTTGCGACACGGCAGCAATACTGACGTTCCAGCCGCTATTGGGTGTTGGTGTAATGCCTCCAAGGTTTGAAGAAAGGGTGAAAGAAGGGTTCGGTACGAGTAATTGAGATCCCATCACCTGAGGGTATGGCGCGTATTGAACAATGTATCCGGAGATCTGCGGTGAAAGTAATGCGCTTGGCGCCGGCGAGCCGCTGGAGGGGCCTTCGCCGTCAACGGTCGTGCTTGCTGCGACCCGTATATACACCGTGGTTGGAACAGGCGAATCTGCGGCATACCAGTTTATCGTAAAAGTTCCGGTGGTCCGTTGTATAGAATTAACCGCAATACCGGAACCGGTCGGTTTATTGCAAATATAGCTGGTTGTGTACGAAGTAGCCAGAGTGGTTGTCAACAATTTGTAGCAGGAATCAACATCGGCGGATGCGGTGTAAATGTTGTAGTAAACAGTTCCGGTACCGCCGGTTGCCGCGGGATATGCGATTGTTACGGTGCTGACATACGTAACCGATACTGCCGGCTGCACCACGTCCAGCGCCGCTAAAAGCGAAGCGGAGCCGGCAATAAGCACGACGATAGATAATAGTGCTCGGCGAATAGTTTTATTCATGATATACGATCATTTAATTCTTTCCAAAGCCCTGATGGCTTCTTCTTTATTCGGTTTAAAGTTTATTGAGGCGCGGAAATTGGTACGGGCGTTTTCAAGATCGCCTTTCGAATAAAAGTCCATTCCTTTCTGGTAGTACTGTCCCGACAGCACTTCGGCCATGCGGTCCTTTTCAACCTTGGCAGAGGTGTTCTCCGCGTTATAGTTAATGGCCTTGCGGTAATTGTCGTAGGCGTCCTCAAATTTATTGCGCTGATACAGGCTGTAGGCTTCTTTGTAATAGTAGTCGCTTATCGCGCTGTTGCACGAGGCGATATATTTCTCCGAGTCGATCTTTATATCGTTCATTTTATATTTAACGGCCAGGTCGTGAGTTTTAGTGAACCATTCAAGCGCTTTAAAGTTGTTGTTCTTTTCAAAGGCGCTCAGAGCGGTTTTATAGGCATCGTCCAGCTCGGCCTTGATGGTATCCTGTTCTTTTGACATCTTTTCTTTGTAGGCCTGGTCCGTTTCTTCCTTTATCGCATCCTGGCAGCGCTGCGCGTAATCTTTCGCGTCCTGACGGTTCGGGGAAGATATGGAAACGGCCTCGAAGTATTTTTGGGCCATTGCATATTTACCGTGCTTGTAGAAAGTTACGCCCATATCGAACAGCGCCGTGATCTGGTTTGCCGTTATTGTCGCCAACTGGTTGGTTATTTCCGTCAAATAAGATTTAGTGGCCTCATTTTCGGGGTCAATGACCAGTATTTCCTTGAATTTGTCCTCGGATTCCACATAATGGCCCCCTTTGAACAGCTTAACCGCCTCGTCCCAGATGTCGTGGATCTTTTTGAAGTTGGTTTTGCGGGTTTCATCCAGGTGCACCTTATCCATTTCCTTGCTCACGTTGCTCAGGCCCGCTTCCGCGCGCGGGTTGTCATGATCGATGTTGATTATCGAATTATAAGCTTTTTGCGCGTTAACCAGGTCATGGCGCAGCAGTGCGGTATCGGCCCTGCGGAAATATTTGTCCATCAGAGCCTGCTTGCGCTGCCACTCGTCGTTAAGAGCCTTGTCTATCAGCCCCAGGTATTCTTTCGCAGGCGCGAAATCCGGATACAGGCCCAGCACTTCTTCCAGCTTCTGTCGGCAGCCGATATAATCCTGCTGATGGAAACATTCCTTCGCTTCTTCAAAATGGTATTTTAAATAATAATCGGCGGCGCTTTCGGGTTTTGAAAAATCCCCAATAGCTACCTCAAGCCCGATGTGTTGCGTGGGGGAGAATTCGCTGAACGGCGAATAGGCGTAGTTCAATGTAAAGGCGCCGAATTCAAAGCCTACGCCGGCGCGCACGCCGGACGAAAGAGAATCCTGTTGCTGCACCCATCCTCCCCGCAGCGTCACGAAATAGGCCGGCTTCGCGCTTAATCCAAAGGAAAATACGGGGTTGCCGTAGACGGGTGATTCATAATCTACCGTCGCGGCAAGGCTGCGCCAGCTCTGCCTGGTATAGCTGAGCCCGGTATTAAAAGAAGCGGGAAGCGGACTAATGATAGAAATGTATTTCATGCTTCCGATAAGATTTTTGTACACCGCACCGAACGTTAACCCGTTGATATATGGAATGCGGTAGTCCGCCCCGAGGTCAACTGCAAGGGTTTCACTGTTGTAGTCACCCAGTGACGAACGAATAAATTTGAAATTGGCACCGATATCGCCGTAGTCTTTCTCAAGCGGGATCAGTGTTCTTATAGGTATAGCATAGGTAACATTCGCGGACATATCGGCGGGGGTAGCAAGATCGTATGTGGATGCGTCGTTATAGTAGCCCTGTATCGCGCCGTAATTCAGGTATATCGCGGAAATTCCTACAACGCCGTAAGGTGTAGGCACGCCCACGCCCGCGAAACTATAGTTCATGTTCTCCGGCAGGGCCATGTAGGCAAGAGACAGTGTTGAGCGGTTAAGGCCCGCAAGCCCGGCGGGGTTACAAAACACCATTCCAGGGGAGGCCAAGCGCCGTGCAGCCCTCTCCCATCGCGACACCGACGGGGTCCGGTACGTATTGCATGAAATCTGCGGTGGTGGTTCCGGCGGAAGTCGCGAACAGTTGGGAATAGGCAATTGTCGAGAGAATACCCAGAATGGCCAATCGTTTCATTTTCGCTCCAGGAATAATAGTGCTAAAAAGACCCGCGCATATACTGTGACGTAACGATAGTATAATCGAAAACACATTCAAACGTCAAGGTAAATTGTACGATGATGATTGACAGCAGTTTCAACTCTCAATTTGTCTTATCGGGACTTTGGCACTATCGCTGTGCGGGAAATGTTTGCGGAGTATGCGTCTCCATGATCAAGAAATTCATGCAGAACCGATTTAAATTTCACAATAATTTCACATCTATTTCATTTCAATTCCTAACTATTACACTATTATAATAACGGGTATCAGCAGCACAGCGAGGCTCATTATGAAGCTGTTACACGGTGTTATCAGCTCGGTCGTTATTATGGCGCTCACCGTCCAGGTGGGTCGGGCTGATCTATTCCCGACGACACCGCCGGAGGCGTCAGCCGGCCCCGATGTCGGCCGTCCCTATCAGGACCTTGCCTCCTACGGTAAGCCCGACCAGATGGCAGACATATTGCCGAACCGTCCGGTGGCGGCACACGATCAGAGCGGTAACAGACTTTTCTATTCTCCCTCGGGCAAGCTGATGCTGACGATCGCGCTTGACGGAACGGAAACGTTTTCGATCAACAACAAGACCGTCACCAGAGATGCGCATGGCAAAATTAAATCCGTCGCGCAGCTCGCGGTGGGTGACAATCATAAACTTATAATCACGGATGGCGATGGTAACGTTACCGGCACCCAAACGCTGAACTCGCTGGGGCAGGAAACGGCCTCCTACGACGCCAACGGGAATTTAACCCAATTGTTTACCTACAACCAATTCGGCAAAAAGGTAGCCTCGGTGCTTAACGTGATGTCAATGACAAAAACTGTTTACGATAACCGCGGCCTGCCAAGCTATGAAGTGAATTTTGAGGGCGCCAAATGCGCCACGTATGTGTACGACCCGACTACCGGGCGTTTAGCCTATAAGTTAGATTCCGACGGCAGTAAAACATTTTTCACCAGGGAAGGGCGCACGGACTATACCGAAGGCCCCGGGGGAGCTAAGCTGGCGGAGTATATATATAAGGTTGACGCAAAGGGCAATTCCGTATTGGATCATACCTTAAGCGTAGCCAACGACCTGACCCATGGTGATATTACCTATTATAAGGACGGTAAACCGCAGTACACCGTAAGCAACATGGGAGACCGCGTAACGGACTACCAATTCAACGGAGATATACTTATTTACACCTTCGACCACCGGTCACAGCAAACCACCTACTACGATAAAACAGGCCGCGCAATGTTCGCTTCCATGGATGATAACAAGGTGGAAGAGTGGATATATGACTCCAACGGCCGCATGATGGGCCTGCATGACCTGGTGCATAATACCTTAACCATCTACCAGTACGAACGCCAGGCGGTGACATTGCAGCTGCAGGCCGGCACGGCTATCCCGACGGGGGACCAGCTTGCAAAGGCGTATCAGGACCTTTCACCGCAGGCACAGACGGCCATTCAGGACCGCGTAAGCGGTAATTGATGTTTCACAAATATTTTTCAAGCAGTTCATACGGATTACTTAGGTGCAAAGTACAATTATGGTGAGGAAATCCATAATACATATCTTCCGGAGGTGTAGCATGAAACAGTAGCGTAGGCAAGGAAAATGGAATGCAGGCGGCTTATACAGATACAGTGTGAAAACAAAAACGGAGGTAAGTGTCATGAAAAATAAAAAAGTACTCTTAGCGGCATTAATGCTTTCAATGCTCTGCTGGATCCAGCTCTCGGCTGTACAGGTGGGTGTTGATTCCAAGACCGGACTTCGCCAGGAAACAATGGATGACGGTACGGTTATAAAGTTTTATGGCAACCAGGAGTTATCGGAACAGGGCCCCGGCGGCAACGGGTCGAACAGCACGGTCTCTCACTTTGACCCTCAGGGCAATCTTTCATACGTTACCGATGCGACAAGCGGCTTGGTTATAGAAACATTCACTTACGATCCTAAAACAGGGGCGCGCGTGAAAGCTGATCAATTGGGCCAGAATGGGAAACCGGGATCGACCACTTTTTATTTTCCTTCGGGCACGAACATTCAGGTGGCAGATGCGACCGATAAAACGACCGGTAATGCGATACATTTCAATTCGCTGGCTGACTATAATGCTTATCTGGCCGCGAATTTTCCCGGCGCCAGTGTTAATGTCGACGCAAACGGTATGCCTGTTATTACCAGCCCCGATGCCGGGATCACCGGTGATGTGCCGGGCTGTACGATAACGATAGGCGCTGCCGCTCTAACCGGATTAAGCCAGGGACAAGTTGCAGATCGTTTGTTCGGTGGGCACGGCGATATGGCTATGGCCGCTGCGGCGAGATTAATGGATGAGATCGGCTCTACAGGCACGGCGCAACTTACGCTTGGGAACAAGACGAACGCGGAAAATGCCCAGAAGCCCCAGCTTGGCGAGATCGATACCCTGACAGATCCTAATACGACACAGGCGGACCCCAACGGCGGCCCAGACATTACTCTCACTCATACACATACCGAGGCCCTGACAAAAACAGGCGGGAACACTTGGGATGCCAGTCAGGGTGTTGGAGCGTTTTGTGTTGTCAAAGTCGACATTCAAAATGCCGGCACCACCACCAATGGCATTACTATGGATACTTTTCATCCGTTCACGCCGTCGGCAGCAGGGGTAGTACCTACCGGCCTTAATAAGGCTGGACAGGCAAATGTAACCATCAATGGAACTGTTCGAGGCACAACGGTCATAGATGGAAAGACCTACATAGTTATGGACAATTGCAGCGTAGATTTCGGCGGTGGCCCCAATGCAGGCGGCAACGGCACCACGATCTATGTCGCGCTTCCTGACGGTGCAAACGCTGCCGACTATCAGCCCGGCGGAGACATGAATGGCGGCACAATGAGCGTTACGGGCAGAGTCACGCTTGATCCTAGCGGCCAGGGCAGACATATGATGACCGATATGGGAAATAACGGTCTTCACCCCTATGCCGCGGCGGGTTTCTCGTCCAGCTATCTTACGGATATGGCGACCAACTACGCGAACGGACTTGGTAAACTGGATATGAGCATGTGGGAATCGGGCTGGAACACGCTTGCCATAACCAGTGCTAACGACTTCTAATACCCTTTGATTGGGATCTTCAAGAAGGCAGGCCGCCGTTAGCGGCCTGCCTTCTACTGTTTTAAATCGCAATATCATTGACTTTTTAACGCTAATCCTGTATAGTTAAGCAGTAATAAAAACACCCGGGAGGCATGCCAATGGCAGAAAAAAAGGTCAGCTATGTTCAGGTAACGTTGGTGGTTATAGTAATTATCGGATTGCTGGTTGGCATAGTGCCCTGGCTTGTGGGCGAATACATGGACAAGTTCGTAAAAGTACGCACGGTGCATAACGTTGCGATGTTCGCCAAAGTTTCCGGCAATATATCCGAGGAGAAAAGCGGCAATACTCCTGTCGTTGTGATAACGAACGCAGCCGGTAAAATTTATGTATTACAAGGGAACAATCTTGATGCTGTGAAGAAGTACAAAGGCAAACATTTAGAGGTGTTTGGTAAGATCACGGAATCAAAGCCCGTTGCAATAGCGATCAACGGCAAGCCGGTGCCTGTTAGCTTTGATATAGATGTCTCCAAGATGTCCGACAAGGAACTTGCTGTCGGCAGGCCTACTACGCCTGAAGAACTTGCCGCTAATAAAGCAAGGTACGAAGATCAAAAGGCGTTTCAGGAAGCTACACTTGCTAAGCTGCACTTAAAAGGCCAGGATGTTATAAAAGGTAAACTTTCATTCGCAAAATACAAAAATACAAAAACCGGCAAAGACGGAATGGTGGTAATGCTGATCGATAAGTACAACATACGGCACATTGTGGTTGGGCAACCGATGCTGCCGATCATAAAAAAACCGCAGTTGTATAAAGATAATGATCTAGTTCTTATCGGTCACGATTATGATGACAGACTGCCGGGAGTGCCTGAAGAGCCGGGTGTGAACACCTTCCGCGTAAGGCGCGCCTGCTTTGACAACCTGGAAGAGATACGGGACCTCGCCAAAGAGAACAAATAGTATATCAAGCCGTTGTATCAGGCGGAAATATAACAAATAAAAACAAGAACTCGGTATGTGCCGGGTTCTTGTTTTTTATCGGATGTGAGCCGCTCAAAGCGTTAGTTCGGATATACGCATGAAACTGTCTCCATCTTTCAACTCGGAGATGGTTCTTTGCTTGAAGCCATCGGGCAAAAACTCCCTTCCCTTGGGCAGTCCCATATCAATGTCAATGTCCTGAATAGCGTAAATATGTTCAAAACGATGGATCCTGAGCCCATCCTGCAGAATCACGCCGTATTTTGTAGCGTAGGCAAAGTCTACTGCCCCATAATTGTTCACTGCGATCATGCCGGGCCATTTGGTGATCACAAGGATATTGTCCGAACCCTGCTTTCTCAGGAAATCCATTTCATAGCGGTACGCCCTCGGCAGACTCAGGCTGTTGGAAAAACGGTTTTCTATAGAAACGGGGTTGTATAATAAAAATAGAGCCGCTGAGACAACTATCGCCGGCACACCGCTGTTGCCTTTTAATGCATCGAACAGGCGTGCGGTATACATGACGCACAATAGCGATAATACCAGCGATGTAAGGCAGAAAAACCTGCACGACACCGGTTGAATGGGGTTGCCGAAGTAATAGGCGTTAACTGTCACCCAGTGCGCCGCAAAGCATAGAAGCGCTATATAGGCAAAGTTCCTGTTGCTTTGTCCCAAAGGCCATACATCGTAAATGAACATTAATAAAAAGTAGAGGCCGCCCAGTATGCCCAGTATGTTGATGAGTGAGGCGTACGGGTAATAATAGTTGAAATTATAGAGCGTTTTCAAGAACAAGGTTGAATGCTTAATTAAATGCAGGACAGAGAAAACGGCGACGCCCGGCGGGTTCTCATAATTGGTGTGCAGGCAGAAGCGCTGCCAGAAAACAGGCAGCATTAAAAAAGGTGTGATATAAATAATAGCTGAATTGATAAAACGCATTCTTATTTGCTTCAGCGCAAGCAGCAGCGGAATGATCACCAATATAAAAAGCAAGCCATCGTAGCGACTATTCGCAAGCATCAGCAGCGTTACCCAAAGCAGGATAAATGTGTCTTCATTAGGGTTCTTTAGGTAACTATACAGGCAGATAAAAGCAGCCACGATAAATACGACCATTAACAAATCGAAGCCCGCTGAAGCGGCCGTCTGGGCGATGACCGGCTGTGCCGCTACCAGCAGTGTGGCGCAGTACGCGCAGACGGAGTTCAATCGCTTGCCGACAACCACAAAAACCATCGATAATAACGAGAACAGCAGGATAAAATTTACCACAAAGGGGTTTTCTACCCTGTAGCCGGTAAGCGTATGCACCGTGTACGTTAAAAAGGGGAACAAGAAGGGGCGTTTTTCCTGCTCCTTTGAAAACGAGTAGTAATTGTTGTAGTACCACTCTCCCATGGTGGAGTTGTCAACTTTCTTTTCGTAGAGCATTGATTTTGAAACAGCCAGCAGGTTGGTCTCGTCGCATAAAACCCTGAAGTATGGTTTTGCGGTAACAAAAATTATGCCCGTCATAAGCAAGCAGAACAATAGCCCATGCCAGTACATTTTTATGAACAGGGGAAGTTTAAAGCCGGTTTTTATTAAATAGTTAACGGTCACGGCCACCCAGCATATGAACAACGCCAGGATACAATAAAATGACAGGTTTAAATAACAGGCATCAAGGAGGGGTTTTTTGAAAAAGGTAAAGGCAGCAAGCAATAGCGAGGCGCCGAAAATGAGCAGCGACGTTATTTTCATACCCAAATAATACCATAGATGCGTAAAAATGTAAACAACTTCCCGAGCCTCCGGCGCGATCAGATGCTGACTTCTGAAATGCGCAGGAAACCGGTATCTCTGGTCTTAAGCTCAAAGACTTTATTCATATTGAATATGGGCTCTGGTTCGAGGCGGTCATAACGGATTATCTGAAAAACATAGACGTGCTCAAAAAGATGATTGTTGAAGCTTTTCAGCAGATCGTCGCGGTGTTCTTTCGCGTATATAAAAGAAACCGCGCCGTAGTTGCGGGCCGTGAATTCTCCGGGCCAGTCTGAGATCACTAATATGTTGTGAGTCCCTTGTTTTTCCAGGAAATCCATTTCATAGCCGTATTCCATTGAGCGGGAATACGTGTTCTCGGCCATGTTCTCCACGGTTACAGGGTTATACATCAGGAAAAGCATGGAAGCCGCTGTGATCACCCAAACTCCTTTGTCCTTTAGGGCGGCTATTTTTACCGCAACGATGATGCAAAGCAACGACAGGATCAAGGCGGTGAGGCAGAAATATCTGAAGCTTCCCGGGACACCGGGGCTCCCTGCATGGAATGCGGTTATAGCAAGCCAGCTGGCGCCGTAACAAACCATGGCTATCAGAACAAAGTGTTTTTTTTCACGCCCTGCCGGCCAGGTTTCCAGTATACATGAGTAGAGCAGGTACAACGCGGCCCCTGCGCCGGCGATATTGATCACAGAGGCATAGGGATAGTAATAGCTGAAGTTAAAAAACGTATTGAAGAAAGTGTGGGTGTGTTTAAATATGTTCGCTATCGAAAAAGCCGGTTCCCCGGCTGGGTTTTCAAACTTGGTATCAACACAAAAACGCTGCCAAAAAACCGGCAGCATTAAAACCGGGGTTAAATATATCACACTGGAATTTAGAAAAGATGATCTGACATATTTAAGCGCGGCAAGCATGGGTATAATGATCAGCAAAAATAACAGCCCGTCGTACCGCGTGTTGGCAAGCATCAACAGGTTCACCCATAGTAATTGGAAGGCGGGCGCGTCGGGTTTCATTAGATACTTGTAAAGGCATATAAAAGAGATGACAATAAATACGACCATCGACAAGTCGAATCCCGCCGATGACGCTGTTTGCGAAATAACCGGCTGCGCAGCCGCCAGCAAAACCGCGCTGTAGGCATAGACAGCGCCAAAATGCTTTTCGATGAAGATGAAGATCATGGATAGCAGGGAGAAAAGAAAAACAAAGTTTACGGCAAACGGGCTCAGTGCGCTGTATCCTGCCAGTGTGTGAACAACGCTGGTTAGAAGGGGAAAAAGGAATGGACGCTTATCATTTACCGCGTCTATAACGTTATAGTTGTTATAGTGCCACAGGCCCTGCATGGAGTTTTCTACTTTCTTTTCATACAACATTGATTTTGAGACCGCCAGCATGTTGGTTTCATCGCTCAATATTCTAAAATATGGTTTTGCGCTTACAAATATCACCGCAGACATTAAGAACGCAAAAACAATGCCTTTCCAGTACCGTGTCAGGAATAGTCGCGAATTAAATCCGATGTTTTTAAGGTACAGGATAGTAACGGTTACCCAGCAGAGAAAAAGCGTCAATATGCAGTAAAATGAAAGCCGTAGATAACAGGTGGTCAGCGCGCTTTTATTTAGAAACGTCAGTGTCATCACAGCAAGACCGGCCAAAAAAATGAGGATAGCTGGATTTCTCTTTGCCATTATAACGACAATATACCATACATGCGCGGATGATGCAAGCATTAGAAGATAAATTCCACAGGAGATCTACGCCAAAATCAGCTATGCTTTGCTCCCGTACTTTAGAGTTCTTTTCTTATAGATATCATAGGAGTAGCGTTGATCCGAGGGAAGATATCTAAAGTTTTCCCGGCCCAGGAAAAAGCTTGCCTGCCCATTGTTCGGGTAGCTTTTTACAACACCCACCAGATCGTAATATTTTTGTGCATAATCGTCGAACCAGTTAAATATCAGGTTGTGCGAACCTTTCTTTTTAAGCCATGAAAGAGGAACGTTCACCCGTACGAGCATTTCTGGAGATGCGGTTTCTATCTGGCTTATCATCTCCTTTTGCATTTGCAGGGAGAAAGGAGAGAGTTGCATCAGGGGGTATGTGTAAATGTAACCCGTCGCAGATCTTCTATCGGCGTAAAAATATATTTGCGGCTCGGATCCGATCACAGCGATGCGGTCATCTTCTTTAGTGTGGGCTCTAATGTAGTCGGCAACGGGCAAAGATTCAATAAATAAATTACCTGGGAATGATGCTCTGCATACGGCGGAGGGGTTGTCCTTAAAAAGATAATTTCTTTGTCCGATCACAAAACTCAGCAGGGCGGCGAATGTTATAATAACTGTAATCCTGTCCCGCATGCGTAAGTCTTGGTTCAGGTTCCTGCCTACATTTATAACGGCGATCCCAAACAGTAATGCTATCGCTGGAAGTACCAATATAAAATAATGCTCACGGTAGTAGTTGCCGATGCTTACTCCGAAAGCAGAAAATATTGTCAGCAGAAGCACTGTAATACCGGATAAACCATCTTTAAACGCGAGTATTGGCAGTATACCCATGCCCGCTATCACCCATAAGGGCCACGATGCCGATGTTATTTGTAAAAAACTGTTTTTAAAAAAAGGGAAGGTAAATTGGACAGCGGAAGCATAATACGCCGCATATTGAAATGTCCAAAACCAAAACTTATCAAAAACTCCCATTTTTAAAAGCGCTGCCGCCGTTAATATCAATGGTGTAAGTATCCCGGCAAGGTACCATGCGCCGGATGAGGCCGCGATCCTTAGGGAGCGCGGTTTTATGAAAAAAATATGATTGCAAAAAATATACAAAAGTCCTGCGGCGGCGAAGACCGATCCTTGTTGTTTTACTATAATGCCCAAACCCAGCAATACGCCGCCCGTAAAATATCCGGATAGGCGCCCGCGGCCTGTATCGCCGGCATACAGCAGCATCAATATGCCGGCGAGCGCGAACAAAATGACGAAGTGCTCCGCGTTCGCGGAGGCACCCAAAACATTGATGTCGACGGATAGCAGGGAAAAGCAGGCTGCCGCGTAGATAGCCGTTAATTCATCAAACAGTTTTCTTCCAATAGCCAACAAAAGCAGTGCGCACAATACATTGGCAACCATGAGCCCGGTGTGGATACCGCAACAGCTTTGTCCGAAGATCGACATTATGACCGCGTAAACGCCATAAATTCCGGGCATTTTCATGTTGTAAGCCATTGAATAGGGCGGTACACCCTGTAGCAGAAGCTGTCCGGCGTAGGCGTACTCGCCTTCATCGCGTTCTAATGGCACGTTCATAAGCCGCAGCCGCACATAAATGGTTAAAAGCAGGATGACGACCAGCATAGCTCTGGGAATAGCCGCGTGCTTGAAGTTATTATGGGAGTGTTTTAGCTTTTCGTCTTGTGTTTTCATATGTTCGCCCCTGAGAAAAGTATAGCATATAATCAGCATCTGTAACCCGACATCGCCTACTGGCAAATGATAATTTCTTGTGTTGAATAAGTCTTGAAATCAGGAAATTTAAAATGTAACATTTGAGAATGAATTGCATAAAATGGCCAGTAGTTTGTTAATTATGAACTTTATTACCGCTGTTTTCTTGTTGGTTGCTATACTTACTAATACAAATCCGCCTGACGGTCGTGTCTTGATCTCTCATATTGATAAACCCGGATTATCGTACGATCTGTACATCCCAGCGGGAAAAATTTCAAAAAAAGCCTTATTGCTGGCCCATGGCATGGTACCGGAAGGCAGCAAAAGTCCTTTGCTTGCGCTTGTGGCCGGCAACCTTGCTTCTATTGCCCACATCTCAGTTATGGTACCGTATAACAAAGGGCTGATGGCCTCGCAGATAGGGCCGAACGAGGTTGATGAAACCAGGCTCGCTTTGAATGAAATGGCGCGAATATTCCCGGATAAGCGAAAGGGGATAATGTCATTTTGTTATGCCAATGGCGTGGTTCTGTCGGCATTGCATGGTTTTGAGAAATGTCCGGTTGATTTTCTGGTTTTGTGGGGAAGTTACGCGAACCTGACGGATGCCACGATGTATAGCCTGACTGGCTTTTACCGCCTTAAAGATTCCCTGTTGTATGCAGAGCCTGATCAGGATATTCGCAACAGATATTTCGATCAGCGTTACTGGTATTTGTCTTTTGAGCCGAAACGCCGCGAAATTGTTCAAGCTGCGGTAATAAAAGGCGATCCTGCCGCTTTGCGCGGCGACGAGCTGTCGGTTTATAAGTTTTTACGCAACAATGACCATAAAAAATTCAACGATCTGTTCAGCAGGCTGCCGGCAGGATGTATCTTGTGGCAGGAAAGTATGTCGGCCGCACAGAACTTGAGTTTTCTGCATATACCGGTTATATTCGTTCATAGTAAGCGCGACGTGGTCGTGCCGTATCATGAAACGGTGAAGCTGTATGATTCTTATCGTGGCGAAAAGAAGATTTTTTTGCTAGACCTGCTTGAACACGTTGATCCTCTTAAATTCAGTAACAGCTTCATGGAATCTGTAAGAGGTATTTTTGAATACTACCGCTTCCTGGTCGCCCTTCTCGCCGCCTGAACCTATTTCACATCTAATTCACCATTACTTCAGTCCAATTTCTCATCCTTGCTGTATAATAACTACGAAATAGAAGTGTTCTTCAATTAAATGGGAGATGATTACCATGTCACTCGAAGAATTCATAAGGCTGGAAGCAAGGGTGCTTGGGGCGGTTAAGGCTAAAGACCCCAATATGGTATGGCAGGCCATAGAATGCGGCGCGGCTGACCGTCTTCGCCTGTATGCCGAAAGCCGTAACTACAATGTTTCACAGGAAGAAATGACACAGATCATGTGGGCCGAGCTTTGTTACCATGCGGTGCTTAAACCGAATAATGTGCAGTAGCCTGCCTTGGAATGTGCAAAAGTTATTGAAAATATAGATAAAAGCTGTTATGCTATTACTACGGTCGGCAAAAAGTCTGTCTGATAGTGTTTTTTTAATTTGACGCGTGTGCAAAATTTCACAATAATTTTGCATTTATTTTATATATAGTTTCAAGTTGCGGTCGTATAATATAACAGAGCATTCGGATGTGGTTTAATCCCCTGTTCCGATTTTCGACTTTCTGCCGTAAAGGGTGAAACCGTGAAGCAACTGGTCGTGGCGCTCATGATACTTGTGCAATTCACTCACGCTTCCGTCGAAGCGGTGATCTATTCGGATATCGGCTCGGCGCAGGTTTTTCAGCCTGTTTCCTGCGTGGAGCTTTTAAAGATCGTTTGCGGTAATACCGTCGACAGTCTTAAAGGCATGGCGGCCCTGGTTAATTTGGCTGCTGCCCGGTCAAAAATGCCGTCGCGCCCCGCAAGAGCCCCGGCGCGGAATGCAAGAAATACGGTGGCGATATTCCAGCCGGTGCGCCCCGGCGAGAACGGGCGAGATCTATCCGTTTCACCGGTTATGGACGAGCGGATGTATGCGCGCGGGAAAGCAGCTTTTAGCATGTTGCCTGCTGGGGCGGTAGTGTTATTTATAACTGTTTGCATGTTCTTTTTTCGCCGGGAATTACTTGCCTGGCTGGCAGGCTTTGTACATTTTCCCGGTAATGTCCTACTACTTATTTTCTTCCGGAAAACCCTGATCACCGTTACACGTGGCCGGGGTTTTCAAATTTCGGAGGCGCCATCATGCGGCGGTTAATTAATCTCTGGCGCGGATTGGTTCTGTGGGTTCAGTCGCTCACGGTAATGAAATCTTTTTGCATTGTGCTGCTTTCGGCATTCTTTATCAACACTATGATGTGGTCGGGCGGCTACGCCCAGGCGCTGGACGATCAGCGAAATAAAGATAAGCACCAGCACGATGTGCTATATCAGAACCCCGGCTACCTCTCTCCCCAGGCCGCCCAGAACGGCCCTTATAAACAGCAGTTGGACCCCACCACGAACCAGACTCTTTTGATCAATCGTACCGATGGTACGATCGCCGGAATACGGGATAATGCGACCGGCATGACCCTGATGTATGTAAAAGATAAGAACGATCCGACCAAAATTACCACGATCGTAACGGATAAGGATGGTAACCGGCTCGGTTCATTTGAAGGTACAAAAAGTTTTGCCGACGTAAAAAAAGCAGGGATCACAGAGACGCCGCAAAATGGACCGACGAAGAGAGGTCCCGAAGTACGGAAACAACGCCGCGGCGGCGATGATGTTGCTCCGGGTGATACTATTAAGGATGGCGACAAAACCGGTAGTTCCGGTCAGCCCGGCTCGGATGGGTTGTCTAAGGGTATTTCCGATTGGTTGACCGCGTATAATAATGCCGACCCCGCCACACAGGCGTCAATGCTTAAAGATGCCGGCCTTTCCGCTCAGCAGGTAAAGGCGATGTCCAAAGAAACCCAGGAAAAACTTGCCGCCTATCTGAAATCTAAGGAAGATAAAGATAAAGGAGGCATCACGGCACGGGGCCTTGCACAAAGGCGCGGCGGGCTGAGCGCCTTTATGGACATGGTACGCAGCGGCGCGACAATGTCGCTGCAAAACCTTGTAAGTTTCTTCTCTAAGAAGACTAATCCCGACGGCACGCAGGCATTGGTAAGCATGGCCGATATTCAGGCCGCGGCTGCCGCTAACGGCGTAACGCTTATTGCTTCGCAGACAGATATGGGCGGCCTTGCCGATGCCTCCGCCAACGGTCCGGTAATTGCCCACCTCGCCGGTTCTAAAGGCCAGCCAGGCTCGTTCGTTCTGGTGACGAATGTAAGCAACGGCAACGTAACGTTTACCAGCGCCGACGGGAAACACAGATATACCGTAACGGAAGACCAGTTCAAAAAGATGGGCTTTGACGGTAAAATACTTTCAACAAAGGCCGAAGGAACAGGCCTCAGCGGCAGCGCCGCTACCGCTACAAAAGGCAATTTTGTAACGCGCCTTCTGGGAAGCATTTGGAAGGCATTTAAAAGCGCCGCAACCCCGGCCGCTACGCCGCCCGCGACAGGGCCAACCCCGCGTGTAGCGAAATCCAAAGCACAGACGCCGCCAGCGGCTACACCGCCTGCAGCTACGCCGCCGGTAGCAAATCCGCCGACTGGTCCTACGCCGGTCGCGCCTACCACGCAGCCCCCTGCTGCTACAAGCCCGGATGCCTCGACGGTTATCACTAACGTCAAAAAATGGATGTACGACTTTTTGCACGCCGATGCGGCGACCCAGGCAGCCATGCTCGCCAAGCTCGGTCTGACGGCCGGTGTGCTTGCGAGCCTTGGCCTTACGGTGGCGAGTATCGCAAAAAGCCTGGCACAAAATGGCGACAAGATCATAAGCTACCTTGAAGCTCAGGGCGACAAGATATTCAACTGCGCGGTAGACGCGCTTGGCGGCCTGCTGACCGGGTCTAACAAAAACGGTCTTACGCTGAACATGATATTGGTAGATATGGTCACGGGGGGTTTAACCGACCAGGCGGCAGCCGGCGCTCAAAGGATACAATTTAGCTTCCTCGCCATTAATACCACAGCCAAAGTTAACGGGCTTACCCTTACCGCTGCCAATACGAATATGGCAGGCCTTGGCCAGGCCACCGCGGGCGGTAAACCGGTCATTGTGCATCTTAATGGAGACAGTACAGGGCATTTCGTTACCGTGACCGGCATTTCCAACGGCACCGTTTATTACACCGATTCAGACGGCACAAAAAAATCCATGTCCGAGGCGGATTTTGCCAAATCCTGGTCGGGAGATATCCTTACGCAGGCGCCTGTAACGGCGCCCGGTACAAGAACGCTTAACGCGCGTCAGCAGGCGACGATAAGGGGTGCCGGCACGCAGTCAGTCGGCTACAAGGCAGCTAATAACGAATACAACCAAAAAGGCGCCACCCTTCAGCAGAAACAGGATGCTCTCGCCCAACTTATAGCGCTCGCTGCGGGCGGTGATGCAGATGCCAAGGCGTTGCTTAAAAAGATACTCGGTGATAACAAGACCGATCCGAGTTTGATAGCCATGATCGTCAATGACCCTACTATGAGGAGCTTCCTCAATTCATTGATCGCTGACAAATCTACCAGTACTACTGTCCTCAAAGCGATCATGGGCAGTACCGACGAATCTCTGAAGGTAGGCGCCGGAAGAGCCATTATGTATAGCGGGGCGAACATAACTGATAAAAAATGGGCGTTGGACATACTTTTTGGTGTCCCTTCCGCCCACAGTTTGCTCACCGAATTGGCGACAAATTGGAACTCTACAGATAAGGAAATTCTTAAGTACATGATGGATCACGGCCCCCGTGATATTTCTTTTGCGTCCGCTAAAACGTTACTTATAAAGAATCAAGGATATCAAAAAGAAGCCATGGCCATGCTGCAGGGTGTCATGGGTGACCCAACCGCCGCCTGGAGCGACAGGGTTGCCGCGGCAACTATACTTGCAAACAGCAAAAACGCGGACACCACGGTTAAGGGCCAGTCGGATACGGCGCGCAACCTCGCCGCGCAGTGGCTTATTGATGTCGCTAACGGTACTATAGCATCAGATGCGGCCACAATGCAGAAGGCGCATGCCGCGCTGGTGACTATGGCCAACGACGGCGACGGTAATACCAGCGATGCAATACTGTTAAAGCTTGCAAAATATAAGGATTCAAACGGCGCCGTTGACGATAGCATCGCGATCCCCGCCGCCAAGATGTTCATATATACCGGCAAGAACCAGAAGGATAAGGATGCCCTGATAACCTATCTTGCCGGTGTGGCGCCGGGAGATAAAAAAGTTGAAGGTTTGCTGGAAGATCTCGCAAAAAATAAAAAATCCGGACAGGGTACGCTTGAAGATCTCCGGGACTGCGGTATTGCAGTAGTTTCAATATATGCATGCGGGACTCTCTTGAACAACAATTGGGATACCAGCAATTCTAAAGCCAGACTGTTAGCCTGGATGAACGATACATCAGGTAATACCAGTATGGTTTTGCGTATTGAAGCGGCCGGACAGCTGCTTAGCAGCGCAAATGTCGATGATACGACTAAAGAATCGGCGATTACCCTTCTCGATCAGGAAGCGTCTGTTATATATGTAGGTGACGGCGGAGATACCGCCGCCATGCAGGCTGCCCAAAAATATCTTAAAGATTATGCGGCCACCTCAACCAATAACACTGTGCTCTTTTTCCTGCTTTACCATTGCAAGTACGCTCCTGCGCGCGCCATGGCAGGGACTACCATAATAAACAGCAAAGCAAGCATGACGGATAAGCAGTATGCCATAACTTTCCTTGACGGCTTAGCGCCGACTGATTCCTACGCTGAGAGCGCTCTTAAAACTATCGCAACCAATACCCGCGATGTACCGGTCTTGAAAGCTCTGTTGAACTGCAATGACAAGAAGGTAGTAATAGCCGCGGCCCTGACTTGTGTTACCAAAATAAATGATGAAGGTGCCAAGGAGTTGGGTGTTGTAAAACTTCTGGGTCTTTTGAGCGACCCCACCTGCGCCACTCAGGCGAGTGCCGCATTATTGCAGGTAGCGCAAGACAAGAATTCAGGCAAGACGATATTGCAATGGCTGACAGGTCTGTCGGGTGATAAAAATTTCACTATGGGCGCTGCCTTGACCGATTCTCTCAGGATCGCCGCAGCCAAAACCCTGGTGACCGGCGGTTTCGATCAGAACGCCCAGAACATGGGCATGGACTTGCTATTCCATTATGCCAATGGTGATGATGGTTATACGGCTGATCCCGCGATGAAGCAAAAGGCTATAGATACTCTTTCGGCTGTCGCAGGTACAAGCGGGCTGAGCCAGACTACCCTCTATCGTTTAGCGGATTGCGGTATACAGCAGATACAGGTACAGGCATGGGAGTCTATAGTATTAAGCCCCTATGCCCAGTCCTCCAACGATCCCAATGATACACACTCTAAGGATTATGCGTTAAAACAACTGCATGATCGTGCCAAAACCGATCCTGCTGCGATGACGGCATTAAGAAATATCGCCGGCAGCAGCAGCGCCAACCTTTCTCAAAAGACATTGCAAACCATTATCGGCTACGGCGCTGATTTCAGCGCTATAGTCGTTACCGCGTTAAAAACCGGTTCCCTGGGCAAGTATGGCAATATGACGGATGGCACTTCCTTTAACGCGTATTGCGTGCGGCAGTTGATACAGTGCGCGAAAGGCAGCTATACCGACGCCGATGGCAATGTTGTAAACCTTTCCGATACGGACCGCAAGAGTGCGCGCGGCTATCTTAAGGATATCGCGGGAAATAGCGATGCCAGTGAAGCGGTGCAAACCATCCTGATGAAATTGAACCCGGGCGACGACCCGTCGTTCGGCGACATCGCTATAACCGCGGCGACAACGATAACCCTGGGCAAAAAATATAGCGAAAGCGCCAAGAACGCGGCGGTAGATACACTGCTTGCCTATGCGGGCGCAAACGGCCAAAGCGTCCCGGGGGAATCACCGGCCGACAAGGCTGAGGCACGCGCAAAACTGGGCCTTATCGCGAAAAGCCCCGGCTTGAGCGCGGCCAATATTAGAAAACTTGCAGTGTGCGGTATCGGCAGCATTGAAATTCCTGCGCTTGCCAGCGAGATCGGCAACAAGAATTTTAAACCTGACGAACAGACCGCGGCGCTCCAGCGGCTTAATTTATATTCTGACGGGCAAAAAGACAGCGAGGGCACTCAGTTCAAGAAAACTGCGGAAGACGCCCTTGTTGGAATAACCCAAAGAATGGACGTCAGTCAAACTATTTTGGCATGGATGAAAGATCATTGCATGGATCCTGTGGCTAACATGGCCACCTGTTACGCCCTGGTCCTGCGTTTTTACAGCTCCAAGGACGGGAAGGACGCGCTGCAGGATCTGATCGCCTTTGCTAAAAGCACCAATGCGGATACCAAAAAGACCGCACTCAGGTATTTGACGAACCTGACAGAGCCGGAGTACGCTACTGAGCCTGTGTTGGTGTCGTTGCTGGAATGCGGTATAGGCTCTATTGCGATAGCCGCTGCGCAAACCCTGCTGGGCCTTTCAAAAGATAATGTTCCTTTTTACCAGGCAGCCCAGAACCTGGCGCTTGCCAAACTGTTAGCCTACGGCTCCGGAAATGTGCCCGGTGCAGATGCCGGCGACAAGAAACTTGCTCATGATGCCCTGCTCGCCGTAGCTAAAGGACCATATACAGATGCCGCCATCCTGCAAACGCTGATAGGTTTAACGGATCTCAAGGATTTCGGCGATATTTGCGTGGCCGCCTGCGTTACCGCTTTGACCGGCAATCAACATGGCACTTTTGATCAAAAGCTGCAGGCAGCGGCATTGGCCCAGCTGTTAAGCTTCTATCACTCTACTGATCCGGACATGGCGGCATTTAAAGATACGGTGCTGGGCGCGCTCAGGACCGTGGCGCAAAGTCCTAATACGTCCGTAGCCATCCTTAAGATACTTGAAACCTGCGGGATACCCGAAATAGAGGTTGACGCGTCGCTTGGCGTGCTTATGAGCAATGCCAGCGATACCGACAAACTGGCAGCATATGGCTACCTGAAGAAATTCATACTGGAAGATTCCGATCAGAAAGGCGCCGCGATAGCCGCGCTTAAGACCGCCGCCGGCAACAACAAAGAAAGCCAGGCTGTCCTTCAACTCTTTATAGATTGTGGTATACCGGAAGTGGTGATAATAGCGGAAACAACGGCCGCCACCGGGAACTATGACATTAAATTCAAGAAGGCCGCGGCGCAGGCGCTGCTTGACGTGGCGGCGCAGGGCCCAGCCGGCCCGTACTACACTATGGTTGTCGCCGCGCTTAAAACCATTGCGGATAATACCAATACAGATGTTAATATACTGAATACGCTCATGAATTGCGGCATCGCCTCAGTTGAGATCGCTGCCTGCCAGACGATCATCAATGGTAAGTTCACGGGTAATCTCGACGGGGTGCGTGGCCGCCTCGACAGCGCGACACCTTATATAACAGCGTTGCGTCAGCAGGCTATGGACAAGCTGATGGGCTATGCTCTGGGTGGTACGGCAGACGCCGGTGCGGCCCTTCAAGACCTTAAAAACATTGGCGGAAATCCGAAATCCGATTCGTGGGTCCTGGCCGCGCTGATGACCTGCGGGATTGCCGGGGTTGAAATTATTGCCGCGAAATCGATGGTATTGAGTAATTATGATTACGCGACATATAAAACTCAGGCTCTGGAAATACTGCTTGGTTACGCTAACGGCGGCACAGATAATGCCCAGGCCGCCTTTGATGCCATGTTATCGTTGGCTGGAGATAAAGATCTGTATGGAGAGGCGCTCCTGTGGTTGATGAACGCTGATGTCACACTGGTAAAGGTTAACTCCGACAGTGTTCAATCGATCCAAATAACAGCCGCCTCAACTATTCTGGTGAGCGGTAATTTTGATCAGAATGGTAAGGACCTTGCGATCGCCATGTTGTTGAATTGCGCACTGAACGGTACGGCCGATGATAAGAAGGCCGCCATGGCAGCGCTTAAGGATGCCGCAAAAAACACCAAGGCGAGTTTAAAAACCCTTAATATGCTGATGGATTGCGGCATAGCTTCTATTGAGATCATGGCCGCAGAGACGTTGTTCACTACTACGGACAACGGGAATGTTAAGGCCGCCTGCATAGATAATTTGTTGTTATTCGCCCAGGACGCATCAGATCAAGACGCTATGGCCGCCGCGATTAAAGCGCTCACTGAAATAACCGGAAAAACAGCTGATCAGGATACGCTCCTCAGGCTTATGACGTGCGGTGTAATCCCGGTCGAAATCGCGGCAGCTGTTTCTTTGGCCCTTAACGGCGATCCCGGGAAGGATGACGACCAGTCCGTGCGCGACATGGCCATTCAGCACCTTATGGATATTGCCACGAGCAACTCTCCTTATAAGGCCGCTGCCATTTCTTCCCTGGTCTCCGTCGCCGGCAGCCAGTACGCAACCATACCGTCGTTGACCAGCATGATGAATTGCGGCATTGTATCGGTTGAGATCTCCGCGGCAACGACTTTACTAATGCAGATCAAGGATACCAACAACCAGGATCTGCAGGATCAGGCGCTAGATAAACTTTTCAGCATAGTAAATTTTGTCGATCCCTATACCGGTGCCCAGTCGCCATACAAGCAGGCTGCGATCCTTGCCCTGCAAAATGTTGCCGGCGACTACACCAATATTGACGGCGATTGGGAAACGCTCCCCGGTTATGGAATGTCTCTGGCATCATTACGAAGGCTCGCCGGATGCGGTATAGCCTCGGTCGAAAAGATAGCTAATGAGACGCTTAATCTGAGAGCACGGCACGGTTTATCTTGCTAAATCGAAAACAGCTATCGCTCACTCAGAGAAAGAGAAAGCGGATAAGGCCGCTGGGCCCGTTGCGCCTGTGGTGCATGCCGCAAGCTCGGATTCCACGACCGTTGTGACGTACATTACAAATAAACTCGCGGAATTTTTAACGGACACTCCCGCCCAACAGGCCGCCTTCCTCGCCTCGTTAGGCCTGGATATGACGACGCTGATGAGCCTTGGCCTGTCCCTGGACCAGATAGCGGCGTACATCGCAACAAACAGCCAGTCGATCATCGCATACCTTACCTCTCAGGGATCACAGATATTCAACTGTGCCGTTGATTCGCTTGGCAATCTTATCGGCGCCGGCACCGATAAAAATGGCCTTGCCGAGAATATTATCCTGGTAGACATCATGACAGGCTCTCTGAGCGTTCAGGCAAGCCAGGGCCTCAACGACCCGATACAATTCAGCGCGCTTGCTATCCAACAGACGGCTGCACTCTACGGGATAAAACTAACAGGATTCAGCACCGATATAACCGGCCTTACTCAGGCAGCGGCAGGCGGCAAGCCTGTCGTCGTGCAGGTTACCAACAGCAGCGGCCAGGGCCACTTCGTGGTAGTTACCAGTATCACTAATGGTATCGTCACCTACAAAGATAATGACGGCACCGTTAAAACGATGAAGGTCGCTGATTTCCAAAACGTATGGTCCGGCGTTATCCTGTCTCAGGACCAGATAGCGGGCGACAACGTCTCTAGACTTTCCTTACTGCAAACTCAGCAGATCATGGGGGCTTCCGGCAACCCGATAACGTATGTTGTGCGTGGTCTGAATGCCGCCGGATCCTACGTAGTGCACACGGTAACACATGCGATTGCGCATCCTCTTGATACGATAAAAACAGTTCAAGCAGATATATCTAAAGTTCAGGACGATATCGTTGCCGTAGCCAAGAAAACCTGGGATATTGCAGGAAAAGTCTGGACTGGAATTACCAGCAAATCCACCTACCAGGCCATTGGCACGTGGATCAAACATGCAGCGGATACAATACACCATGGCACCGTAGAAACTTTCAAGGCCACCTGGAAGCTGACGAAAGCGATCGGCAACTTTTTTGCCGCCTTTGGCGATCTGTTCACAGGTGACTGGAGCGGATTCAAGAGCAGAATGGGCGGTGCCTGGACCAACCTCACTCAAAGCGTCGGCCAGGTGCTCAGCGGCGCGGCGGAAATTGTTGTGGGCTCCATCGCCATTACCTCCATAGTAGCGCCACTTGCCGTTGGCATTGCCAGGGCATGTGGTTCCAACTGGATGAACAATAACTGGAACGGGATAGTAAAATACGGTAAAGGTGTTGTAATAGTCGTGGCAGCGATCATAATCATATACTTTACCGGCGGGGCGGGAGCAACGGTTTTTGGGTCTACCATGCTGGCATCAGCGTGCGCAGCCACCGCGGTCGCTGTGGCTGTTTCAGTGTCAGCCCAGATGGCTTTCAACCATGGCAATATCAACTATAACCAACTGGGCAAGACCGCTGTAATAGCGTTTGCTTCATCAATAGCCATGGCCGGTGCAGGCACGTTAGGACAGGCATCTACTTTCTGGGGGCAGGTTGCCGTTAGTGCGGCCCGAGGGGCGGTGATAGCAGGTGTCACTAACATTGGTAGTCAACTTATCACTACCGGCCATATTAACTGGACTAAGGTTGCACTTGCCGTAGGCATAGGCGCAGCCCAGGGCGCGGCCAACGGCGCGATGAATTATGAGGTAAGAATAAGCCCTAGTTTGCAAGCCAGCAGCTGGTACACGGCTGCCTGGGAAGGCGCAGTCCGCGGCGCGGTAAACTCATTCATAAGTGATATGATCACTGAAGGCATATATGACAGGAAATTGCACGGTTATAGAATTTTACGGGATATGGGCGAGGGCGGGGTTAAGGGCGGTGTGGAAGGCTCCTTGCAGGGTGCCGACGACGGTAAAGGCGGCAGGACCGGAGGTTTGTTCAGCAAACTTAACCAGTCATCGGATGTGGCGGGGAAGATATTCGCGGGAACTTTTTCAGGGTTTGCCACCGGCACCGCCGATTATTTCGCCAAATGTCTGATCGAGTGGCAGGCGCCTGACGCGAATGGTATTAAAGGCGCGATGATGGGAGGGATGTTTAACGGCCTTATCTCAACTGCGCTTGCAACCAGGACGTATGTGCCTGGGGGGGCACCTCAACCGGGCAGCGCGTATGGCATTGACGGGTGGCTTAACGGCGATAACACTTTGGGATTCGTCGTAGGTACCGTGCTGAACACCGCGGGAAGCTTTCTTGCCTCTTACATCAGCGGCGCAGCAGTGTTTTATTCTACGGCTGGCGCCAGGGGCAGTTACAATGACTACCTGAGAGGCACTGATGATGGCGCCACCGGTAACCGCTTTGAAGTAATGATGGCCGGCTCGGTGGAGCAGGCGCTTACCTCGTCCATTGCTGAATCATTTGCCAGATTCGACGAAGCGCATGTGAAATATTTTGAAGGCAAGTCTCTTGCGGATCACGTAAACAATCTGGTCGGTGATGAAACGTATAAGGATCCTAAAACCGGCACTATTTACCATTCCGACGCGTACATCGATTTTGATGCGAGATCCGGCAGCTTCTTTATCATAGCGGGGCACGTGGATTACAAAACACCGTCTGGATCTGTGGTGACTGCGACATATGAGGACGGCGGCATTGTCAAAGCCGGCGATGATACATTTAATGATTATACAGCGCTCGGTAACAGGTACTGCGGCTTTGCGCTCGTGCCAACCACCAGCGATGACCAGCGTGTTATACTATTAAGCGGTCCTATTGACGCCCCGACCTTTGTAAACGGCTATGATACGCCGACCTACCGGCTTGGCCTGTCAGCCAACGGGAAACTATCCGACTTATTAACCTTCAACGGATCAAATGGCTGGAGCGTTGACCTGCAGGTAAACGAGCGCTCGGCACAATCGCCGATCCCGGGAAAGATATTTGTTACCAGGGCCGAGGATGGAAGTTTTAATGTTTTCTCTCTCGATCCGGAAACCGGCAATCCTGTTGACGCGGGCACTATTTCCGAAGATCAGCTCAAAGAATCGCACGGCCGCGTTAAGCTTGCCGGCCGTTTGGACGGAACCGCCGCTGAGGCAGTAACGACCGATCTTCTGGGCCATACTATTACTCGTCAGGATAAATTTGACGCCGGTGATATTATAATACATATCACACCTGATGCTGCCGGCGGGGGGTTCGTCGCTTCATTTAAAGGAGAAGTTGAGAATGCGAAGATAAAAGGTGACTATGTGCATGTTACCTACGGTGGGGGCAAGTTCTATGCGTTAGACGGCGATGCGGCGGAAGTCGGTATAGCGAATGCGGATAACAACCTTGACTTAAAAGGCCAGGGAGACGGTGCGATCGCGCGCGTCAGAGGGGCAAGGAGGCCTGTTACTACTACGGATGAGGGGACCGACGATCTAGCAGCCGCCCTTGACGAGATACTGCCGGGCGACGGGCCTGCAACAGACGGAAACACCGGCGAAAGCGGCGGTCACATACGTGCGACCATTCGCAAATCGGCTACACCTTCTGCGCCGGCGCCCGACGCCGGCACTCCGGACGGCCAGCCTCAACCGGCGCCTGAAGCGACTCCTTCAGCCCCGGTGCCGCCTGTTGTTAGGACGGATGGTGTGCTTGCCCTGGCCAACACCCAGGGAAGTACGGGCATAGATCCTGTTTCAGATCTGCTCGATCAACTATTTCCAACACCGGTGACCGAAGGCGGGCCGGTTAACGACCAGCCGCCAGTAACTAAGAATGACGCGAATGCTCCTTTTGAGCCGTTGCCTGGAGAGAACACTGGCGACGGCAGTGGCGCCCCGACTATTGTTCCCCATGCTCTCAGACAGGTTACTCCTGCACGATCTGCCACTGCAGATGAAGACCAGCCGCCGGTTCCCCCGGCAGAAACAAATCCAGGTGCAGTGCCTCCGGCAGTAGAAAATGGAGGTGTGCTTGCGCTGGGCAGCCCGACAAGTAATCTGGATGCAGCTAATATTGTAGATCAACTTCTCACCCTTGCGCCTGCGGCAGATACGTTGCCGGATCAGCCGCCCGCAGCAAAGGATGATACGCCGCCGTCAGCCGAAACCCTGCCGGGGGACAAACCCGGTAACGGTGATAGCGGACCGTTAACCCCTCATGTTTTAAGACAGGCTCCTCCCGCGCCCACAGCCACTACCGGGGAGCCTCCGCAACCGATCGTGCCGGATCAGCCTTTTGTTGACGGTCCCATACCGGATTCGGTGAAAACCGACGGTGTTATGGCCTTTGGCAACCCGGGCGGCAACGGCGATCTGCTTTCTTACGTAGAGGATCAAGTTGTAACCACCCCGCCGGTTTCCGGCGGCCCTGCCCCTGTGGCTGATACTGCCGAAGACCAGCCTCCCAAAGATAAGGATGTTGTGCCTCCTTCCGCGGGACCGTTGCCGGGAGACAATGCCGGCGCTGGTGAGAGCGGCCCGATAACCGCTCATGCCTTTAAACAGACTACTCCCATGCGGACTCCAGATGCCGGGGAACCCCCGCAGCTGGTTTTGCCTGACGAAACACTTTTCGGTCCTGACGTTCCTGATACGGTTAAAACCGACGGCGTGTTGGGCGTTGGCAACCCGGGCGGCAACGGCGGCCTCATTTCATATGTAGAAGATGCGGTTGTTACCCCGCCAGTTTCCGCCGGCCCGGCGCCCGTGAGTGATGCTCCGGAAGAGCCGCCAACACCGCCTGAAGCAGCACCCCGTGCCCCTGAACAGTTGGCTATGGGACCCGCAGGCGTGCTTCCGCCGGTAGGAACTCAGCCGAGCGGACTTAACACCGCACCACCACCCATAGCCGGCTCAGGCTCCGATGAAGAGCTCATGAACGCCGCCGTGGATGATCATTCCGATACGTTCACGGATGAAACACTTACCCACGCGGATGTACGGTTGAAAGTAACCAGGGGAAGTGACGGCACAATATCCGTCAGTTATGTCGGCCTGGTAAACGCATCTATTGACGGCGTGCCTCAAACCATCTATTACGGTCCGACCGGCATGGCTTATGCATTTGATAATCCTACGCTCGCGGGCGCGGCTGCCAACGGCGGACGGTTGGTACTAAAAAATCAGGCCCCGGGTATGGGTGTGCATCATGTCGGGCCTCTTGATGATAATGGCAATGCCGATACCAGCGACGACACTCTTACCGGCGGCGATCTGGTGCTGCGGGTATCAGCTAATAACGACGGCACCTTCGGTGTAAGATTTGGCGGTGTGGAAAACGCGCGGATCGGCGGATCTGACCAGACCCTGTGCTTCCGGCCGGATGGCGCAGCCTTCTCCCTTGATAATTCTTTCCTTGAGAAATATCACGGCAGCAGTATTACATTGAACGACCAGGCTACAGGTTTTGGTGTGCGTACTGCCAATGGCGACAAGACATTAACCGGTGGAGACATGGTGTTGAGGCTATCCGGTTCCGGACCGGACGGTTTTAATGTAAGATTCGCCGGTTTCGATGGAGCTGAAATTGATGGTGTGGCCTTTAAGACATGTCAAATGACCAACGGCTCTTACTACGCCTTTAACAATACTTCCATGGCGGATGCCTTCGATAACAATAAGGGCATGCTTGTGCTGAAAGATGACGGAAAAGGTTTTGGAGTTGAAAAGGTTGGCGCTCTGGTAAATGGCAAAGCTGTGGCCACCAGTGAAACGCTGACCGCCGGCGACTCGGCCTTCAAAGTAACTAAGAACTATGACGGTACTTTCGATGTGCGGTTCGCTACCATACAGAACGCGAAGATAGGCGATGTGAGCGAAACGCTTGCCTTCGGCAGGCCTGACGGCGTGGTGTACGCCTTAAACGATGACCTGCTGCAGGAAGTAATACCGCACGGTAAGGACCATGGCAACTTGGTGATAGCGGATCAGGGCAAAGGCTTCGCCGTCCAGTTAGCAGGGCCTGTGGGCGCGGACGGCAGGTCTACGGTCACGTCCGGGAAGCTGAGCGGCGGTGATGCGGTGCTCACTATTTCAATTGCCGCAGACGGCGTATACGGCGTAAGGTTTACGGATATCATAAATGCCGATGTGAACGGCGTCGATCAGAAGATCTACTTTGGTCCGGATGGCACGGCCTACGGCCTGGACCGTTCCGTGGTCGCGGCCGCCGAACAAAAACACGACGGGATACTGATACTTGCCGGCCAGGCGAATGGTTTGTCGGTCAAGAACGTAGGGCCTGCTAACGGTAAGGGAGAGGCCGGTGTTACCGACGAGAAACTCACCGGCGGCGACCTGGTACTGTATGTCGGCGATAAGTCGTTCGACACATGCGATGTAAGGCTCGCCGGCGTTCAGAACGGCGATCTGGACGGTGAGCATGTAAATATCATGTTCAAACCCGACGGCACCGCGTACGCCTTCGATACCGCCGCTATCCTCGCATCCAAACAACACGACGGCATTCTTATGCTCGCCGGCGAGGCGGCCGGCTTCAAAGTGCGCGAGGTCGGCGCGGTCGTCGACGGCCATGCCTCTTTCAGCACCGACTTGCTTACCAGCGGCGACCTGGGTGTAAAGGTCTCCTTTGATCCCAAAGGCGGCGAACCCGAAGTCAGGCTTGCCGGCATTATAACCAACGCCGAGATAGCCACCAAAATACAAACCGATATAAAACAGACGATCATCTTCGCCAACGACGGCACGGCTTATGCCTTTACCGACGCGGCACTTGCGGAAGCGAAGGCAAATCGTGATTCTGCTGCATTCAACAATTTGCCGGCGGTGGTCATGCTTCGGCAGATGGGCATTCTTGGTGACAATACTAACGCGCATTTCGGAATAACTATCGACGGTGGAGCATCAGATTATGCGGTTCAAATAGTAGGAAAGAGCGGCATGACGAAGTCGTCGCTGCTGGGCGGCGACATGGTGCTGGAAATAGCGGAGAAGAACGATTCGTACGCAGCACAGGTTTCGGGAATAAATAACGCGCTTACGCAAGATCATACCTCGGTAAAGGTCTTCCTGTTCGGGAATAATGCGTATGCGCTCCTCCCCGAGCTGGATTTACCGGACGCAAAAAACGTCATGGTAGATTCACAGGGTAATCTGGTGGTCATGAGCCAGGATCAGGCTGGCAAAGCGTCCGCGGTATTAATAGACCATGAAGGCAACCAGACCGCTATTAAAGATGTGTACGCAGATAACGCCTGGATCACGACGGGATTGAAAGCCGCGGGAATAGGTGAAGACGTAAACGGTCTTATGTTGATATACAAAGCCGTCAGAGGAAAAGATGGGGCTCCTGATAAATGGGTGTCTATGTTCGTGCATCCCGTCGGCGACGGATATTTTGCGGAGCTGCAAAAATACACCTGCAACGACGGTTCGGTGATATTTGAGTCTCAGGGTAAATCACGGTCGTTATATAAAGTAAATACGTCCGCCGATGGAACACAATCACTGGGCTTTATTCTCTCCGGATCGTATTCGTCAACCAGTGAAGGGGACACGGTCAGAAAGCAATTTGATGTTAATGCAAAAGACGGCAGCGTAACTTCCGATCTGTATGTTCAACGCGGCGCTGCCGGTTTATCCGATGATGTCTTCAAAGATAAATACGGCACTATTCTAAACGAGGTTAAGATCAAGGGTATACTAAAATCAGATAGCGAAGGTTTCATCGCTAAAACAGTAAGCGGTTATGGCCTAGAGTTCAAAGGCGATGATGTTGTCGGCGCGTTTACGGGTGACTTGGATGTTAAAAACGGGAAGAGTAAGATCCATTACAGCTTCGGCTCGGATGGTATGTATCTTGGGTCAGTAGTTACCACAACCAGGGCGATCCCCGGCACGGCCGCGTATTATGTCACAACAGTCACGTACGACTATGATGATAAAAAATCAGCTCCTGTTTCTGTGTTGAAGGGCAATATGGGTATCACGGGCATCTATACTGATCCGACCGGCAAACAGTATATTTCAGGCACCCTTGTTATAGATAAAGAGACCGGTCGTATAGACGTCGCCAACGGTGTTGGCCGTAGAACGGAACAAGGTATCCTCGTTGAATTTACCACCGACAAAAACGGCAGGGAGCGGGTTGTGCGGACATACGGGCCTACCGGGATAGATACTGATGTCAGAGCACAAAATTCTTATACGACTTACGCAAATGGACGGTCTTATGACCATACACAAAACGCTTCAGGTTTCGGCAACTTTACCACCCCTGACGGCTCAGTATATACCAGCGGCAATGTCATAGTGGTGAACGGCGAATTGCGCGTAGGTGATGGCGATTGTACGTCATTCATGGGCAAGGGTAGTTTAGCCCTGACCGGCAAGAGCGATAGCCAGGGTAACGCGAGCTATTCGTGGATATCAGGTACCTATCACGGCAAAGCATTAAATACCGAGCTGGTGCCGCTCAGCGGCGGTGGATATCAGATATTTGACGCTACTATTTTCAATGGCGACTGGTTCTCAAGCGTAGACGGAATGACTGATATAGATTTCACCATGGTTGGTTTGAAACAAGTAACCGTCGGTACGAAGGAAAATGCAAAACAAGTATGGATGTTTGAAGTCGGCATCATCGGCAAACAAGATCAGGATTTCAATGGTGTGAACATGCCGCGCCAGGGCGTAGCGGGCGGTAATACTATCGCTCCTGTACCCAGCGGGGAGGAATCGGAATTTGGATTGCAGCGTGAATTGTTGGTGACCACGGGTGATTATAACCGCTTTACAAAGAGTGCAACGATCAATATTACCGCAACGAGCGGCAATGTCGCCTTTAAAGCCGATATCCCTGTAGATTCTGCTCAAGATGGGCATATAAAATCCCTTACCTTCAGCGGTTTTGAAGAGGGGACGCGCGTCAGGATGGGCAAGGGCGGGCTGCAGTACGAAACGCAATACGCCGGTCAGGGCTTGCTTGCCTCCGGCTATCGCGATATTACCGAGGGAACGTACATAGATATACATATCCCCGGCAGCCTTGACGCGAATATGGCGTATACCATCGGCACGGTGAACGATCATTTCACCCTTACCGCTATGTCTAATCCCAATGGCACCGGTAAATCCCTTGGCGATATCACGGTGCTTGACAGAACGTTTGTTGACGGCAAGATTACCAGCTACGTATCAAGCAGCAGCAGCGATGATGTGTTCTATGGCGAGTATACAGTAGGCACTGTCCGTGTAGATCTTAAGAGCGCTGGGTTTGCTTCCACCAATATTTCTCCTTTCACTGCCGCCGGCGGTCATCTGCTGGGCGCTGTCGCTAACGGAGTTGGCGCTGTTTGGAATGGCCTCCTCGCCGCCTGGTACACATATAAGAGCGATTCTGTATCTGCAAAACAGGCAGAGGAAATGTCCTCTCTCATGGGAGCTGCTGCAATTGGTGATGCGGTCGGCTTTATCAACTCCTTGGGTAAGATCGGGGAATCCATAGGTGACTCGGCAGCAATACTTGCACAAGCGTTTAATTCTTGGACCAGCAATTGGAGCAATTGGTATGAGGGTGACAATGCTGCCGAGGTTAAGGCATATCATATGTCGCAGCTTAGGAACGACGGTATTATAAGCACGGTGGTCGGCCTTTCAATTGGCCTTAAAGACGCGGCGAAGGGATTTAGCTACGCATTGGTAGGCGGTATCGCGAGCAAGTTTGGCAGCGGGTGGGGCGTCGAAACTCTTGCAGAAGGGCAGTTGCTTTTCAGAGAAAGTTCTGTTGTTGAAGGTGCTATTAAAGGCGCTACCGTTGGGTGGGGTGTGGTAACCAATGTCTCAAGCCGGGTCTGGGGTGGGGTCCTGTTCTTGGGTGGTATGCTCAATATGGCGTATGCGGAATACGATAATTTTAAACGGGCGTTGAAAGTTTCGATATACAATGCGCTCATGAACGGTACGTTTGCGTTTAACATGGACGTTGATCTGAATGATGAAAATGCGCAGGCTGGGCATGATTGGATCACCGAAGGCACTAATAGAATCTATGGCGAGAAAAATCTGTCTGACGATTCATTCGCCTTACGTTCGTCCGCGCGGTTGTGGGTTAGCACGGCATTTGTTGCTGTGTTAGTAACCGGTGCCATCATGGCTATTGAAGCCGTTGCGACAGCGGCTACATCCGCAGTAACATCGACTGGTTCAATGATAAAGGCCGGATCATCTTTGTTAAATGCCGGACGGATAGTATTGTCCGATGCGCTAACCGGCGCTTATACTAATGCGATCGTTGATACCGGTCTTAGAATAGTTAAGGGTGAAGATGTGACCGTTGGAACGATAGTGAGCGCTTTTGTCAGCGGTGCGATCCTGGCCGGTGGTATGTCGTTGGGAGGCAGACTTGCCGGTTTTGTTGCGAACAACGTTAAATTTGGTGTGCAGGCCGCTACCCAAACACTTGCCGAAGGGGCTGCCGTTTATGCAAAGAGTGGGGGATTGTTTGCAAGCATTGGTGAACAAAGCTTGGTAAAAGCTGGTTCGATTACAGAAATAGGAGCCATACTTACTGCCAGAGTATTTAATAGTTTGAGTATATGGGTCGCCGGAGCTATAGGCAAACTAGGTGCTCTTGCCGCGAAGGGTGAAAAATTTGTTACCGCTGAGGCGATCTGGGGCATGGCTAAATCCGCGCCGTTGTTCACCTCGATCGAAATCGTTGCAGGTATTGGATATAGGACATTGTTCAAGGGCATGTCATATGACTCAGCGCTTGCTGACCTGGGCGGCTATAATGGTATTGCCACCAAGTTCCTTACCCAGCCGCTTGAGTTTGCTGCCATGGGCATCACTCTCGGATTTATGATGCAGGTGTTCCAGGCTTCTAACCTAGTAACCAGAGCATTCTTTGGTAACCGTACTTTTGGCCCCGCGCTTGAACTGTTCTCCACACGGCACACGTTTGGAAATTTATTCGATTCTATATCGGTATTGTTTGGCACAAAAACAGCCGCGGAAATAAGTGAAATGATGTTGCAGAACCTTGCGAAAGAAGGAGGCGCTGGTATTGCATTTATCGGTCATGCCGAAAGCGCGGCATTTACAGCCGCATCATTGTGGCTTGGCGAACAGGCCGGCTACATTGTCGGCAGACAATTGGGTCTGAAAGGTCGGGACCTGGAAAAATTTGCCAGTGATGTGGCCTTCTACAGCCTTATGTTCATTCCTAAATCAACCGCTGATCCCAGCTATGCAGTACATGAAGTGCTCTCGCGCAGGGTCATAGATGCTGCTGGTAGAAGCGAGGAGGGTATTCAGGGGCTGCAAGTTGCTTTAGCGCTGGCACCTGACGCTGCTGCAGCACGCGATGTGCTGAGGCGGTATGATCCCACTCTAAATAAAGATTCATTAACTCCAGAATTGGTGGACCATTTACAGACAAAACTTTCTGAAACGTCTGCACGTGACATTATTGTGCTTGGTTCTGTTGATGCCGCAGGCGCACAAGCCAAGGCAAACGAAGTGTTGCTTGCTAAAGATGGTACGAAGGTTGATGGATATGTGGTGACCGAGGCATTGAAACGGGCAGCCATTGATCTGACCATTGAAGGAGCGCGCGAAAGTGTTTCTGCCGAAATTGCTGGCATGGGATTGCACACTGGTGATCCGGAAAGAGCGATTGACGAATGCCTTGAACGCCTTGGTTCGATTGTTCAAGACAAATCTAATCCAATTCGCTCATTGGCCGCAATAGCCATCGGACGTGAATGGTCTGATCTAAAGACGGCCGTCGGCCGCCTTGATATGCTCGCTGGAACAAATCTGGATATGGCTGCAAAGATCAGGGAGTTATATCAGGAATGGACCACCTCGTTATTAACAGGTGAACCGCTTGAGAATAACGCGGATTTAGCGCAATTAGTATCAGAGGTTTTCAAGCTTGCCTCGGAGAAAACAAGAATTGCCTTAACAGCAAAAATTGATAAGGCAACCGATCCAAAAGTCGTCAGAGATTTGACACAACAACTTAATAACCTGACCGAGGCGGAAAAATCTACAGACTTTGCATCGCAGTTAGCTGTTTTCCATACGGATATGTTCCTTGTAGCAGACCGTGTGGTAGATTTTGACCGGAAGCCGCTGATCGACAGAATCGTTGATAACGCTAAGGATTGGAAGAGACAAAGTGATTCGGACCGTCTAAAAGCATTGAGCAATTATATTGAATCGGTCTATAGAGAAAGTGGTGTAAAGCTTAGCCAGAAGCAAAGAACATTGGTTTTTGAATTGAACGACAAACTCAAAAGGGGTGAAGATCTAACAGAAGCTGACCTTCAGGATATTGCAGCCTGCGAGTCGCTTAGACCGGAAAAGGCCGGCGGTGCTAAATGGGGAGACAGCACTCCTAAACAGAGGGTTGAGTCATTGGTTAAATACCTCGATGATGCGATGCCATTAAATATTGAACAGCGTGCCCGTATTGATGCCCTGATCAAAAAAGGTGGCAGCTTAACTGAACTTGAACGGGCAGAGGTTCTGGACCTTGAGTCCAGGCGTGCAGCTGAAATGCTCGGGATCATACTTGGAGACAGGATACGTGAAGTAGGAACAAAGAATTTTACAGCTGAACAAAAAACCCGTCTCAGCGAACTTATGCGGAAATCCGGCGAAAGTGGTCTTACTGCGGAAGAGTTGTACGAATATAAGCGCCTTGAAACGTTGATGGAATACAATTTGCCGTCAGGTTTCGGTACGGCGGCAGTCACACTGGGCGATTTCTATGAGGGGCAATATGATGCATTTGCCAGTATTTTCAAGGCAATGATCAATGGTGAGAAAATGGAGGGTGATACACTTTCCCGTTATGCACACCAGCTGCGTACTGCGGGTGGCAAGACAGTGATTGGGCTGTTCACCGAAATGCTTCTGGCTACCAGCAAAACGGCAACGAACAAATGTATCGGGTGGCTCACGAATACTGATGCCAATGCCCGTGATCTGGGTGCGCATTCCAGAATTATATTTGGTAATTCACTGGGCAGGGTATTGGTCCTTGATGGTGTGACACTTGAGAGAATGAAAAATAACGGCACACTACGCACAGAACTTGAAAAAGCTGATATCATTATAACAACATACAATTCAATGAGCAGCTTGTATTCATCTTCAATGGCAAAATTGATCTCCTATGCTGACACTGACGCAAAAGGCAAGGAGATCGCAGAGCATAATATTGCATTGTTGAAAACTGCTGAGCCGCCGATATTGACATCAAAGGATGCAAACGGGAAAATTCAATTAGCAAACGCGGCGGATTCCAGGCGTGCGATTGAGTGGCTTGCAAAGAATGGCGGGCTAGGGCTTGGGGAAACCGATCTGCCGTTGACACGGCTTGGGGATTTGATAGCTGACGAACTTGACTATTTGGGCACTATACCAATGTCGGCACTTGCTTCATCCACCGGCAAGTATTACACAACCGCCCGGCCTGTTGAATATTATGCAGAATTGATGCGGATAAAAGAAACTAATAGATCGCTCAGCGATGATCTTGTTAGAACGCTGTTGGAGAAGTTCGCCGACATGGGTTTAAGCGAACAGATGCTGCGGATAGATTTTGGAGCTCCTGAAACTCTTAAAGGGAAGATGGAATTTTACGAAACACTATCCGGAGAAGTAGAACGTGCTACTACAAAAGCAAAAGGTGAAGACGGTAAGGTTACTGATCGTAGTGTCCTGAGTGATGCTGATATCAACAGTCTGGTCGATCGGTTATCTGATAGAGCAAAAGAACTTGGCCTCGACGTAGCGGAAGTAAGAAAAATGGTTGTTACACAGATCGACAACCTGTGCAAAGATTCTTATGTACGGAATTTTTTAGCACCTAAGCTGCTTGATCTGGCAATGCGAACGCAGGCACCGGATAAGGGTATGTCAACTATTAAGGGCAATCGGTCTGCTGAAACGAATCCGGTTGATAAAGATCCACGCGACCCTCGCGCCATGGGCCAGGACCGGCGTATGGGAGGAATATTAGTCGATGGCAAGCTGGTAGAGACCGTTGATCCTGCAACAAAACCAGATACAGAGACTCCTAAGGCTGAAACGAAAGGACACATCGCTCCTGATAAACTGAAAGGAGAGATCGATGCTCTTGTCGATCAGGTTCTCTCTAAATTCGGTAATTTGTTTAATGAACGCGAAATTCGTGAACAAATTAGTGGCGGTATGTCAGCAGCCGAAATGTTCTTGAAAACTGGTATGGAATACGATCCTAAAACCGGAAAATATAAGAAAAGAGAAGGCGGAGCACGCGTGGGTGAAGGTTCATATACTGTGCAAGGAGAAGGCGATAGCCGCCGTATCATTATTACCAATGATGGAAAAGGTGTCGAAAATCTGACGTTACCTGGTATGGCAGTTCTTGAAGCCTTAGAGCATATTACGAATTTGACGCGTCCAACTAAAGAAACTTTTGTATCCAACAGCGTTGAGGCGATGAATGCGTGGGGCAACATCGTTGGATTCTCTGGCACATACAGCGATTCCATAAAGGGTCTGTTAAAGACAATGGAATTTACTGAGGGTGGTGCTGCACCCACCGGCGTGAAAGTAGGCATCTATTCAGTACTAACCACTACACAGGAAGCGATAGCTAAGGTTATAACTGAAGCGGTGAAAACTGTAGAACGTAGCGGTAGGGCTTCGATCAATTTGATCCTGACAAGTGGCTCTCATGCAACCGATCTTATGGTTGAAGAACTCAGAAAGAATGGAGTGGCTGAAGACGATATTGTAAGCTTAACGCTTACTAATATCAATCAGCAACTGTACAAATATGGCCAAAAAATTGAAGCAATGCGAGAGGCGATCAGGTTTGCCGCAACTGATGAGGCACGCGTGGTAGCTGAAAGATCATATAACGCATACATCAAAGGAAGTGAATTAACAGATACTGATATAACAAAAATTACCTCCCAGGCTAATATTGCGGATATATCGCTCGATGAGAAAACATCTTTGCTAACAAAAGTATTATCTGGTGAAACGAAGACAGGGTCGGCCAAATACGTTATTGGTGACGCCTACCTGCTTGGCCGCGGATGGAGCGTGGGCAGAATGGGAGATGCAGCCAATAACCTGAAGGATTCATTCTTCAAGAGCTACACGCCAGAAAATGCAGATCTTCAATTGTCTCAATTCGGTGAAAAAATGCGTGAAATGAGATCGGCAATTGAAAATGCGACGACGCCAAAGGAAAAAGATGCGGCTGAGACGGCCTATAAGTCATTTGTTAAAGCTGCTAAACTTACTGATGTTGAAATCGCTACGATCGATGCGCCGGAATCCATTACTAAATTGTCTGATGCTGACAAAAAAGATCTTCTGGTAAAACTTCTGAAGACCGATTTGGTGCAGGCGACGATGTGGCTGGTAAATGTGGACAAGTTCACCGCGACGCAGCTGGAGCAGGGATTAGGGCGTTTTGACCACTATGGCGACAGCCGCTTTGATCGTGAATTCTTCAATAAGGAGATCGTGCAAATCACGTCAGTTGAATCTGCTCGGGAGAGCGTGACGCTACGAGAAGCGGCAAAGACGAATCGCGGTTGGAATATCGATTTGATCATCAACAATATGAAAGACGTGATGACCGCAAATGAAAAAGCTTCTCTTGAGAAAGCCGGTCAAAAGGTCTTGACCAGCGCATCTACGGAAAAAGCCGACTCGAAACCAGTTAGTCCGATCGAAGCACTGGGACGATTGCCGGAATCTGAACGTAAAACGGTGAAGGATGGTTTAGATACGACACCTGGTATGACCTATCATGCGGGAGGAGTAGCCTGGCTTACCGCAAAAGGACAGACCTATATCAGCAATGTAGCTGCGTTGAGAAACGGTGCGGTTCCATCTGGTAGTCAAGTTGTCTTATCGCCCATGAATACCGCCCTGGTTGCCTTCTTCGGAGCGGCTGATATATTAGGTTTTGAGCAAGTTTCCGTTATCAAAGGACTAGAACTTACAGACAACACACCCATGGCCGTCTCAATCGCACTCTATCTCGCAAAGAGTGGTTTAAGTCTCTCAGCGATCGTAGATATTGGCATCGCGTTACCTGTACTCAACACCGGTGGAGTAACCATTGCTTCCGCCGACATCAAGGCTGCGCTTGCGTATCGTTATCCACCCGATGTAACACAGATTATGGCACACTATGGTGTTGCCCTGCCTCCTGCGGCGGTCTATAAATTGCTACAACCTAATGCCGGTAAATTACCTGCCCCGGTGAAGAAACAGATCGCCGTAATTGAAAAAGCGATCGCGGTGACCGAGAAGTTGAAGGACAGTGGCAGCGACAATGTATTAAAGAAACTGTACAGAGGCCTATTCACGGCTCGTCCGATAAATGTTCTTAAGAAACAACAAAAAATGTCGTTTGCCGAAATTATAGAATTAGCACAAGAAACAACGGGAGCCGGTGGAAAAACTCCTGCAATCGCTGAAGTTATTCAGTCCCCGGACTTTGCACTATTGGCGGCACTGCTGGGAGTATCAGATGCTTGCAAAGTAACCGGTGTCCTGCAATCGCTTAATAACCTTGGATTGAGTGGACAGTTTAATGTCTTAAAACCGGCAGAAATAATGGCTTATCTGGCCGGCCACATTACGTCTACGGACCTTATCAGCAAACTATCGCTGGGAAAACCAAAGAGCCTACCGATCAGAATGATCAATTCTCTTGTGGAACGTTTGCACCTTCTCGCGGCGTACGGTTCATCCCTGCTTGGTGTGGATCTTAACGCCACTCCGGTAGATATTTTGAATAGGCCGGTAAATCTCAGGATAGGTGATGCTGCCAAGTATCTTAAGGAAATTCAGGGCCAGTCAGTGCAGCAGGCAACACAGGCTGAACTGATGAAAGGCCTTGGCGCCATCGGGCAAGGGCCGGATGCAATGGCCAAACTTCAGCAGGTGCAGGCTGATGCCGCGGCTGCCGCTCAAAAGAATTTCTCGTTTACTATGGCTGATATTATTGCGGTAGCTGAAAAAAACGGCCTTTCAGATGAACAGGTACTCTCGATAGTGAATATCTCTTTTTCAAAAGAAGATCGGGCGAAAGTCTTGTCATTCTATAAATCTGCGCAGTATATCCCGGGCTACGGCCCGCAGTTTGCTGCCACGCTAACTCTTGCGCAGCTTAGCGATCCTCAGTTTGATATGGATAAGGCTTACAAGCCCTTTGGCGACTCTTATGTGCAGGTACACAAAAAGGAGAACGGCGAATTCGGTGGTTCTCTTGTCGGTGCGTTGGACAACTTCATAGGCAACGGTAAAGGCACAGGCGCTGCTCACACCGGCAAGTCTGCGGATCAGCTTATTAAGGAATTCCTTGAAACGCCGGCTGGTTACGCGGCGAAGGCAACGCTGCTTGATTACCTTCGTTCTAAAGGTATGCAGATAGCTGCCGCGGCTTTAACGTCTGGGCTTACAGGTTCTACTGTGTTGAACCCGCATGTTGAGGCCGCTTTGAAACAGTTAGATATCGTAGGGCAAGTTATCTCTGACGCTGTAGACCCCAATGACAAAGAAAAGGCAGCCAAGCCGAAAGCTCCCGGCAAGCCTATCTCAGAGAATGTTAAGCAGATGATAGTCCAGTTGCAGGATATTATTCAACTGGCCGCGTCATACGGCATAAATGATCTCAGCCCGGAAGATATATTAGATGTCTTAAAAGCCGCCTACCCTGCCGGCGTTGCTGAAAAATTCCAGCAAAACGGTCTGTCATTGCCGCCTGCGCCGGTCTTGTCCCTTCTGCGTCTGATGGGCGCAAGATCTACCGGCCTTAAAGGTAATCTGCCTACGATAATCGCCAAATATGATGAAGCGATAGCCGCGGTGACGAAAGAAGTTGAGCCGCCCAGTACCACGGCGCGCGCTATTAAGGCCATAAGAAAGGGCCAGAATATTTCTGTTCAGGAATTGTTGACAATGGCAACAACCCTGGCTTCGGGCAAGGATGCAGCGAACGCCAGCGCAGCGCCGAAGTCAATTGCAGTTGTAGCCACCCTGTTCGGTATAAAGAATGTTAACTCAGTGGCAGCCGTAGTAGAGGGATTGAAAGCACGGGGTGTCGATCTGGACCTTATTGATCTGTCTCAATTAAATTCATATCTTGATGGTGAGACACCGTCCCTGGACTTTGTTTCCAGACAGGCGGACGGCACTATAAACGGCTCTGTCGCTCAGCTGATAAATTCCCTGCTGGATATGATTTACGGCACGTTCCGTCTGCCGGTAAGCCTTAAGAACAAGCTGTTCATAGGCGGGGGAATTATAGGTAAGGGCGGTAACTACGACCTTCATGTAGTTACTAACTCCCTTAAGGATATTCGCGACGAAGCTCTAAGCCCGAGGGTGAAAGCCGCCATAGCGAAGGATCCGGAAGCAACGAAAGACCGTACGGCTCTTTGGGCGCGGGAACGGAAGAATTATCAGTTCACGGTAGCCGATATCGCCAATGCCGCCGCGCAAAACCGGGTGCCGCCCGAAATCATACTTTCCATCTTGAATATTTCGCTTACGCCGCAGGAACGGCAACTTGCTGTTAAAAACATTAAAGCTGTACAAAGATTGCCGGAAGGTATTGAGTTCGCGAACACTCTGACGCTGGCTGAGATCACCGATCCGAAATTTACTGATGTGTCGGCTCAAAAGACGCTTCTTGCCCGCAAGCATATTCAGCAGCTGCCGGACGGCACCTTTACGGGCTCCCTGGTCGCGGCTCTTGACGGTTATATCGGGAATGGTTCTCAGCAGTTGAGCATAAGCCCTGCAGTAATTACAAGATTGATAGCCGAGTATCTTGCCTCAAGCCAGGAAGCATTTGCCGGTAAGCAGACCATAATTAATTTTGTGATGTCCCGGCTTGGTGCCTTAGATAAGCCTGCAGCAGCGACCGCCCTTACGCCGGCTCAGCGCAGCATGTCAAAGGCCCGCATAAATGCACTGGGTGAATTCACTGACGGTATAAGCAGTATCGATGAAGCTGTTGCCTTGGCTAAGCCAGCCATGCCCATGGCCGCGATAAAACCTGTTACCGTAGACCTGAAGCATGTGCTTACCAAGAGTCGCGAGCTTGCGCCCCTGTATAAGGCGGCGATCACCGCGCAAACAAGGTACAATGCTGTCGTTGGTGATAAGCCGGTAACGCCTGAACAGATAAGTAAAGCTAAAGCCGAATGGGAAGCCGCTGAGAAGGCGAAAGATCCGAAAGCAGATAGCCTGAAGGCGGAATTCAAGAACTTGGAACTTACATTTACCACACAACAAGCGGTTAATACGGAATATAAGAATGCCGTTGATGCCTATTACGCCGCGAGGAATAAGTACCAGAACGCGACCGAAGCGCCGGCCATCGATGTTGCTGCGGCACCGGCTCCCACGGTGGCGGAGCCGGCTGTGACTCCTGTAGTGGCCGCATCACGCGTACCTTCCGCCAAGCTTAAAGCTTCCATTGAAGATCAAATGGCTGCCAGATCCAATAAAGCTCCGAAAGCGAAAGTCGCGACAGCTGAAAAGCCTTCCGTAGCGCCGGTCCAAGCCGTTGCCGCAGCAGCTCCCTCTGCCGCCCAGGCTATAACCCGCACTGTCGCTGCCTCCGGATTGACGGCCACAGTGGCACAACAACTTGCAGCCAAATCTAAGTCTGCCGACAAAGCTGCACCGGCGCCGGTCATCCTTGCTTCGAACAGGCATGCTGCCGCCCCTGTCGCTCAGGCGGAACCACCGGTCACTTCAGCATCCCCGGCGTTATTGCCCGCGTCTGAGGCGTCGCCGTTAACAGCCACTATCGCCGAGCAACTGTCGGCAAAGGCTCCCCAGAAAGGTTTGATCACAACAAAAGGAAGATCTGCAAAGAAGTCCCAGTCAGAACTTGCCGTTCATAATCTTGGGCTTGAAGCTGAGCGTGTGATGGTTGGTCCTCTGCCTGGTATTCCCGATCTGACCGGCCTTGCCACCGTTGCGGCGAAAGAAATTGAAACGCGGGCAGGGCGTCTCTTGGAAGACCGCGTGAATAAGGCCGTTGTTGACCGGCTTGTAAAACATGTTGAAGAATTGGTTACCGCTAAAAACGGTATTGCCGGCGAACCGTTCACCGATCCCGCCGTTGGCACAGGGTATTCGTTCCCTAAGAACGACAAGTGGGAAATGTTCGCTTTTGATATGACAATGCTTGCGGGAGGCGAAGACAATGTTCCCGCGAAGATCGAATCAATTGTGAGCAAGCACGCTCTTGCGGAAAAGTTATTATTCGCGTTTGGCGAAAATGATGAAAAGAATTCTATAAGCGCTCATTTTGCTACAAGATCTTTAACGGTCGGCGAAGCAACACACACCTATCTGATCATAGTTCGTGAGTCAGTTGACCCCATCGGTCCGGCAAATTACGAAGCGGTTGCAAAGATCCAGGAAAAACTGTGGTCCGGAAAAGTAATCGATACTAAATTCGGCAACTCTCCTTTCTGGATGGCGAACTATGGAGTGTTGAAAGACGGGCGCGTCGTTCTGGTAAATCCGGATGTTCTTGCACAGATCGATCCTGTCGCCAACGGCCAGGGGAATGTCCCGCTGCCCAGCCTGATACCGATGAACCCGGAAATAGCCGGTTTGGCGCAAGGTCCCAACTACAATGTTTTCGGTCGCGGCGACATGCACCGTGATCCGCTTGGTGATGCGGCCAGAAGAGCCGCGAAATACTTTACCGGCGACCAGGGTTCAGATAAGAACAATCTGAACAGGATGTTCAAACTTGCCGCATAAGCTTCACTATTCTCAATAATATAAAAAGACCCTGCATCGCGTCCCCCACGCTGCATGGGTCTTTTTTTGTCTTATTATTGAATTCTTTCTGAAAATTCAGTATAATCACGCATATGCATTTGTGCCGGCGTAGCTCAGCGGTAGAGCAATCGCTTCGTAAGCGATGGGTCGGAGGTTCAATCCCTCTCGCCGGCTATTTAACTTCAGGCAATTGGCAATGGGCGATGGGCAATAGTAATGCCTCTACCCGGTATCTTTAGGATGATCATGAAACGATTTATGCTTGCGTTGTTGCTGCTTGCCCCTCAATGTGCGTTCGCTGCGACCCCCGGTACTACTATCTTTGATTTCCTTAAACTGCAACCGTCCACGCGCTCCGCGGGGGCCGGCCAGACCGACGGGCTGCTCGGCTATAATTCTTCCCTGTCCAACCCCGCCATGATGTCGCGTCTGAAATATGAATCAATGTCCGCCAACTATATGGCTTTTTATTCTGATGCCGGTTACAGCTACAGCACGCTCAGCTATATAAAGCCGGACAATGATTCCGCCTGGGGCCTGAACGCGGGCTACATGGGCGCTAACGGCATCATTAAAACGTTCTACGATCCAAATTCAATAGATAATTTTTCGACGAACGGGACTTTCAGCGCCTACGATCTGATGCTGGATTATGCCTACAGCAAAACGCTGAGCGAGACATTTTCTTACGGCGCCGACGTGCGCTTTGCGCGGGAAGATATTAACGCGTCAAGCTATAACGGCATCATGGCCGGCCTCAGCGGGTTCTATTATGCGCCCGACAGCAATATTCAGGTGGGTTTTGGCGTTCAAAATATCGGGCCCAGCGTCAGCGGTTATTCGCTGCCCGCCAACACCTTCCTTTCGCTGGGCGGCTATATCGATGTGAACCTGTTCTTTATACTGGAAGGTATTGCCTACAACGATCAAAACTCCGACATACGCGCCGGTTTTGAATATGCGTTCAACGATGTATTTTGCCTGCGCGGCGGCTACGCTTCTCCTTTAACGGATCAGCAGCACGGCAGCGGCGCAGACAAGCTTACCGCGGGTTTTGGTATACGCATAGGGCCGTCGTACACATTCGATTACGCCTGGCTGCCCTACGGCGATCTGGGCACACAGCATCGCATCGGTGTTTCGTATGAATTCAACACGGAAAATCAGGATGAAAAAAAACGCAGGCGCCTGAACCCGGAATTTGAAAAGAAACTAAAGTCCGTCAGTGATTTTTAATAATGTATTATACGGATAAGCTTCAACAGCTGGTAAAACTGTTCGGTACCACGGAGCTCTCCATCCAGCCGGATTCCCTTACCGTTAAGGGTGTAACATATCCGGTTATCGACGATGTCATAATTTTATCTACGGAAGCCGAATATACTCCTTTCACAAGAAAACGGCTGGCAGCCGGCCCTTCCACCGGCACGGCCGACATCGCCCTGGATATTCAGGCGACCTTCGGCGCGGAATGGCGAGAATATTCGGGGATATTACCGGAACACCGTACAGAGTTCTCACAATATTTCGATATCGTGGATATGCCGGCCCTGAAAGATGCAACGGTGCTGGACGTGGGTTGCGGCAGCGGCAGGTGGAGTTATTTTCTTAAGGACGCATGCCGCCGGCTGGTGCTGACCGATTTTTCCGACGCGATATTTGTGGCTCGCGAAAACCTGCGCGGTAACACTGACGCGCTGTTTTTTATGTGCGACCTGCGCAAACTGCCTTTTGCGGATAACAGCGTAGATTTCTTGATGTGCCTGGGCGTGCTGCACCATCTGCCGGTGCCGTGCCTTGATGAGGTGCGAAAATTTAAACGTTTTGCGCCTAAAAATCTGATATTTTTGTATTATGCCCTGGATAACCGGCCTTTTTATTTCAGGGTTATTCTTTCGCTGGTCACCGTGGTGCGCACGCTGTTGAGCACGGTCACCGCGCCGCGGCTGCGCAGGGTACTGTCTGTGGCCGGCGCCGTGGGATTATATATGCCGCTGGTAACCCTTGGGCGGGCGGCCGACCTGGTGTCTCTTGGAAAATACGTGCCGTTATATGAATTTTACCGCGGAAAAAGTCTGGCCCGTATCGAACAGGATGTGTACGACAGATTTTTTACCCGCATTGAACAGCGAGTCTCTAGAGAGGAAATACTGACGCTGGAAGATACGTATTCCCGCGTCACGGTTGCCGAAACAATTCCATATTATCATTTTGTCTGTGAAAGGTGAGGGAAACAATGAGTGAAGCTATAGATTCATTAAGCCGGGAAATAATGCGCTGGACGGAAAAGATAATCACCTGGGGCCTGCCCCTGTTCTATTTTGTCGTTTCGATAGCGTTCTACCTTAAGACCTATGATTCAGCGCAGATAAAAATAACGCTGGTGCAGATCGGCGGCGCGGTGCTGCTGGGCGCCTGGCTGGTAAAGCTTGTGGAAGAGGAAGCAACTGATTATTTCAAGAAGAATCTGGTGCTGGTGCTGCCGTTGCTCGCCTTCCTTATCTCGGGCATTTATTCCTGGTCGCATTCTCCCTTTGAGTACGCCAGTTCCAATGAGCTGGTCCGCAGGGTCGTCTATATAAGCCTTGCCCTTATCAGTATGAAAGAAGTGAACAGCGAGGAAAAATTTCGCCGCGTGTTCGGCTGGTTGTTCGCGGCCTGTTTCGTGGCTTGTTTCTACGGCGTTATTCAGCACCTTGACTGGCTGTATTTTCCGCCGCCGCCTGAGCAAGGGCTGGACCCTTTCATCTGGCGCGGCGCCTTCGCCGCCAGGGTCTTCTCGACGTTCGGCAACCCCAATTTCTTCGGCGATTTCCTTGTTGTTCTTAACCCGCTATTGCTCGCCATGTATCTGGCCCGGCGCAAAAAATGGATACTCGGCCTGTGGTTGATGCTTTCCGCCAACGTGATCTGGACCGCCTCAAAAGGCGCCTGGCTCGGCTATGCGGTGGGCATACTCGCTTTTGTTTTCTTCGCCGTGGCATTTTTTGTGCACGCGAACAAGGCCAAGGTACGGAAGGTGCTCTGGGTGCTGGCGATCGGCACTATGATGGTCGTATCGGTGGGCATGTATAAGAACCTGGCAGGACGCACCGACAGCGCATCTTTCCGTATATTTACCTGGCTTTCCACCTGGGAGATGATCAACACCCATCCCGTGATCGGCACCGGGATCGGTTCTTTTTATGTGACATACCCTGCCTGGCGCAGGCCGCAGATATTTTTCATTGAAGGCCGCCATAACACCGAGACAGACCACCCGGAAGACGAATACCTGGAAGTGTGGTACGACGAAGGCTTCATCGGAATGGGTATCTTTCTGTGGTTAATAGGTGTGTTTTTGACCCTGGGCGTGCGCAATCTTAAAGCCTTCAGCGAAAACGTTACTGAGAAGAATAAAGTGGATCCGCGGGCGTATTACCAGCTGGGGGTGCTTTCGGCCTTGATCGCGCAGCTGGCGCACAACTTCGTCTGTGTATCTTTGCGCTTTGTGTCGGCCGGAATATTCCTGTGGCTTATGATAGGTCTTGCCGGTTCTCTGGCTGTTAACCTGCCGATGCCCAAGGACTCTCTTGAACCGGCCGCGCCGCCGAAAAAATGGCCCCTGCCGTTAAAGCGCCTTCTGCAGGGCGGTATAATATTGGCGGCACTGTACTTTATCAAGATCTTCTACGGCTATTTTGATGCCGACGTTAACCACAATCTGGCGATATTTTTTTCCAAGCAGGGCCAGTGGACGGAAGCGCTTAACCACTACGATACCGTCGCGAAAGAAAATCCGTCTTTCATTATGGCGCATTATTTTATGGGGAATGTGTATAACGACCGTTGGCAGCCCGGCGACGCCGCGCTCTCCATCGGCAAATACCAGGATGTGTGGAAGCTGGCCCCGAATTACGTGCAGTCCCACCACCAGGCCGGCCTTATTTATGTTAAATGGGCTGAAGATGAAAAACGCCAGATCGGCGAGTGCCAGGCTAAAGGCGACAAAGCGGGCGTTGCGGCCCATACTGAAAAACTTAAAGACCTGTGGGCGAAGGCGCTCAGGGAGTTTGAATTGTACCGCATGGTAGACCCCATATTCCCGGTAAATTACTATCGTATGGCGATGATCTACATGGAAATGGGCGACTACAAAAAAGCGGAAGAGACGTACCTGGAACATATCAATTACCCGGAGAACTTGAAGAAAGCCCCGCATAACGCCTGGGTGGAAGATTGGGGTGTACGCCGCAGCAATGAATATTCTGATACGTATGGGTATCTCGGCTACCTTGCCGCCAGCCAGAACAACATGCAAAAGGCGGAAGGCTATTACCTTAAGGCCGTTGAGCTTAACCCCGTCAATATCAACGTCCTTAAAAATCTGGCGGTCCTCTACGGGCGTTCCGGCCGCATGGACAAGGCTGTGCCGATATGGCAAAAACTGTACGCTATAGCGCCCCGGGACCCCGATGTTCAGCGGGTATTCCAGCAGCAGGCGCCAAAAAAATAAATGGACAAAATGCTTCCTCTCTTGATACAGTTCATCTTATTCGTGCCGACGATCGTATTTTTTACGGACGTTACACGCAATCCCTATTTTTTTCAAATAGTGTTGTTGAATTCCTGCACCGTGTTATTGTGCATGCTCTGGCTCTGGCAGGGCCGTTCTAAGGGTGAACTGCTGGTAAAACGCACGCCGGTGGACCTGCCGCTCTGGCTCTTTTTCGCGGTAGCGACCTTATCGTGGGCGGTGGCTTTGGGAACGGACTACGGCGAATCGTACATTCGTTACTCGGTTTACAGCGAAGGCCTTAAACGCTGGCTCTACACCCTGGTTAACTGCATACTCCCCATGTACGCGGCCGTGCACTTCAGCGACGATAATACCCGTCCGCGTTATTACAATGCTATATTCCTCGCCACGTTTGTCGCAGCTGGTTACGCGCTGCTGCAGTATATGGGTATCGAGCCCATCTGGCCGAAAGTGCTGAATCCATTCGGCGGCCGCGCTGTTTCGACATTCGGGAACCCCAACTTTCTCTCATCCTATCTGGTCATGGTCATTCCCGTGGCCTTCGCGTGTTTCCTGGCGGCTGCCAGGGGCGCCGCACGAAAATGGTATTACCTGCTGGGCATGGTAGCTTTCGCGGCAGAGCTTTGCACCCTGACACGCTCCAGCTGGCTGGGTCTTGGGGTGGGCCTGGTATTGTTCATTATATTACTGGCGCTCTTTGAACGCGAACTGGTCATAAAAAACAAAAAGGTCCTGGTAGCCTCCGTGTCGATCTTTGTCTCGATGGGCATTTTCTTCCCGCAGAGCACGGTGGGCGGTAAAAACCCAACTATTTTAGAGCGTCTTACCGAGGCGACGAACGCCACGAAAGAGAAAAAGAATTACGGCTCGGTCAACCAGCGCCAGCTTATCTGGTCGTGCGCCGCCAGCATGGTACGGGAAAAGCCCATCCTCGGCAAGGGCTGGGGATGTTTTGAACTTTTCTTCCCGTTCTACCAGGGCAAATTCCTGTTCCTGGAGCCCTTCCGCATATTCCGCACGCATGCCAATAACGCCCACGACGAACTGCTGGAAGTATGGTCCCAGACAGGTACGCTTGGACTCGGCGTCTATCTATGGTTTTTGGTATGCCTTTATTATTACGCCGTTTATTTAATGAAAAACCTGAAGGGCGGGCCGCGGATCATGGTTATCGGCCTTACCGCGGCTATGGCCGGCATGTGGGTGGACAATCTTTTGAACGTCTCCCTGCATTTTGCCGTCCCCGGATTTTTGTACTGGTGGTTCATGGGAACGCTGTTGTCCTACGGCCCGCAGCGGGAAAAGAAATTGCAGGTCGGCTCAGCCCTGAAAAAGGGAACGATCTTTGTGCTGCTTATCCTCGGCGCGCTGGTTATCGTCAGGTACACCAGAAGCTTCCTTGGCGAGATACATTATTTTAACGGCTTTAAACTTTCAAAACAGAACAATGTTGAGGCCGCCATCCCTGAGCTTGAGGCCGCCCATGAATATCAACGTTTCGAAGTGAACAATAATTATGAATTGGCGAACTGTTACGCCCGTGCCGGCCAGAGGGATAAAGCGCTGGAGATGTATATGGAATCCCTGCGCGCGAACGCCGGCTATGATGAGATCTATTTTAACCTTGCGACGGTGCTGATGCAGAAGGGGCTGGTCGCCAAAGCGATACCGGAATATACGCAGTCCCTGAACATAAACCCTTTGTCGTGGGACGGCTATAATGCGCTGGGCAGCATCTATATGCAGGACCCGGCAAAGACGGGTAACGCCTGTATCGCGCTTTTTAAACAATACGTCCTGCTGCAGCCCGAGAACAAGGATATCTGGAACAACCTCGGTTATTTATACACCAAAACCAGCCGCGATGAGCTGGCTATGCAGGCGTATAAAAAAGCGATAGAGATAGATCCGGATTTCGAGCTGGCCAGAAAAAATATTGAAGTCACTATGCATCGACTCGGCAAGAGGGATGCGGATTATGACGAGCTTAACGCGATCATTCGCCAGGCGGAGAAAACGATCGTGGAAAAGAACTGGACGGCGGCCCTGCCGGCCTGCCTTAAATTCGTTCAGCGCTCACCCCGCAGCATTAAAGCCCATTTTTACCTTGCCAATGTATACTTTACGACCGGCAAATTCCAGGAAGCCGCAGATGAATACGGTGAAGCCCTTAAACTCGATCCGAACAATAACATCATTCGCACGAATCTGGGTATGCTCTACGCTCAAATGAAAAAATACCCCGAAGCTGTCCAGGAATTAACCACCGTGGTGCAGCGCGATCCGAATAATACGTTGGCCAAAACACGCCTGGAACAGTTGCGCAGTTACATCTCCCAGCCCCACTAGCGGTTTTACAATAGGACGGATTTTGTGGTACAATATAACCTAATCAGGTTTTCGTAAGACAAAGGAGATTTTATGTCCGGGCATTCTAAATGGGCTGGTATTAAACACAAGAAGGCAATAATTGACGCGAAACGCGGTAAGATATTCACTAAGATCGCCCGCGAAATAGCGATAGCCGCAAAGACCGGCGGCGGCCAGCCGGAACATAACGCACGCTTGCGCAAGGCGATCGAACTTGGCAAAGAAGCGAACATGCCGGTGGACAATATTAAGCGTGCTGTCCAGCGCGGCACCGGTGAAATACCGGGTGTGATGTATGAAGAACTGCAGTACGAAGGTTACGGACCCGGCGGTTCAGCGGTAATAGTGGAATTAACGACTGACAATAAGAACCGCACGGCCTCTGATATTCGCAAAGTTTTCTCTTCCCATGGCGGTAACATGGGTGAGACCGGCTGCGTGGGCTGGATGTTCACCACAAAAGGTTATCTCGCCGTTGAGAAGTCTGTCGCGAGCGAAGATAAGGTAATGACCGTAGCCCTTGATTCCGGCGCCGATGATTTTAAGTCTGAAGACGAAGATGTGTATGAAATAATCACTAAGCCGGAAGATTTTGATAAAGTTAAAAAGGCTCTTGAGACCGCGGGCATAGCTATAGCCTCATCAGAGGTTGCCCCTCAGGCGCAAACCACTATCAGCCTTTCAGGTAAAGGGGCCGAACAGATGCTTGCCCTGATGGACGATCTGGAAAGCCACGACGACGTTAAGAACGTGTATTCTAATTTTGACATTTCCAAAGAGGAAATGGAACGCATTGAAAACGCCAACGCAAAGTAACTCCAGCATCACCGTGCTGGGGGTGGATCCGGGCCTTTCCATGTGCGGCTGGGGGGTTGTGCACCGTAGCGGACGTAATCTTCTATCGATGCTGGATTACGGCTGTATAAAGACCGGTCCCGAAACCTGCCTTCCGATGCGTCTTCGCACCATCAGTGAAACCCTGAACGCTCTTATAGAAAAATACGCTCCTCAAGTGATGGCCGTTGAGGAGTTGTTTTTTTCCAAGGAAGCCCGTACCGTGGCGGCTGTCGCGCAGGCGAGAGGAGTTATACTGCTTTCAGCCAGCTCCCACGACCTGCCTGTTCACGAATACAACCCGCGGCACGTAAAGATATCTCTTACCGGTTTCGGCTCGGCAGAAAAACAACAGATCCAGCATATGGTAAAAGCCATGCTCTGCCTGCCGGTGATCCCCAAACCGGACGATGCCGCTGATGCGCTGGCGATAGCTATCACCCATTTGAACACGGGCGAGAGCGGCTACGCCAAAGCCCTGAGGGCTGCAAAATGATAACCCATCTTCGCGGTATTATCGACTCCAGATCTGAGGGTCGTGTTGTTTTAGAGGCGGGCGGCGTCGGGTATGAGATATTTGTCGCATTCGCCACGCTTGAAAAACTTCCGGTCGTGGGAGCCGAAGCTAAACTATATATCATTGAATCTATGGCGATGTACGGCGGCGCGGTAAGCCTGTATGGTTTTGCTACCTCTGAGGAGCGCGAAATATTCCTTCTTTTAAGAGAGCATGTTCCCGGGGCCCGGCGCTAAAAAGGCCCTTGAATACCTTGATAAAATTTCCAAGTCGCTCCCCGATTTCAGCCGCGCCATAGAGCTTAAAGACGCGGGAATGCTGGTCTCGGTTTTCGGTTTTACCAAAAAGACAGCCGACAAATTAATAGCCGCCCTTAAAGATAAACTTGAGCAATTCCCAGCTTCGCCCGCCGGAGCAAAATGGGTTCCCGCGGCTCCCGGCAGCATTCAAGACGAAGCTGTTTCAGCGCTGGTCTCTCTCGGCTTTAAACCGGTGCACGCCCGCGGCGCAGTTGAAGACGCTCTGGCAAAAGATCCAAAGGCCGGCACGGAAACACTTATACGCAACTCGCTGCAATATCTTTCACAGGGGAAATAAATGGTTGATTTTGACCCTAATCGTTTTATAGCGCCGGAACCGCAGCCCGAAGAATCCCGGGTTGAAAACACGCTGAGGCCCCAAACACTCGACGAATTCGTCGGACAGACCGCGATGAAAGCCAACCTAAGGGTTTTTATAGAAGCCGCACGCAAACGCGGTCAGGCGCTGGACCATTGCCTGTTTTACGCCCCGCCGGGCCTTGGCAAAACTACGCTCGCCCATATTATTTCCAGGGAGATGGGCGGCAATATGCGCAGCACCTCCGGCCCGGTCCTGGAGCGCGTGGGCGACCTTGCCGCTATCCTTACCAATCTCGCCGAAGGCGATATCTTCTTTATCGACGAGATACACCGCATGAACCATCTGGTGGAAGAAGCGTTATACCCCGCGATGGAAGATTATGAGCTGGATATCATCATCGGGCAGGGCCCGGCCGCCAAGACGATCAAACTGCCGCTGCCGCGTTTTACGCTGATAGGCGCAACTACCAGAGCCGGCCTTTTGTCCAGCCCGCTGCGTGACCGTTTCGGCATAGTGCAGCACCTTGAATTTTACAGTCTGGAAGAGCTTTCAATAATTGTAAAACGCTCGGCCGAGATCTTGCAGATCAAAGCTGAAAAAGAAGGCATCGCCGAGATCGCACGCAGGTCCCGCGGAACACCCCGCATCGCTAACCGTCTGCTGCGCCGCGTGCGGGATTTCGCCGAGGTAAGATCAGGCGGCATAATAACGGATAAGATCGCCGCTGAGTCACTTGAATCCTTGGAAGTGGACGCCTCAGGACTTGACCGCATGGACAGGCGCATATTGCAGACCGTTATAGAAAAATTCAGCGGCGGCCCGGTCGGTATAGAAACGATCGCAGTAGCGGTCTCCGAGGAAGTGGACACGATAACCGACGTCTATGAACCTTTCCTTATACAAAGCGGTTTTATGGTTCGCACGCCCCGCGGCCGTATGGTCACCGGCCGCGCCTACGATCACTTGCATATCAAAAAACCCGAAGGCCGCGGCTCTCAAGAGCCCTTACTGTGATGCCCGAGAAACTTCTTTTGCACCAATGCTGTGCGCCGTGCTCATTTAAAGTCATTGAGTCGTTCTCAAAAAATTATTCGATCACAGGTTTCTGGTATAACCCCAATATTCACCCAGAGGTAGAGCACATCAGCCGCAATGAAGCTTTGTTGAGCCTGAATAGATCTAAGAATATCGAAACACTGAGCTCCCCGGAAATGACGGAGAAAGAATGGTGCGCTGGCGCGCCGTTAACTGTTCCGGAACGCTGCGCGTATTGTTACGAATTGCGTTTAAATAAAACCGCTGAAGCGGCAAAGAACGCCGGTCTAGGCGCCTTCAGTACAACTCTTTTAATAAGTCCGTTCCAAAAGCACGAATTGGTCAAAGATATCGGCGCAACTGCCGCGAAGAAACATGGGGTGGCGTTCGTTTATCAGGATATGCGCCCGCTTTACTACGAAAGCAAACAGGCGGCCCGTGACCGCGGCTTTTATATACAAAAATACTGCGGCTGCTCATCTTCTAAGGTAGAGCGTGAAATAGAGAAACTAGAAAAAAAACGACCGAGCGTCATGACACCCGTAAGTGCGGCAGCGACCAAGTCCCCAGAGGGGAAATGCGAAAGTTAATAAGTAGTTTTATCATCCCGCTTCTGTTCCAAGTGCCATTGCTTGCGGCGCCCCGCCTGCCGGAGACCATCGTTAAGGTAGGTATTGTGCAGCTCGCCCCTTCAGTGAACCTGAGCAGCGAAGGCAACTATTCTATGTATGAGATCAACAGCGGCGAGCAGACAAAGATCCAGCCGCTGAATGATTATCTGGTAAAGGCGGATGGACATCACATAATGATGAACGGGAAAGGCTTTCTTTCTCCTGTGCGAATTGTTTCAGAGGATGAAAACGCAAGTATCAGGGTGAACGGCCGCCGTTACCGGGATAATGTTATCATTCGCGCCATAGACGGTAAGCTAACGGTGATAAATGAACTCGGCATAGAAGATTACCTGCGCGGTGTGCTGCCCATGGAGATAGACAAGGGCTGGCCCGAGCAATCGCTGAAAGTTCAGGCGGTCATCAGCCGCACGTACCTGCTGCGTAACTTGCGCAAACATGAGAAAGACGGCTTCGACCTTTGCTCCGGCGTGCACTGTCAGGTTTACGGCGGTATGGAACCCGAGCAGAAAGCCACTAATGATGCTATAGAGAAAACGAGAGGGGAAGTGCTTGTATACGACGGCAAGCTGGCGCAAGCCTTGTTCTTCGCCCAGTGCGGCGGCCATACTGAAGATCCCAAGTACGTTTGGAAGTGGGAAGCCGACACTCCGGAATACCTGAAAGGCCGCAAATGCACCTTCTGCAAGGATTGTAAACACCAGAACTGGAAAACCCGTGTCAATACTGAAACCATCCGCACCCGTCTGGAAAAAGCCGGTTTTAACGTCGGCCAGATAAAGAAAATTTCCACCTCCGGCAAAACTCCTTCCGGCAGGGCCCTTACTATTGTGGTAAAAAGCAGCAAAGGCAAGCTGCAAATACCCTCCGGCAAATTCCGCATGGCCCTATCTCCTGACGTCGTACGCAGCACCATGATAACCGATATAGTCCGTTACGGCGACGAATACGAGTTCCGCGGCCACGGCTGGGGCCACGGCATAGGCCTGTGCCAATGGGGCTGCAAAGTAATGGGCGAAAAGAACTACGATTATCAGGAAATAATCCATTATTATTACCCGGGTGCTAAAGTAGAAAAATGGGAAGAGTAAAATAACGTCTAACGCCTACAACCTGGCTCGTGGTGGCGGCGCGATGTTGTTTAGGTTTTACCCGGCCTCAGTAGCTGCATTTCGGTCGGCATATTCTGCGGTCGCGAACTTGCCCCGCACCCCTATTCAAAAGACTTTTGAGCGGGGCTTCAAACAGGCGCACCCCAAGAGTACTTGGTCGCTGGCGTGCCTGCGGCACTCCATAACGCTCGGGCGCTACCGAAGGAAAGAATATGCCGCCCTCATTGACGCAGCAAGTTCGGCCTACGGTCAAACCTAAACAACCTCGGTCAATTAAGAAATGTGCTGTGTCTGATGATAAAATCGACGCAGAAATGAGCAGTTGTTTGTGCGGAGTAAATCCCTTTAGCCGACTATGAGGTGAGCGATCTTCATTCCTTCGGCTCAGTTGTTTGAGCCCCACTCCAAAGTCTTTTGAATAGGGTGTGGGGCGAGTTCTGAGCCGGCGAAGATCGTGATCCGAAATGGCTATACGGATTTACGGAGTACAAGCAACTGCGAATTAAGAGCTCCGAGTTGTCCGAAAAAATCGAACAACTGAAATCGCAAACAGAGATATAATGAAATTATCTGATTTCGAATACGAATTACCGCCTGAATTGATCGCGCAGGAGCCGGCGGACAAGAGGGATGAATCTAAACTGCTGGTGCTTAACCGCGCTACGGGGGAGATATGCCATCGGCAGTTCAGGGATATTGTTGAATTCCTTAAACCGTTTGACTGTCTGGTTCTTAACCGGACAAAGGTCATTCCAGCGCGGATAATGGGGAACAAGGAAACCGGTGGTAAGGCGGAAGTTCTGTTCCTTGAGTTCACCCCCGCCGAAGAACGCCCCCGACTTTCTGGGGGACAAAGCGTTCTCGCAAAACGCGGGGATGTCGCGACAAATATGAAAGGAACCTTGGGTTCTTGTCAAGTGAGCTCCAAGGCTAATCAAGGTGGACTTTTTCGGGCGCTTATTAAACCTTTTCTGCCCGATGGAAAAAAGATAGTGTTCCCCGGAGGCAACAGTGCTGTCATTGAAGGCAGGAATGACGTTAATGAAGCCCTTATCCGGGTCAGCACTCCAAATATAATTGAACTGCTTGAAGAGCACGGTATTATGCCGCTGCCCCTTATATCAAAAGACCAAATCCTCTGCTCCGGCAAAAAGACAAAGAACGTTATCAAACTGTTTATGCCAATGAGAAAGGCTCTATCGCTGCTCCCACTGCCGGGCTGCATTTCACGCCGGAACTGTTGTCGGTAATAAAAGAAAAGGGTATAGAAGTTGCCGAGATAGTTCTGCATGTCGGCTGGGGAACTTTTAAGCCTATCACCTCGGAAGATATTTCCCTTCACAAAATGCTGCCTGAATATTACGATATTAAGAAAGAAGCTGCGGATAAAATAGCCTGGGCTAAAAAGAACGGCGGCCGCGTAATTACCGTTGGCACAACCTCTACCAGGGCGATGAATCATCAGGCGGTAAACACGGTTCCGGTGAGACCTCAATATTTATTTATCCGGGTTACACATTTAAGACAATAGACGCCATGATAACCAATTTTCATCTGCCGCACTCCACCCCGCTGATGATGGTAAGCGCTTTTGCGGGGAAAGACACGATCTTCAAAGCCTACGCAGAGGCCATGGACAAGAAGTACCGTTTCTACTCTTACGGTGACGCTATGATGATTGTTTAAAAGGATGAATATGACCATTGGAAAATTCGAACTGCTCAAAACTTCTTCTGAATGTAAGGCTCGTGTGGGGAAACTTCACACGGCTCATGGGGTAATAAATACGCCAGTTTTTATGCCGGTCGGGACGCAGGGTTCTGTAAAGACCGTTTCCCAACAAGACTTGGAAGAAATGGGTGCGGAAATCATTCTTGGCAATGCCTACCACCTGTATCTTAAGCCGGGGTGTGACCTAATAGAAGAAGCCGGCGGCCTGCACAAATTCATCGGCTGGAAGCGGCCCATGCTCACGGATTCAGGCGGTTTCCAGGTTTTCAGCCTTGCGACACTGCGCAAGATTAATGAGAACGGTGTCGAATTCCAATCCCACATTGACGGCTCAAAGCATATCTTCACTCCAGAATCGGCGACTGATAATCAGCGCAGGATCGGCGCCGATATCATCATGTGTTTTGATGAATGCGTTGCGTACCCGACAACTCACGATTACGCGCAAAAGTCCATGGAAGTTACCTTGCGCTGGGCGCAGCGTTGCAAGGACCGTTTTATTGCCACCGCAAAGCCTGAAGAAAGCCAGTTGTTGTTCGGCATAGTCCAAGGTTCTGTATTTGAAGACCTGCGAAAAGAAAGCGCAAAACGCACTGTTGATATAGATTTTCCCGGGTACGCCCTTGGCGGGCTTTCCGTTGGTGAGCCTAAAGATGAATTGCACGCCATGATAGAGGCCGCCGTTCCCATTCTTCCGCAGCATAAGCCGCGTTACCTTATGGGTGTCGGCACACCCGAAGACCTATGGGAATGCATCGAGCGCGGCATCGATATGTTCGACTGTGTTCTTCCGACAAGGAACGGGCGTAACGGACAGGCCATAACCAGCACCGGTAAGGTCAATATAAAGAACGCGGAATATCAGCGCGATTTCGGACCGCTTGATCCCGCCTGCGATTGCCCGACCTGCCGCAATTATTCACGGGCGATATCTTAACCATCTGTTCAAGCAACAGGAGATCCTGGTGTTAAGGCTGATGTCTTTACACAACCTGCATTTTATGATAAAATTGGCGAACACCATAAGACAGTCAATAGAAACTGATACATTTTTGAAGGCAAAAAAAGCGTTCCTGGATAATTACAAGCAATGAAAAAGATCATTTCAATGCTGTTCGCGGTAACCTTCATGTGTAGCGCATTCATAGTGCCCGCTCACGCAAAAAAAGATTCGGCTGAGCTGTCGGCTATTCGTTCGCTCTTAAAGGATTCCGACCGCGAAGTGCGCCTGGCGGCTGCCGAAGCCTTAAGCCAGCTGGGGGATAAAGAATCTCTTCCCGCGATCAAGGCGATGCTGTCCGAAACCGGCGATTCGGCACGGCTTCGCGTCGCGATAGATCTGCAGCGGCTCGGTGACGAGCAGGGTTTGTCCGAGATCCATAAAATACTCGCATCTGTGCCTGCATCTCTCCGAAAATCCAAAACCACTTGAACGGGCCAGGGCTGTTGCAAAAGGCACCATACGCGCAGAAGCTGCGCGCGCTATCGGCATGCTGAAAGATACGGCGGGGATGTCCCTGCTGCGCCAGACCGCGATGGATGAAGACGGAAGGGTGGCTGACGCCTCTGTTATAGCGCTGGCTAAACTGGGCGAATCATCCGGCACCAAACAATTTATTTCGGCCCTTGAAAGCACTAAGCAGGGTGTGCGCGCCAAAGCCGCAGACGCATTGGCCGAGATCGGCGATCTTTCAGCCGCCCCGGCCCTTCGTAAACGTCTGAAAGACTGGGACCGCGACGCGAAATTATCCGCGGCGCTTGCCCTTGCGAAACTGCGCGACCTTGAAAGCATGCCGGCCATACGGGAATTATTGTGGGATAAAGAAGACATCGTGCGCGAGAAGGCCGCCATCGCCCTGGGCTTTATGGGCAGTGTGGATGCTGTCGCACCGCTGAAGGATGCCATAAAAGATGCCAACGGCTATGTAAGGATCGCCGCCGCCGAGGCTATGTACAAACTGGGCGATGTGACCGGCAAAGAAGTTGTCGTTGAAGCGCTGAACGCGCCGGACCAGGACGCGAAACTCAGGGCCCTTGGCGTGCTGGAAGTGATGGGTGACAAGAAAGACATCCCCGAACTGAAAAAAATCATGGAGAACGATACGGATAAAACGGTAGTGATAAAAGCAGCCAAGGTAATTGCTCTCATTAAAAACAAAAACTAAGGAGAAACATATGAAAAGCATAATTTTGTTGACGTTGGTCAGTATCACAGCTCTAACATCAAAGGCGCACGCCGCCGGCGCGCAGGGTGGGGACGCTTTCAGCAGCTTTATCCCGCTGATCGTTATTTTCGGTATTTTCTATTTCCTGGTCATACGCCCTCAGCAGAAGCGCGCCAAAGAGCATGACGAGCAGCTTAAGGCCCTTAAGAAGGACGATAAAATTATATCGACCGGCGGCATTTACGGCACCATTACCGCGGTTCGTGAGAACATCCTTGAAGTAAAAATCGCCGATAACGTTAAGGTTCAGATGGCGCGCAGCGCGGTGAGCGACATTGTTAAAGACGAAGTAAAGACGGAAGTGGTAACGCCGACGATCGTAAAATAATAGAGTAAACTAACTACACGGAAAGGAACGCGTATGAACAAGTTGACGATGAAGATCATCCTTATTGTTTCTCTGGTCGGGCTGTCGTTGTTCTTTCTGTATCCCACGTGGGATTGGTACCATACGCCGCAGGCCGAGCGTGAAACGAAAGAGAAGATGAAGGATCCCAGCATTGCCAAGGTACTTAACCTGGGTCTTGACCTCAGGGGCGGAACGCATCTGCTTATGGAACTGGACCCTTCCAAGCTTGAGGCCGGCACGGACATCAATGATGCCCTTGACCGCGCCATTGAGATCATCCGCAACCGTGTTGACCAGTTCGGCGTCTCCGAGCCTTTGATCACCCGTCAGGGCGACCGCTGGATCGTGGTGCAGCTGCCCGGTATCAAGGATTCTGCGCGCGCCAAGGACCTGATCGGAAAGACAGCGCTGCTGGAATTCCGTATGGTAGATACCAACCCGGTGCTCAACGATATAATAACCAAGCTGCGCGATAAGAATGCCACCCCCGCTGATATAGCCAAATTCCCCGAGATCGCAAAGATGCTTCCTGCCGGCTACGAAATTATGCCCGGTAAGGAAGACCGGTATTACCTGGTAAAATCCTCGCCCGAAATGACAGGTGCCTACCTTACGAACGCCAAAGTGCAGATGGGCGGTGAGTACGGATATCCGTATGTCAGTATTGAATTCAACCGCGAAGGCGGCCGAATATTTGCGAATGTCACAGAAGCGAATATAGAAAAAAATATGGCGATAGTGCTGGACGGCATGGTACAAAGCCGCCCCGGTTATCCGCAGCCGTATTCCGGACGGGAAAGCGATCATCGAAGGTAACTTCACGATGGACGATGCCAAGCTGCTGGCGACCATTCTGCGGGCCGGCGCCCTGCCCGCCCCGGTGCGCATTATCGAAGAACGTACCGTCGGACCTTCACTCGGCGAAGACTCTATCAAGGCCGGGCTCATGTCGTGCGCCGTGGGCGCGCTGCTGGTCGTTATCTTCATGGCGGTCTATTACGGGACGTCCGGAATGATAGCGAACTTCGCGCTGATGCTTAACCTGCTGTTCATGATGGGCATCATGGCATACTTCCATTTTACCCTTACCCTGCCCGGTATCGCCGGTATCGCCTTAACGCTCGGTATCGCCGTGGATGCGAACGTACTGATACTTGAACGCGTCCGCGAAGAGCTGACCGCCGGAAAGACCCACCGGGTCGCGCTGGATGCCGGTTATAACAAAGCCTGGGTAACGATCCTTGACTCGCACATGACGGAACTTATAGCGGCGCTCTTCCTGTTCCAGTTCGGCACGGGGCCCATAAAAGGCTTCGCGGTCTCGCTGACCATCGGTGTGCTGCTGTCCCTCTTCTCTGCGATCGTGGTCAGTAAGGTTATTTACGATATCCTGTTCCAGGAAGGGATCATCGACGAGATACATATTTAATTTCAATTAGACAACGGAGGTCACGGTGCACATTATCGGCAAAACAAACATTGACTTTATCGGCCATCGCTTTGTACCTTACGCGATAACAACCCTGCTTATACTCGCTGGTGTCTTTTCGCTCATAGTGCGCGGCGGCCCGAATTACGGTATCGATTTCACCGGCGGCGTTCTGGCGCAGGTCTCATCCAATAAATCCGTTCCCATCAATGATGTACGCGCGGCCCTTGAGACCACCTATCCGGGGCTGGAGCTGCAGAGCGCGGGCGCGACAGCGATCATCATACGTGCGAAAGGCGCACAGCAGCATTCCGATACCTTCGGCACGAACGTCGGTGAATTGCTGAACCAGAAGATACAGGGAACGGTCTTTACCGTTGACCGTACCGAGTATGTCGGCGCGACGGTAGGGAAACACCTGGTCAAACAGGCCTTCCTCGCCATCATCTTCTCCTTTGTCGGCATTATTATCTACATAGCGTTCCGCTTCCGTTCTGTTATCTGGGGCAGCGCCGGCGTATTCGCCCTGATGCACGACGTGTTCATTGTTTTCGGTATGTTCTGCCTGATGAATAAAGAGATCAATCTTAACATCATCGCGGCATTGCTTACGCTGGCAGGTTACTCCATAAATGACACGATCGTTGTTTTCGACCGTATTCGTGAGAATATCCGCCTTATGCCGAAGGCCGATCTCGGCACCGTGATCAATGAGTCGGTCAACCAGACGTTATCACGCACCATCATAACCTCTGTGACCGTTTTCCTCGTCTGTCTCGGCCTGTACTTTTTCGGCGGAGAAGTGCTGCACGGTTTTTCGCTTGCCATGCTTATGGGTGTTATCATAGGTACGTATTCTTCGATCTTTGTTGCAAGCCCGATCATATATGAGTGGGACCAGTACAAATTGCGCAAATTGAAAGAACGCGCCGCCCGCCGCGCCGTCAGTATCAAAAAGAAATAACCGTTCTGGAGCGCGTATTCTTGAATAAGATAAAGAATTACAAGATCAACCTGCGCCAGGCCTGTATTCTGCGTATCCTGAAGAATACAACACAAGTCTCACAGATCACTCCGCAGTTGGAGGAGGCCGTTACAAACGAGATCGCACGGGTGCAGGCGGTTTCTACCCCGGCGGCCGGTTTTGTAACGCTGATGCGCGACAAAGTACCTGTAGAACTGGCTGGTAACGCGTTGGCTAACTGGGTAGCCGCCACCCTGTATCTGGTTACCATTGGCCCGAAGATAGAATCTGAAATAGCCGAAGCCCGCTCGCGCGGCGAGTCCATACTCGGCAACATATTGCATGCCAGCGCCATGGAAGCGCTGGAGCAGTCCGTGAATTTCGTTTACCGCCTGGTAACGGATGAGGCGAAAGACGAAGAATGCGAGTTGTCTTCACGGGACGCTCTGACGCTGGATGAAACAGCATCAGCGCGTTTCGCGGAACTTATCGACCCGGAAAAGATCGGTGTAAGCTCTATAATCGGTGATAACCGAACTCCCGCGTATACCGCCTGCGGCATTATCTACTGGACCCCGGTTAAGAAACGTAAAAAATAGTAATGATATATCTTTACAACCTTATCCTCGCCGTTTTCTTTATTCCGGCGTTGCTGGCGCTGGCATTCCGCTACCGCGCCAACCTTCGAAAACAATATCTTACCTTCCTTCCTCAACGCTTCGGTGCCTGGGACACAAAAGCTTTGGCACGTGACAGCGGCAAACCGCTGTTGTGGGTCCACTGCGCCTCTCTCGGCGAAGTACGGGCGGTGGAACCGCTTATACTGAAATTACAGGATTACCGCATCCTGCTTACCGTGCTCACCTTTTCCGGCAGGGCTTACGCTTTTGAACGCAAACTGACCGAGCACCTTTACTTCGCGCCGTTGGATTTTTCATTTATCGTCCGCCGCCTTATGAAAACGTTAAAACCAAAAGGACTGGTGCTTATAGAAACAGAGCTTTGGCCGGGCATGCTGGACGGTGCACGTTCAGAGCATGTGCCGGTCATGATCGTCAACGCCCGTTTATCGAACCGGTCATTTCCTATATATCACGCCATGCGCGGTTTTTGGCACGCCTTCCTGAAGGATGTTTCGGCTGTCTGGGCCCGTTCAGAGGACGACGGCGTACGGTTCGCCCGGCTTGGTGTTGATCCTTCCAGGGTGCAGGTTACCGGGAACATTAAATACGACCGCGTCTTTTCATCCGGCGGTTTCAGCCGTGATAAGGCCGGGTATTCGCCCGAGGATATCGTAATAGTTGCCGGCTCCACACGGGGTGGCGAGAACGAATTAATAGCCGAAGCCTGGCAGAGTTTACGCGCGCATCAGGGAAAGCTGAAACTGATATTAGCGCCCCGTCACATTGAACGCGTCCGTTCCATAGAACGGCATCTGACGTCGCACGGTGTTGCCTACGGCAAATATTCATTGCAGCAAACGGCGGATTGCCTGCTGCTGGATACCTTTGGAGACCTGCAGAAATTCTATTCGATCGCCGATATTTCTTTTGTCGGCGGCTCTCTGGTGGCGAAAGGGGGACAAAACCCCATTGAACCCGCGGCCTTCGGTTCGGCTATCGTGTTCGGGCCGCACATGGATAATTTCGAGACTGAGGCGGATCTACTGGTTAGTTCCGGCGCGGCACGCCAACTGGAAAACGGTAGAGGGCTTGCGCAGACGTTGAAAGAACTTACGGAAGACGCCGCCTTAAGAAAACAGATCGGTGACAACGCCAAAAAGGTGGTTGAAGGCCAGAAGGGCGCGATAGCACGCACAAAAGAGTTGATCGACAATGTTATCAACACTCGCTAGCTGGTTCATCAGGCTGCTCGGCTCGACACTGCGCATTAGCCGTATCAACACGCGGTCCTGGCGGGACTTCGTGCGTGGCGGAAAACCGGTCGTGTACGGGTTCTGGCACGGCGAACAGTTCATACTCTGCTACGACAGACGGCATGAAAATGTTTCTATCATGAGCAGTCTTTCAAAAGACGGTGAGCTCCAGACGGGGATATTAATGCGGCTCGGTTACTCAGTGGTCAGGGGCTCGTCCTCGAAAGGAGCGGAACGCGCGCTCGTCGAGATGATCCGCAGTGTCAGGGGCGGCCGCTCCGCAGCCTTCGCGATCGACGGCCCGCGCGGCCCGTATCATAAAGTGAAAAGCGGCGTGCTCTACCTTGCGCAGAAAACCGGCAGTCCTCTGATACCTGTCAGCTGCGCTGCAAAGAACCATGCTATTCTCTCAAAAGCCTGGGACAAATACGAACTGCCTTACCCGTTTTCCCGTGGTGTAGTCGCCTACGGCGAACCTATGATCATCGGTTCGGGCGATATCATAGAAGAAAAGGCAGCAGTCTTCGAGGCGGCCGCGGAAAAATTATCACGATTTACGCATGACCATTATTTTTCCGGCGATATCCAGGGATATCTGGAAAACCATCCCCGGCCGAACATATTGATAGTACAGCCAAGCCGGATAGGCGATGTGGTCTTTACCATGCCGTCAGTGGTCGCGCTGCGGAAAAAATATCCGCATGCCTGGATCGGCTGGGTGGTGGACGAACGCTGCGCCCCGCTGCTTGCAGGGCATCCGGCGCTGAATGAAGTGATCATTTTTGACCGCAGTAAGATGTCCCTTTCATACATTCTTGAATTCAGGCGCACGCTGCGCGAGAAACACGTAGATCTGAGCATTGATTTTCACGGCCTCTTTAAATCCGCTTTCATCGTCGCGTTGGCCGGCGCGCGGTTCCGGCTTGGTTCATCATCAACGTATGGCATGAAGGAACTCGCCTGGCTGTTCTCAAAACAGATCCCGCCACCCGCGCCTGAGGCCCATTGTATACAGCGGCATTTCGAAGTGGCGAGAAAACTCGGCTGCGACGGTGAGCTCGGTTCGTATCAACTCGCTGTTGATAAAGATGCCGGCGAACAAGTACGGCAAATTTGCAAGAATGCAGGGATGGATCCAAACAAGCCCGTTATTGCCGTCCATCCCGGCGGCGGCTGGCTTTCACGCAGATGGCCTGCCAAAAACTTCGCTGAACTGATCAAAAGCCTGCGCACTGAACTCGGTGTTCAGGTAGCCATTATAGGCGGCAAGGAAGGCGGCGCCGGCGAAGCCGGGATCGCCGAAGAGATACTGAAAGGTTGTTCGTCTCCGCCCATTGATCTTACCGGTAAAATGAACCTGCCTCAGCTGGTGGCATTTTTGAACGGCGCGGCTGTTTTTGTGGGTAATGAAGCGGGGCCTATGCATATAGCGGTCGCACTGGGGCGGCCGGTCGTAGGGATAATTGGCCCTACGAATCCTTTCCGTACAGGTCCTTTTGGCGGTCGCACGCGCATCGTTCGCGCCTCAGTTCCCTGTCAGCCGTGCCGTAACCGTAATTGCCGAACAATAGAATGCATGTTGTTGATAAAAGTTGAAGATGTTTTCAAAGCGGTGGCGGAGTCATTAAGAACTCCCTCGGTCCCTCTTTAACAAAAGAGGGAAGATCAATGAGTTCAATGGCAAGATGTACTTCCCCTCTTGAGTTCAAGAGGGGATAAGAGGGGAGTTGGTGTAATAACAATCGTAGGAGATCATAAATTGAAGAAGCTTGGTCCTGCACTTCGTTACACCGTATTGATGGGTCTGGTCATTTGGCTTATTCCACTGGCTTTATTTGGTCTTCCGGTCAGTGTGGATGCTTCGAACTGTCTTTCGTTCGTAAGGTTCCCAGATTCATTTCCATACTCAATACAGTATTTCAATCTAACCCTTTTCATCTCGGGGTTAGTGGCTGGCATTATTTGGCCTGCGTTTTTCATTGTTCACCCCATATCCATATTTGTGGGGCAACTCATTTACATTGCCCCTCGATATTTTATACATGCCTGGCCCTCCGGTTCCACATTCATAAGGGGAATGACCGTAATTCTTATCTACTTTGCGGCAATGTCTATTTTTTCTGTTATAGGTTCCCTTGTCGGCAGTTCAATCGGATGGTTAGCACGAAAAATCGCCAGCAAATATTCAAATAAAGAAGGTACTGTTGTTAAGTCAATTAATGAATGACTGGTATGATTTAAGAACTCCCTCAATCCCTCTTTAACCACAAGAGGGAAGTTTAAGGAACTCAAGGCAAGGTGTCCTTCCCCTCTTGCGTTCAAGAGGGGATACGAGGGGAGTTGGCGCAGAAGTTAGAGGGTTATTTAGTGGATTTGTTTAATAAAAAAGAAACCAGACCAAAACGAAAAGCTTTACGGAAAAATGCAACTAATGCCGAGATGCGGTTATGGGCAAAGTTGAGAAACAAACAGTTGCTCGGCTATAAATTTTATAGGCAGTATGGCATAGGCTCATACATAGCTGATTTTTATTGTCCTCAGAAAAGATTGGTCATAGAATTAGACGGTGGCCAACACTATTCCGACGAGGGAAAATCTTACGATAAGCTGCGTGAGGAATATATGTTGTCATCGGGGATAGATACAATAAGGTTTTCAAATGCTGATGTGCTGAAGAATACAGAAGAGGTCATGAAGATTCTTTATGAAAGACTTGTTTTAAGAACTCCCTCTATCCCTCTTTAACTACAAGAGGGAAGATTTAGGAATTCAATGGCAAGATGTACTTCCCCTCTTGAGTTCAAGAGGGGATAAGAGGGGAGTTGGTGTGGGGCTTATGGGAGTTAAGGCGTTGGACTTTCTATTATGAAAATACTAATCATTAAACCGAGCTCGTTCGGCGATATCATTCAGGCAAACCCCGTGGCGCTTGCGCTGCGGCGCAGTTACCCGCATGCGCATATCACCTGGCTTGTGTTCGATGTCTGGGCCGACGTGCTTTCCTGCTTTCCCGAAATCGACGAGGTTATGGTCTGGAAAAAGTCAGGCGGCCTCGGCGATTATTTTGATATAATTTCAAGGATCAGGGCTGAAAAATTCGATATCGTTATCGATCTGCAGGGGCTGGCGCGCACCGGGGTGCTTTCCAGGCTGAGCGGCGCGAAAGTGCGCATAGGCGTTCCGGGACTTAAAGAATGTTCGTGGCTATTGGAAAAAGAAGTCTTTCCTGAAAGCGCCGGTATCAATGCAGCGATGCGCAACCTGGAGACGGTACGATTTCTCAGCGGAAAACCGCAGGAAGTAGTGTTCTCTCTTTCGATAAAAGATGTTGTTATTCAAGAAGCGGATAGGATCATCAAGGCCGCCGGGACACTGGAGAACGATCCGCTTATCGCTCTGGTGCCTTCTTCCCGGGGTAAGGGTAAGGAGTGGCCGGTCGGGCATTTCCGGGAACTGCTCACTCATATATTCGTTTCCAGACCGAACGCTAAGGTGCTGATGCTCGGGGGTAAAGGCGATTTCTATATTTTTTCGGGGAAAGGTTCTATTGCGCTCTGCGGCAAAACCTCCCTGCTGCAGTTGTTCGGGCTGCTAAAAAGATGCAAAGTTGTTGTGGGGCCCGATACGGGGCCTATACATTTGGCCGCGGCCCTGGGCGTGCCGGTGGTCGTGCTGTTCGGCGGTTCTGATGTAAACGAAACGGCGCCCGCGGTTGAAAAAATTTCCATCCTTAAAAAAGATTATCCCTGCTCGCCGTGCAGGGGCCATACCACGTGTGTCGGTTATCCCTGTCTCAGGGATATCGCCCCGCAAGAAGTTATGGAGGCGTTAAGCAAATGGCTGTGATAGCTGCTGCCGGTCCCGTACTATTCTTTCATATGAACCAGCTGGGAGACCTGCTTTTTTCTATCCCTGCTATAGAGGCCTTGCGCCGGCGTTACCCGGCTAACCGCTTTATCAGTATCGTGCCGGAGCCTCTAGCGGCCGTGCTTGCCGGCACCGGTCTTGTTGATGAGGTCATCGCTAAACCGGCCTCGTTATCAGGCAGGTTCGCTTTGATCAACAAACTGCGTTCTGTAGATTGTTCGGCGGCCGTGCTGTTCTCGGAATCGCCGGAAAGCCTGCTTGTGGCCAGGGCTGCAAATATTCCCTGCCGGGCGGGTTTTGCAACGGCATCGCTTAATATGCTGCTTACCGATAAGGTGTCCCGCTGCGGGGTACCGTCGCTGGCGAACAATGCGAATCTGGCGCTGCACCTGGAAGCGCAGGATGTGCGGTCCGATTATACCGGCCTGCTTATGCCCGATGCCGACAGTTTGATGATCGCCGGGCAGTGGATGAAGGCTAACGCGATAGAAGCGCAAAACCTCGTCATTCTTTCTCCGGGCGCCAGCGCGCGGCGCGCGGCTAAATGCTGGCAGGAAGACAAGTGGATTATCCTGGCGAAGATGCTGCAGCAAAAAGGTTTGACGCCTGTGTTCACCGGTGCGCCGGCTGAACGGGCCGCTTTGGAAGGATTTGTGCGCTTCATTAAAGGCGCCTACGTGTACAACGCCGATACCAGCCTGGGCTCGCTGGCGGGACTTTTGGCCCAGAGCAAATTTTTCATCGGCATAGATTCCGGGGCTATGCACCTGGCTGCTTCCCTCGGTGTGCCGGTCGTCGCGCTGTTCGGCAATACCGATCCGGCACAGGTCGGGCCGCGCCCGCTGGAAAGCCACACGATCATTACTTGCGATCAGGTAAAAGATATTACGGTCGAGGAAGTCTGGGATACTATACAAGGGACGGTTTTGCTGCCATGATCAAATTCATCCGCTTCCGCTCAATTTTCAGGTTTTTTGAATTGATAACACCATTGCTGAAATATTCGTTTCCCGCGGAAGACCAATTGCCGGGAAATAAACTTCTGGTCATAGCGCCGCACCCTGATGATGAAGCGATCGGTTGCGGAGGCGCGATAGCCATGAACGCGCAGGCCGGCGGCACTACGATCGTCGTTTTTTGTACTATGGACGAGGCCAGGGACGAAGAGTCTCAGCAGTCTTTAAAGGCGCTCGGCGTGACCGGCTCGCATTCCCTGCGGCATAGTGTGGACTCTTTAGGCGAGCAGCCGGCTCTGGAAAAAGAATTAGCATTGATACTGGCTCAGGTAAAACCGGATATCGTGCTTGCGCCGTTCTGGCTGGATAACCACGCCGACCACCGTTTTGCCGCCCGCGCATTCGCGAAAGCCGCTGTGACGGCAAAAATTAATTTTGCTATCTACGCGTATTCCGTGTGGCTGCCCCTGTGGCCTAATGTTTTGCTCGACGTCGGCAATGTATGGCACAAGAAAAAGTCCGCCATCGAGGCGTACCGGTCGCAGCTTGCCGACCGCGATTTTGTTTCCATGGCGGAAGGCCTTGCCTCCTACTGGGCGCAGGTAAAAGGCAGGGGAATACGCAGAGCAGAGACATATTTCAGATCGAGCATTTCCGAATACGCCGATTGGTGCGAAAAGGCCTGATAACATGAGAAGAGTCCTCTATCCGTTCTCGCTGGTGTACATTTTCATTAATATGCTGGTGAGCCGCCTTACAAAACGCCGCAGGGTTCACGCGCCGGTGGTCAGCGTCGGCAATGTCACGTGGGGCGGCACCGGAAAAACCCCGGTCGTGATCAGCGTGGTCAAAGAGCTGCAAGGCCGCGGATTGAAGGTGGCGGTGCTGACCCGCGGTTACTTCCGCAAGGCGGGCACCAAAAAGATTGAGGTGGTCTCCGACGGCAAGAATATACTCTCCACGATCTCTCTTTCCGGCGACGAGCCCATGCTTTTGGCTCAGTCGTTGCCCGGGGCGATCGTGATAGTCGGCAGCGACCGTTTTGCCGCCGCTACCCATGCCGCTGAGAAATTCTCGCCCGATGTCTTTGTGCTGGACGACGCTTTTCAACACTGGCGTATGCACCGGGACCTGGATATTGTCTGCGTGAACGCCCTTAATCCTTTCGGGAACGGCCTGCGCATACCGGCCGGCATCCTGCGGGAGCACCCTGCCGCGCTCAAGCGGGCGGGGCTGGTTATCATGACCAATTGCGACAGGGCGAGCGATACCGCGGTTGCCGATCTTGAAAAACGCCTGGCATCGTATACCTCAACGCCCGTTATTCGCAGCGGGTACCGCACTGCCGGCATGCGCAGGATCATCGACGGAGCGTTCTATCCGGTCTCTAAATTCGAGGGGCGTTGGGCAGTGGCGGTTTCGGGCATAGCTGAAAATAAGTCATTCCTGCGATCGCTTGAAAAGCTTAATATTGATATGATAAGGCATTACGCCTTTCGCGATCATCACTGGTACACCCGCAAAGAGCTGGATGATATTGTGCTGCATCATCTGGACAAATACCCGGTGTTGACCACGGCGAAAGACGCCGTTCGCCTTAAAGACGCGATCGCCGCGCTGCGTGCGGAAGACGCCGAGCGCTTTTTCGCCCTGGAAATAGAGATACAAATAACGAACGGAGAAAGCCATTGGCACGACGCATTGAAAAAAATCGCGCCGTCTTCATAGACCGCGACGGTACCCTTATCCGGGAAAAGCATTACCTGCATACGCCTGAGCAGGTGCGCTTTATCAAGGGCTCTATCGAAGCTATGAAAGAGTTGCGGCAACACGGCTTTAAACTGGTGATGGTGACAAATCAATCCGGGATAGGCCGCGGCTATTATACGGTAGAGGATATGCATAAAGTCCACGCCTACATTCAGAAAGTCCTGAAAAAAGACGGGGCGGCTTTCGATAAAATATATTTTTGCCCGCATAACCCAGCGCAGTCCTGTACGTGCAGAAAACCGGCGCTCGGTATGGTGAAAGAAGCGGAGAAGGCGCTGTTGCTGGACCTGAAAAGCTCATTTGTCGTAGGAGACCACGCCAATGATTTTGTTCTGGCGCAGCGCATGGGCGGTACCGGTATCATGGTTACCACCGGGCACGGCGCGCAGGAGTACCGGGATAAGATACAAACTAAAAAAATAGATCATGTTCCAGACAAGATAGTGAAGAATCTGCCCGCCGCAGCCAGGTGGATAATTTCCTTGTCAGAACGGGGGAAGTAATATGCGCAGGGGGATGCTGCTGATTTTATTGTTGTGTACGGTGCCGCTGGCCGCCGGTGTTGCCTGGCGTCAGGAAAAGAACGCCGCTTTCTCCGACAAGGAGCATCTGGTTTTCTCGGTCCATTGGCAATTTATTACGGTCGGCAGTGCGGTCATGGATGTGCGGGGCATCGAGGAAGTGCGCGGCAGGCCGTGCTACCATATTGTCACCGAGGCCTCTACGTCGTCGTTCTTTGATGCGTTTTATAAAGTGCGGGATAAAAATGAATCGTTCATGGATACGCAGTCCTTGTCCTCACTGCGGTATGTATCCCATATTTGCGAGGGCAAGTATTGCAGCCAGGAGACCATCGAACTTTTTGGGGACACCGGCCGCTACGAGATCGCGGTCTCCACAAAATGCGGCCCGACTTCACCCTGGGTACAGGATGTACTTTCGGCTCTTTACTATTTGCGTACCAGGCAGCTGGAACCTGAGAGAACCTATTCTATAGACGCTCAATCCGGCGATAAAACATGGCCGCTTACCGTAAAGGTCCTGGGCCGCGCAAAGGTGCATGTTCCGGCCGGCCGGTTCGACTGCGTGGTGGTGGAACCGAAATTGCGGGAAGGCGCGGGTATATTCAAGGCGCAGGGCAAGCTGACGGTCTGGCTTACCGATGATGCGCGCCATATGCCGGTGCTGATGCGTTCCAAAATAGCGATCGGCGCCATAGAAGCTGAATTGACGGAATCGGAGGCTACGAATGGCAGCAAAACGAATTGATCTTTCCAGGATAAAAACGGTCCCGTTGTGCAGCCGGCCCGCGAAAGTGGATAAAAAGCTGTTCGCAAAACCTGTTCTTAAAAAAACCCTTTCTTTCGCTGATCTGTGGTCCGCCGTTCCGGGGATACTCGCTGGTAAAAGCATACGTAATTTGGTAGAATCTATCATTAAAGCGCGCGCTAAAAAAAAGCCGGTTTTGTTCGCGTTCGGCGCTCATGTGATAAAGTGCGGCCTTTCTCCGCTGGTGATAGATCTTTGCAAACGAGGCTTTATCACCCATTTGGCCACGAACGGCGCTTCAACGGTGCATGATTTCGAACTGGCATATGCCGGTAACACCAGCGAAGATGTGGCGGTCCGCCTGCAGGACGGCACGTTCGGCATGACCAGGGAAACCGGGGCTTTCGTCAATAATGCGGCGAACATAGCGGCGACGGAGAACACCGGTGTCGGCTTTGTGCTGGGGCGGGAGATCGAGGACCGGAAACTTCCGAACCGCTCTGTCAGCATATTCGCGCAGGCGTATAAACTCGGCATTCCGGCAACCGTGCACGTCGCGATCGGGACCGACATTGTCTGTCAGCATCCGCAATATGACGGCGCGGCCTGGGGAAAGGCAAGCCACGGAGATTTTCAGCGTTTCGCCGAAACCGTTTCCTATATGGGCAACGGCGGTGTCATGATAAATTTCGGCAGCGCGGTGATAATCCCCGAGGTTTTTTTGAAAGCTCTGACGGTAGCCCGGAACCTTGGGTATGATGTTAAGGACCTTACCACGGCGAATTTTGACATGATACGGCAGTACCGGCCACAGGAAAATATTATTTACCGCCCCACGATGAAAGGCGGCCAGGGTTTGAATTTCATCGGTCAGCACGAGATAATGCTGCCGTTGTTGTATTGCGCTCTTATTAACGGCAAGACCGGAGTCCGGAGTCCGAAGTCCGGAGTTTAAGTCTTGCTCACCGGTCTCCGGTCTCCGGACTCCGGACTAATAATACAGGAGAACTAATGAAGCCCTTGTTATCATTGATCCCGCGATTCCCTAAACAAAAAATATTGGTTGTAGGCGATTTTATGATAGACAAGTTCGTGTGGGGTAAGGTGTCCCGCATCTCCCCGGAAGCCCCCGTTCCGGTCGTAGAAGTTACCAGTGAAACTTACGCGCTGGGCGGCGCGGGCAACGTGGCGAATAACCTCACTTCTCTTGGCGCCCAGGTTTATTGCGTCGGCGTTCTCGGTGAAGACTCGGAAGGTACCTATCTTCGTAACGCCCTGAAGGCCCAGCATATTAACGCGGACCATGGCTCTCTCGTGAGCGATCCCACGCGGCCCACCATAATCAAGACCCGCATCATCGCGTCCCAGCAGCAGGTGGTGCGCGTCGATAAAGAGCTGAAAGGCAATTTCACCGCTGAAATAATTAAAAAACTCGTCGCGAATGTGGAAGCGATAATACCGGAAGTGAACGCCGTGATCATTTCCGATTACGGCAAAGGCGTCATAAACCTGCCGGTGCTGAAACGTGCCATTACCCTGGCGCATAAATACAAGATACCCGTGACCGTAGATCCAAAGATAGAACATTTCATGAATTACAAAGGCGTAACCTGCATAACCCCTAACATGAAGGAAGCCCTGGAGGGCATGCGGACGGTTGACGCCCCCACCGAGGAAGACGTACGGGAACTGGGAAGAAGGATATTGAAAAAATTACGCTCGGAGTCGGTGCTGATAACGCGCAGTGAAAAGGGGATGACGCTTTTTCAGCAGGGCAAGATCACGCACATCCCGACCAGGGCCCGGGAAGTTTTCGATGTTACCGGCGCCGGCGATACGGTGATATCCGTTTTCACACTGGCGTTGTCCTGCGGGGCGACGTTGGTGATGGCCGCGGAGATAGCGAATTTTGCAGCCGGCGTCGTCGTGGGAAAGCTGGGGACCGCGCCTATCACCCCTGAAGAATTGAAACACGCGATCATTAATTTCAAAGGCTGACACGAAATGCGAACAGTAGGCGTCATCCCGGCCCGTTACCAGTCCAGCCGATTTCCCGGCAAGCCGCTGGTTATGATCAGCGGCAAGATGTTGATACAGCGCGTCTGGGAACAATCCCGCAAGGCGAAAGAGCTGGATGACGTGATCATTGCGACCGATGACCCGCGCATACAGACCGCCGCCGAGTCTTTCGGTGCCCGTGTGGTCTTGACCCCGGTTGAGTGTAACAGCGGCACCGACCGCCTCGCGCAAGTAGCGGTATCCGCTGAGGCGGGCGCCGGCTATTTTGTGAACATCCAGGGCGATGAACCGCTTATTTCGCCGGGGCTCATAGACGATCTGGTGATAGCATTAAAAGCCGAACGCAGGGCGGCGGTCGTGACGGCCTGCTATCCGCTTGATAACGATCTCGCCGGAGATCCGAATATCTGCAAAGTGGCGCTGGATGAACGTGATTTCGCTTTGCTGTTCTCGCGCTGTCCGATACCCTTCGCGCGCACAAAATTCCATGCGGGCTACCTGAAGCACCTGGGTATATACGCCTATCGCCGTAAACAGCTGCTGCAATTTACAAAGTACCTGCAGACCCCGCTGGAGATCGCAGAGTCGCTGGAACAGCTTCGCTTCCTGGAAAAAGGAATGAAGATCAAGGTTATCCGTTCCGAACATGATTCCTTCGGTGTTGATGTACCTGAGGATATTAAAAAGATCGAAGAAAAACTTCAAAATATAAACTGACGGACAATGGGGTCCGTCTCGAAAAAAGGATCATGAAAATGGCAAAAAAGATGAAGGCGGCGAAGAAGCATCCTACTAAATTTATTTTTGTGACGGGCGGCGTGGTGTCGTCTCTGGGAAAAGGCATCACGGCGGCCTCTATCGGTACGCTTTTGAAGGCGCGCGGATTGAAGGTTAACGTCTTGAAATGCGACCCCTATCTTAACGTGGACCCGGGCACGATGTCACCGTATCAGCACGGAGAGGTTTTCGTAACTGCCGACGGAGCTGAGACAGATCTGGATCTGGGGCACTATGAACGGTTCATTGATATCGAAACGAAACGCGGCAATAACATAACCGCCGGCAAAGTGTACGAGAATGTTTTGAGCGCTGAACGCCGCGGCGATTACCTGGGCAAAACCGTGCAGGTGGTACCGCACATTACGAACGAGATAAAAAAACATATCAGGGTTTTGGCCGATGATAACGATATAGTTATCGTTGAGATCGGCGGCACCGTCGGTGACATCGAAAGCCTGCCGTTCCTTGAGGCGATCAGACAGTTCCGCCTTGAAATGGGGCGCGATAACGTGCTTTTCATTCAAGTTACGCTGGTGCCGTATATCAGGGCTGCCGGCGAGATGAAGACAAAACCGACCCAGCACGGCGTTATGAAACTGCGCGAGATCGGTATAGAACCCTCGATACTGATCTGCCGCATGGAAAAACCTCTGACCGAGGACCTGAAAGCGAAGCTGGCCATGTTCTGCAACGTGGAGCATCGCGCGGTTATCGATGAGTGCGATGTGGGAACATCCATTTATGAAGTGCCCCTGCTGCTGCGCAACCAGAAACTTGACGACCTGGTGCTTGAGTATCTGCACATGGATGCACCGGAAGCGGATATGAAAGACTGGGAAGAAATGGTGCACCGCTGTCGTTTCCCGAAACACAAGGTTACCATCGCGGTCGCCGGCAAGTATACCGAGCTGAAGGATGCCTACAAGAGCATCTGGGAAGCGATAACCCACGGCGGTGTCGCGAACAATGCTTCCGTCGACATCGTGTATCAGGATGTGGAAAGCGAGACGCTGGAAGAAGACCTTTCGAAAGTCGACGGTATATTGGTTCCGGGCGGTTTCGGCGACCGCGGCATAGAAGGAAAGATACAGGCCATTAAATACGCCCGCGAGCACAACGTGCCGTTCTTCGGTGTTTGTCTTGGCATGCAGTGCGCCGTTATAGAGTTCGCACGGAACGTGCTGGGCCTTAAGGACGCCCACTCGTCGGAGTTCAATCCTAAGACGAAAAACCCCATCATCTACTGGATGGCCGGCCAGAAGGATATCAAGAATATGGGCGGCACGATGCGCCTGGGAAGCTATCTCTGCTCACTGGTGAAGAATTCTACCGCCAGGGCGGCCTACCGGCGAGATAAGATCAAAGAGCGCCACCGTCACCGTTATGAGTTCAACAATAAATATCGCAAACAGGTTGAAGCCAACGGTCTCTCCGTCTCGGGCGTAAATCCCGAACAGAACCTGGTGGAGATCGTGGAGCTGAAAAAGCACCCGTGGTTCGTGGGTGTGCAGTTCCATCCGGAGTTCCAGTCCCGCCCGACGCGCCCGCACCCTTTGTTCCGTGACTTCGTCAGCGCCGCGCTGGTTAACCGTCTCAACAAGGAGAGCCAGTGAACCGTATCGTCGATATTGATAAGCATGCCGTTGCATTCGCCAATGACCGCGCTTTGACCCTGATCGCGGGTCCCTGCGTGATGGAAACTGAAAAGGCGACCCTGGCCATTGCGCGCGATCTTTTGGAGATGACCAGCAAGATCGGCATTCCTCTGGTGTTCAAAGCCTCGTATGATAAGGCTAACCGTACCTCCGGCAGCTCCTTCCGGGGCCTGGGCATGAAAAAGGGTATGGCGATCCTGGAAAAAGTGCGCACAGAGTATGATATACCCGTGCTGACCGATGTGCATACCGTCGAAGAAGCGGTAGAAGCGGCGAAGACCGTTGATATCCTGCAGGTGCCGGCGTTCCTCTGCCGGCAAACCGACCTGCTGATCGCCTGCGCAAAGACGGGGCGCGCCGTCAATATCAAAAAAGGTCAGTTCATGGCGCCGGGAGATATGGCGCACGCGGCCGCAAAGATCACCGCCAACGGCAATAAAAAAGTGATGATCACGGAACGCGGCACGACCTTCGGCTACAACGATCTGGTCGTTGATATGCGCGGCCTGGAAATAATGAAGCAGTCCGGCATACCCGTTATCTTTGACGCGACCCATTCAGTGCAGACGCCGGGCGGTATGAACGGTTCCAGCGGCGGCAGGCGCGAATTCATCATGCCGCTTGCCTCTGCAGCGGTGGCTCTGGGGATAGCCGGTTTGTTCCTGGAAGTCCATCCGAATCCCGACAAAGCGCTTTCTGACGGTCCTAATTCTGTGACCTTGAAGGATCTGCCTAAGATGCTGAAAAAACTGGCCGCGATAGATAAATTGGTAAAACAACAGTAGTCCCCGCTCAGCGGGATTTCGCGAATATGGATAAGTTCAGGAGGAGCTCAAGATGAAATGCGTAAAATGCCAGACTGAAAATAAAGAGGCCGCAAAGAACTGTAAAAAGTGCGGCAGTGAATTAGCGGTGGTGCCTCTGTGGCGGCCGACATTAAAATGGCATCTGACCGTGCTGGGCGGCATTTACGGTGTTCTGCTGGTGCTGTTCTTCGTGCTGAATATGGTCCTTAAGCCCTACATGCGCCAAATACCGGCAGATATAACCCCCTGGCTTAAGGCGACACCGAACGCAGCGGGAACAACGACGCCGACCAATCCTCAATAACCGGGATCCTGTGATGAACGCTCAACGCGCACCGCAACGGATAATCGACAAAGCAAAAAAAATTAAAATGATCGCCATGGATGTGGACGGGGTGCTTACGGGCGGCGAGATAATAATATACGAGTCGGGGAAGAACGTTAAAGAATTGAAGTTCTGGAACGTGCGTGACCGGATGGGTTTTTCATTGTTGCGTTCCGCGAAGTCTGACCTGAAGCTTGCCTGGATAACCGGACGCTACTGCAAACATGTCGCCGATCAGGCGCGTGAGCTCAGGATCGAAAGCTTTACCCAGGATTGCATGGATAAAGCCGCCGCCATGAAAAGCCTGCTGAAAAAATTTTCCCTGGAACCGGAACAGGTGCTGTATATTGGCGATGACCTGGTGGATGTACCGGTGTTAAAAATGGTCGGCCTGGGCATCGCGCCGTGCGATGCTATTCCCGAAGCCTTACATGCCGCTGACTATGTTACGCAGGTGGCCGGCGGTAAAGGCGTGCTGCGCGAGGTCGCCGAACTGGTGCTTAAAGCGCGCGGGCTTTGGGCGACGGCTGCCGCCAAATATCTGGGATGAAACGTATTATCCGTCAGTTTTATTTTTACGGCGCCTGGCTTTTCGCGAAGTTGGTGTTGCTGTTGCCGTTCCGTTTAGCGGTTAAGACCGGCGGGGCACTTGGTTTGCTTGGCTACTATGCGGCCGCGAAAGCCAGGAAAACCGCCATCGAAAATATTTCGCGGGCTTTCCCTGAAATGTCTCCGGACACCATCCGGGCGGTCGCGAAAGAAGTCTTTGTAAATCAGGGGAAAAATGCCTTTGAGTTGTTTTCGTATCCGCGTCTGAGCGAAACAAAACTGCTTTCACTGGCCTCAGTCGAAAATGCGGAAGCGTTAAAAAAAGCATTTGCGACGGGTAACGGCGTTCTTATCGCGAGCGCCCACTGCGGCAACTGGGAAATACTTGGTGCGGCGCTGGCTGCTTCCGGCTATAAGATAAACGTCATAGCGAAACGCATCTATATCGAAGGGCTGAACAACATGCTGGTCGGCTTCAGGGAATCGAAGCAGGTGAAGGTGATCCTCAGGTCCGAGCCTTCTACCGCACGACAGATGCTGCGCGCCCTGCACAACAATGAATCGATCGGCATGCTGATAGATCAGGATACGGCCGTACCCGGGGTTTTCGTGCCGTTCTTTGGCAAGGACGCCTACACTCCCTCAGGGATGGCTTCCCTGGCGGTAAAGACCGGCGCGGCTGTCGTGCTGGCGCTTGATGTGCGTAACCCCGATGAAAGCCATACCGTTAAGATATGGGGACCGATCGAGCCGCATCTCTCAGGCAATGAAGAAAATGACATTCTGGAACTGACGAAAGAAGTAAGCGCAAGGACGGAAGAACACATTCGCCTTCATCCGGGCCAGTGGGTGTGGATGCATGAGCGGTGGAAAACGCAGCGGCAGTCCGAAGTCCGAAGTCCGAAGTCCGGAGAAACGGCTTGAAAAAATTATCATACATCATTATGGCGCTTTGTTTTATTGCCGGGTGCGGCAAGGGAACGACCAAGCTTGAGGTGCCGCCGGCGATGCCGGAGCAGGGACTTGAAAAATTTACCGTCAGTGAAACACATGCGGGTAAGCCAAACTGGGTCCTTGAGGCGGCCTCCGCGCAGATCATGGAAAAACAGAAAAAGGTTCTTATGCAGTCGGCGGTCGTTAAGTTCTATCAGGACGGTAAATACTCCTCCACCCTGACGGCTAAAAAAGGGCGTATCAATACGGATAATTACGATATCTGGGCCGATGGCGACTGCGAGCTGAAGACCATCAAAGGTGAAACCCTTACGACCAGCAACATGGTATATACTTCTTCCACCAGTAAGATCTCGACGAACGAATTCGTCCGCATTGTCCGCCCTGATGAAGTGATAGAAGGTACCGGCATGGAAGCTTCCCCGAACCTGGACGATATTACGATAAAGAAACAGCGCGTGGTAATGAAAGATGATAAAAAGATCTCTGATTAGCCTTGCGCTCACCGCCGTCTGCGCCGCCGCGCTTTTCGGGGTCTCGGAACCCAAGACCATTATAACCGGCGACAAAATGCAGATAAAGAAGAACGGTGAACAGGTGATCTTTACCGGGAATGCCCTGATAAAACGGGGGGCAGAGACCCTGGCGGCAGATCAGATCATCCAGAATAAAAAAGATAATACCGTCGACGCATCAGGGGACGTTGATTTCAATGCGGTCACGGCCGACACCGAAACCGGTCCGTTTCCTTTCCGGCCGGGCTCATTATCTTTTGAAAACAAAATCCGGACGCCTCTGGGAGAACAGGCCGCTTGCGATCTGGCTGCCTGCGGCTTCAACGGCCCCGGTCACCATGCAGGCCGACACGATAGATTTTGATCAGGCGAAAGGTGAAATGACGGGCGAGGGCGCGGTCAATATCATTTCTTCATCCGGCACTATTTCATCGCCGCTCGCTAACTTTTACCAGCACGAAAAAAAACTGGTACTGACGCGCGGCGCTTTTCAGCCCGAGGTTACGTACATCCAGCCCGATTCCTCCGGCCGTTACCGGGCCGACAGTATTGTCATGCTGATGAACGAAAAGAAGGCCTTCTTTACCGGCAACGTATTGGGCAGGGTGTTATTCAAGGAACAACCTAAATGAACGCTATCTTGCGCAGCGAGAACCTGAAAAAACAATATGGTGAAAAAATAGTCGTCGATGATATCAGTATCTCCGTACGGCAGGGGGAAATAGTAGGCCTGCTGGGGCCCAACGGCGCCGGCAAGACCACCACCTTCTATATGACGGTCGGGTTGATAAAACCGCTTTCCGGAAAAGTTTTCATTGATAATGCGGAACTGACCAATGAGCCGATGTTCCGCCGCGCGCGCCTGGGGATCGGCTACCTGCCGCAGGAACCGTCCATCTTCCGCAGGCTTACGGTGGAACAAAATCTCTGGGCCATTTTGGAGTACCTGCCGCTTACCAAAAAGGAAATGACGTATAAAGCCGAAAAATTGCTGGACGAATTGGGCTTGAAACATCTGCGCAGGCAAATGGCAAGCACCCTTTCCGGCGGGGAAAAGCGGCGCTGCGAAATTGCGCGGGCGCTGGTGACCGATCCAAAATTCCTGCTGCTGGACGAACCGTTCGTCGGCATAGACCCTATAACCGTGGCCGATATTCAGGGTATTATCGGCCGGCTGCGCGAAAAGGGACTCGGCGTGCTGATCACGGACCATAACGTGCGCGAGACGCTGGATATCATAGACCGCGCCTACATAGTGTACTGCGGCAAGGTGCTGTTGGAGGGCAACGCGAAAGACCTTTTAGAAAGCGCCGAAGCGCGCCGCGTCTACCTGGGTGAGAATTTTAAGATGTAGACGAAAAGCGTTTGATTTGCCGTGTAGAATTTGATATAAAAATAGTATCAGCCTAAAGGAGAACGAACATGCAGGTAAACATCACCGCACGCCATCTTGAGCTCACACCGGCCCTGGCCGAGTATGTGCGCAAGAAAATGCAGAAATGTGAGCGCATATTTGATCACATTGTATGGTCTCAGGTAATACTCTCCGTAGAAAAAACGCGCCAGATAGTAGAGATAGTGCTTCACGCCAGCAACCACACGTTCCGCGCCAAAGAAGAATCGATAGACCTGTACTCCGCCTTAGACCTCGCCGTCGAAAAGATGGACAAACAACTGAAAAAACTCAAGGAAATGACCAAGCTGCACCGCAAGAGCAAGTCTGAAGTGGCCGAGCTGAAGGCCGACCGCAGCAAAAAGCAGGTCGCAACGGTGAGCAAACAGACCGGCAAAGAACTTATCGCCGAGGTCAAATCGTTCGAGATAAAGCCGATGTCAACCGCTGAAGCGATAGACGAGATGGAATTGCTCGGGTTCGGCTTCTATATTTACTTCAATGAGGGTGCTTCTCAAATAAACGTTGTGTACAAGAAGAAAAACGGTACGTACGGACTGATAGAACCTGAAATGTAATGGACGGCACGTTGCCCGCCGGTTGAAGGAGGAGTATCCCAGCATGAAGATCATGGATTTTTTAAGTCCCGAAGCTATTATTGTTGACCTGCAAGCTACCGATAAGAAAGGCGTTATAAGCGAACTGGTACAGGCGCTCGCCGCCGCCAAGAAGATAAAGAAGGCGGACGAGGTCATCAGCGTTATAATGGAGAGGGAAAAGCTTGGTTCAACCGGCATCGGTCAGGGCGTGGCCATACCGCACGGCAAAACGGACATCGTGCCCCAGCAGGTTGGCGCGCTCGGCATTTCCCAGCGCGGTGTCGCTTTTAATTCCCTGGACGGGGAGCCGGTACACATTGTGTTCCTGCTCTGCGGCCCGGTAGATATAGCTGGGCAGCACCTGAAGGCGCTTGCCCGGATATCACGGATCCTGAAAGATAAATTTTTCCGCCAGGCGCTGCGCGATGCCAAGAACGCCGACGAAGTGGTAAAGATCATTTCCAAAGAAGACGAGTATTAATGGCAGAGGTAAACGTCGGCACGCTGCTGAAAGAAAAAAGCGAACGCCTGAAATTGCAGTTGATAAGCGGAGTGGAAGGGCTTGCCCGTCCTATAAAGGTCTCGGAGATCAACCGCCCGGGGCTGGTGTTCTCCGGCTTTTTTGAACATTTTCCCGCGGAACGGGTGCAGATAATCGGCCTGGCCGAACATGCGTACCTGCGGTCTCTTTCGGAGGACCGCCAGCGGGAGATCCTTGAGAAAATGCTGTCATACCCCGATTTTCCCTGTTCGATAATAACCCGCAACCTGGAACCGCTCCCCGTCATGAAAGAAGTGCACGACCGCATGAAAGCCCCCCTGATACTGTCCGACATGAAACCTTCCCAGCTGATGGCCGAGATCATCTTCTATCTTGAAGATAAGATGGCCAAGAAAACAAAGGTGCACGGTGTGCTGGTAAGCGTTTACGGCCTCGGGGTCCTGATCATAGGGAACGCCGGCATCGGCAAATCCGAGTCCGCCCTGGAGCTGGTAAAGCGCGGGCACATGTTCGTTGCAGACGACGTGGTGGAACTGCGCCAGCGATCCGGCGGCACGCTTATCGGCAGAGGCGAAGAGATAATACAACACCACATGGAAGTGCGCGGCCTGGGCATCGTCAATGTGCACAACCTTTTCGGTATCGGGTTCATCCTGAACGAAACGAAAATAGATCTGGTGGTCCGCCTGGTGGACTGGTCCGAGACACAGGATTATGAGCGGGTGGGACTGGAAGATCATTTCACTACTTTCCTGGAAGTGCAAGTGCCGGAGATAGTTCTGCCGGTGCGGCCGGGAAGGAACCTGGCGATATTGATAGAAATGGCTAGCCTTAACCAGCGCCTGAAGAATGAAGGACGCCATTCGGCGAAAGAGCTTAATCAGCGCCTCCTTCAGATAATGTCCAAGGAATGACCTGATGCCCTCTAATACCCAATTTCTTATCGTCAGCGGTCTTTCGGGAGCCGGCAAAAGCCAGGCGCTGAAGATCCTTGAAGATCTCGGCTATTCCACCGTTGATAATCTGCCCGTCGAGCTGGTGCCGAAGTTCGCGGAACTGTGCCTTGCCTCGGGTGAAAAATTCCGCCGCGTCGGGATCGGCATCGATGTACGCGCCGGTAAACGGGCCCTTGACAAGCTGGGCCGCGTGCTGGAAGACATAAAGAAACTCGGCGTACGCTACCGCATACTTTTCCTTTCTGCCAACGACACGACGCTGCTGCAGCGCTATTCCGAGACGCGCCATAAACATCCGCTTGCCTGCCGGGTCATGGAAGGCATAAAATCCGAGCGCAAACTGCTGGCGAAGCTGATGATCATGGCGGACCATGTGGTAGATACTTCCCAGCTTAACCTGGGCGAGCTTAAAGAGGTTATCGCGGTTGAAATGAAGGAAGCGGTCGGGCAGGATTTTTCTATTTCCGTGAGCTCGTTCGGTTACAAATACGGCCTGCCGATAGACGCCGATATCGTCATCGACGTTCGTTTCCTGCCGAACCCCAATTATATTCCTTCAATGCGCTACAAAACGGGTAAGGACGCCCCGGTGCGCAATTATGTGTTCAGGCAAAAACTGACAAAACGATTCTTCAAGAAATTCCTCAGCATGCTGGAATTCCTGATACCGAATTATATCAAAGAGGGAAAAAGCCATCTGGCGGTCGCGGTGGGCTGCACCGGCGGGCATCACCGTTCCGTCGCTCTGGCAGAGGCGGTCGCGCAGTCGCTTAAGCAGAAACAGTACCACGTGCAGGTCTATCACCGGGACATAAGCAAATGAGGGCGCGCGTCTCGCTTAAGGGCCCGCGGATCGTCGCGATCGGCGGTGGAACGGGTTTATCCACCCTGCTGAGGGGTCTGAAAGCCTATTCCGAGAACATTACGGCGGTCGTGACGGTTTCCGACGACGGCGGCAGCTCGGGGACGCTGCGCAGGGAATTGGGCGTGCTGCCCCCGGGCGATATACGCAGCTGTCTTGTCGCGCTCTCTGAAGAAGAAACCCTGCTGTCAAAGTTGTTCCAGTACCGGTTTTCATCGAAGGGCTCGCTGGCCGGCCATTCGTTCGGCAATTTGTTCCTGACGGCGATGACGGATATCGCCGGAGGTTTCGACCGTGCCGTCGTATCGGCAAGCGATGTTCTTGCGGTGCGCGGCAGGGTTTTGCCGGTCACCCTGCGCTCGGTCACACTTACCGCAACGCTTAAGAACGGCAAAACGGTGCGCGGGGAAAGCGCTATATCGCGCAGCGACTCACGCATCGCGAAACTGCATATCAATCCGTCACTGCCGCCGGCCTGCCCGGAGGTAATACGGGCTATAGCGGCCGCCGATTGCATCGTGCTCGGGCCGGGTTCTCTCTATACCTCGATCATCTCGAACCTGCTGGTGGACGGTGTCGCGAAGGCTTTAAAAGCGTCGAAGGCGCCTAAAATTTATGTTGCTAATATCATGACCCAGCCGGGAGAGACTTCCGGTTATTCGCTCAACGACCACCTGGAAGCCATAGAGGCTCACGGCGGGCGGGGTCTGTTCAATCTGGTACTTTCCAACCGCGGCAGGATACCGCCCGGGATACTTAAGAAATACGCGAAGGACGGCGCCTGCCCGGTAACGGCGGACGAGCGCACACGCACGATCACAAAAGTGATCTGTTCGGATATTTTTTCAGGCGAGTCTTACGCCCGCCATGACAGCGCGAAGTTAGCACGGGCTATTATGCGCGCGGTCAAGGGAAGGTTTCACGCATGTTAAGAGTCATGATCATTACCCACGGCAATCTCGGTCTTGAAATGCTGCGGACGGCAGAAACGATCATCGGTCCCCAGCCGGATGCAGTCGTCGTAACGCTCAACGGGAACGAAAGTCTGGGCGGCCTTGCCCAAAGGGTCGGCACTATTATCAACGAGATACATTCACCGGACGGCATCATGGTGCTGACCGATATGGTCGGCGGCACGCCCTGCAATGTCTGCCTGCCGTTCTGCGCCGATCACCGTATGGAAGTGGTCAGCGGCGTTAACCTGTATATGCTGCTCACGGCGCTGATGAACGCGAAAACCCTGCCGCTGGAAGAACTCGCGAAAAAAGTTATAGCGGACGGTAAAAAGAACATAACTAACGCCGGAGAAACGTTCAAGGCAAAACTGGATTCACAGAGGAGAGCATGAGCATAGTATTGACGCGCATCGACGATCGCCTTATCCACGGACAGGTAGTTGAAGGCTGGCTGAAGAATATTAACGTTGACCATATCGCCATAATCTCCAATGAAGTGGCAGCCGATAAAATGCAGCAGGTGCTGTTCTCCATCGCGGTGCCGAAAAGCATTAAGGTGTCGGCGCTGGGTGTCGAAGAGGCAGCAGTCAAGGCAAAAGAAGGCTATTTTGACAAATATCGCTTCCTGCTGCTGCTTTCGACCCCGCAGGATGTGCAGCGGCTGATCGAAGGCGGCGTAAAGCTGGATTCCGTCAATGTCGGTGGTATGCATTTCACCCCCGGTAAAAAACAGATACTGAAAGCGCTTTCGGTAGACGAGCATGATATCGCCTCGCTGCTTGCCATCCATCAGGCCGGTGTAAAACTGGAAGGCAGGGTGCTGCCGGGTGACGATATGATAGATATCGTAGAGGTTATCAAAGAAGAAGGGTTAAAGCCGGGGGAGACTAAATGAAACAGATCAATTTTGTTCTTGGGATACATAATCATCAGCCGGTGGGTAATTTCCCTGAGGTCTTTGAAATGGCCTATCAGAAATCCTACCGGCCGTTCACCGAGGCAATGCGTAACCATGCGTCGGTAAAATGGTCTCTGCACTGCACCGGCATACTGTGGGATTTTATAAAAAGAGAACATCCCGAATATATAGAGATCGTAAAAGTAATGGTGGCCCGCGGCCAGGTGGAACTGCTGACCGGCGGTTATTACGAACCGATCCTTTCCGTGATCAGTGACGCCGATAAACGGGGGCAGATACTGAAGCAGACGGCGTTCCTGAAGGAAACATTCGGTGTTGAGGCCCAGGGGATGTGGCTGGCCGAGCGCGTGTGGGAGCCCGGCCTTGCCAAGCAGATGGCGGAAGCCGGTGTGAAATACACGGTTGTCGACGACGCCCACTTTGCCGCCACCGGCATGGATCCGGATCAATTGAAGGGGTATTATGTTACCGAAGATCAGGGCGCCAGCCTGAAGATCTTCCCGATCAGCCAGCAGCTGCGCTACCATATACCGTTCAAGACCATAAACGATACGATAAATTTTTTCGGCGCCAACGCCGCGGAAGACGGCAATCCGGTCCTGGTCATGGCCGACGACGGTGAGAAATTCGGCCTGTGGCCGGAGACCTACAACCATGTCTATAACGACCGCTGGCTGGAGAATTTCCTGACGGCACTGGAACAGAACAGCACCTGGCTGAACACGCTGACATTCTCGGAATACATTTCAAGGTATCCATCCTCCGGCAGGGTGTATCTGCCGACCGCCTCTTATTTTGAAATGTCCGAATGGAGCCTGCCCGCCTCCACGCAGGAGACGTTCGAGGACGTCGTTAAACATCAGGGGGAACACTCCCCGGTAAAACGTTTTCTCCGCGGGGGGTTCTGGCGCAATTTTCTGACGAAATATTCCGAATCGAACAATATGCACAAGAAAATGCTCTACGTCAGCCGCAAGCTCGCCAAAGATCAAGCCGCGGGCGGCCTGAACCTGGAGCCTGCGCGTAACGCGCTGTATGCCGGCCAGTGCAACTGCGCCTACTGGCACGGGGTATTCGGCGGCCTCTACCTGCCGCATCTGCGCACCGCGATATACCGCGAGTTGTTAACGGCGGAATGCCTGCTGAGAGCGAATTCAAAAAGCATCCCGCGCTGGATAACCACCGATTTTGATGTTGACGGCAAGGACGAGGTGCTCTACGAAGGGAAGCATCAGAACTTGTATTTCTCGCCAGACCGTGGCGGAGCGCTTTTTGAATGGGACCTGCTGGAACTTAAGTTGAACCTGCTGAACACCCTGACGCGCCGGCAGGAAGCGTATCATAAGCGGCTGCGCGAATTCATTGCCAATCCGCATTCAAACGACGGCGGCGTAAAGACCATTCACGATATGGTAAAAGTAAAGGAATCGAACCTGGATAAATATCTTTCCTACGACTGGTACCGCAGGGAATCTTTCATAGACCATTTTATCCGCCCTGATACGACCTTTGATGACTTCGCCAAATGCCAGTACGGTGAGCAGGGGGATTTTGTGGCCAACCGGTATGAACCGGAGACAGGCTCGGGCCTTACCTTATCAAGAGAAGGCCGGGTTTGGATCGGGGATAAGAGCTTTGGTATCCGTATCTCAAAGACCGTGACGCCAAGGGATTCACAGTTAAAAGTTCATTATGTTCTGGAAAACCGCGAAGACGCGCCCGCCCAGGTAACCTTCGCCCCGGAACTGAATTTCGCCTTCTCGTTCTTCGAAGAGAAGAACGCCGCGGAGTTGTCAAAGATACGGGAATGGTCGTACCGGGATGAAGGCTTCGGCCTTGAGGCGAAGCTGCAGCTTTCACAGGATGCGCGCGTATGGGTATTTCCGGTGCAGACCGTTTCTCTTTCCGAGAGCGGCTTTGAGAAAACGTATCAGGGAACGGCGGTGGTCCCGCTCTTTAAACTGACGATTCCGCCCAAAGATAAGTATGAACTGGAAATATCGGTAAAAGTACATAAATTACCCGGAAGGTGAGATGGTTGAATCATTGTTCTTAGCGTTCCTCGCAGCCCTTATCAGCCTTGATGTCACGGCGTTCGGCCAGTTCATGATCTCACGGCCTATCGTCGTGGGACCTCTTTTCGGGTTTTTGCTGGGCGACATGAAAACCGGTATCTGGCTCGGCATGATCGTAGAGATGGTATGGGTCAACGTGATACCGATGGGTGCTTCGGTGCCGCCGGATACCACCGCGATCGCGATCCTTGCCACCGTCTGGGGAATGCGTGCCCTGCCGTATCATTCATCCGCCATGGTGCTGGCGCTTGCGCTTGCTATTCCAGCGGCGATACTGTTCCGCCTGATAGACGTTGCCCAGAGATATCTGCACGTGCGTATCGCCCGCTGGGTTCAGGAGGGCACCGCGGAAAATCTGGAAAAACGGGTCTCCCTCGGTGTTTCCGCCGGGTTTATGCTGTTTTTCCTTAAAGCTTTCGTATTCTATGCATTACTTATCTACCCGGGTACCATTTTGACCAGGGAGATATACATGCATTTGTCGCCGGGCATGATCAGAGGTCTCGCCGAAGCCTGGCGCGTGCTGCCGCTGGTAGGGCTTGCCTACCTGCTGCGTAATTTCAGCGGCAATTTTCTGTGTTCAAATAAATGAGAAATAAACTTAAAATAATCAATTTCTTCATACGTTCTTTTTTTGTTCAGTCGCTGTGGAATTTCGAACAGATGCAGAACGTCGGTTTTGCGTTTTGCATGCTGCCGCTGCTGAAAATGTTCTATCCCGATCCTGAAAAACGGTATGGGGCCATAAAACGCCACCTGGATTTTTTTAATACGCATCCGTACATGGTAAGCATCATCCTGGGCCTGACCATGTCCATGGAAAAAGACCACGCGAGCGGCCAGGGGGTGCGGGTGGAAGAGATCCTTTCCGTAAAACGCAATATGGCCGGCCCGCTGGCGGCCATCGGCGATAATTTTTTCTGGGGTACGTGGCGTCCTTTCGTCGGAACACTGGCCGTCGGCCTTGCCATAGTGTTCTCCGGCAACCGTTTGCTCAACGGCTCGTGGCTGGTGCCCGTTTTCTTCGTTTCATTCTACAACCTGCTGAGCATGGGATTCCGTTTCTGGAGCTTAAAGATAAGTTTTAATTATCGAGAACAGATCATCAAGGATATCGCGGGCCTGCAGTTGCAGGCGGCCCGCAATACCGTCAACAGTATCGGACGGCTGGTGGTCGCCTTGATCATCGCTATTTATCTGATAAAATACGCGCACGGATTTTCCGACGCGCTGGTCCTGAGCGGGTTTTTCGCGGGCACGTTACTGTGTTCCTGCGTGAAACTGCCGGCGAACCTTATATTCTACGGCGTAGTCGCAGTATGCGTTGGTTTTGCGTCACTGCAATAGTCTGATAGGAAGGTACTTAACAATGGTTGAAAGAACGGTGGCAATACGTAACAGACTGGGGCTGCACGCCCGCCCGGCGGCGATGCTGGTGCAGGCGGCGGCAAAATTCAAGTCACAGATCAAGATCTATAAAGACGATCAGGAAGTGGACGGCAAAAGCATCATGGGCCTTATGACGCTGGCCGCCTGCTCCGGTACCAATCTGCGCATTGTTTCCAACGGGCCCGACGAAAACGAGGCGACGGCTGCGCTCGTAACACTGATAGAATCCGGGTTCAATGAAGTCTAAGAGGGGATCATGACCATCGAAAAAAACAGCAGCGTAAGCAACGTCATGCAGGGGATCCCTGCCTCGCCGGGTATCGCGATCGGCAAGGTTTTTCTGCTGGAAGACGAAGAGTTCTGCCTGGTGCAGGTGGATGTCCCCAAAGAAGAGCTTAAACGGGAGATCGGCCGGTTTCGCGACGCCCTGACGAAAACGCGCAACGAGATGTTGCAGACCAAGGAAAAAATATTCAAGAACCTGGGAAAAGAATATGCCAGGCTTGCCGACGCGTATCTGCTCATCCTGGAAGACCCGCTGATCACGCGAGATGTCGTCAAGAAGATCAACGAAGGAGTTAACGCCGAGTACGCGCTGTATAAGGTGCTTGAAAAAGTCATACGTTCCTTTGAAATGATAGACGATGAATATTTTCGCGAACGCAAGAACGATATTCAAGACGTCGGTAAAAAAATATTGCGCAACCTGCTGGGCAAGGAACGCAGGGCGCTTTCTGAAATTAGTTCCGAGGCCATTGTGGTAGGTCACAACCTGACGCCGTCGGACACTATCGCCATGCGCGAGAATCTGGTCAAGGGCTTTGTGACCGACATCGGCGGCCGTACTTCCCATACCGCCATCGTCGCGCAGAGCCTGGAGATCCCGGCTGTCGTCGGCCTTAAGAACGTTACCGCGCGCGTACGCGAAGGCGACATTCTGGTGATCGACGGCAATCAGGGCGTGGTGATCATCAATCCCGAACAGCAGATACTGGAGAACTACCGCCGCGAGCAGGATATCCAATCGGCCCAGAGCCGGGAGCTTGAAAAACTGCGTGACCTGCCGGCGCAAAGCACCGACGGACACCGCATCACCATCGCAGCCAATATCGACAACCCCGAAGAGACGAAATCCGTCTTAAAGCACGGGGCCGAAGGTATCGGTCTCTACCGTTCCGAATTCATGTACTTTAACCGTACGTCCATTCCGACGGAAGATGAGCATTATCATAATTATTCCCAGGTGGCAAAAAAAATGCTGCCCTATAGCGTGATCATACGCACCGTGGACCTCGGCGGGGACAAGCTGGGCAATATCGGACTTGAGGACATCACACCTGAAGGCAATCCCTTCCTCGGTCTCAGGGGAATACGCCTGTGCCTGAAATATCCCGAGTTGTTCATTCCGCAGCTTAAGGGTATCCTGCGCGCCTCGGCTGAGGGCAGGATAAAGCTGATGTACCCTATGATCTCCGGCGTCGAGGAGGTTGTGGCTGCCAATAAACTGTTGGAACAGGCGAAAGACGAGCTGCGCAAAGAAGGCAAGAAATTTGACGAACACATAGAGATCGGCGTTATGATAGAAGTGCCTTCCGCCGCCCTTACCGCGGATATGATCGCTGAAAAATGCGATTTTCTCTCTATCGGCACCAACGACCTGATACAATATACCCTTGCCGTTGACCGCGTCAACGAAAATGTCGCCTCCCTGTACGACCCGCTGAATTTATCCATCTTACGGTTGATAAAAAGCGTTGTCGACGCGGCTCACAACGGCGGTAAATGGGTGGGTATGTGCGGCGAGATGGCCGCCGATCCGATGTACGCGATGATATTGCTCGGCATGGGGCTGAACGAGCTGAGCGTATCCCCGGGCGCCGTGCCTAAGATCAAAAAGACCATCAGGAATATTTCGCAGGCCGACGCCAAGGCCCTGGCCAGGGACGTGCTGGAATCACCGAACAGAGCCGCGATCATAAACAACATAAAAAGGCATTCAACCCCTTGAGGACACCACGACATAATGGAAATACGTAATTTTTGCATCATAGCTCACATCGACCACGGCAAAAGCACACTGGCGGACAGGCTCCTTGAATACACAGGCACCATTACCCAGCGCGAGATGCGCGACCAGATAATGGACGGTATGGACCTGGAACGCGAGCGCGGCATAACGATAAAGGCTAAAGCCATCCGGATGCATCATACGACCGCCGACGGCAGGAAATTCATACTTAACCTGATAGATACCCCGGGTCATGTGGATTTTACCTACGAGGTATCACGGGCGCTCGCCGCCTGTGAAGGCGCTTTGTTGATCGTCGACGCTACCCAGGGCGTTGAGGCGCAAACGCTGGCGAATACGCTGCTGGCCCGCCAGGCGCATCTTAAGCTGATCCCCGTGATCAATAAAATAGATCTGCCGACCGCCGATGCTGAGAGTTCCATGCTGCAGATAGAGGAAGGGCTCGGCATACCTGAAGTGCCGGTGCTCGCGAGCGCCAAAGCCGGCATCGGCATCGCCGAGATCATTCAGCGGGTTATTGACGATGTGCCGCCTCCGAAAGGCGATACCGCCGCTCCCTTGAGCGCACTGGTCTTTGATTCTTTCTACGATCCCTACCGCGGCGTCATAATCATGGTGAAGGTGATCGACGGCGTTATATGCGCGAAAATGGAAATGATGTTCGTGTATAACGGCGCTATTTATGAGGTGCTTGAAACAGGCTATATGCAGATAAAACTGGTGCCGACGGAAACGCTGAGCGCCGGTGAAGTCGGCTATATCGTTGCCGGCATCAAAGATATTCACGACGTGAAGATCGGCGATACGGTGACGGAGCGGCGCCGCCCGACCGAGCACGCCCACGCGGGCTACAAGGAAGTTAAGCCGTTCGTGTTCTCGGGCATGTACCCGCTGAACAACACGGATTACGACAACCTTAAAAAAGCGCTGGAGAAACTGCACCTCTCTGATTCTTCGCTTTCCTACGGCCCCGAGACTTCCGTCGCCCTGGGGTTCGGCTTTCGCTGCGGCTTCCTGGGTTCACTGCATCTTGAAATAGTCAAGGAACGGCTTGAAAGAGAATTCAACCTTGACCTGATAATCACCGCGCCGAACGTTGTCTATAAGGTGGAAACGTTGAAGGGTGTGACCATGATAGACAACCCCGCCAATTTTCCCGTCTTCGGCGATATCCTTGAGGTCCAGGAACCGTATGTTATGGCGACGATCATTACGCCGGTGGATTATATCGGCCAGGTGCTGGAGCTGTGCCAGCGCAAACGCGGTGTTCAGTCTTCGATGAAGTATATGGACACCAAAACCGTGATCCTGGCCTATGAGATACCTTTGGCGGAGATCATTGTCGGGTTTTACGATACGCTGAAGTCGGTTTCAAAAGGCTACGCTTCATTCGATTATGAACATATCGGTTACCGGCCCGGTGATCTGGTAAAGCTTGAGATGATGATAAACAATGAAATAATAGACGCATTCTCCGTTATCGTGCATCGCGACAAGGCGACGCCGATGGCGAGACTTTTTGGCGGAAAAGCTTAAAGAGATCATACCGCGTCAGCAGTTTGAGATACCGATCCAGGGCCGTATCGGCAACAAAATAATCTGCCGTGAAGATGTGCGGGCGCTGCGTAAAGATGTTATCGCGAAATGCTACGGCGGCGATATTTCCCGCAAACGCAAACTGCTGGAGAAACAAAAAGAAGGGAAAAAACGCATGCGGCAGTTCGGCAGCGTTGAAATACCGACGGAAGCCTTTGTCGCGGTGCTGAAGGTAACTGAATAATGATAGAGACGCGGGATCTTGCGTCTCTACGATAAGAGGAAATCATGGAATTGAAATTAGTTTTTTTTGGGATTGGTTTTTTTATTCTTGCGCGCATCATGCGCGCCTTCCGGGACCGGTTCAAGACCGGCAACGTCGGCTGGTGGTACCATGAGATATATGAATGGGTAGAGACCGGCTGGTCGGCGATCCTGCTCGCCGCATTCCTGATGTATTTCTTCATTCAGGCCTTTAAAATACCTTCGGGCAGCATGCGTAATACCTTGCTTGAGGGCGATCACCTGTTCGTCAACAAATTCGTTTATGGTTTCCATATGCCGTTCGCCGACGGGAAACGGTACTGGCCGCTTAAGACGGTCAAACGCGGTGATATCATTGTGTTCCAGTGTCCGCCCGAAGCCCTTACTCTCGCGGAAAGGGAAGAACATGTCGATAAAGATTTTATCAAACGCTGTATCGGTATCGGCGGCGATGTGATCGAAGTGAAGAATAAAGTGGTGTTCGTTAACGGTCAGTCGCAAAAAGAAAATTATACGAGCTTTGCGGATCCCTCCGTGTATCCCGCGCCGAAAATGTTCCCGACGTCCGAACAGTATCAGCGGGCGTGGGAGGCAGGGACGTTCGCCAACCTCTCGAGCGACGCGGTGCGCGATAATTTCGGCCCCGTGCTGGTGCCGGCCGGCCATTATTTCTGCATGGGCGATAACCGGGACCGTTCGTTCGATTCCCGTTTCTGGGGACCGCTGCCGGACAAACTGCTGAAAGGCCGTGCCCTCTTCCTGTACTGGCCGATAACCCGGGTTCGCCTTGTTAAGTAAGGAGAGATTATGACCTGTACGTTCTGGATCGTCGTTGCTTTGATCTTTTTTGCGATTGAAATACTTACACCCGGGGTTTTCTTTTTTGCGTGTCTTGGTGTCGGCGCCCTCGGCGGCTGTCTGGCGACGTCTTTGTCGAACAATGAGGCGGTGGCGTGGGTTTCTTTTGCGGTCGTTGCTATCGCCTCGGTTTTCCTCTTACGGCCCCTGGCGGTGAAGTATCTTTCAAAAGGCGTTAAAAGATCGAACGTTGACGCGCTGTTGGGACAGAAAGCCTGGGTAACCGCAGCTATAGAGCCGCCGGCGCTTGGTATGGTGAAGATAGACGGAGAAATATGGCGCGCACAGTCTCACGAAGCCATACCGGCTGAAACCTGGGTACTGGTGGAAAAAGTAGAAGGGACCAGGCTGATCGTAAAAAAAATATAAGGGGGGCAGTATGAATTCACCATTAATATTGATCGTTGTCGTCGTAGCAGTCATTTATGTTATCAGGGCGGTCAGGATCGTGCAGCAGTACGAAAAGGGCCTGGTTGAAACGCTCGGACAGTATTCAAGGTCAACGGAGCCGGGGCTGGTAGTTATTTTCCCGCCGTTCCAGAACCTGCGTAAAGTGGATATGCGCGAGCAGGTGATGGAAGTGCCGCCGCAGGATGTTATAACCAAAGATAACGTGCTGGTAACGGTGGACGCGGTCATTTATTTCCAGATAACCGATCCTATGAAAGTGGTCTATAACGTGGCGAATTTCGCCATGGCGGCGCTGAAACTCGCGCAGACTAACTTACGTAACGTTGTTGGGGATCTGGAACTGGACCAGACGCTTACGAGCCGTGAAAAGATAAATACCCAGCTGCGGCTGGTGCTGGACGAGGCCACCGATAAATGGGGCGTCAAAATAACACGCGTAGAGCTGCAAAAGATCGATCCTCCCCGCGATATAACGGAATCCATGTCCAAGCAGATGAAGGCTGAACGCGAAAAACGCGCCAACATTCTGGACGCCGAAGGTTTCCGCCAGGCGGCGATACTTAAGGCTGAAGGCGCTAAACAGTCCGCTATCCTTGAAGCGGAAGGAAAATCGATGGCCATTATAAAAGTGGCTGATGCCAGAAAATACGAGATCGAGATAGTCTACTCAGCTATCCATTCCGGTAAGCCGACCAACGATCTCATTGCCATAAAATACCTTGAAACGCTGGAAAAAGTAGCGAACGGAACGGCCACTAAGATCTTCCTGCCGCTTGAAACGACTGCAGTTCTCGGCTCGATCGGCGGTATATCCGAGCTTTTTAAAGAAAAAAAGGCAGATAACGTAAAATAATGAAGGGCCTATACGTACATATTCCCTTTTGTAAGGCAAAATGCAATTACTGCGACTTTACCTCTTTTGCAGGATGTGAGGCCCGCTTTAATGACTATCTGGATGCATTGCGTCTGGAGATGCTGGCCTGGCGCGGCACACGCATAGGCACTATCTTTATCGGTGGGGGAACACCCTCCCTGCTGAAGCCGCAGCAGTTGCGCACCTTGCTGATAGATATCCGGGAAAATTTCAATTGCCGTTCGGTCGTTGAATTTTCCATGGAGTCTAACCCTGAGTCGCTGACCGAAGAGAAGCTGCATATTATGCGTTCCAGCGGTATCAACCGGGTAAGCATCGGTTTACAGTCTATGAACGACCGGAGCCTTAAGTTCCTGGGGCGCGTTCATTCGGTCTTTGATTCATGCAACGCGCTCGCCTCCGCGAGACGGCTTGGTTTTTCAAATATCAACATCGACCTTATGTACGGCCTGCCGGGACAGACCATTCTTGAATGGCAGCTGGAGCTCCAGCAGGCGCTGCGTTTTAATCCCGAGCATATCTCACTGTATCCGCTCACTATCGAAGAGGGAACGGTATTCTCGCGCGCCGGGGTAGAGGTTGACAGCGACCAGCAGGCCGAGATATACGAATGGACTATGGATTTCATGCAGGCGCACACCTATGAACAGTATGAGATCTCGAACTGGTCCCGGACGGGCTACCGTTGCAGGCATAACATGATGTATTGGAACAATAAAGAATATATCGGTATCGGCGCCGGTGCGGCTTCATATTTTGAAGGTGTGCGCAGAAAGAACACCGGCGCGATTGATGATTATATCTCGGCGATAACCGCAGGCAAGGACGCGTGCGCCGAACGCGATGTGATAGGCGAAAGAACGCTTGCCGCGGAAGAAATGATATTGAAATTGCGAACTGCCGACGGCATAATGCTCAGGCATGATATAAAGCTCCGCTATGGGGCCGCCATAAAATCGCTCTCGGACAGGAAGCTGCTGAGCTGCGACGGTTCCGTGCTGCGGCTTACCAGGCAGGGAAAGCTGCTGGCTAATCAAGTAATGATGGAATTTGTATAGAAAGGATCCGGGAAATGATCGAAGTTTCGGTGGTAATACCATGCCTGAATGAAGAGAAGAGCATAGCCTTGTGCGTAAAGAAAGCCCTGGAGTCATTTAAGGAATCCGGACTTGCCGGGGAAGTTGTCGTCGTTGACAACGGCTCTACCGACCGTTCTGTCCAGATAGCTGCGGGGGCAGGCGCAAAGGTCGTCTCTGAAGATCAGAAGGGCTATGGCAGCGCCTTGCGGCGCGGCATTAACGAGGCGCAGGGCACATATATCGTGATGGGCGACGGGGATGATACCTATGACTTCACGCAGGCCTGCAAATTCGTGGACCGGCTGAAAGAGGGTTTCGACCTGGTCATGGGCTCCCGGTTCCAGGGAAATATCCTTCCCGGCGCGATGAGCTGGTCCCATCGATATGTGGGGAACCCGATCCTTTCAGGCATGTTACGGCTTCTTTTCGGAGGCACCGTCTCCGATTCCCACTGCGGTTTACGGGCTTTCACGAAGGAAGCGTACATTAAAATGGAACTGCGCACGACCGGCATGGAATTCGCTTCTGAAATGGTGATCCATGCGATGAAAAAACATCTGAAGATCTCCGAGATACCGATAACCTATTATCCCAGGGTCGGAGAGTCAAAACTGGAATCGCTCCGTGACGCCTGGCGTCACGTCAGGTTCATGCTTATCTATTCGCCGGATTATCTGTTCTTTGTTCCGGGGGTTACGATTTTCGGAATAAGTCTTGCGGTAACCCTTAAAATGCTGGCCGGCACCTTTTATCTGTGGGGCAGGGCATGGGGCGCGCACGTTATGATCTTCAGCTCTCTGTTCATGATACTGGGCTGGGATATAATCAACGTAGGTCTTCTTGCCAAGGTCTTTTCCAGGGCGATCGCCAGGGAAGAAGATAAATTCATTGAAAAAGTCGTGAAGGTCGTGACTTTGGAAAGAGCCATCGTTTTCGGCGCCGTATTGACGGTGACCGGTATTGCGCTGTTTACGTATATTTTGTATATCTGGTATCGGAACGATTTTGGGATCCTCGATAAGATCAATGTGGGATTGTTCGCCATGTCGTTGATCGTCATGGGAATACAAACGATCTTCAACGCCTTTCTCTTCAGCCTGCTGCAGATACAATATTAATATGAAAATAATCGTCGCCAACGAACCGTTCGTATCAGACTTCTGCCGCACCCAGCGCTGGGCCGCACGCACGCGCGGGCGTGTTTTGCGCGCCCCCGACTGGCTGGCCTACGCCGCCGCCGTGCTGGAACGCGATGTACCCGGCGCACAGGTTATACTTATCGATTTTCCGGCGAAAGGCCTGGACCGCGCCCAATTCACACAGTATATAGCCGCGGAAAAGCCGGACGTTCTGGTGCTTGATTCTACCACACCGTCCATCGCCTCCGATATCGCGCTTGCCCGCGCCGCTAAGGAATCTTGCGCGTGCATGGTAATAATGGTAGGCCCTCATGTTTCGGCGCTGCCTGAAGAAACCCTTTTGAGCGCGAAAGGCGCCGTCGACGTTGCCTGTATCGGCGAGTACGACCATACCGTGCGGGATGTGGTGCTTAACCGCGGGGCGCTTTCCACCATAGCTGGAATCTGTTTTATGAACGAAGGACAGCCGGTGAAGACCGCCCGGCGGCCCTTGATAGCCGATCTGGACGAACTGCCGTTTCCTGCCTGGCAGCATTTGGACCTCATGAGTTATTTCGACGGGGGAAAATTATACCCGTATATAGATATAATATCCGGCAGAGGCTGCCCCAACCAGTGCGTGTTCTGCCTGTGGCCGCAGGTCATGCACGGTTTCAATTATCGCCTGCGGAGTCCCAAAAATGTTGTCGACGAGATAGAGCACGATATCAAGCTCTGCCCGCAGGTGCTCAACGGCGGCGAGTTCTTCTTCGAAGACGATACCTTTACCGTGAACAAAGAGCGGGCGACGCTTATCTGCGACGAGATACTGCGCCGGGGCCTGAAAATAACTTTTTCCGTGAACGCCCGCGTGGACACCGCTGACGCCGGACTTTTCAAAAAAATGAAACAGGCGGGCTGCCGTGAACTGCTGGTCGGCTTTGAGTCCGGCGTGCAAAGCGTGCTCGATACTATGCACAAGCGCATCACGCTTGAGCAGTCGCGTCATTTTATGGAACTGGCTAAAGAAGCCGGGTTGCAGGTGCACGGCTGTTTTGTGATCGGTCTTCCTGGCGAAACAGAAAAGACTGCGCAGGAAACCATCGACTTTGCCCTTTCGCTGGACCTTACCACGCTGCAGTTCTCCGGTGCCGTTCCCTTCCCGGGCACAAAGCTTTTTGAAACCTGCGACGCTAACGGCTGGATAAAGACGAAAGACTGGTCCCAGTGGCTGGACAACGGCGAGCAGCAGGGCGTTGTGGAATACCCGGGTATATCGTTTGAAGCGATCACAAAATACGTCGATGCCGGCCTGAAGAGATTTTATTTCCGTCCTTCCTATATGCTGCGGTTCCTCTTTGAGACCAGATCCCTGCCGGACCTGTACCGGAAAATGCGCGGCGCCTGGAATTTTCTGGCATATCTGCTCGGAAATAAAGATGAGCGTTAGTTCCCTTCCCCTGATAAGCGTGGTCGTTGCCGTAAAGAACGGCGAAAGAACTCTTGCCCGCTGCCTCGAAAGCCTTGCCCGGCAAACCTATAGCAATGTCGAGATAATTGTAGTCAACGACGGTTCTACGGATGCTACCGGCGATATCGCGGTTGAATTCGCCGCGCACGGAAATGTTTTCTTAATTACCACGGAAGGCGTCGGTCCTTCGCAGGCCCGCAACCTCGGCATCAAACAGGCACAAGGCGCCTACATAGCGTTCACGGACGGGGACTGTATCTGTAAACCTGACTGGCTTTCAACTCTGGCGGGTTGCATTGTGAGCGCGCCGCGTGTAGCCGGGGTCGGCGGGGACCAGCAAAGTCCCGATGACGACACTCAGTATGGAAAATTCATCAATAACTTCATGAAAACGATCGGTTTCATAGCTGATTACGTAAAGGGACCGGACGTTCTTGCGTGCATAGCGACCAACCACAATCCCACGTGCAACGTTCTCTATCGTAAAGCGATCTTTGACGAGGTTGGTATGTTCCTGCCCGGTCTGTGGCCCGGGGAGGATGTTGAACTGGACCACCGGATCACGGCGGCGGGGTACCGGCTTCTGTATACACCTCAGGCTGTCGTACTTCATTATCGCACCGGGTCCCCGAGCGCATTCGCCCGTATGATGTTCCGGTATGGCTTTGCCCAGGCGCGCCTGGTGCGGATGTATGGTTTTTTCCGCCTGATCCATGTTGTGCCTGCCGTGGTGTGCCTTGCGCTCGTAACGTCCGTGCTGATGGTGTGTGCCGGCCGGGTGGACGCGCTGTTCGCGTTTTGTCTCGCTTCGGTGATATTTGCTATAATCTTCTTTATGGTAAAGGCTAAAGATCTCGTCACGGCACTGCGTTATTCGCTGCATCTTGCCGTTACCGTATTGTGGTGGAACGCGGGCTTTGCCGCCGGCCTTGTCGACGGTAAGAAATTATCCCGGGAGCAACATAACTGATGGATATTGCAGAAATAGCGGCTATCGTCCGCTCCGTGCTTTTCAAACCGCTTTCCGGCGTTCCCAGCCCGAAACATATTCAGGTGGACATTACCACGTACTGTAATTTGAAATGCACGATGTGCTATTCGAAAAGTATAGTCCCCGCTGCCGAACATAACACCCACATGACGTTACCTCAGTTCGTCGCCATATTGGACGCCGTAAAACCCTTGTCGGTGAATATGGCGGCTAACGGCGAACCTTTTTTGAACCCGGCATTTTTTGATATGGTGGATGCCGCCGCTGCCCGCGGGATCAAAACTATTACTTCCTCTAACGGTATCATGCCGGAGCAGATGGTGCGTAAGATAGCCGATTCTCGGCTTGATATACTCAAAATTTCCATAGACGGCGCGACAAAGGAAACCTACGAGGCCATGCGGGGCGGGAATTATGACACGCTTATGCGTACGGTATCCCTGCTCGGGGAGCTCCTGGCGAAAGCCAACAAGCGCACGCCGCAGTTGCGCTTCGATATGGTGATAACCAAAAGAAATTATACCGAGATACCCGCGTATATCGAGTTCTGTGTTTCCAAAGGGGTGCACCACGCGTTTTTCCATCCGCTGGATGTCAGGGAATTCGACGCGAACGCCAATAACTCTCTGGTGCACGGCCTGTCGGTCAAAGATCTTGAGGAGCACTTGCGCAGGGCGGCGGTGCTGTCGAAAAAATTGGGTGTTACCACTAATGTACCCGCCCTCCTCGGCAACAGGCACGTATTAAGGCGGCTGCACAACGGTGAAAAGTTATCGGCGGTAAAACGCCCGGTATGCCTGCTGCCCTGGCTTGGCATGTTCATAACGGTGACCGGCGAAGTCTCTCCGTGCTGCGCTATGTACCCGACCGGACATATGTCGGTGGGGAATATTTGCGCACAAGGCGCGGACGCGGTGTGGAACGGTGAAAAACATAAGGCCATGAGAAAACTATTCAAACAAAAAAAGAATTATGAAGTTTATGACGGCTGCTCCTATTGCCTGCCCATGGGGGCTTCTTCCCTGATGACTGCCGCGAAAACGTTCCCCGGATACATAAAGCAAATGGTCACCAGGCGCAAGAATGGATAACGTTAAACCCAAGGCGCTGTGCGTCTGTTCAGGCGGCGGTCATGTGACGGAAATGTTCATGATCCTGGAGGCTTTCAGCGGTTACGATTGCGTACTGCTCACCTATGCGGGGGCGAATAACGTTGTAGAGCACCCGTTGATCTCGGACCATATTACCGTAACGCACTATATGTCCGGCCTGTGGGCGGGGATATCCTTCCTGTTCTCTCTTGCCGGTATCGTTCTGGTCCAAAGGCCGTCGGTCGTATTTTCCACCGGCGGTGAGATAAGCGTTCCGGTAATATACCTCAGCAAACTATTGTTCCGCTCTCAGATCGTCTTTGTTGAAAGCGCGGCACAGGTCAAAGCGCCGTCATTTACCGGTAGGATGGTACACCCTGCGGCGGACCTGTTTTTGGTCCAGTGGCCGGCCTTGAAGGCTGTGTACGGCAAGAATACCGAATATAACGGCGGGTTAATGTGATCTATGTTACTGTCGGAGGTATCGCTCACCCGTTCACGCGCCTGCTGAGGGCCGTTGACGCTATTACACCGGAAATAAAAAGGGAGGTGCTGATACAGCGGGGAAATACGCCCTTCAGCGCCGTCCATGCGGCCGTTATAGATTTTGTGCCGTACGAGAAGAGCGCACGGTTAATTGCCGAAGCCGAGCTGGTCATCTCGCACGCGGGGCTGGGAACTATTATTCTTGCGCGGCAGTCCGGTACCCCGATAATCGTCATGCCCAGGCTCTTTAAGAATGGAGAGCATGTGAACGATCATCAGCTGGAGATCTGTGAAATGATCACCGCACGGAACGAGCCGGGGGTCAGGGCGGTTTACTCTACCGAAGAATTGCTCGGCGCGGTACATTCGATCCTCCTTACTAAGCGCGGTGTTCCCTCATCTCAGGCCGGACGTCTGGCGATCATTGACAGGATCAAGAGATTTTTGTCTCAGAGAACGATCTTGATGATCAACCCTATGGACTCAACCTACGGGTCGACCCACCGGATACGGAAGCTGAAGGAAGGCATTCCGGAAAATATCGCGCGGGTCGCCTACGTTGAACCGAATTCTAAATACCCGGACGCTATTTCATTTGGCCAGCGTAACAGCGCCGCGGGTTTCCTCTACGGTACGCTGCGCAGAGTATGGCTCGCGCTGTTCTCCGGATATCAGCTGTTGTTCATTCAGACGATCACGCCGTTAACCGTGCCGGTAATGCTGATCGCGAAAATGAGGGGAAAAAAGGTGCTGGCGGATTGGGACGATGTTTCCTGGGTCCTGCAAAAAAATGGGTTCCGGGCGTGGCTGGTCAAATTATCCGAGCATGTATTCCTTAAGCTGCCGGATGTGGTTTTTGTGCCTAACAAGTATGTGGCTGCCTACGCTGAAAAATACGGGGCACGGTCTGTCGTCTTCGCTCCGCACGGCGTAGATATAGAAAGGTTCGACCCGGGATCCTACGACCCGTCTAAGCTTAAAGCTGCACTTGGCATAACGGACGGCCCTGTGCTTGGTTTTCTTGCCTCCTTTACGACCGGCGGTGTCGGCGACCTGGAGACTATTTTCAGGGCGGTCATCGGCGTTATGAAGCTGCGGCCCGAAGTACACTTCCTGGTCATAGGCGGCGGCCCTTTGTTCGATACCTACGTCGCGCTTGCCGGTTCTCTCGGGATGAAAAATATACACTTCACCGGCTTTCTTGATCAGAAGGATATACCCGGTTATATCGCCGCGATCGATGTAGCGCTTATTTTCATGCGCGAATCCATACAGAACACCATGAAGACCTCCCTGAAGGTCGGCGAATACGCGGCCATGAACAAGCCGATCGTCGGCAGGCTTGCCGGCCAGACGCGGGATGATTTTTCACGCTGGTGCCGCGACGGCGGCGATACGGTAGAGAGTTTTACCGCGGCTATTTTAGCCGAGCTTGCCGAACTTCCGCGCTCCGTCAACTCCCGCGAGACCATGTCGCGGGAATATACCTGGGAACGTTCTTCCCGGATAGTCGGTGAAACCATAGAAAGGCTTGAACTATAATGGCAACGCCAAAGAAAGTACTGCTGATAAACACAAAGAACGTTTCCTACACGCTGGGCGGCGGAAGGTCCCTGCCGCTGGGGATATCATACATCGCCGCGGTGCTTGAAAAGGCCGGGCATAGCGTCCGCTGCCGGGACTTTCAGGTGGAGGACACCGCTTCTCTTCCAGACGACATAGCGGCCTCCGATATTGTCGGTATCTCGGCTTTGACCCCGAATATCACGGAAGTCTGGCGCATAGCGCGCCTGGCAAAAGAGGCCGGAAAAATGGTGCTGGTCGGCGGTCCGCATGTTTCGGTCTTGCCCGATGAAACCTTACTTACCGGGTTTGTTGATATTGTCTGCCGGCGCGAAGGGGAATATACCGCGCGTGAAGTCGTCAACGGGGAAACGCCGCTCGAACGGATACAGGGCATAAGTTATGTGGAAAACGGCATTATAAAACACAATCCCGACCGGCCCTACATCGCCGACCTTGATGAACTGCCCTATCCGCGCCGGTCGCTGCTGCCGGTGGAAAAATACGAGTATATGCTGCATCGCGGAAAAAAAGTAATGAATATCATGACGTCGCGCGGCTGTCCGTGCGATTGTAATTTTTGCTACAAGGGTATCAGCGGCCGCAGTTACCGTATGCGCAGCGTAGAGAACATACTGGGCGAATGGCGCGAGCTGATCAACATGGGGGCCGATGAGATACCGGTGATCGACGACAGCTTCACGGTAAGCCGCCCGCGCATCATGCGGTTTTGCGAAGAACTGGTGAAACAAAAATTGAACATACACTGGGAAGCCTCCAGCAGGGTGGACAACGTTGACCTGGAAATGCTTCAGGCGATGAAGCGGTCCGGCTGTTACCGCATCGCCTTCGGCATTGAGTCCGGTTCCCAGCGGATATTGGACCTGATTGGAAAACATCTTTCAAAGGACCGGATAATCCAGGCCGTGCGCTGGGCGCAGGAAGCCGGCCTTGAAGTGACCGGCTTTTTTGTCATAGGTAATTTCGGCGAAGACGAGAGCACGATGAACGCCACCATCGATTTCGCCAAACAGTTGAAACTTGATTATGTGCAGTTCACGATCGCCGCGCCCTACCCCGGCACAAAGCTGTACGATCTTATAAAAGCGGAAGGAAAATTCCTGTTCTCACAGTGGCACGAGCTCGGCTCGTATTCGGGGACTGCGTATTTTGAGCAGGGAGCGCTTACCAGGGAGCTCGTGGAAAAAATGTTCAAAAAGGCGTACCGCAGCGTGTATCTGACCCCGGGCATGATCATGAAAAAACTAATGCATTTTAATCCGCAGATGCTTCGTTTCTGGCGGCTGCTGAAATAACGTATGAAAGTACTATTGTTGAACCCTCCATTTCGCGTAAACGTCGATCACGATCACGAGAAGTATTTCGTGAGGGCGGGCAGCCGCTGGCCTTACTCGGAACTGAAGAAGATCAATGAGCCGTCGTTGTACCGGCCGTTCCCGTTCTCGCTGGGGTATACCGCCGGGCTGCTGAAACGCCGGGGCGTCGAGGTTGATGTGATAGACGGCGTCGCCGCGCAGATGACGGCGGATGCATTCCATGAGAGGGCCCTGACCTCCCGGGCTGACGTAGCGGTCATTGAGACCGCGCCGTTTTCCGTCAATAATGATATAGAGATCGGGCGGCGGCTGAAAAAGCAGAACAGCGCGCTCACGGTTATCGCGGTTGGGCCGTTCGCCGCGCTGCTCTTAAAAACAATAATCGATAACGGCGCCACCGGTATAGACCTGGTCATCTGCGGTGAATACGAATTCGCCGTCTGCGAGGTCGTCGATGCCATAGCTGCCGGCGCAAAGGTGGAGATCCAGGGTGTTCACGAAGTTGCCGCGAGCAAGGCGCCCGGGCAGGTTGAGTATACAAAACCGTTCAAGGCATTGGATGAGCTGGGTATGCCGGAGCGGGAACTGTTCCCGATGCCGGAAAAAAATGCGATAACGGCGTACTGGGATGTCTTTTGCCAGTATTATCCTTCGGCGCAAATGCATACTTCCCGGGGGTGTCCTTACGGCTGTTATTTCTGCGTATGGCCGCAGGTCTATTACCATAACCGGGCCTACCGGATATTTTCCACTCAGCATGTGGTTGACGAGATCCAGGTGCTGGTAGAACGCTATAAGATACGGGAAATATATATCGATGATGATGACTTTTCAATAGACCTGAAACGGGTCCACGCGATATGCTCGGAGATCATCGACAGAAAGATTTCGGTTGCCTGGAGCTGCATGGCGGACGCTTCTAACCTTGACGAGGCGACCGTAGCCCTTATGGCGCGCAGCGGTTGTATCGGCATAAAATTCGGCGTTGAGAGCGCCGCAAAGGATGTACTGGAACATATAGGGAAACCGGTGGACCTTGACCGCGTGAAGAAAGTGGTTTCATGGGCGGTATCGCACGGCATACGCACGCACGCCACCTACACGTTCGGGCTGCTGGGGGAAACGCGCGGCTCGATGGAAGCGACCCTGCGCTACGCTATAGCCCTTGACACCGACAGCGTGCAGTTCAGCATCGCCACCCCATACCCGGGGACAAAATTTTACGACCAGTTAAAGGACAACGGATGGCTGAAGGATTTTGACTGGCAAAATTACGACGGCAGTGTTTCCTGCGTCGTAGATTATCCGCAGCTGTCCGCCCGCGAGATAGAAGCATGGTACGCGCGCGCCTTCAGCCGCTGGCTGAGTGCCATGCTCCTGCGCCCCTCATGGCTTTACCGTCAGCTGCGCATCATCTTTCGCACCATGGCTTCCCAGACCCCCGCATATAAAAAACTTTTTGTCGCGAGATTATTACAAAAACTTTTTCAGCGAAGGAGCGAAAAGTGAAGATACTGGTTACCGGTTCTAACGGCCTTATCGGCAGCGAGGTGGTCACCTATTTTGCCCAGGGCCCCAATCAGGTGTTCGGCATAGACAACAATATGCGCGCGGACTTCTTCGGTTCGGCCGGCGACACGCGCTGGAACCAGCAGCGTCTTGTCTCTTCGTTCAAGAACTTTACCCACC
>CAWCNJ010000008.1:0-564066 GCA_963796955.1 Endomicrobiales bacterium
TGAAAGCATCGCGGTAAAGAACGTTAAAACGAATGCCATGAGCCTGATACCGGTTGACGGGGTGTTCATTTACGTGGGCCTGTCGCCCAACACGGATTTTATAAGGGATGTCGTGAGCCTTGACCCCGCCGGTTATGTGCTGACCGATGACCACATGAAAACCTCCATCACGGGTAATATTCGCCTGCGGCGATGTGCGCAAAAAGCTGCTGCGCCAGGTGGTTACCGCGACCGGTGACGGCGCGACGGCCGCCTTCGCCGCCCAGGAATATATCGGTCAGCTTGATGACCAGAGCATATAATGTCGAATATTTATATTATCGACGGCAACGCCTATATCCACCGGGCCTACCACGCGCTGCCGCCCCTGACCGGGCCCGCCGGCCAGCAGGTGAACGCGGTCTACGGTTTCGTACGTATGCTGATGAAGGTGCAAAAGCAGAAACACCCGGACCACTGGTGCGTTTGTTTTGATTTTCCAGCAAAGAATTTCCGCCACGAGTTGTACCCCGCCTACAAAGCCCACAGAAAAGCAATCGACGACGAACTGAGATCACAGATGCCGCTGGCGCGCAGGGCCGCCGAGGCGTTGAACATCCCGATCATTGAAAAAGAAGGTCTGGAAGCCGATGATATCATCGCGGCTATCGCGCGCGACGCTGCCGGGGCCGGTGTGCAGGTGGTCATTGTTTCGGGCGATAAAGATGTATTGCAGCTGGTCAAGCCGGGCATTGAGGTGTGGAATGAATCAAAGGGTACCACGATAGATACGGAAGCGGTGCAGGCAAAATACGGTCTTTTGCCGGGCCAGCTGCCGGATATGTTCGCGCTGATGGGAGATACCTCCGACAACGTCCCTGGCGTTAAAGGTATTGGTCCCAAGACTGCGCAAACGCTGATCGCGAAATATGGTTCCATCGAAGGCGTGCTGTCCAACGTTGACAATATAACCGGCCAGGTGAAAGAAAAGCTTAAGGCCGAAGCGCAGAATGCGCTGCTCAGTAAAAAACTGGTCATATTCGATCCTGATCAGGCGCCTCATCTTGACTGGAAAGAATGCCGCTATCAGCCGCCGGTGGAAGCGGTCATCAATGCTTTTTTCGATGAAATGGGATTTATAAGCTTGAAGCAGGGAAAGACCGGTGAAGCCGAGGCTCAAACCGCATTCTCTGAAACGCCGGTCAAACCCCTCACGATCATCCCGTTGCCGGAAGTACGACAGATCACTTCCCTGATCGAGTTGCGAAAGGCAGTCGCTTCGATCGTTGATACCTTATTCCTTGAACCAGGCTACGCCGAAAGCGGTAGTATTAATTCCTATTCATTTGCCGCAGGATCAGGGCCGGTCTATTTTTGCCCCATTAACGCGGGCGGCCATGACCTGCTCTCCGCCCCGGCGTTCGAAGGGAAGATCGATCCCGCTGCGGAATTCCTTGGTAATGGGAACATATGTCTTGTTGTCCATGATATAAAAAAACTGCTGCTTGCCTCTGGTATCGATCCCTCTGCCATAAAATGCCGTATTAATGACACGATGCTGGCCGCCTATTGTATCGACGCCGCCGTTGATACTTCCACGCCGGAAAGCATCGCGAAAACGCTGGTTGCAAAAGCGGTGAACACAGGCGCCGATACCGAACTCCCGGAAGAAGCGGTTGCAGGCGCAAAGGCCGTTGAATGCCAGCGCCTGCTGCTAGAAAAATTTGATGAAAAACTGATCGGCGGTCTTAGAAAACTGTACGATGACATTGAACTTCCCGTCGCTTTTATACTGACCCGTATGGAACGTACCGGGATACGCGTTGACCTCAACTATTTGACCGGTCTCCAGAATCAATTCGGCCAGCTGCTGGGCACATTGTGCGCCGAGATCACGACATCGGCGGGCGTTGAGTTCAATATCAATTCTCCAAAACAGCTTGGAGTGATATTGTTCGAAAAGATCGGCCTGGCGGGCGGTGTTAAAACCAAGTCCGGCGGTTATTCTACGAACGAAGAAGTTCTCAATTCACTGGCAGCAGCACACCCGCTGCCGGCGTTGATATTGCGCCACCGGGAACTGCAGAAACTTAAATCGACGTACATAGACGCTCTGATCCCGGCGGCAGACGGCAATTCGCGCGTCCATACACGGTTCAATCAGGCCATTACCGCCACCGGAAGGCTGTCATCGTCAAACCCCAATTTGCAAAATATACCGATACGTTCTACTGAGGGTATGAAGATACGCGCTGCCTTCGCCGCGGCGCCCGGCACCGTTTTACTGTCGGCCGATTATTCCCAGATAGACCTGCGGGCCCTCGCCCACCTGTGCAAGGATCCTGCCCTGGTACGGGCTTTTAAAGGGGGGGAGGACATTCACACCGCGACGGCCGCTGAAATATTCATGGCGGATCCTTCTTCGATCGACGACGGCCAGCGGCGCATCGCGAAAACGATAAACTTCGGGATCGTGTACGGTATTTCGGCATTCGGCCTTGCCCAGCAGCTGGGCATAGATAATTCCCAGGCTAAGGCGTATATTGAAAGTTATTTCCAACGCTATCCCCGCATCCGGGCCTGGCAGGAAGAGCTGTTGTCCGCGGCGCGAAGGGACGGATTTGTCACCACCTTGTTCGGTCGGGTACGCTCTATTCCGGGGATAAATGCGAAGAACGGCATGATACGCTCTTCAGCCGAGAGGATGGCCATCAACATGCCCGTGCAGGGAACATCGGCTGATATTATCAAGATCGCGATGATCGCGGTGGATACACAGCTGACACGTAATAAACTGAAAACCAAAATGCTGCTGCAGGTGCATGATGAGCTGGTATTTGAGACGCCGGAAAACGAGGTGGATGCGGCCTGCGCGTTGATAAAAGAATGTATGGAACATGCCGTCAAGCTGGATGTCCCCTTGGAAGTACAGCTGGATAAAGGTATGAACTGGTCCCAGATGGGCAGCTGGAGTGAGCAATGACCTGCCGTGTCGTCGGTCTCACGGGCTCCATTGGAGCGGGGAAATCGACCGTCGCCGCTCTCCTGCGCGAACTCGGTGCCGCGGTGATCGATGCCGACACCGTCGCACATCAGATCTACGCTCAGGATAAGAAGTTACGAGCGGCGTTAGTACGGCGCTTCGGCAGTTCCATAGTTTCGGCAAACGGCATCATCGACCGGAAAAAACTTTCGCTGGCCGCCTTCAGGACAAAAGCAGATCTAACGGCGCTTGAAAAGATCACCCATCCGGTCATCTTGAAAGAAATAAAGAAGCGGATCTCGAAATCCGGTGACGTGAGCCAACTGTGCGTCGTTGAGGCGCCGCTGTTGTTCGAATCCGGTTTTGACCGGTTCTGCGATGTGGTGGTGCTGGTTACGGCTCCCTTTACAAAAGTTATTTCCAGGGCGAAGGTCTTGCGGCGTCTGTCTATAGAGGAACTTGAAAAGAGGAACAACCGCCAGTTGCCGGTTTCAGTAAAGCTTGAAGGATCGGATTACATGATCGATAACGGCGGTTCCCTGGCACAGACGCGCCGCCAGACCCGGTTGCTGTTTGAAAGCTTGACAAACAGTAAGAATTGATATAGAATGTTCAAAAGGTAAATACCCCACTATTTTAACTCCCAACGAATTGAAACCTGAAATAACGCCTCAAAAAAACAAAACCTAAACATGCCTATCGTAACACACCCCACCGCCGGAGGAAATTAATGGAAAACAACAAGTCCATGGACGTTACCGTTTTGTCAAAGCAGACCCTGGTAGAGCTGACGAACATAGCCAAAGGTCTTAAGATAGAGAACCTTTCGGGTTTGCGCAAACAGGAACTTATCGCGAAGATATTGGAAGGTCAGGCTAAAGAGAATAACCCCGTCTACGACGAAGGCGTTCTTGAGATACTGCCGGACGGTTTCGGCTTTCTTCGCTCACCCAATTACAACTATTTGCCGGGTCCTGATGACATATATATCTCACCTTCACAGATAAAAAAATTCGCCCTGCGCAAAGGCGATACGGTCGCCGGCTACGTGCGGCCGCCGAAAGAGCAGGAACGCTTTTTCGCCCTGCTGCAGGTAAAGACCGTCAACGCCCAGGAAGTCGATCATATCCGGGAACGTCCGCTCTTTGACAACCTGACTCCTTTGTACCCGAATAAGAAGATCACGCTGGAGACCGTTCGCGGCGAATTGTCAACACGGGTGTTAGACCTGGTTACACCGCTCGGCAAGGGTCAGCGCATGCTTATAAATGCCGCGCCCCGTACCGGTAAAACCGTTATGATGCAAAAGATCGCCAATGCGATCACCATGAACCACCCGGAAGTAGTGTTGATGGTACTTCTGATAGACGAGCGCCCCGAAGAAGTTACCGATATGCAGCGTTCCGTCAAAGGTGAAGTTGTTTCGTCGACGTTCGATGAACCCGCGGACCGCCATATTCAGGTCGCCGAAATGGTAATAGAAAAAGCAAAACGCAATGTCGAGCACGGCAAGGATGTGGTGATATTGCTTGATTCCATAACACGTCTGGCCCGCGCCTATAACACCGTAACTCCTTCCAGCGGAAGAGTGCTTTCCGGCGGTCTTGATTCCAACGCCCTGCAGCGGCCGAAAAGGTTCTTCGGCGCGGCACGGAATATCGAAGAAGGCGGCAGCCTTACGATCATCGCGACCGCGCTCGTAGAAACAGGCAGCCGCATGGACGATGTGATATTCGAAGAGTTCAAGGGCACCGGTAACGCCGAGCTTTACCTTGACCGCAAACTCGCCGACCGCCGCATCTTCCCGGCCGTTGACATAACGCGTTCCGGCACCAGAAAAGAAGAGCTGCTTTTGACGGAAGACGAACTCAACAAGGTCTGGATCATCCGCAAGGTCGTCAGCTCCCTCAACCAGATAGAAGGTATGGAACTGCTCAACGAAAAACTGTCCGCCACGAAGTCCAACAAAGACTTCCTCAAGTCCATGGAAACAGGCGGCCTGGCTTAAATTGTCTCATTGACAATATTTGACATTTAATTTATTTTTTGGCATACTGTACGACAATACTTGTGTAAATAGATGAAGGAGAGACCATGCGAGAAGGCATTCATCCAAAATATGTTGATTCCGTCGTAAGCTGCGCCTGCGGTTATACCTTTAAGACCCGTTCTACAAAACCGGTGATCAAGGTTGAAATTTGCTCAAATTGTCACCCGTTCTTTACGGGCAAGCAAAAGCTGCTTGACAGCGCCGGCCGTGTGGACCGCTTTAAAAAGAGATTTGCCAAGACCGAAGGCAAGGCTGCGGAGAAAAAGGTTAAGGTCAAAGTCGTTAAACCCGCGAAGAGCAAGATACTTTCTCTTTCTCCAAAACGCGTGAATAAGGCTATGCCGATGCCCAAGGTTACCGCACCCAAAAAAGAAATAAAAGAAACGCCGAAAAAAGAAAAGTAGTTACCGATAGCATTTATATATGACAGAGTTATATCAATATAACTCTGTCATATTTTTATTTGGAGAAACGATGATAGAGCAAAAGCTGAAAAATCTGGAAGACCGTTTCCATGAAGTCGAGAAACTGCTGGGAGACCCTGCCACGATGGCGGTGCAAAGCCGGTTCAAGGAGCTCTCGCAGGAGCATTTTTATCTGCAGCCGATCATGGCGCGCTACATCCAGTTCAAGCGGTTCAAACATGAACTCGCCGGTATCGATGAGCTGAAGAATTCTTCCGACAGCGAAATGCGGTTGATCGCAGCCAGCGAGCACGAGCAGTTGACCGCCAAACTTGCGGCGCTTGAGCTGGAACTGAAGTTCGCTATTTTGCCGCGGGATCCCAACGAGGGAAAGGGGATCATCGTTGAGATCAGGGCGGGAACCGGCGGTGATGAGGCCGCTTTGTTCGTGGGCGACCTGCTGCGTATGTACTCCCGTTTCGCGGAAGCCCAGGGTCTGAAAGTTGAGCCCATGGACAGCAACCCGACGGGCATAGGTGGATTCAAGGAAATTATATTTGGCATAACGGGACCCAATGCCTGGAAATTTTATAAATATGAGCGTGGTATCCATCGCGTACAGCGGGTACCGGCGACCGAAGCCGCCGGGCGGATACATACCTCGGCGGTAAGCGTCGCGGTGCTGCCGGAAGTCGAGGAAGTTGAGATCGATATTAAACCTGAAGACCTCAGGATCGATACCTATAAAGCGTCGGGCGCCGGCGGCCAGCACGTGAATAAAACCGAGTCAGCGATACGCATTACGCATATACCGACGGGAGTCGTGGTGGCCTGTCAGGATGAACGCAGCCAGCAGAAGAACCGTGTAAAGGCCATGAAGATATTGCTGGCACGGCTTAACGAGCAGAAAGTTATCGAAAAAGAAAAATCGATGTCCAGCGAGCGTAAGTCTCAAATCGGCACGGGCGACCGCTCGGAAAAGATCCGCACATATAATTACCCGCAGAACCGAATAACCGACCACCGCATAAACTGGAGCATTCACCGTCTGCCGGAAGTGATGGAAGGCGATATGATGGAAATGGTTCGTGCCCTGATCAAGGCCGACCAGGAGCGCATGCTTGGCGCACAATCGAACGTCTGAGCAATGGACGGCGGGCAGGATACTGGAATGGATGACCGGCTGCTTTGCCAAAGCCGGCATTGAGGGCGCCAGAGCAGACGCCGAGATACTGTTGGCGGAAGCGATGGGCTGCAAAAGAGCGGCCGTAAATCTTAAGCTTGATGACGTGCTCGATGAAGCGAAGCTCGCGCGGGTACGGTTTTTTATCGAAGAACGACGCCGGCGGAAACCGGTCGCATATATCCTCGGCGAGTGGGAGTTCATGGGACTTCCTTTTGTCGTAAACGAACACACGCTCGTGCCCAGACCTGAGACGGAACATCTGGTGGAAGCGGCCATCGCGCAGATCAGTCTGGAAAAGCCGGATACCGTCGTAGACCTTTGCACCGGCTGCGGCAACATTGCGGTTTCTGTCGCAAAACTTTCACAGGTAGAAACTGTGTACGCAAGCGATATATCGAACGGGGCTCTTGCCGTTGCGGACCGCAATATCACCGGCAATGCAGTTTCCGGCAAAGTTCTATTAAGAAAAGGCGATCTCTTCACGGCGTTCGCATCTGACGCCCTGGATGGAAGGGTTGACCTGTTGCTTTCAAACCCACCGTACATACCGGAGAATGAGTATGACGACCTTGCTGCTGAATTAAAATTTGAGCCTAAAAATGCCCTGATCTGCGGAGACGGCGGTTTGTTGATATATAGAAAGATCGCCCAGGAAGCACAACGTTTTCTGAGAGACGGCGCAACGCTGCTGATAGAACTTAATGCCCGGCTTTCCAAAGAGATATGCCTTATCTTCAGTCAGGCGGGATATACGATCGTTGAAGTTATAAAGGATTACGCCGGGCACGACCGGGTGTTGAAAATGCGGTTCGGGAGACATTAAATGGATAAGATCGTTATTACAGGCGGCGCAAAACTTAAGGGAGCGATCGATATCTCGGGTTCAAAGAACGCGGCTTTGCCGGTACTGATCGCCACACTGCTTACCGACGACGATTGTGTGATCGAAAATGTGCCCGATCTTGCCGATATTCACACGACCGTCAATCTTCTTGAATACCTGGGTAAGAAAGTCGTATTTGCAGATAATCGCGTAACGGTTAACCATGGGAAGAAGCTTCGCCATGACGCGCCGTATGAGCTGGTGCGTAAAATGCGCGCGAGCGTGCTGGTGATGGGGCCCTTGCTTGCAAGGCTGGGCAAAGTCGACGTCTCTCTTCCGGGAGGCTGCGCGATAGGCGCACGGCCCATCGATATACATCTTTCGGCATTTGAGCGCCTCGGCGCTTCAATAGCCGTTAAAGCCGGCTTTGTTGAAATGAAAGCCGACAAGTTGAAGGGAGCTCAGATCACACTGCGATTCGCCAGCGTTGGGGCGACTGAGAATATCTTGCTGGCTGCCGTGCTGGCGGAAGGCAGAACGGTCATTAAGAACGCTGCCTGCGAACCGGAGATAGCAGACCTTGCGGATATACTTACAAAAATGGGCTCAAAAATAGCGGGTGCAGGTACCGAAACCATCACCATTGACGGCGTCGAAACACTGCACGGAGTAGAGCACACCGTTATCCCCGACAGGATAGAAGCGGCTACGTATTTGATAGGCGCCGCTATCACAAAAGGCGATGTTGTGCTTAATAAAGTTGAGCCGGAACACCTTAAAGCGGTTACCCAAAAACTTGAAGCGGCAGGTATGGATATGCGTTCAGAAGGCAGTCAGATGCGCGCTAAATGGGTTAAAGTACTTTCTCCGATAAACGTGAAAACTGATGTTTATCCGGGATTTCCGACCGATGTACAGGCTCAGTGGATGGCGTTGATGGCCACCGTGCCTGGGAACGCGAAAATAGAAGAATTGGTGTTTGAGAACCGCCTGCTGCACGCGGTAGAGCTGCAGCGGCTGGGTGCGAGTATCGCCATTGATGGGAACAAGGTCACTACCAGCGGTGTCAATAAACTTTCCGGGCGCCGGTCATGGCCTCCGATCTGCGCGCAGGCGCCGGCCTTGTTTTGGCCGGTTTAGTGGCGGAAGGGAAGACCGAGATCCTGAGAGTGTACCATCTTGACCGCGGCTATGAAAATCTGGAGTTCAAGCTCCGTTCCCTTGGCGCAACGATACGTAGAATTTCTGATTGATAAAGCAGGCCAATTTTGGTAAAATTAGTCACCATGAAGATGAAATCGGTCAGTGAGCAGGTTAGGTCAATATTGGACAGCGTAGCCGCTAAAGGCGATACGGCACTATTTTCTTTTACCAGGAAATTCGACAGGTGTGCGCTCACAGAAGATACCATTGAGGTCTCGGTCTCAGAGATCAAAGCTGCTTCAGCGAAACTGGACGTCTCTACACGACGCGCCATCGAGATCGCCGCTTCAAACATACAGTCATTCCACAAGGCCGAACTGTCGCGCAGCTGCAAAACCTGGATCTTACATGACAAAGGGGTAAAGCGCGGGCAGATCATAGGGCCGCTGCGGAGCGCAGGGATATATGTACCAGGCGGGCGCTACCCATATCCGTCTACCGTGTTAATGGCGGCGATACCCGCTAAAGTTGCCGGTGTCAAAGAGATCGTGATGGTCTCACCGCCCAAAAATATAACGCCTGCCGTGCTGTACGCCGCGCAGGTTGCCGGTGTAAACCGTATATTCCGCATTGGCGGGCCGGCCGCGATAGGTGCGCTTGCGTTCGGCACAAGAAGCATACCGAAAGTGGACATTATCGTGGGGCCGGGAAACGCGTATGTCAACGAGGCAAAGCGCCAGGTGTACGGCCTTGTCGGCATTGATTCTCTGGCGGGCCCAAGCGAAGTTGCGATAATCGCCGATGGCGGGCGCCGGCGGACTACGTTGTCGCAGATGTGAAAGCCCAGCTTGAACATGATGAGCGGGCTGTTGCCTCGGTATTCTCTCTGTCAAAGGCCCTTACAAAGGCCATAACAAATATGCTGGACGAACCGTTGTTGAAAAGGGTAAAACTTTCGACGGTAAATGCGCGGCAGGCGATAGCGCTGGTTAACGAAGCGGCGCCCGAACATCTGGAACTGCTGGTACAGGACACTGCATATTATTTGAAAGGCATACAGAACGCCGGCGCTATCTTTGCCGGTTATGCAACCCCGACGGCAATGGGTGATTACGTGACCGGGCCTTCGCATGTATTGCCGACGGCCGGAACGGCGCGTTTTTCGAGCGGATTATCCGTTGCGACGTTCTTAAAAAGAAGCAGTTATATGGAGTACAGCGCTCAGTCGGCCGTCATTGCCGCCGATTATGCCGCCCTTATGGCTTCAACCGAGGGAATGTCCTGGCATGAAGCGTCTCTTAATATTCGAAAGAATCCCGCTCAGCGGGATTTCGCAAAAAAACAATAACAAAGTCGAGAGGTGCTCAAGATGAATATAGAATTAAACCGCAGGGATCTGGAGCTGTTGCTTGTTATAATGGAAGATGTTGAGCAGGCAGCCCTTGAGAGCGACGGGAAATGCCCGTACGCCATGGAAGAACTGATGCTGTACGATAAAATTGAAAAAGCTCTTGCCATGATGGATACTCATGAAGTAACGCACTTTACCACGAACAGCGAACTGTCTCACTAAGGAAGACCATGAAAAACCGTTCGGCCGTACAAAAGCGCGCGACCAGGGAAACGGATATCTCTATTTCTCTGGGCCTTGAAAAACCGGGAAAGATAGCGGTAAGCACCTCTATACCGTTCATGGACCATATGCTGACGCTCTTTGCCCACCACGCGGGATTTTCTCTGTCCATAAAAGCGAGCGGTGATACGCACATAGACGACCACCACCTTGTGGAAGATATCGGCATTACCCTGGGCTCCGCCCTTAAGCTGGCGCTGGGCGATAAAAAAGGGATCGTCAGATACGGCAATTTTCTGCTGCCTATGGATGAGGCTCTTTCCTACGTCGCCCTGGATCTGTCCGGCAGGCCCCTGCTTGATTTCGGCGTGAAATTCGCCAAACAGAGCGGTGAACGCTTCGATTATTCCCTGATAAAAGAATTCTTTTACGCGCTTGCCGTTAACAGCGGCATGACGCTGCATATTTCCATGAAAAAAGGCTCCAATAACCATCATATCGCCGAAGCGGTCTTCAAGGGTTTCGGCCGTGCGCTGGCCGCCGCCGCAACACGCGATAAAAAAAATAAAAGCATCCCGTCCACGAAAGGCCTGCTGGCGTGAAACAGCCCGTCATAGCCGTCCTCGATTATGATATGGGCAATCTGCGCAGCGTGGCAAAAGCCCTGGAACTGGCGGGCGCGAAAGCCGTGGTAACCGCTCATGCCCGGCAGATCAAATCTGCCGACGCGCTGGTTTTCCCTGGTGTCGGCGCTTTTATACCGGCGTTAAAAAACCTTAATGAGACCGGCCTGATAGATACCATCCGCGACTGCATAGAGATGGATAAGCCGTTCCTTGGCTTGTGCCTGGGCTTTCAATTGCTTTTTGATCATAGCACTGAAGGCGGGTGGCGGAAAGGTCTTTCGGTTCTCAGCGGCGAGGTGGAACGTTTTGCTTTTACCGGCAGGAACAAAAATTTGAAGATACCGCACATGGGCTGGAACCAGGTTGCTATCCGGTCACAACAGGCTGCAGCGACAATGTTCAACGGGATCGCCGATAACTCGTATTTCTATTTCGTTCATTCGTATTACGGCCAGCCGTCTAAAAAGGCAGACATTGCCTCCACCACGGATTACGGCGGCGATTTTTGCAGCGCCATAATAAAGGGCAAGGTCTGGGGCTGTCAGTTCCACCCGGAAAAAAGCGGTCCCACAGGGATCAGGCTGTTGAAGAACTTTATAAAAGAGGTTCAATAAATGCTTATCATTCCAGCGATAGATCTGCGCGACGGCAACTGTGTGATGCTGACCCAGGGCAGGCTGGACGCCGAAACTATTTATTCCAATGATCCGGCGTATCTCGCTAAAATATGGCAGGCCAAGGGCGCTAAAAGACTGCATGTCGTTGATCTTGACGGCGCTTTCCAGGGGTCTCCCAGGAACTTTGAGGTGCTGAAAAAGATCCGCGAGAGCGTTTCCATCCCCGTTGAGTTCGGCGGCGGTGTGCGCAGCATGAAAACGATAGATCTGCTCGCAGAGGCAGGCATTGATCACATTATCATCGGCACGATCGCGGTTTATAATCCTGAGCTGTTAAGAGAAGCGGTTGATAAATATGGCAGCAAAATAGTCGTGGCGCTGGATGTGCGCGATAACATGGTCGCGATCGCCGGTTGGAAAGAAACGACGGCTGTTGATGTGTTCGAGCTTGCCGGCCGCCTTAAAGAAATGGGTGTGGAAGAAATAATACATACCGATATCAAAAAAGACGGCATGATGCAGGGTGCTAATATCGCCGCGCTGAAAGAAATAGCAGAGCGCAGCAAATTAAAAGTCATTGCTTCCGGCGGGGTTTCTACGCTTGCGGATGTTGAGCAGCTGAAAGCCCTTGAAAGCACGGGTATCATGGGCGCGATCATCGGCAAAGCCCTGTATAACGACAGCATAAAAATAGAAGACGCGATAAAGATAGCGGAGAAATAATGCTTGCGGTAAGAGTGATACCCTGTCTGGACGTTGACGCCGGGAGAGTAGTTAAGGGAACCCGTTTCCTTAACCTGCGCGATGCCGGCGATCCGGTGGAAGTGGCTAAAAGGTATAACGTCGAGGGCGCCGATGAACTGGTTTTTCTTGATATCACAGCCTCGGCCCACAAGCGCCCGATCATGCTTGAAGTGGTCAGGAAGACCGCCGAACAGGTCTTTATTCCCTTAACGGTGGGCGGCGGCGTGCGCACGGTGGAAGATATTCGCGCATTGCTGAAGGCCGGCGCTGATAAGGTTTCCATGAATACCTCGGCGGTAAATGACCCGGGTCTGATCGCAGCCTCCAGCCGCCGGTTCGGTGCGCAGTGCATTGTGGTAGCGATCGACGCCCGTCGGCAAAACGGCGCCTGGAAAGTATATACTCACGGCGGCCGGACCGAAACTGCGCTTAATGTCGTAGACTGGGCGAAACGGGTTGAGAAACTCGGCGCCGGCGAAATATTGCTGACCAGCATGGATTGCGACGGTGTAAAGAACGGTTACGATGAAGCGTTGCTGTCCGCGGTAAGCAGTAACGTACATATCCCGGTCATCGCTTCAGGCGGCGCGGGGAAACTTGAACATTTTAACGGGGCCTGCAAAGCCGGCGCTTCTGCTGTCTTGGCCGCCTCATTGTTCCATTTTAAGGAATTGAGCATTAAGCAGGTAAAACAGTATTTAAAGTCAAAAAAAGTTGCAGTGCGAATTTGATCAGACAGATCCGTCTGATCCAACCGATCCGACAGATCAAAGGGAGACACAGTGGACTTTATCAAAAAACTGAAGTTTGACGACAATGGTCTTATACCGGCGGTCGTGCAGGATTGGAAAGACGGCGAAGTCCTGATGGTCGCCTATATGAACAAGGAATCCATCAAACGCACTATCAAAACAAAGAAGGCCACGTTCTGGTGCTAGATCGCGCCAGAAGTTCTGGGTAAAAGGCGAAGAATCCGGAAACATTCAGAAAGTTAAAGAATTTAAATATGATTGCGACGGTGACTGTCTGCTGGTGAAAGTGGATCAGGTCGGCGGGTCGGCCTGCCACACCGGTTACCGCAGCTGCTTTTTCACAAAAGTAAGCACTTCCGGCGACCGCACAACGGTCAAAGGAAAACGCATTTTCGATCCCGCAAAGGTCTATAAGAAACCGCATGCTTAAACCTTCGAAGCAGGAATTCATAGCGCTGGCAAAAAAAGGCACGATCGTCCCGGTATACGGCGAGATCCTGGCTGATCTTGAGACGCCGGTTTCCACATTTTTGAAGCTTGCCGACGGTAAACCCTACGCGTATTTGCTGGAAAGCGTTGAAGGCGGCGAAAGATGGGGCCGCTACTCGTTCATGGCCTGGGAACCGAAGCTCATATTTCAGAGCAAGGGCAGCATGTATTCCCTGCACAAGCCAGGCGACAAACCGGCCTGGCAGAAGACCGACGACCCTATCGTTGAGCTTCACGAGATCATGAAGCGCTATACGCCGGTTCAGATAGAAGGCCTTCCGCCGTTCTGGGGCGGCGCGGTGGGCTATTTCGGCTATGACATGGTGCGTTTTATAGAGCACCTTCCCAATAAGCCGAAAGACACCATGCAGCTGCCGGACAGCACGTTCATGATAACTGATACTATCGTTATCTTCGACCATCTCAAACATTCCGTGAAAATAGTCGTCTGCGCCGATGTAGACGGAAAAGAACCGGGTAATGTTTATGCCGAAGCAGGCAAGGCTATAGAAGGGATCATCGCGAAGCTGCGAAAACCGTTCGTTCCCAAGAAAAGCAAAAAAAATCGGACATATCCGCTGCTGTCAAACATGACGGAAAAAAAGTTCGAAGAGAACGTTCGTGCCGGACAGCGCTATATCCGTAACGGTGATATTATCCAGGTCGTGCTTTCCCAGCGGCTTATGCGGAAAACTGATGCCAAGCCATTCGATATATACCGCTCTTTAAGGCAGGTCAACCCGTCGCCTTATATGTTCTATCTGCAGCTGGGGTCCTTCGAGCTGGTCGGCTCATCGCCCGAGATACTGGTGCGAAAGGAAGGCTTACAGGCACAGACACGGCCTATCGCCGGGACCGCGCCGCGCGCCAAAGATCCCGAGGCCGAGGAGCAAGTGGCGAAAGATCTCCTGGCGGACCCTAAGGAACGGGCCGAGCACATAATGCTGGTAGACCTTGGGCGTAACGACCTGGGCCGCGTCTGCGAACCCGCGACCGTGAAAGTCCCGAACCTTATGTGCATTGAGAAATATTCGCATGTCATGCATATCGTCTCCTACGTCACCGGCACGCTCCGTCCCGGGGCGGGACCTTTTGAATTGTTCCGGGCCTGTTTTCCGGCCGGCACTTTAAGCGGTGCGCCGAAGGTTCGCGCGATGGAAATTATCGACGAGCTGGAAGAGGGCGCCAGAGGCACCTACGGCGGCTCCGTTGGTTATTTCTCATATTCCGGCAATATGGATATGGCGATAACGATCCGCACCATGCTGGTAAAGGACGGTACCGCGTATGTGCAGGCGGGCGCGGGGATAGTTGCGGATTCGGTGCCGAAAAAGGAATATCTGGAATCGCGAAATAAAGCAGCCGCGCTTTTTGCCGCTATAGATAAGGCGGAAGAGGGCTTATGATCCTGGTCATAGACAACTACGATTCATTCACGTATAACATTGTTCAATATCTTTACGAATGGGATAAGAACGTCAGGGTTTTCGTAACGACCATATAACGATAGACCAGATCAAAGAACTGGCGCCGGACAAGATAGTGATATCTCCGGGCCCCGGCAACCCGAAACAGGCGGGGATATCTATGGATGTTATCCGGACGTTCGCGGGCAAGATCCCTATCCTCGGCGTGTGTCTTGGCCATCAGTGTATCGGCGAGGTTTTTGGCGGAAAGGTAGTGCGCGCCGAACGCCTGATGCACGGTAAGACATCGCCGATCATGCACGACGGTAAAGGTGTTTTTAAAGGTTTGAAGGACTGTTTCGACGCAACGCGCTACCATTCCTTGCTCGTTGAAAACAGCTCCCTTCCTTCGTGCCTTACTGTCAGCGCCCGTACAAAAGAGGGCGAGATCATGGGCCTGCGTCATAAAAAATTGGATGTGGAAGGCGTACAGTTCCACCCGGAATCGGTGCTGACCTGCGAAGGCAAGAAATTATTAAGGAATTTTGCTAAGAAATGATAAAAGACACGATAGCGAAACTGGTAAAGCGGGAAGATCTCTCCGAGAAGGAAGCCGCCGATACGATGTCGGAGATCATGTCCGGTGAAACGACCGATGCACAGATCGGATCCTTCATCACCGCCCTTCGCATGAAAGGCGAAACGGTTGATGAGATCACCGGCTGCGCGCGTATCATGCGGGCATTCGCGACACCGGTGAACGTGCATACGAATGTCGATATCGACCGCGAAGATATTTGTATAGACCGGGAAACGATCATCGACACCTGCGGCACGGGCGGCGACGGGACCGGCACTTTTAATGTTTCAACGGCCTCGGCGTTCGTGGTCGCTGCCTGCGGTCTTATGGTGGCAAAGCACGGTAACCGGTCGGTCTCAAGCGCCTGCGGCAGCGCCGATGTGCTTGAATCGCTGGGCGTCAATATTAACAGTTCGACGGCAAAAGTAGAGGAATGCCTGAGAACGCTGGGGATCGGTTTTTTATACGCGACGTTAATGCACGGCGCCATGAAGTACGCGATCGGTCCGCGCAAGCAGATAGGCGTTCGCACGATCTTCAATATTCTCGGCCCGCTTACTAATCCTGCGCGGGCAACGGCACAGGTGTTGGGCGTCTATAGCGCCGATCTGACTGAAAAAATGGCGGGTGTGCTGAAGAATTTAGGGGCGCGCAAGGCCTGGGTGGTGCACGGCATGGACGGCCTTGATGAGCTGACGACTTGCGCGGAGACCAGAGTAACTGAATTGTCGAACGGCGCTTTAAGAACCTTCACTATAACCCCCGAGCAATATTGTTTAAAACGGGCAACGCTTGCCGACATAAAAGGCGGCAGTGCCGCTGAAAATGCCTGCATAATCAAGAATGTGCTATCAGGCGCCACCGGTCCGCAACGGGATATTGTATTGCTCAACGCTGGCGCCGCATTGTTCGTCGGCGATAAGGCGGCCTCGGTGAGCGAAGGTATTACGCTTGCTGCCCAGGCCATAGATTCGGGCAGGGCAAAAGAAAAACTGTCGCAGCTGGCAGCACTGACCGGGCAGGAGTAATATGGCCGGCATTCTTGATGAGATCGTCACGAAAAAGTTGGTATCATTAGAGAAGGCAAAGAGCGTCATTTCCCCCGATGCTATACGTGATATGGCCGGGGCCAAAAAGGCTGCTCACCTTTTCATACAGTCGCTTTCAAAACCCGGTTTACGGATAATCGCTGAAATAAAAGAGGCCAGCCCTTCCAGGGGCGTGATACGCTACAATTTCAACCCTGTGGAGATAGCGATGGAGTATACGGCTGCAGGCGCCGCTGCCATATCCGTGCTAACGGAAGAGAATTATTTCCTGGGCTCGCTTAAATATATCAGACAGGTGAAAACCGCGACAAATCTGCCGGTGCTGCGCAAAGATTTTTTAACCGACCCCTACCAGATCTATGAAGCGCGGGTGAACGGAGCCGACGCGGTATTGCTGATCGCTTCTCTGCTGAACGCGAACCAGATCACCACGATGCTGGCGATTGCCGAGGGTCTGGGTATGGATTGCCTGGTAGAAGTGCACAACGCGGAAGAACTGCAGAAAGTGCTTGCGACTCCGGCCAAGATAATAGGCATAAACAATAGGAACCTTTCAACGCTGACGGTTGACCTGGGGACTGCTCAAGAGCTTTCAAAGAGCATGCCGGCGGACCGGTTGATCGTCGTCGAAAGCGGCATTGAAAAATACGACGATATCAAACAATATCAAGGCAGCAATATCAACTGTTTCCTGATAGGCGAGACCTTTATGAAAAGCGGCAATATCAAAGCGAAATTCAAGGAACTGACCAATGGCAAAAATTAAGATCTGCGGCATAACAAAAGAAGAGGATGCATCGCTGGCAATGAGCCTGGGAGCCGACTATCTCGGCTTCAATTTCTTTAAAGACAGCGCCAGAAAGGTTTCACCCAAGATGGTCGATGAGATCATGGGGAAACTGCCGCCGTTCGTGGTTCCGGTAGGGGTTTTCGTTGATGAAGACCCGAAAGAACTTGGTAAAGTGGTTAAGCGCTCGGGTATAAAAATGCTTCAGCTGCACGGCAACGAAAGCCCTGATATCTGTAAGTCGTTGAAAGATTCCCTCGGATTGCCGGTCATAAAAGGGTTTCGAGTTGCAGATGATTCCATTATTGAAACTATTAAGCCCTATCTGGATGTCATAGATTATATTTTACTCGACACATACGTTGAAGGCGAAGCCGGCGGGACCGGCAAAACCTTTAACTGGGACATTGCGGTCAAGGTTAAAGAGCTGGGTAAGCCCCTGTTCCTTGCCGGCGGCCTGACACCGGAGAACGTGGAAGAGGCCGTTGAAAAAGTAAATCCGTTCGCCGTTGACACCGCTTCCGGCGTAGAGCGCCTGCCGAGGCGGAAGGATTACGATAAGATGAAAGCCTTTATTCGCGCGGCAAAGGGGCTTTGAAATGGCAGACGTGATACTTGCTACCGCAAAGCGTACCATACAGATAGAGGCAAAAGCGGTCGCCTCGCAACTTGCGCATCTTGACAAAAATTTCGTTGAAGCCGTCCGGATCATTTCGGAATGCCAAAGCCGCCTGGTGGTAATGGGTATAGGCAAATCAGGTTTGATAGGACGCAAGATCTCCGCCACCATGTCGTCAGTGGGGATCCCTTCAGTCTTTCAACATCCCGCTGAGTGTCTGCATGGGGATCTTGGCATGCTGATGGCGGGCGATGTAGTGCTGATGCTTTCGTATACCGGTGAAAGCGATGAAATAAAGAAGGTTCTCTCGGCGGTCAATAACTTCGGTATCCGTGTGATCGCCATGACCGGTAAGCCGGGAGCCAAGGCGTGGAAGAACGCCGCCTGCATTGTTAATTCGTCAATTGAACGCGAAGCCTGCCCGTTCAATATCGCGCCGACGTCTTCGACCACCGCGATGCTGGCGCTGGGTGATGCGCTGGCGCTATGCGCTTCGCAGAAAAAAGGTTTCAAGCTGGAACAGCTGGCCAGCTTTCATCCCGGCGGCGGGATCGGTAAAAGGATCACCACAAAGGTTGCAGATATCATGCGTTCCGGCAGGGAGAATCCTAAAATTTCAGAATCTGCTTCTTTGAGCCAGGCCCTCATGGTCATGACAAAAACACGGCGCGGAGCCGCTATCGCAGTCAATAAAGCCGGCAAACTTTCGGGGTTCTTTACCGACGGTGATCTGCGCAGAAAACTCCAGGCTGACCCGGCCCTGCTTTCAAGGCGCCTTAAAGATGTTATGACTAAAGATCCAAAAACAGTTGAACCCGATATGCTTGCCGCCGATGCGGCAAAATTGCTGAAGAAGCTGAGAGTAGATAACATGCCGGTCGTTGACGCGAAAGGCCGGCCTATCGGCATAATAGACGAACAAGACCTGCTCGCTGAAGGAATAGTATGAAAAAAACTGGATACTTTGGTGAATTTGGCGGACGGTTCGTTCCGGAAACGCTGCTTGCGCCGTTAACGGAACTGGACAATGAATACCGCAAGGTGCAGAAAGATGCCTCCTTCAAGGCTGAACTTGACCATTACCTTAAGGATTTTGTCGGCCGGCCGACGCCCTTGTATTTCGCCGAACGCCTGAGTGAGCATTTTGGCGGGGCTAAGATCTATTTAAAACGCGAAGACCTGTGCCATACCGGTTCCCATAAATTGAATAACGCTCTGGGGCAGGTGCTGCTTGCGAAGAGGCTTGGAAAAAAACGAGTTATAGCGGAAACCGGCGCGGGGCAGCACGGGGTTGCGACGGCCACGGCGGCCGCGCTGCTTGGCCTGGAATGCGAAATATTCATGGGAACCGACGACGTAAAAAGACAGGCATTGAATGTCTATAGAATGCAGCTGATGGGCGCGAAGGTGAACCCGGTTTCATCGGGGACCAGGACGCTTAAAGACGCGATCAATGAAGCGATGCGCGACTGGGTTTCAACCGTTAAGACTACCTTTTATTGTGTCGGCTCAGTTATGTGCGCCGCGCCGTATCCTCTGATGGTGCGCAATTTTCAGTCTGTTATCGGCAAGGAAGCCCGCGCACAGATATTAAAATATGAAGGCAAATTGCCGAAGGCTGTGGTCGCCTGCGTGGGCGGCGGCAGTAATTCGATCGGCTTGTTCCACGCCTTTTTCAACGATAAAGAGGTAAAAATGGTCGGTTTGGAAGCGGCCGGCGCGGCCACGCTCTCGAACGGTACCGTCGGTTATCTTCACGGAATGAAAACGTATGTTCTTCAGGACAAGGATGGGCAGATCTGCGGTACCCATTCTATTTCCGCGGGTCTTGATTATCCGGGTATCGGCCCGGAACACAGTTACTATCGCGACAGCGGCCGCGCTGAATATCATCCGATAAATGACGCGCAGTGCCTGAAAGCGTTCTCACTGCTTTCTAAAAAAGAAGGCATCATACCGGCGCTGGAGTCAGCCCATGCCTTTGCCTGGCTGCCAAACCTTGCTCCTAAATTAAAGAAGTCGGACAGCATCATCGTGTGTCTCTCCGGCCGCGGCGATAAAGACGTTGACTCGATAAGGGCGTTAATAAAATGAACAGGCTCGATATTAAACTTAAAGACTTGAAGCAGACCGGCAGAAAAGCGCTGGTGGCTTTTGTCACGGCCGGATACCCGTCGCTCAGTGAGACGGTCAAGATAGTGCGTGATATTGAGACCGCCGGCGCCGATATTATTGAGCTGGGAGTTCCTTTTTCGGACCCGATAGCGGACGGTCCCACCATTCAGGCTTCGTCTGAGAAGGCACTGCGCAATGGCGCGACGCTCGGGAAGATACTGAAGATCGTTGAAGCGATACGCAGAAACAGTGATATACCGATACTTTTGATGGGTTATCTGAACCCTTTTACCCGCCACGGCGTGAGCAAGACGATGAAGGCGGTAAAGGCTTCGGGTGTCGACGGTCTTATTATCCCGGATGTGACGATAGAAGAAGGCGGGTTCATTAAGGCAGAGACCGATAAGAACGATCTTTCACTGGTACAGTTCGTTGCGCCCAATACGCCGCAGAAGCGCATGAAAACGATAGACCACGCCGCCGACAGCTTTGTGTACGTAGTGTCAATAACGGGTGTGACGGGAAAACGCGCTGCCATGCCCTCGCAGCTGCAGGGGTACCTGGCCTCTACCGGTAAAGAAATGCGCCATATGCGTTTCATGGGTTTCGGTATTTCCGGCCCCGAACAGGTACGTGCCTATAAAGGATACGTCGACGGTGTTATTATCGGTTCCGCCCTGGTAAATATCATAGAACAGAACAAATCAGCTGCAAAACGTTCTGAGGCTATACAGAAGTTTATCTTAAGCATCAGGTCCGCTCTTGATGCATAGTTGTTGTTCTAAACGCTAGACGCTATTTTCAGGGAGAAAATTATGCCAGTAAAAACACATCACAGCGAAAAAAAAGAGATCCCGCACGGCGTATGGACAAAATGTAAAAAATGCGAGCAGATCATCTTCCAAAAAGAGCTCGACGAGAATTTTCAGATATGCCCTAAATGCGGTTATTATTTTCGCCTCGGCTCAGCCGAGCGCATTAACCAGCTCACCGAACCCGGTTCGTTCAAAGAGCTGGACGCTCATTTGGTGTCCTGTGATCCGCTTGGTTTCCCTGACTATGGCAATAAATTAAAAAAAGCCGCGCACCTTAAGGATGCCATAACTACCGGCGAGGCTTTGATCGGCAAATATCCTGTGGTCATCGGCGTCATGGATTTTTCATTCATGGGCGGCAGCATGGGTTCCGTTGTAGGCGAAAAGATCGTGCGCGCAGCTGAGCGCGCCGTCAAGAAAAAATGCGCTCTTATCATTGTATCGGCTTCGGGCGGCGCACGTATGCAGGAAGGCATGTTCTCTCTGATGCAGATGGCCAAGACAAGCGCCGCGCTTGCCATGCTTGGCGAACACGGCCTTCCGTATATCGCGTTGCTTGCGGACCCTACGACGGGTGGTGTGACCGCTTCTTTCGCGATGCTGGGCGATGTTATAATAGCCGAGCCCAAAGCGCTGATCGGTTTTGCCGGCCCCAGAGTGATCGAGCAGACCATCCGCCAACAACTGCCGGAAGGGTTTCAGCTTTCTGAGTTCCTGGAAGCGCATGGCATGGTCGACGTTATCAGCGAGAGAAAAGACCTGAAGACCAATATCATCAAGGTGCTGGATTTCTTTAATTTGTAATGATAGATCTGGGACAGTGGCAAAAACAGGAATATACCGGTATGAAACCGGGTCTCTCCCGTATAAGAAGGTTCCTGAAATGCTTCGGCGATCCTCAAAGATCTTTTAAAACAGTTCATATAGCAGGGACGAACGGCAAAGGTTCGACCACAGCCATGATCGCCTCAGTGCTTTGCGAGGCCGGTTACAAGACAGGTTTGTACACCTCTCCGCACTTGTGCAATATACGCGAACGTGTTAAGCTGAATGGCCATGATATACCTGATGCCGCTATCAACAGGATCAGCAAGAGGCTGAGCGGCCCGGCACAGGCTGCCGGTTTAAGTTATTTTGAGTTCATAACGGCGGTCGCTTTTATATATTTTGATGAAGAAAAAGCTGATATAGCCGTCCTTGAGACAGGTCTCGGCGGCAGGCTGGACGCGACGAACGTTGTGCAGCATCCGCTGGTAAGTGTCATAACCGGCATCGATCACGACCATACTAAGCTTCTCGGCACGAGCCTGGGCCGTATCGCGGGGGAAAAAGCCGGCATTATCAAATCCGGTGTGCCGGTGATCTGCGGTCATATGACAAAGGCCGCGCTCGATGTTATCAAGGCAAAAGCTTGTAGCTCCGGCTCCCAAGTCTTTGTTGCGGGAAAAGATTTCTTATCAATAAGCTGCCTGACAAATTGGAACAAAGGTTTTCAGGTGGTCAAATATACCGGTCCAAAATGGGACCGGGAGTTCGTAGTCGGACTAGTCGGTAAATTTCAGGCGCTGAACGCGGGAACGGCTTTGGCGGCCGCAGAAGTGCTTAATACCCGCGGTTTAAAGATATCGGCGAAGGCTGTTCAGGCGGGGCTCTTGAAAGTCAGTTGGCCCGCCCGTTTTCAGATCGTTCGCCGCGGTCAACAGCTATTAATAATAGACGGGGCACACAACCCCGGCGCCATGAGAAAGCTGGTCGAGACATTTAACGGATCGCCATGGGCGGGATGTAAGCCGCATATCATGTACGGTTCTGTTAAAGATAAGGATTATACACGTAATATTTCAATATTGTCAAAGATCGCCGGTAACGTTGTTGTTACTGCTCTTGATACACCGCGCACGGCCTCGGCGGCTGAACTGTGCATACCATGGCTTAAGAAAGGTATCACTGCTACCCGGGCAGCGTCTGCGAAAGATGCGTTGTCAAAAATGAAAAGTTCCAAAGTGTGTCTGGTCGCCGGTTCGCTGTTCCTGGCGGGGGAAATATTAAACATTCTTAATTTACAAGGAAGGTGAAAAATGGCAAAACTATTTTTGGGCATCGATCTGGGCGGCACTGTTGTCAAACTTGCCGTCGTTGACGCTAAAGGATCCATTGTCGAACAGCATACATTCAGTAATTGTGATCACGAACCCTCGGTCGTGGTAAAAAAGATCATAGGGCACTACCAGGCTTTAGCGTATAAAGGAAAGCTCAGCGGTACGGGAATAGGCGTTGCCGGCGATATCGACCAGAAAAAAGGAATTGTCCGTTTTTCGCCTAATCTTGGTTGGAAGAACCTGCAACTAAAGAAAATGCTGGAGAAGCATTTGCCGCTGCCCATAAGCATGGACAACGACGCCAACGCGGCTGCCTGGGGCGCCTTCTGGCTTGAAACAAAGGGCAAGGTCAAAAATATGATCTGCATAACCCTGGGTACCGGTGTCGGCGGCGGGGTGATCTGTAACGGTAATATTATGCTCGGCGCGACCGGCACGGCCGGAGAGATAGGCCACATGACCTTTGATCCGGACGGACCCAGGTGCAACTGCGGCAACAATGGGTGTATTGAACGCTATGTCGGCGCCCAGTATCTGGCTGATAACGTTCGCGAGCGTATAGCCAAAGGCGAGCATTCGCAGATGTCCGAACTGGTAAAAGGCGAACATGCCGCGATCACGCCTGAGATCATCACGATAGCCGCCAAGAACGGCGATAAGCTGGCGACCAGTATCTGGTACGAGGCCGGTGAACGCCTGGGAATAGTTTTTGCAAGCCTGATCAATGCCCTGAACCCTGAAATGATCGTGCTGGCGGGCGGGGTAAGCAAATCTGGCGATCTTATCATGAAGCCGATCAAAGAGACCGTCAAAAAAAGAGCATTTAACACCGCGGCAAAGGCCTGCAAGATCGTTTTCGCGCGCAACACCCAGCATCTGGGCGTGGCAGGCGCAGCTTTGCTGGCTGCCCGATAAAACACAGGACGCTTCCGCATAATGAAAATAATGAACAGGATACTGGTTGTCTCTATACTGCTTGCTATCCTGTTCGTATACCGTATCCCGCTCGTGCATGCCGGCGACACCGAAGTAACCATAAACTCAAACTATCTGGAATATCAGGAAGAGGACCGGTATCTGGTCGCCAGGGGCAGTGTCGTTATCAGCTGGGAAGGTAAGCAGCTTAAAGCTGATTCGGTAGAAATGGACGCCGCAAAAAATTATATGATCGCCAAAGGCAGCGCTTCTCTTGCGGAAGCCGGCAGTGTATTGAAGGGTGAAACCATAGATTACGACATTAAGAATAAAGTTGGGTACATCGCAAAGGTTCATGGCGCCGCCGAAGAATGGTTTTTCAGCGCCATGGAGGCACGCAAGCAGAGCGAAAAAAGATTTGAAGTGTACCAGCCGCGTTTTACTACCTGCGATCTGCAGCACCCGCATTACACCATTAAAGCTACCAGCGCCAAAGTAACCCTGAATAAAAACATCTTATTGTACAATCCGGTATTATATTTCAGAAAAGTGCCGGTGCTGTATTTTCCTATCCTCCCGATAGGCCTTGGGCCTCATAAGCACGATATTAAGGTGGATCCCGGCTACAACAATACGGACGGCCTGACCTTTAAGGTGGTTTGGGGTTACCCGGTCACTGATAAAGTCTACACGCGTCTTTTCTACGATTATTACAGTATACGCGGCAACGGTGTCGGTGGCGAATTGGATTATAATTCACCGGCTACGAGGGGAACTCTTTACACGTATGGTATCAGGGACAACGTGACCAAATCTGAACGGTACACGCTTACCGGGAGCCATTATCAGAAAATTAATTCCAGTTGGACGGCTCAGGGAGTTATAAACTATCAAAGTGATTCTAATTTTAACAACGAGTATGTTACTGATAACTGGAACAGAGTGTCGCAAACATTGGACTCCAATCTTTCGGTGACCAGACAGGTAAAAGCGAGTAACTTGCGGATATTTACGTCACGATTCGATGTGTTCAATTCTACCACGAACACTTTCCAGCCGACCAGCATGGTCGTTCCCGGTATTACCTATACCCGCTTCCCTGTGGCGCTTACAAAACTTTCTATCTATCAAAACTATGTGCTTTCGTTATCTAACAATTACGATCCCGGCAGTAATCTGTATATCTGGAACGGCTCATACAACTATAATCTGTCAAAGAGCCTGAGGGTGAACAGGGGTTTGTCTTTGAACCCGCAGATCGGTTTTACGGAATCCTGGGTAGAACGAACCAGCACAACCGCCTACGACAGCGCTTACAGGACCGTTTCTTATGCGGCTGTGACAGCCAGGCAACGACCGTTATCCTGGATAGACCTGGACTATTCATACCGTTACTCTTTAAGAAGCCGTTTCAACTCGCTTGACATCGACAGCGATGCCAACGATTTTGGGGTGCAGGAAAACAACACGTCTTTCCTGAGTTCCGTGTATCTTAACAAACACACGACCATGCGCAATAGTTTTTCTTACAATCTGCAGGACCTGCGTGTGCCGCCGACCCCGCTGTATGCCGACGGCTGGGACCGGTTCTCTCCACTGGTCAATGAACTTACCTGGCTTCCCACCTTTAACTTTAACGTATACATAAAGGAAACAAATGTCATTCACCCGCTGATAATGCAGTCCATACAAACACTATTCAGTTATTCACAGTTGGACAAATACTACATAAACACCGGTTTTTTCTTTCAATCAGCGCTGCCCGGCCAGTTCGACATAAGCGCCGGCGGCGGCTTCACGATACCGAACAACATGAAACTTGATTATACTCTGAACGCAACGGAACAATATGATCGGGACAATTTTATCCCTATTTCACAACAGGTCAAGATTACTAAGGAACTGCACTGCTGGCTTGTTTCTCTGCGTTACCGCGTCTGGGATATAGCCGGCAAATATACGGATGAAATATATGCGCAGGTGCAGTTAAATTCCCTTAAAGGCAGAAAACAGAGCGAAGCCAGGCTGGAAAAAGAACGGGAATTTTACCCCTGGCGTTAGTTTGATTTATAGGTAAGCATTTGGTAAAATACGTATATAAATTTCAAAGGGGCTCGCCATGGATGAAGCGGAAATTTCATTGAATGATGTTCTAGGAGCGTTGAAGAAAAGATGGGCGCTGATAGTTCTACCAACATTGATCGTTTCCGTCTTAACGTGGGTTTACGCTCATAATTTGCCTAAAGAGTATGAGTCTGTCGCGATGATACGCCTTGGTTTTGTCGGATCCGATCCGGTTGAATCGGTAGGCGCTGCAACGGCTGTTATGAAATCAGAGCAGTTGCGCGAGCAGATAGCTGCAAAAGTCGGCCATGCCCAGGATAATGACTACATAGACTCGTTAACCGATCTCATTGAATACACCGATGCGGCCGGCATGCTGCAAATAGCCGCACGATATACCGACCCGGCGGCGGCGCAGAAACTGACGGAAGTGGTCTCTTCGCTGGTACTGGAACGACAAAAGCTTATTTTTGAAACCGAAAAGAAGAATCTCTCCCAGCTGGTAACATATGTTAAAGAAAATATCCGCCCTATGCCCTTAAGCAGCGGGCTTAAAGAATTCCGGCTGTCCGAATCTGAACTAGCGGTTCCGGCGAACCTTCCCAAAAAACCTGTTCCAAGTAAAAAGCATTATACCTCCGTCGCATTTGCTCTCAGCCTGATCATGATGGGTTTTCTTGCGTTATTCCTGGAGCGAAATTCTATTGTAAAGCCGGTGAAATAATATGAAAGCTCTCGTCCTCTCCGGCGGCAAAGGTACGCGCCTTCGTCCTATCACACACACCTCAGCCAAACAATTGGTACCGGTCGCGAATAAACCTATTTTATTCTATGGTCTGGAAGCGATCGCAGCTGTCGGTGTCAAAGAGATCGGGATCATTGTCGGCGATACGAAAAACGAGATCCGCGCTGCTGTCGGCGATGGAAGTAAATTCGGTGTAAAAGTAACGTATATAGAGCAGGAAGCGCCGCTCGGCCTTGCCCATGCCGTAAAAATTGCCCAGCCATTCATCGGTGATGAGGATTTCATCATGTTCCTGGGCGACAATTTACTGAAGGATAGTTTTCAGTCGATCGTTAATGACTTTAACACAAAAAGGCCTAATGCCCAGATACTGCTGGCAAAAGTGCCGTGCCCGGAGCAATTCGGGGTTGCGGAACTCTCTGGTGATAAAGTGGTGAAGCTGGAAGAAAAACCCAAGCACCCCAAAAGCGATCTTGCGCTGGTGGGTGTGTATCTGTTCGATAAAAATATCTTCACCGCGGTAAATGCTATTAAGCCGTCTAACCGCGGCGAGCTGGAAATAACGGATGCGATACAGTATCTAATAGACAAGGGTTTTTCAGTTGCCTCACACGTCGTAAAAGGCTGGTGGAAAGATACCGGCAAGTTGGACGATATGCTGGAGGCGAACAGGCTTATCCTTGAGACGAAAGAAACTTTTATCGCCGGTACCATTGACGCCCAGTCGAAAATTGAGGGTAAGGTGGTCATTGAAAAAGGCGCTAAAATAATCAACAGCACCATCCGGGGCCCCGCGATCATCGGCAAGAACACGGTTATCAGTAATTCCTATATCGGCCCTTTTACGGCAGTGTATTATAACGTGAAAGTCGAAAACAGCGAGATTGAACACTCGATCATTCTTGAGAACTCAACGATCAGGGACATCAAAAGGCTGGAAGACTCGTTGATCGGGCAGAATGTGGAAATAGTTCGCACGGATAAGAGGCCGGCGGCCTACCGTATGATGGTAGGTGATTCTTCGAAAGTGGAGATCGTATGAAAACTGTCTTGGTTACCGGCGGCGCAGGTTTTATTGGTTCGAATTTTGTCCGTTACATGCTTAAGACGTATCCGAAATATAACATCATTAATCTTGATAAACTAACCTACGCCGGCAATCTCTCCAGCCTGAAAGACGTAGCCAGGAATCCTCGATATAAATTTATAAAAGGCGATATCTGCGACGCCAAACTCATCGATAAGCTTGCGCCGCAGGCAGATGCCATAATTAATTTTGCCGCCGAAACGCATGTTGACCGGTCTATCCTTGACCCGGCTTCTTTCATTAAGACCGATGTTTTCGGAACGTTCACTCTTCTTGAAGCGGTACGCAAATATAAGATCAAACGATACATTCAGATCTCAACGGATGAAGTCTACGGCAGTATCGACAAAGGATCGTTCACCGAGCATAGCCCGATCTCGCCGAACAGCCCGTACTCTTCCAGCAAGGCTTCAGGCGATCTGCTGGTGCGCTCATATTTCAAAACCTATAAACTGCCGGTCATGATCACCCGTGCGTCCAACAATTTTGGCCCGTATCAGTACCCGGAGAAAATTATTCCGCTCTTTATTACGAACGCGATGGACGACAAACCCCTTCCTCTGTACGGAGACGGAAAAAACGTAAGAGATTGGCTCTTTGTTGAGGATCATTGCAAAGGTATCTGCGAGGTTCTTCATAAAGGCAATGACGGCGAGGTTTATAACATCGGCGGCGGCACGGAAGTAAATAACATAACCATAACAAAAATGATCCTCGCGTCCCTTAAGAAGCCGGTCTCTCTTATAAAGCCAGTGCAGGACAGGCCTGGACACGATAGAAGGTATTCAATAGACTGTTCCAAACTTAAAAAGGCAACAAATTATAAGCCTGACACGGTTTTTAAAAACGCGCTCACAGAAACAATACAGTGGTACCTGGACAATCAGGTATGGTGGCGGAAATTGAAAAATGCTTCTTTCAACAACTACTATAAAAAACAGTACAAAGCATGAAGGTCCTTATCACGGGGATAACAGGCCTGCTTGGCAAGGAACTTGCCATGACACTGTCTAAAAGCCATGAGGTTTGCGGCATAGCCCGTGGCGGAAGCTTCATGGACTTTGAAGTTCATACCGTCGACCTCACAGATCAAAAAGCGACCTACCAAACGATCACCAAAATCAACCCCGATATAGTGATTCACTCCGCAGCGATGTCTAACGTAGACCTTTGTGAGAAAGACCCTGAATCAGCGATCCAACAGAACGCGATAGCGGCAAAAAACGTTGCCCTGGCCTGCCAGCGGTTTGATGCGGAAATGCTATATGTTTCGACGGATTACGTATTTACCGACAATGACTCCAATCGATTTAAAGGTTTTTGCGAAACCGACCCCCTAAATCCTGCCAGCATGTATGGCAGATCTAAAGCCGATGGGGAGACAATAGTAAGTTCCCTTCTGAACAAACGTTACATTGTGCGCGTTTCCTGGTTATTCGGAAAATGGCGCGATAATTTTGTCTCTCAGACGGTAAAGATGCTGAAAGAAGGGAAAAACCCTGTAATGGTTTCTGATATGGTCAGCTCTCCAACGTATGTTAAAGACCTTTCTGAATCAATTGAGACCTTGGTAGATTCACATTCGTATGGAACATATCATATAACGAATGGTGGTTTCGCTTCAAGATATGAAATAGCCTGTGAAATCTGCAACATGCTCGGTGTTCCTAATACAATGATCAAGAAAACAACTCTGGCAGAGCTGCATCTGCTTGCACCAAGACCAGCTTTCTCAGGGCTTGAAGGGACGTACTGGCGGTTAAGCGGTTTCAAACCATTACGCCACTGGAAGGAAGCAATTAAAGAATTCATAGAAAGGCAGTAGTAACAGCATATAGTGAGCAGTTGATCGTGCGGAGTAAATCCCTTTATCCGCCAATGAGGTGAATGATCTTCATTCCTTCGGCTCAGCTGTCTGAAGCCCCACTCCTAAGTATTTTGATTTGGGGTGTGTGGCAAGTTCTGAGCCGGCGAAGATCATGAACCGGAATGGATATACGGATTTACGCAGTACGATCAATTGCGAATATGTCGTAAAACACGGGTGATTATAATGAAAAAAGTAGCCGTTATTGGTACAGGTTATGTCGGGCTGGTTACAGGCGCCTGCCTTTCAGAAATGGGCCATCAGGTGATCTGTGTTGATAACGATAAAAAGAAAGTCGCTATGCTAAAGAAGGGTGTTATGCCCATTTACGAACCAGGGTTGGGTGAACTGGTTCTTAAGAATGTAAAAAAGAAAAGAATTCTCTTTACGCACGATATAGCTGCTGCGACGAAAAACTCGGAGATCATATTTATTGCCGTTGGCACGCCCCCGCGCGACGATGGTTCCGCCGACCTGTCTTTTGTAGAAACCGTGGCACGAAATATCGCGGAAAATATGACCTCTTACAAGTTGATCATTGACAAATCAACGGTACCCGTGGAAACAGGCGATTGGGTTGAGACCACTATAAAACGTAATCTAAAAAAAGAAATCTCGTTCGATGTGGCTTCTAACCCCGAATTCCTGAGAGAAGGTTCAGCTATTCATGATACATTCAACCCGGACCGCATTGTTATCGGTGTAAAGTCCCCTAAGGCGGAGAAACTGCTTCGGGAACTCTATAGCTCTATCAAAGCACCGGTGGTGGTGACGGATATTAAAAGCGCCGAAATAATCAAACATGCCTCGAATTCATTCCTGGCGATGAAAATATCGTATATCAACGCGGTCGGCGTTATCTGCGAACGCGTGGGCGCGGATGTTACTAAAGTTGCCGAGGGTATGGGGTTGGACAAACGCATCGGCCGGGCTTTTCTTAATTCCGGTATCGGTTTCGGCGGTTTTTGCTTTCCTAAAGACCTTGAAGCCTTCTTATGGATAGCACGCAAACAGGGGTATGAGTTCGACCTTTTAAAGGCCGTCAAGCAGATCAATGAAGACCAGAAGAAGGCCCTGGTCACAAAGATAGAGGATGCCCTGTGGATACTTAAAGATAAAACTATCGCGATCCTTGGTCTGGCCTTTAAGCCGAACACAGATGATATGCGCTTCGCGCCGTCAGTAGATATTATACGTATGCTGCAGGAAAAAGGTGCAAAGATAGTGGCATACGATCCCGTTTCAATGGAACGCGCTAAGCCGCTCCTTAAGAACGTAAAGTATGCTAAAAATGTATTAGACGCAATGAAAAACGCCGATTGCGCTGTCTTGATAACAGAGTGGGATGAATTCAAGAAAATAGATCTAAAGAAAATGAAAAATACACTTAAGCACCCCATACTGATAGATGGTCGCAATTTTTACGATGCGGCGACCGCTCAGCAAGCGGGACTTATATACAAGGGGATGGGAAAATGAGGATTTTGATCACCGGCGGCGCAGGCTTCATTGGTTCGCATTTGAGCGACATGTTTTTAGCGGATGGTCATTCTGTCGTGGCTATGGACAATCTGATAACCGGTAATCTTGCCAACATAGAGCATTTATTCGGCAATCCTAAATTTAAATTTGTTAAGCATGACGTTACCGAATATATTCACGTTCCGGGAAAGATCGACGCGATAATGCACTTTGCGTCCCCGGCCAGCCCTATCGATTATCTTAAACACCCGATACCGACCCTTAAAGTAGGGGCGCTCGGCACACATAAGGTGCTGGGTCTTGCAAAAGAAAAGAAAGCGGTGTTTTTCCTGGCATCAACCAGCGAAGTTTACGGCGATCCACTGGTGAACCCGCAGCCCGAAACATATTGGGGCAATGTTAACCCGATCGGTCCACGCGGCGTTTACGACGAAGCCAAGCGCTTTGCTGAAGCTATGACGATGGCCTACCACCGGTTCCATAAAATGCCGGTTCGCATAGTAAGAATATTCAATACGTATGGCCCCCGGATGCGCGCCCATGACGGCCGTGCGGTACCCGAGTTCATCAACCAGGCTCTGGATAATAAGGCGATCACCGTATTCGGCAGCGGCGAGCAAACACGTTCTTTCTGCTATGTTAAAGATCTGGTGAACGGTCTTTATAAACTTCTGCTCTCGAAAGAGAACGAACCAACCAACATCGGCAATCCTCACGAAATAACATTGAACGAACTTGCGCAAACGATAATTAAACTTACCAAGAGTAAGTCAAAAATAATCTACAAACCTCTACCCGTCGACGATCCCAAAGTCCGCCGCCCTGACAACACCAAAGCCCGCACAAAACTAAAATGGGAACCCAAAGTCCAGTTGGACGAAGGCTTGAAGAAAACCATCGAATACTTTAAATCCATAAGATAAGAAAGAGGGGATATGTGCTGTCGATATATGAAGAGCTTGTTTTTGTTAACATTTCTTGCTTCTTTTGCTTATGCCGGTGTGCCGGGTTCCGTTACCTATCAAGGCAGGCTGAAGGAGGGCGGAAGCCCGGTAGAGGGGACCAGGAAAATGCAATTTCATATTTTTAACGATGCATCCGTGGAAGTTTGGGGTACACCTGCTGACATCGCTGTACCGGTCGTTTCCGGAAGCTTTTCTGTTCAGATGTCTCCGGTCGTTGACTGGACAAGCAGCACCAGGTGGTATTTAGAGACATGGGTAGGGCAATTAAGCGCCGATAAGAAATTATCTCCCCGCGAAGAGATCACATCACAATTCTTTGCTCTTTACGCCCAGTCGGCTGAAAATTTAAAATCCAGCTCTACCGTAACGATCATTGCCGCAACTACGACTGTGACAGGCGCTTTCGCAATAAATGGTAATCTTACCGTTTCTGGCAGTAACAGTATTATTCCCGCTGGGTCAATTATAGCCTATGGAGGAACAACTGCTCCCACTGGTTGGTTTATTTGTGATGGATCTTCAAAAGATTCAACGTTATACCATGATCTATACCTGGCTATCGGAAGCAATTTTGGTGGAAGCGGTAGTAATTTTAATCTTCCTGATCTGAGAGGTCGATTTATTCGAGGACAAGATTCTGGTTCCGGACATGATCCAGATGCAGCATCTCGAACAGCAGGATTCGCGGGTGGCAACACAGGCGATCATGTTGGTTCATTACAAGATGACGCATTTAAGAGTCATGTTCATGATATTGTTGCTGGTCAGTCAATTATTGAAGGTGGATCATCTTGTGGAACAATCAGAGGTTATTATACTACAGCTCGAAATTATGTTTATATCCAAAATGCAGAATATGGTGTGCAGGCGTCTGGCGGTGCTGAAACCCGTCCAAAAAATGTTACCGTGAATTACATAATCAAATACTGAGAAGACTATGAAGAAAGTTATTGTTTTGACTCTTGTTTTATTCATTAATGCTTCCGCTTATGCCTGGATATCTTCATACTCAGACGCGAGTGTTTCTATGGATTTATATACATCTTTTGGACCGTTCACTATTTATGGCGCTACACTACCAATAACTGATATGGATTCTATGGTAGCCATGGTCAGTACCTCGACTTTAACGCACACATCCGGTATCGAGATGGATCTTGGGTATTACGCTTTCACTGATTTTGGCGCGAATGCCACACCCGTTTTACTTGCCAAATGTCAAAGCGGATATTTTGTTAATGTACCGAATGAGGCGCCCGTTACATTTTCAGTTTACTATATTAATTCCAGCGGTGTGGAACCTCTGCCCGGGTATCCGTGTGTAAGTTTCTGGAAGGACGGAACCTCCTCTACAGTTTCTGTAGTTCTGGACAAGTTCAGCACCGATGCGACCGGCGCTCTTTACAAAAAGTCAGTCGCTATAGACCCCGGTGTATACTGCTACACCTACACCGTTAAAAATTCCCAATATGCCGGCGGCTATACCCTTGCCCAAAGTTCTTTTGTTGTAACAGGCCGGCCAGCAGGTGTAGCTGATACAAGCCTTCCAGACGCAAAAGTTGTTACCAGCGGCAAAATACAACTATCATGGACTGTTAGTGATACACAACCCGTCTCATTTAAAGTTTATGCGGGTAAAGATCAAAATAATCTAACGCTTGTTTACACCGGCTCATTGCCAACCTGCCTATTAACTTCACTGGATGCCGGCAGCAATTACTACTGGCAGGTAGAAACAATTAATCAGTATGGCGTTTCTTCAAGAAGCCCTATTCACAATTTCACCACCCTCGGCAAAATGACAAAATCATTTAACTACCCCAATCCCTTCAGCCCGCCGGGCCAACACACTAATTTCGTAGTTGATATGGCAGAAGCCGGCTCCGCCGAGGTTACCGTCTATTCAGAGTTCGGTGACAAAACCTGGAACCAATCCTTTAACAACCTGCCTATGGGACAAAATGAGCTGTCATATAACGGTACTGACGGCAATGGAAAGGTTCTATACAACGGAACATACGTCGCTATTATTAAAAAGCATTATTCGGGCCGCGAAGAACAAGACCACGTGCGTATAATGGTCGTTAAATAGGGGTTAAAATGCGCAAGAAAGTATCGTTAAAACTAATCGTGATAATGTTTCTCGCTTCACTAGCATATGCTGGTGTGCCGGGCTCTATCACGTATCAAGGCAGATTAAAAGAAGGCGGAAGCCCTGTAACAGCTACCCGCATAATGAAGTTTTTGATATACAAAGATAGTAAGGCAAGTCCTGAGTGGGTCACCACACCAGATATGTCTGTAAATGTCAGCTCCGGTATTTTTTCTGTTGAGCTAACCCCGTCTGTAGACTGGACGACAGGAACAGACTGGTATTTGGAAACGATGATAGGTATAACAACCCCGGACAAAACCCTGAGCCCCAAAGAGAAGATAACTTCACAATTCTTTGCACTCCATTCAAAATCCTCCGAAGATATGGAACAATCTACGGGCAACTCGATACACTTTGCCATAGGTGGAAGCACAATTGCGACAATTACTTCAACAGGAAATTTTGGCCTAACCCCACCGGGAGTTGTCGTTGCATACATGGGCGTAACCATACCAAACGGCTGGCTGTCATGCGATGGGTCAACTGTTACTGTGACTCAATACCTGGGTTTATTTAATGCCATTGGTTACACATATGGGGGAAGTGGCGCCAGTTTTAGTGTTCCTAATCTAAATGGTATGTTCTTGAGGGGAAGGGCCACTGACACAACTAACGATCCTGATGGTCCAAGATCTTTAGGTTCGAATCAAATTGACACTTTTCAAGGACATCATCACTCACCAGCAATGAGCGTAAATGCTAATACGACTGGTGTGGGACCGAGCTATACTTTGTCGACCGCTACAGGAGGTGGTCCATGGGCTGGAATTCCAGCCCTTGATCCGAGTCCAGATTTTATTAATGGTTCACCACGTACTGGATCCGAAACTCGCCCAAAAAACATGGCTGTAAATTATATTATTAAATACTGAAATATTTTACTATTTTATTGACACTAATCTTAAAGATAGGAGCAATTAATGCCTTTCACTTTCAATACGCTTGTAGTACCAGACGTAATTGCGATTCAACCCAAAGTCTTCAGTGATGAACGCGGGTACTTCGCTGAGATATTTAAAAATACAGACTTTATAGCTGCTGGTATAACTAAACCATTTGTCCAGATCAATCAGTCAAAATCTTCTAATGGTGTTATCAGGGGCTTGCATTTTCAGAAGGCTCCTAAAGCACAAGGGAAACTTGTTCGTGCGCTTAGCGGTGTTATATTTGATGTGGCTGTTGACATTCGCAAGGCTTCAGCGACATATGGTAAATGGGTCGGTATTGAATTAAGTTCTGAAACTAAAAACATGGTCTACGTGCCTGAAGGCTTTGCTCATGGTTTTTCTGTTCTCTCAGAAACGGCTGAAATTGAGTACTTCTGTACTAATGTTTACGCCCCGGAATGTGAGGTTGGTATAGCCTATAACGACCCTGTTCTGAATATTGATTGGAAGGTAAAAACGGCGATCGTTTCAGCCCGTGACCAGTCCCACAAAAAACTTTCAGAAATATTGACATTTTAAGTCCATTTAGCTAAACTGTTCAATAAGTGAACGGAGTCGTTGGCTTACCTTAACCTAAGTCGTTTAGGAGCGTTTGTGTTAAAAAGACCATATGGTTGGCAACCCGATTTCCCTGATCAGAGAGATTTTCTGTTTTCAGAGATAGTGAAAATCTCAAAGGTTTTGCCAGAGTTGGTGGATTTGAGAAGAGAATGTTCAGCTGTTGAAGACCAGGGTCAACTAGGCAGCTGCACTGCCAACGCCCTTGCCGGCGCGCTGGAATTCCTGGAAAACCAGGAAAAGACAGCTTTTGTGGACAAAAGTCGCCTATTCATTTATTATAACGAACGTGCCATAGAGCATAAAGTTAGCTCTGATTCCGGCGCAATGATACGCGACGGTATAAAAACCCTTGCAACATTTGGGTGCTGTTCAGAAACCCTGTGGCCCTACAATATTTTGACATTTACTAATAAACCAACCGCCAAGTGTTACACTCAAGCAAAAGATCATAAAATTAATTCATACCACAGAATATGTTCGCTGGACGAGATGAAGGCGTGTCTCGCCTCCGGCTTCCCTTTTGTATTTGGTTTCACGGTTTATGAGAGTTTTGAATCCCAAACTGTTGCCAAAACCGGCAAAGTAAATATGCCAAAAAGTTCTGAGCGTGCCATAGGCGGCCACGCAGTAATGGCGGTAGGCTATAATGAAAAACAAAAACGCTTTATAGTCCGCAATTCCTGGGGACCCAACTGGGGAATAGACGGCTATTTCACAATGCCTTACGCATACCTTGACAGCCGCAACCTCTCCGACGACTTTTGGACAATAAGGAAATAAAGTGGAAGTTACTGAGAAAGAGTTTGCAGTTATACAGGAAATTCATAAAAACGAGATGCCGGATCAGCGCACTATTGCGCATAAAACCGGCATTTCTCTAGGTATGACGAATTTGATCATTCAGCGTCTTATCGAGCGCGGATACATAAAAGCCCGCCAGTTGAACCGTAAAAAGATACAGTATATTCTTACCCCGGAAGGCTTCGCCGAGAAAGCCCGTAAATCCTATGCCTTTACCCTTAAAACCGTCAATCATTTAAGAACTATCAAACATATCCTTCATGAAGTAATAGAAGCAGGTATACGGGACGGCTACACCACATTTTCATTCTCAGGAAATAGTGAAGTAAATGAGCTTGCGGAGCTTATTGCGATGCGGCTGAAATCAAAAAACATACAATTCAGATTTGATAAAGAAACAAATATTAATGCCGATTCGTCGAGTCTGATCATGGAATCAACTGACAATAGAAAAAACGAAATTGATCTTATGACCTATCTGTCAGAGCAGGGGATTGCTTAGTAAAAAGGATACGCAAATGAAAGTCGTAATTCTTGCAGGTGGAATGGGAACAAGGATCAGTGAAGAAACAAGTGTTATCCCAAAGCCTATGATAGAGATAGGCGGCAAGCCGATCCTGTGGCACATTCTTAAGATCTATTCACACTATGGCTTCAACGATTTCGTAATTTGTCTGGGCTATAAGTCGTATGTTGTCAAAGAATATTTCTCTCATTATTTCCTTCATATGAGCGATGTAACTATTGATATGGCAAACAATCAAACTGAGATCCATTCTTCCGCTTCTGAGCCCTGGAAGATAACTTTGGTTGATACCGGCAATGAAACAATGACAGGCGGCAGGATCAAAAGAATACAAAAATACCTGAACAATGAGCCTTTCATGCTCACCTATGGTGACGGCGTAGCTGATGTAAATATAAAAGATCTGGTAGCAAAACATACAAATTCAAAAAAACTTGCGACATTGACGACCGTAAAGGACGCTGGAAGGTTTGGCGTTATTGATATCGGTGTGGACGATTCCGTAAGGTCTTTCCTTGAAAAACCGGTAAGCGAAGGCTCATCCATAAATGCTGGGTTCTTCGTGCTTGAGCCTAAAGTGCTCGATTATATCGACCAGGGAGATTCCTCGATCTGGGAGAGAAAACCTCTTGAAAAGCTCGCGAAGGACGGACAATTGAATGCCTACAGGCACACAGGGTTCTGGAAGCCTATGGATACCCTTAGGGACAAGGTTGAACTCGAAAAACTATGGCAGAATAATAACGCCCCATGGAAGGTATGGAAATGAACAGGTTCTGGAAAAACAAAAGCGTTTTGATCACCGGCGGTGAAGGTTTCCTTGGAAGCAACCTTACAAGAAGGATGATCGGTCTCGGAGCAAAAGTTGTCGTTATTGACCCTCTGGTTAAGCGTAAACAGACATTGTTTACTAAAGATGACTACAGTAAATTTACATCGGTCAAGGGGTCAGTGGCAAATTACGAACTAATCAGCAAAGTGCTGAAAAATAACCGAGTCGAGTATGTTTTTCATCTTGGCGCTGAGGCCATTGTCGGCAAATGTAATGCTGACCCGCTGGGATGTTTTTCTTCAAATATTGAAGGTACCTGGAAGCTGCTCGAGGCCTGCAGGCAATATGGGAAAGTCAAGTCTATTGTCGTAGCCTCCAGCGATAAAGCCTATGGCAGTCATAAGGTCCTTCCTTATAAGGAAGAAGCCCCGTTGATAGGCAATCATCCGTATGATGTTTCTAAGAGCTGCGCGGACTTGATATGTTATACATATTTTCATACATACGGCCTTCCTGTCTCAGTTACCCGGTGCGGCAATATTTACGGGCCCGGTGACTTCAATTTTTCCAGAATAGTACCCGATGCGATTAGGTGTGCCATAACCGGCGGAACACTTTCGATCCGGAGCGACGGAAAATTTACTCGCGATTACGTTTACGTTGATGATATTGTTAATGGGTACATATTGATCGCTGAGCAAATGCTAAGTAAGAAACTTGCCGGCGAAGCTTTCAATTTTAGTGATGAAAACCCTATTACTGTGTTGGAATTTGTTAACAGGATATTTAAAGCTGCTGGCAGTGTTCCTGCGTACAAAGTCCTCAATACTGCCAAATATGAGATCAAGCACCAATATCTTGCTTCTGGAAAGGCCAGGAAGATACTTGGGTGGAAACCGGGAAACTCTTTGAAAACCGGTGTCAAGAACACGATTTCCTGGTATAAAACATATCTTAGCAGAGGGAAATAATGGCTTTTATAAGCGTTGTCACACCTTGCTATAACGAAGAGGCAAATGTTGCCGGCCTTTACAAAGCTGTTAAGTCTGTATTCTCAGAACTTGAGGGTCTGACTTATGAACATATCTTTATAGACAACTCCTCACGGGATAATACGGTACGTATCCTCAAAGATATTGCTAAAACCGATAAAACGTTGAAGATCATTGTAAATTCTAGGAATTTTGGCCATATTCGGTCGCCTTACTACGCTCTTTTACAGGCCAATGGCGACGCTGCTGTACTTTTAGCATCTGATTTTCAAGACCCACCGGAACTTATTAAAGACTTTATCAAAAAATGGCAGGAAGGTTTCAGGATAGTAATTGGAGTTAAACATAAGAGCGAAGAAAACAAACTTATGTTCGCAGCGCGAAAGATCTATTATCATCTGATCTCCAGGATCTCTGATACCGAGCAGGTCAAAAATTTCACAGGTTTCGGTTTATACGATAAAAGTTTCGTAGATGTGTTGAAAAAGCTGGATGAACCATATCCATATTTCAGGGGATTGATCGCGGAATTGGGCCCGGAGCGAGCTGAGATCGAATTTACGCAGCCGAAAAGAAAAGTTGGCAAGACAAAGAATAATTTCTACACTCTTTATGATATCGCCATGCTAGGGTTGGTAAGTTACTCAAAACTTCCCTTGCGTATTGCAACATTCGTAGGATTCATTTCTTCTTTTATAAGTATTGGTGTGGCTTTTATATATCTTATTTACAAAATTTTATTTTGGAATCGATTTTCCGCTGGGTCCGCTCCCATCGCTATTGGGTTGTTCTTCTTCGCTTCGGTACAATTATTCTTCGTAGGCATTCTGGGGGAATACATCGGTGCGATCTATACACAAGTCAAGAACAGGCCATTGGTAGTAGAAAAAGAGCGAATTAATTTCTAAATTATTATTCGAGGGCAAAAGACCATGAAAATTAGAGTTGCTGATTACATTACGCAAAAACTTCACGAAGCCGGTGCCGATTATGTGTTCATGATCACCGGCGGTATGATAATGCATTTGACGGATGCTCTTACTAAGAACAAGAAAATGAAATATATTTGCTTCCAGCATGAGCAGGCCGCCGCTATGGCTGCCGACGCATACGGGCGTTATACCGGCAAACTTGGGGTTGCCTATGTAACCGCGGGGCCGGGTGTTTTAAACACCATAACAGGCGTCGTTGGCGCTTATGTTGATTCGGCCCCATGCATTATCGTTGGCGGCCAATCTAAAGTTTCGCTGGCGAAAGTTGTCGGCCCAAGACAGTTCCCGTTACAGGGTTACAATAATATACCTATATTCAAACATATCACTAAATACGCCGTAATGCTCGATGATCTGTCCAGAGTGAGGTATGAAGTAGAGAAATGCATCCACATAGCGCAACAGCCCAGGGTTGGCCCAGTCTATCTTGAATGCCCGGTAGATATACAGGGCGCGACCTTTGACCCTGATGAATGTGCCGGCTATGTGCCGCAAAACGATAAAGAGGCGGTAAATAAAAAGGCTTTGAACAAGCAGATAACAGCGGTTAAACAGGCTCTTCTAAATAGCCGGCGGCCATTGATCCTTGCTGGAGCAGGGGTCAGGCTTTCAGGTTGTATCGGCCAACTGCACAAATTTATCGAAAAAACTAACATTCCAATTGTCACATCCCGCCTAGGCATGGACCTTATTGGACATGATCACCGTCTTTTTGTCGGAAGACCCGGCACCTACGGCGATCGCGCTGCCAATTTCGCCGTGCAGAAATGCGATCTTCTAATAGTTCTCGGCTGCAGAATGGGCATAGGGCTTGTTGGTTATGATTTCCAGAATTTTGCTCAATCTGCAAAAAAAGTTATGGTAGATGTTGACGAGGAAGAATTGAAAAAGCCTTCAGTTGTGCCTGATATAGCTATAAAGGCCGATGCCGGCGAATTCCTTGGTAAGTTGTCTGAACAGCTGAACGGTTACCGTAATAACAATACGCCATGGGTCGAGAAAACTCAATATTGGAAGGAACATTACCCTGTAGACTTGCCGGAATACGCAAAAGAAAAACACGGTATCAACTCCTATCATTTTACCCGGGTATTCTCGGAAAGTATGCCCAAAGATAGTTTGTTCGTTGTTGACACCGGCTCGTGCTTCCACGTGTATGCCCAGGCATTTAAAGTAAAATATGGGCAGCGGCACATAATTACGGGCGGCCTTTCGACGATGGGCTATGTACCGGCGGTTATCGGTGTTGCGGCAATCGACAGAAAGAAAGATGTTTATTGCATAACTGGCGACGGTTCCGTACAGATGAATCTACAGGAACTACAGACTATAATCTACAACAAACTGCCCGTTAAGCTCATTATTTTCAATAACAATGGTTATTTGTTAATACGTCATACCCAAATAAACTTCTGTGACGGCAGGCTTATCGGTGAAAGCCCGGAAACTGGTGTTGGTTTCCCTGATATGAAAAAGATAGCGGGCGCGTATGGAATTAAATATATGCGAATAGCAAAGGCCTCTGAAATGGATGGCAAGATCAAGGAACTTAAGAAGATAAAAGGCCCCGTGATCTGCGAAGTAATGACACCGAAAAACCAATTCCTTATTCCCAGGGTCGCTTCAAAGAAACTTGAAGATGGCCGGATGGTCTCAATGCCTTACGACGATATGTTCCCATTCATGCCCAGGGAAGAGTATCAAAGCAACCAAATACAGGATCAAGAGAACAAAAAAAATGGCTAATAAAAAAATGAAGGTGGCAATACTTGGCAGCGGGTTGATAGGCACCGACTTGTTGATAAAGATCCGGAGGTCAAAATACCTTGATTGTACGCTTTTTGTTGGCCGGAACCTGCAGTCCCAGGGGATGTCGAAGGCCGTGAGCCTTGGAGTGCCGGTATCTGACAGGAGTATCGAAGCTATTTCTGATAACCCGGAGAATTGCGAGCTGGTTTTCGACGCTACATCGGCGCATTTTCATCAAATCCACGCCCCGATCTTGAAAAAACTCGGGATAATGGCGATAGACATGACGCCGGCCCAGGTTGGCAGTATGTGTATACCAGCCGTTAACCTGCAAGAATGCCTCGGAAAAGATAATGTCAACATGGTAACCTGCGGCGGTCAGGCTTCAACCCCGATAGCATACGCGATAGGCCAGGTTCATAAAGATGTTGAGTATATAGAGGTAATTTCAACTATCGCTTCACGCAGCGCCGGGCCTGCCACGCGCGCGAACCTTGATGAGTATATTGAGACGACTGAGAGAGCCGTTAAAACTTTTTCCGGCGCCAGGAAGACAAAAGCGGTTCTGGTTTTAAATCCCGCTCAACCATGCATCAATATGCAGACAACCGTCTTCGCAAAAATAGCCAACCCCAAGATGGATCAAATAAGCGCTGCCGTTAATGATATTGTGAAAAGAATACAAAAATATGTACCGGGCTATAATCTGGAAATCCCGCCGACCTTTGAGAACAACAGGGTAATAACAATGGTTCGCGTCCAGGGTATAGGAGACTATTTGCCCAGTTACGCGGGGAACCTTGACATAATTAACTGCGCGGCAGTCGCGACTGCTGAAGAGTACGCAAAATTAAAATACGGTATAAAAGATTAGCAGAGGGGCCTTAATGAAAAATATTCTTATCACTGATCCGACATTAAGAGATGGTTCTCACGCTGTAGGGCATCAGCTTAGCGCGGCCCAGATAGCCACTTATTGTAAAGCCGCGGAAGCAGCCGGTATCCCGATAGTTGAGGTCGGACATGGCAATGGCCTCGGGGCGTCGTCCCTTCAGGTAGGCTTAAGCCTTATCGATGACGCACAGATGCTGAAAGTAGCGAGAGAAAACCTGAAAAAGAGCAAGCTCGAGATCTTTGTTATTCCGGGCTTTGCGACTATAAACAAAGATTTAGAACCGGCGCTGGAGGCCGGTGTTGATGCGGTACGGGTTGCCTCTCATTGTACGGAGGCCGACCTGACCGAACGCCATATCAGTTTTGTGAGGAAAAAGGGGAAGCTCGCTTACGGGTGTCTGATGATGACACACATGGCTTCCAAAGAAACCCTTCTGGAAGAAGCACGCAAAATGGAATCATACGGCGCTCAGGGTGTGATATTAATGGATTCAGCTGGCGCCTACCTGCCGATGGATGTACGGGAAAAAGTGGGTATACTCGCCGAAAACCTGAACATCCCTGTTGGCTTTCACGCGCACAATAATCTTAGTATGGCTGTTGCCAATTCAATAACGGCCGTAGAAGCCGGGGCTTCGATCCTGGACGGTACAGCCAAAGGATTCGGCGCCGGAGCGGGTAATACCCCTATAGAGATCATGGTGGCTGTTCTGGGGAAGTTAGGCTACTCTACCGGCATAGACCTTTATAAGATCCTTGATGCCAGTGATATCGCGGAAAAGGAACTGATGAAGATCCTCCCCAGTATTAAATCTGTCAGCGTAGTCAGCGGCCTTGCTGGAGTTTTTTCCGGCTTTTCCAAGCATGTCGAACGAGTTGCAAACGAATATAAACTTGATCCAAGAGACATTTTCTTTGAGCTTGGCAAACGAAAAGTTGTCGGTGGCCAGGAAGATATTATCGTTGAAGTAGCTATACAATTATCCCAAAAAGGGAGAAAATAATGCCAAAGCAGATAAACAACCTCATCATAAATGATTGTGAAGAAGCAGTAGGAAATTCACCGGAAATGCTGCAGGCGCTGAAAAATGAAACTATTTTCATATCCGGCGGCACAGGTTTCACGGGCACGTGGCTCGCTGAATTAATATCTTTTTTGAACGACCGGCATTCGTTCAATACAAAAATGATACTTCTGTCAGAGCACGCCTTCAGTTTTAGTTCCAAAGCCCCTCATTTAGCCACACGTAAGGATATCACATTAATAGAAAAGGATGTTCGGAACCTGGTTGAGATCTCTCAGGAAGTTACGTATATAATACACGCTGCCGCTAATCCGGACAACCGTCAGCATTCGTCAGACCCTCTTAAGGTTATGGACGTGATATCTAAGGGGACGAACACGGTACTAAACGCCGCCAGCCGCCTGCCGAATATAAAAAAGATACTTAATGTCAGTTCAGGGCTTATATACGGTCCTCAGCCGCAGGAGTTGGAACGGATCCCCGAAATAGCGCATGGCGGGCCGGATTGTGATTCAATACTCTCCATATACTCCGAAGCAAAGAGATACGCCGAAACTCTTTGCACAGCCTTCAGGAACCAATTCAAACTGCCAATAGTCACCGCGAGGCCTTTTGCGTTTATCGGCCCCTACCAGCTTTTGGATAAACCGTGGGCAATTAACAATTTCATCAGGGACAGCTTGCTGGGCGGACCTATCAGGATACTGGGTGATGAAAATACGGTCAGAAGCTATATGTACGCGAGCGATATGGCTGTTTGGCTCCTGAAAATGCTTGTTGATGGTAAACCAGGACAGGCTTATAATGTTGGTAGCCCTGACGGGATCACACTTAAACAGCTATCTGAACGCATAGCCTCCCATTTTCCAGCAGCGCCGGAGATAGTCCACGTGCCTGTAAGCAGGTCGGTCTCAAGATCCAGGTTCGTGCCGGATGTAGCTCTGGCTCGGAATTCTCTGGGTTTGACCGTTAAGGTGGATATTGACGAAGCCATAAAGCGTACGATGATGTGGCACAAGTCCAAGGGAATATAGCTCTCTAAATGAAAAATGAGAAAAGAATTTTTATAACCGGAGCCCGCGGCTTCATAGGAAGATCATTAGTCGAATACTATAGCGCTTACTGCTCCGATAAATACGATTTGTTCTTTCCCTATCATAACGAACTGGAACTTACAAATCCTATCGCTGTCAGGGAGTATATTAAAGAGAACAATATAGACACGGTCATTCATACCGCGAACGTCGGTGGGTCTAGAAAAACCCAGTACGACACAGGCAAAACCGACGTTGTTACAGCGAACCTTGGGATGTTTTTTAATATTGTCCGATGCAGTGATCTGGTAAAGAAAATTATTTATTACGGTAGCGGCGCGGAATACTCCTGTCTTAATTATGTGCCATCAATGGTTGAAGGCTATTTTGATACTTTTGTTCCTTCCGATTCGTATGGGTTTTCAAAATATGTTTGTTCGAAATACGCTGAAAAAAACAATAAGATAACGAATCTGAGGCTTTTCGGCGTTTTCGGGAAGAATGAGGACCATTCCATCCGGTTCATATCAAATGCTATTTTGAAAAACTTATTCGGACTACCCATTGTTGTTAATCAAAACGTGCGCTTTGATTACCTTTATATAGACGACCTTGCTCGAATAACTATGCATTTCATAGAGAATGACAGTAAATGCAATGTCTTTAATACGTGTACGGGTAATCCTATCGACCTGGTTACGATCGCGGAAATGATAAATTCTATTAGCGATAACAAGTCTGCCATTATTGTCAAGAATCAGGGAATGAACAGGGAATACAGCGGTGATAACAGCAGGCTTGCGGAAGAACTGGGCAAATTCAATTTCACATCCATGGAGAAGGCGCTCAAAGAATTGTACGGCTACTTCAAACTCAATTTAGATAAGTTCGATAAAAAGATATTCACTGACGATGAATATATTAAATACTGTAAGAAATGCTGAAGATCGACCAGTTTCGTATTTTAAGAATCAAAAATCTGTTTCTTCGTTCATGGCTCCATTCTTGGCAGGTTTTCAGCCTGTAATCTGATGTGTTGTTGATTATTCAAAGGATGTCTTTAATGCATTTACTCTCGATTCTCATGTGGTTCATTGTCTTACTTGTTTCCGTCAAAGTTATCAGAGAGAATCGATATCTGTTTACGGCTGACAATGCGCAAATTAATAAATTCATGCTTATACCAGTATCCTTGTTCGTAACCTGTTCTCTTTATTACTTGTACCTGCATATTTACTACATACCGGGTCGTGATACTTCATATGCTGTGTTTCTTGCTCCAAGATTTTATGGTTCAATGAATGATATGCCATCTGCTATCTTCAGTCAGTGGAAGGAATTGTCCGTGATTTTTCCCGCTCTTATGATAATTATCAGTTGTGCTTTCTGGTCAGGGCTGATTAAGAATATCTCTTTTAAGAGCTTCCTGGTCTTTATATATTTCTCAGCGCTTTTGTCTGAATTTTTATTTGTCTTTTTTACCGGGCACGGGATCCAGCATATTGCAATGCAGGCTAGCTCTATAAATAATGGTATTTGGTATTCGATCACGTTATTGCAAAGCCAATTCGCGGGAATGCATGATTTGGATAAATTGAGATACATTTTCCAGGTTCTATGTGCTAATTATTCTCCCTACACGATCCCCGGGACCACACATCCCGCAGGTATGTTCATTATAACATTCGCGATACATAAGATGTCTTATTTACTCGCAATGGATCTCTTTCATGATATTCGCTTTATGCAATACTTTTGGGGATTTATTGTGTCTGCTGTTGGTACACTGATTATTCCCGTTACAATGCTTGTAGCGCGAGAACTTTACAATGAAAAATCTGCGCGGTTAACAGGGATCATGATGATCGCCGTTCCGTCAGTGTGTATGCATTTTTGTTCTGTGATAGATGTTGTTGCATCTTTCTTCATAGCAGCGGGAATTCTCGGGATGGTTTCATATTTAAAAAATATTGGTAAGTCGAAAAATAGTAAAAGTCTCAGGTCTTTCGTATACGGGTTGGCCGCGGGTACCTCTTTCACACTTGCCGCACAGATAACATTCGGACATGCTATTCCTATTTTTGCCTTATTGGCGGCTTTCATTTATATGTCTTGGGGGACAGGTACGAGAAGACTACTTGTTTTTTTGAGTGGGCTGATAATACCGGCAATGTTGTATTTTGTATTTGAGTATTATATAAGCAACGGAAAACTGTTCTACATTGTCAGAGCTTTTACTATAACAAAAATCGTCGAGACCGGGCTTGAAGGATTCCGTCCTTACCCTGTGTCTCAAATCGCCAATTTCATCGTAATGTTCATAATGGGTGGGATCTTGTTCCTGCCGGTGCTTTTCCACACTACTATTTCCTTTTTTTCTCAGCTAATTATGCATTTCAAAAATCGCGTTACTATCATAAACAATAAACAACGGATCAAAAATTTCCTGACAGCTGCAACATTTATAATGTTCGTAATGCTCGCCAGTCAGAAAACGGTACGATTAGAGACGGAGAGAACATGGCACTGGTTCTTCGTTCCGGTTTGGATGTTGTCGTCCGTTTTCTTTAACAGCATTTATGAAACATTTAGGCGTTTGTTCAATATTGAAAAAGATACACTTTATCCGGCGTATTTTTTCGTTTGCTTTCAAATGGTACTCACGGTGGTTCTGGCAATGTGCATTCAAGATTACTATTAATAGCTAAGGAGAGAAAACATGATTTTTGAAAACAAATTGAGATCGGAGATCCTGAGTAAGGTTGTTAGCTATTATAAAAAAACTAGAAAAGCTGATAGATTCATTCCCGGCAAAGATTATATTAACTACGCTGGAAGAGTTTATGACGATAAAGAATTGGTCAACCTGGTCGACTCGTCCCTTGATTTCTGGCTTACTACGGGAAGATATGCACAAGAGTTCGAAAAAAGACTTTCTGAATTCATTGGCGCTAACTACAGTCTTCTAACCAATTCGGGTTCATCGGCAAATCTCTTGGCAGTGACTGCCTTAACATCTCCGTTGCTAAAGGAACGGCGTCTTAAACCTGGCGATGAAGTGATCACAACCGCTTGCGGCTTTCCTACAACATTAAATCCTATAATACAGAATAATGCTGTTCCTGTATTTGTTGATATAGAACTCGGCACTTATAACATAGACGTCAAGAAGCTGCAAAAAGCGATCACAAATAAGACAAAAGCTGTCGTAGTGGCACATACCCTCGGGAACCCTGTGAATATCGACGCTATAACCAAGATCTGCGATAAATATAAGCTGTGGTACATAGAAGATAATTGCGATGCACTTGGATCTAGATACAGAGGGAAATATACAGGAACATTCGGGCATATCGCCACCTGCAGTTTCTATCCTGCCCATCACATTACGATGGGAGAGGGCGGCGCGCTTCTGACAAACGATCCGCTGCTTCGCCGTATCATCATGTCGTTCAGGGACTGGGGCAGGGACTGCTGGTGTGAGGGGGGGCGCGACAATACATGCAATAACAGGTTCACTCAACAATTTGGCGAACTACCATTGGGCTATGATCACAAGTATGTCTACTCGCATATAGGATACAACCTGAAGGTAACTGATATGCAGGCCGCTATCGGTTGTGCCCAGATGAATAAACTGCCCAAGTTCATTAAGGCTAGGAAAGATAATTTTAACTTTTTAATGAAAAGCCTAGCGAAATACAGCAAATATCTTGTATTGCCTGAAGCAACGGATGGTTCTGACCCGAGCTGGTTTGGATTTACGATAATGGTGAAACCGGGTTGCCCGTTTTCAAGGGCTGATATAGTAAAATATCTTGAAGAGCACAAAGTAGCCACTAGAATGCTTTTCGGAGGTAATTTGACGAAGCAGCCTGCGTATCGTGATATCAAATCAAGAATATCTGGCGGGTTGGTTAACACCGATATTGTTATGAATAACCTGTTTTGGATAGGGGTTTATCCAGGGATAACAAAAGATAAACTGTCATACATAAGTAAAACACTCGACAACTTTATGAGCAAATACACATGAAAATTGCGGCTATATTGCTTCGCTATGACTATGGCGACAAGGCCAGAGGGGAGTCTCTAGAAGCTAGAGGTATTTATCCGGCGCTAGAGAAAACAGGGATGGATATACATCCTTTCTGGTTCGACGAGTATCTTGCCGACAAGGAATCATTACAAAAAGCCGTGATAAATTTCGTTGACAATGTTAAACCGGATTATGTATATTTCACCCTCATTCATGACGAATTCAGTTTTGAAACACTTGATTATCTGAAAGACAAGTATATCACAATTAACTGGTTCGCAGATGATAAATTCCGTTTTGATAGTTTTACCAGGCACTATGCACCTCATTTCACTTACTCTGTTACAACAGACCGGTTTTCATTAAGAATGTATAAACAGATTGATTATAAGAATGTACTGTTGACCCAATGGGCCGCGTTTGAGACTGCCGACGCTTCAAACATTGATAAAACAGAGTATCAATATGATGTCTCATTCGTCGGAATGGCGACAGGATATCGTAAATGGATAATTAAAGAACTTTCTAAGGCTGGAATTGAAGTCGCTTGTTTCGGACACGGGTGGCCTAAAGGTCGCGTGTCTTTTGAACAGTTCAAAAATATTATCAAACTTTCCAGGATAAACCTGAATATTTCTAACAGCGTTTCATATGATATCAGATATATAGTTTCAAGTATCGGCAGTTTCAAGGAATTTCTGAGATGTCCGAAAAGATCCGAAGATATAAAAGCTCGCAATTATGAGATCCCTGCATTGGGAGGGTTTGAATTAACGAACTATGTCCTTGGTTTGGAGCAATATTTTGTCATCGGATCCGAGATAGCTGTTTATGGCAATATAGAGGAATTGACGGTCCAGATCAATTATTACCTTGAGAATGAAGATGAAAGGCAGAAAATATTACAGTGCGGTTACAATAAGGCGGTAGTTAACAATACATATTACAACAGATTAAACGACATATTCACTGCAATTGGAAAATGCAAATGATAAAAGCGGCGTTCTTTACAAGTAAACCATTCCTCAACAACAAACAGTTTAATATTTTCGACAAAGATTTCAATAGAGATAACTGTTTATACCCATTATATGCTCTTAAAGAAGGATTGAAGGCAAGAGGTGTTGATCTTAGTACCCAAGACATAAACACACTTGAAGAAAGCGAGATAGTAATATTTAATGATATGCCTGATAAACTGCCGACTAAGAAAAGAGGTCAAAGATATTATCTGATAGCATTGGAAAGTATCGCTGTAAACCAGCGCAACTATGATCGCTCTTTGTACGGTAATTTTGATAAAGTCTTTACTTGGCATGACGACCTTGTGGATGGCGTTGACGTTATCAAGATCAATTATTCGTTTTTGTTTGATCCCACTGACGATCTCGTTCCTGAAGAGAGACATAAACTGGTATGTCTGATAGCGAACAATAAGAACTCTGACTACCCGAATGAACTATATTCAGAACGATTGAAAGCGATCCGCTGGTTCGAAAATAATCACCCAGAAGACTTTGATCTTTATGGTATTGGGTGGGACAAACATACGTTTAAAGGGCTCTTTGCGCCTCTTAACAGGTCAAAGTTCCTGAGGAACCTTTTTAAGGAAAAATATCCTTCGTATCGCGGGCAGATCAAGGTAAAAAAGGATGTTTTGTCTAAATACCGTTTTTCCATATGTTATGAAAACATAAAGGATATCCCAGGGTATATCACTGAGAAGATCTTTGACAGCTTTTTTGCCGCCTGTGTACCGATTTACTGCGGAGCCAACAATATTCAAGATTATGTCCCAAAACAATGCTTCATTGATAAAAACGATTTTAATACATATGAACAGCTGCACACATTTATTAAAAGCATGTCTGTAACAGAATATAAGTGCATGAGGGACGAGATAAAGTCATATTTAAATGGCAGGCAAAGTGTTGCTTTTCAGGCGAAATACTTTGCTGAGACGATAGTTAATTCCATTTGTCAATCAACCTTATGAAGAATACTAAAATTGTGCTGACCATCGCCATACCGACATATAACAGGTGTGAATATCTCAAAGAACTGCTGCCGACAGTTATTGAACAGGTAAATAAGCTTGGTGTGAATAGTGAGAATATCGAAATTCTTATTAGTGATAACGCATCAACTGATTCGACAAGCGAGTATGTCTCAATATACACTGATCCCAGAATAAGTTACTATTGCAACGAAGTAAACATTGGCGGCGATAAAAACTTTATAGAATGCGTTCGCAGAGCAAAGGGGAAATACGTATGGTTGTTCGGTGATGATGAGATACTGTTAAATAATGCCTTAAGCACGATATTTGATATAGTCAATCGCGCTGATCCGGTGTTAATAACGGTCGGCAACGGAAGATACGGTGATATAAATAAAACACGAACATTTGAAGATTATAGTGCGTTTTTGTGTCATGTCCTTAAGGCGCAGCCGAATTATTTGATAGCAAATACGCTTATAACAAGTAATATTTTCGCAAAAGATGTCTTTGATCTTGAAGTAGCAACTCGCTATTTAAACACAAACTACGGGCATATGTACGCCATTGTCGGCAATCTATCCAAAGGCGGTAAGGTACATTTATCTATTGAAAATATATTCAAGGTTCGTGATCAACGAGCCCCATTTTCAACTAAGCTAAGATTCCTGAGATTCAAGTTGGTTGGTTATTTGTGGCAATTGGGTAGAATTTATAAAGATTCTCCAGTTGAACACTACTGTTACAGGTTCCTTATAGAATGTATAATTGACGATATGTTTTTCAAAGTGCCTAGAATGTTGTTTTCTGAGACCAATTATAATAAATACTTTAATTTTATACGGAAATGCTATCGGATCGTTAAGGGCAAAGGAAATAAATGAGCACTTTAAGCAATAAAAAGAATTATCTTTTGACATTGTTCTCTGGTCTTGGCGGAGTGGTTTTTGCGAATATCGTAGGGTTCATTTCGGTACCTATCGCGTTAAATTATTGGAAAGTGGAAAGGTATGGTTTATGGGCTCTTATAACTTCTATGTTGGTTTATTTAAGTGTCAGCAACCTAGGGCTGAATTTCTCGGCTACGACTTTAATGACAAAAAACCCAAACATCGCAAATAAATTTAAGATATTGAAAAGAACGCTCAAGATTCTTTCTTTAAGCCTGCTGGTCGGTTGTGCTATCTTTGTTGCTGTAAATCTCGTAGATAAAAACTGGATAAACGTGCTTGGCAAAATACCTGATTATATGAGGACGGAAACCTACTATGCGGTGTTCGTGCTCGGAGTATTCTTTTTCATCAATACACCATTTTCACTTTTGTCTTCATTGTTCAGCGCTTTTCAGAAAGCCTATATCGATAACGTGTTCGCACTGGTTGTCAATTTAATAAACTTCGCCACATTGTTGACAGTTATTTGGTTAAAAGGCAACCTTATGACTTATGCTTTGATCAATGGCGTTGGAAACCTGATCCTGAACATCGCTAAGCTGATGATCTTTTATCATTGGATATATAAAAAGATTCCGAAAGAAGATTTAGTTGAACAAAATGATAATGATGAAGAAACATCGGCAAAAAGCATATTTATAACAGGATTAAGGTTTTTTCTTATAGGTTTGGCGGCCATGGTTGTTTGGAATACGGATAACATCGTTATTTCTAACCTTCTGAGTATAAAACAGATAACGCCATACTCGATCACACTTAAACCTTTCTTTATCTTATTCAACATAATATTTACAATTAATCTTTCACTCCTGCCTATATTGGGTAAAGAGATCGGTAACAAGAACTGGGAGTGGATAAACAGGACATATCAAAAATTTATTGTTATCATGGCGGTGCTCGGCGGCGGTATGTGGCTGGGTGGTATTCTCTTTTCACGTGATTTTATAACATTATGGACCAATAAGGATAGTTATGCTGGACTGTTGACTGTTTGTGCGTTCGGAGGGTATGCATATTTGTTGAGCATGATCAATCTGAATTCGAATATCGTCAACACTTTCAACTATCTTGAGAATGTCGCTTTTGTGGGTTGGATGGAAGCTCTTGTAAAAATTGCTTCCTCAATAATACTTCTCCATTATTTCGGTATTGCAGGTGTGGCGTTAGGGACATTTGTAGGAGCTTTGCTTGTTCCAACATGGGTTCTCCCGAAGATATTATCAACTAGAAGCGGTCATAAACTGCATTACAATCTGGATTTTGTCCTAAAGAATATTGGTTTGACATTAATCCCTCTGCTTATCGGGTCCATAGCTGTGCAATTACTTATTCATCAAATGATAATGAGGATAACTGCCGGTCTCTCTATAATGATCATTTACGCCGTTCTTAATTACTTAATAATCCCGGATGATGTTAAGGAGTTTGTGAAGAAGAATGGTCTAATAGTAGTCAGAAGATTATTTCCAGGAACTCAGAAGGTCTCACCTATACAAAATCCATAGGAAAAGTATGCTAATAAGTGTGTGCGTGCCAACTTACAATAACGCAAAATATATCGCAAAGACCTTACATTCGATATGCAACCAGAGTTATGGCAAAATAGAGATAATTATATGCGACAACGCATCGACAGATGAAACAGAGCGTATTGTTAAGTCAATAAAAGATAAAAGAATACATTATTATAGAAGCTTAGAGAATATTGGTGCTGCTGAAAACTTTAATAAATGTATTCAACTGTCCGGCGGGCAGCTAATATCAGTTTATCATTCTGACGACGTGTATGATCCTCGGATCGTCGAAAAAGAGGCTGATCTGCTAATGAGCGATCCGTGCGCGGGTGCTGTCTTTGCCCTGGATACGCTTATAGACGAAAATGATAGAATACTTGGCAGCGGGGTTTCACTACCCAAACAATTTGCTGGTAAATCGCTATTTGGTTTCAATCAGCTTTATCCGGCGCTGTTGCAGGGAACATCTAATTTTCTGGTCTGTCCCACATTCATGGCCTGGAAAAAGGTATTCGAACCCTGCGGTATATTCAATAGCTCCGGCAAATATGGTGATTGGATCGGTGGGGCTGCTGATACAGAGCTGTGGCTAAGGATATGTGAGCAATTCAAGATCGGTATCGTCAATGAAAGGCTTATTTTCCGCCGCATTTCCAGCAAAAGCGGGTCTGGTCGTTATAACACAACTTATACTACACGTTCGAATCACTTCATTGCTCTGGATTCGTTCTTGAATTCCAAAGCACTATTGGAACCGATTGATGAGAAGATATTGAAGCAATATGAATTCAATAAGTTCTGGGACGATGTGAATATCGCTAATAATCTTATCTTAAGTAACATGAACAATCGACCAATTCTCCACCTGGCAAAAACACTCTCTTTTCAAAGACTAGTTACAGGCTTTAGAAGCGTTAAAAACATCGAAAAGCTAATATTCTATTTTGGATTGATGCTTGCATCGTGCATGTCGATGGGCGGTTCGGTTGCCCGTTTATTGCCAAAAATAAAGAGAGGGAATGAGATATGACAATTAATTCGTCAAAACGAAAACAGATGTTCTCAGCGGTCGGGAAGTTCATTAACGCTGTTTGCGATCCGAGAACCTTAAAAACGATACCAAGCTATATCGGATATTTCAAAGATCTGGCCAGGTACAAAAAAATGAATAATGCAGAAAATATAGAGTTTGTAAACATGTATCCGAGGCTTAGAGATAAAACTGAAACCTCGAATCCAACGGATTGGCATTATTTTTATCAAGGACAGTGGGCATTTAAGCTCATTAAAAATTCCGGAGCTGCACAACACGTCGATGTGGGATCAGCTATTGATTTTATCGGTTACTTAACAACTATAATCAAGGTTGTCTTTATAGATATACGTCCTTTTGTCATAAAAATGGACAATATTGAGTCTAAGCCAGGTACGATCCTCAAAATGCCATTTGACGACAGTTCCATTAAGTCACTCTCAAGTCTGCATGTGGTAGAACACATAGGTTTAGGGCGTTATGGAGATCCGTTGGATCCTGAAGGTTCTATAAAGGCCGCGAAGGAATTGTCCAGAGTTCTTTCCAAGGGTGGACATCTTTACTTTTCAATGCCAATCGGAAAACCTCGAGTTTGCTTCAATGCCCATCGTATACACACGCCGAAGCAGATAGTCTCCATGTTCCCACTGCTGCAATTAGTTGAATATTCGGCTGTGAGTGATAACGGTGAGTATTACGAGAATATAGGGCTTGAGAAGTTTTCTGACTCTGAATATTCATGCGGAATGTTCCATTTTACAAAACAGTAATTTTTGTTCCTAAATCGTAGCTGATATAAATACTTGTTGAAAAGGAGAAACTATGAATGAATTTTGGAAAACTAAACGTATCGTTGTCACTGGCGGCTGTGGATTCCTCGGTACACATTTAGTGAATAAACTCAAACAATCGGGTGCAACGAACATCTCTATACCGGCTTATCCGGAATATGATTTCGTCAAAATGGAAGATGTTAGAAGAATGTATGGAACTATGAAGCCCGAAATCGTGATCCATCTTGCAGCTGTGGTCGGAGGGATCGGTGCAAATAGAGATAATCCGGGTAAATATTTCTATGATAATCTAATGATGGGTGTTCAGCTAATGGAAATGGGCCGACAGGTAGGTCTAAGTAAATTCGTGGCGCTTGGAACTATATGTTGCTATCCGAAGTTCACCCCAGTGCCTTTCCAAGAAGAGGATCTATGGAATGGTTATCCGGAAGAAACAAACGCGCCGTACGGATTAGCTAAAAAGATGTTGTTGGTCCAGTCTCAAGCTTACCGTCAGCAGTATGGGTTTAATTCGATTTTTTTAATGCCAGTGAATTTGTATGGTCCCGGCGATAACTTTGATCCCGCGTCTTCCCATGTCATTCCAGCTTTAATTAAAAAATGTGTCGATGCAGTAAACAATAATGATAACGAAATAATTGTTTGGGGAACCGGGAAAGCAACACGAGAGTTCCTATATGTCGAAGATGCTGCGCAGGGAATAATTTTAGCCTCCGAAAGATACGATAAATCGGAACCGATAAATCTTGGAGCTGGATTTGAGATATCAATAAAAGATCTAATCGAAATGATAGCTGAGAAAGTCGGATTCAACGGTAAAATTGTATGGGATACATCAAAGCCTGACGGACAGCCAAGAAGATGTCTTGATACGAGAAAAGCATCAAAAGAATTTAATTTTAAGGCATCAACCTCGTTTGCTGAGGGTATCATGAAAACGATAGATTGGTATAAGAATTCAAAGATATAGGCCTGCCACTGAGATTAAAATGAAAAGAATTCTCATTGTCGACCACTCATCGTTCGTGGGGGGGGCTGAAATATACGCGACGGAAATAGCTCGACAAAATCTGTGCGGACAGTATGAGTATGTGTTTGCGGTTACTACACCTGATATTTTGGAAGGGACTGATCTGGACTATGAAATATTCCACAGCTCACAAATAAAAACACGCAACATCTTCAGGATTCTTGTTTCCGCTTTAAGCAGCATTAAACAATTGCTGGCTATTATTAAAAAAAGGCAGGTTCAAATAGTTCAGACAAATACTGTAAGGATGCATTTAATTGGCGTTATCGTAGCGATCGTATCACATAAACCACTTGTTTGGGTTATACATTCGTATGATTTTCCAATAATGCTTTTTACGTTCCTGTCGTTCATACCTGTAAAAATTGTTTTCGTATCGGAAACTATTAAAACGTATTATGCTTCATTCATGCTAAGCAAGGATAAGGCTGTTGTAGTATTAAATGGTTTCGATTTCAAAAAAGATGCAACGGCCTCGGGGATACCGGTGGAACTGAACGAAACGTTCTCATGTCAAGGTGAAAAAGTAGGAATAATCGGGAGAATAGAACATCCAAAGGGTCAGGAATGTTTAATTAAAAGTTTCTCCGTTGTCATTAAATCTTTCCCGAGAGCTAAACTATATATTGTTGGAGATATAGGGCCGGGATCTAAAAAGTACTATGAAGATCTAATCTCTTTAATTAAAACACTTAATCTTGAATCAAATGTTGAATTCCTCGGCTATGTCGCAAATGTTGCCTATGTTATAGATAGACTCGACTTGATAGTACAATGCTCGGTAATTCCTGAATCATTCGGGAGAGTGATTTGTGAGTCAATGGCGCAAGGGAAAGCTGTTGTTGCAACCAGAATAGGCGGTTTTTGCGAGCTAATTGACGATAATGAAAATGGGGTGCTTGTGACCCCTGATAATTCGACAGAATTGGCAAATGTGATAGTTGATTTGCTCTCGAACAGCGAAAAAATCAAAAGAATGGGCGAATCTGGTATGCGAAAAGTCACCCAAAAATATCAAATACAAAATACAATATGTGCGTTTAATAACTTATATGAAAACATTTGATCTTCTAGAAAGGCAGTTGAGATCATCCTGTACCGGTTTTTTATCCAATGGATATTTAATATTCATTATAATAACCGTTATGATACTGGCAATATTCTATCCTTCATACATAGCTGCGTTGTTGGTCGTTGTATTGTTTACATGTGTTCTTACATTAAACACGAAATGGAATTTCTTCTTGTTAATATTTGCTATGCCTTTGACGGTGGTAAGCTATTATATCGGGTTTACGTTTAAGCTCTGGATGTATATCTTATTCGTTATGTGCATGATTTGGATAAAGGGACTATTAACAGATAGGAAACGTATTCATTATAGTTTTTTGAACTATCTATTGGCAGCACTTTTGTTTGTCGATGTGTTTTCGATATTTAATGCGGTAAATTTCGCGAGAGCTGAGAAAATCTTAGTTCAATACGCGATGCTTATATTCTTAACCGTGTTTGTTATAAATAATGTATGCACTGCTGATAAAATCAATCGCGTCATTAGATACCTGCTGATTTCCGGTGTGATACTTGCGCTTTATGGAGTGCTTCAGTGGTTAGCTCTTATGTACGGCTACGATTTAAAATTACCGATCGAGCGAATGAATATTTACAGCAGAGATGTGGCTGAAACGTTAAGGCCCGGAGCTGTCTATATCGGAAATATGTTAATACCCCGGGCAAGAGCCACTTTTACTGATCCGAATGTGTTCGGGGGATACATAAATTCATTCCTTCCGCTCATATTCAGCCTGCTTTTGTATAAACTGATTAAAGGCGGCAAAATAAAAATCTATCTTTTAGGATTGATCATCGCGTTCTTAGCGGTAATCAGCACTGTATCACGTACTGCAATTGGCGGTGCATGTGTTGGTTTATCAATTGTCGGTGCCTACTGGTTCTTAAAATTACCCATAAAGAGAGTCGCTTCGATATTCGTTGGCGTTATAGTCGTCTTGTCAACATTTCAACTAATCGCTCCATCTAGGATCACAAAATATATGGATTACAACATATTCATAGGCAGGATATCACAGACGTTCTCGAAAGGTGACGGCTCTACGGCATTGCACAGAAAACTTGCGGAAAACGCTTTAATTATGTGGAATGATCATCCATTTATCGGAGTAGGTATCGGTAATTACGGAGCATATTTCGATCCTTCCGGTCCCGGCAATGGGTCCAGTCATTCTGCCGTGCTGAATTTCTTTGCTGAAACCGGTGCTATTGGCGGCCTAATAAACGTTAGTATAATATTATTCCTTATTTTATTATTGTTAGTTAATATTAGAAAATTAAAAAAGTATTCATATTGGTATTCAATAAATGTTGGATTGCTTGCGTCTTATATAATAACAATACTCGGGAATGTAACATATATCTATTACAATGAAGCCTTTATTTGGTTCCTTATGGGCCTTATTGTCGTTGTAGTAAGATATGGTAAAGATAATCCTGGTGGAGTGTTAGTCACTCCTGCTGAGAGAAAGATCTAATGCGTATAGCCATTGATTGTAGAATGCTTTTAGACAGACCAACCGGAATTGGGAAATATATTTCAAATCTAGTTTCCAGTTTATTAATCGTTGATAAAAAAAATACTTATATTATGCTTGTTAATAATAAAAAGATAATAGAACCCCTTCTCAAAGAATGTAATAATGTCTCTTTAATTAGATTGCGCTCAAAACCCTTGTCGTTAATGGAACAATTCGAGATACCATTCTTTTGTCGAAACAGCAAAATCGATATATTTCACTCGCCCTCTTTTGTGATCCCTAGATTCATGAAAACAAAAGTCGTGGTCACAATACATGATCTTATACACGTTTTATTCAAAAGTGAATTTTCTTTCATTGTTCAATTATATTACAAACTTATAGTGAGGCCGGCCATAAGGAATTCAAATATAGTTATAACGGACTCGAAGAGCTCGGAAAGTGATATTGTCGATTGGGCGAATATCGACGGATCGAGGATCAGAGTGGTCTCTCTGGCTTGCGACAGTATCTTCAAAAAACATAGTGATAACAACGCTATGCAGGCAGTAAGGTCAAAATATGGTGTGGATGGTAAATATATTATGTACAACGGGAACAAGAAAGCGCATAAAAACGTTGAGGCTTTGATCGAGGCTTTTGCGATCTTGAAATCACGGTTGAAAGAACCATGCACTTTGGTAGTTGTCGGCAAACGGGACAATAATACCACTGAAACGAATTGTGCGGGCATCGATTCGCTTATAGCTAAACGAAAGCTAAGCGATTCCGTAGTCTTTACAGGCCACGTATCAGAATATGACCTGGTGGGGCTCTATAACTCAGCGCAGTTGCTTGTTATGCCTTCCTTGTATGAGGGTTTTGGATTCCCTGTCCTTGAGGCTATGCAATGTGGTTGTCCCGTGGTTTGCTCAAATATATCTTCTTTACCAAATGTTTGTGATGATGCCGCGTTTTACATTGATCCTTACAGCATCGAAAGTATAGCTGAAGGCCTGCATCGCGTTTTTACTGATGAAGACCTGCGCAGGGAATTAGCAGACAAAGGTCTTGAGAGAGCAAAAGCGTTTAGCTGGGACAAATGCGCGAACGAAACGTTGAATATATATAATGAGGTGTATTGTTTATGAAACTGGCCATAGTACATGACTTCCTTAATCAATATGGTGGTGCAGAGAGATGCGTTGAAGCTTTTCATGAGATCTTCCCGGAAGCACCGATATACACATCAATTTATTTACCTGAGAACTTGCCCGATAGCTTTAAGAGCATGGATATAAGAGTGTCGTTCATGCAGAAGTTCCCGTTTCTGAAGAAACATTTCAAAAAGTATCTTATGTTTTATCCTGGAGCCATAGAATCATTCGATCTAAAAGAATACGACGTCATCTTAAGCAGTAGCAGCGCATTTGCTAAAGGTATTACAAAAGGCGCCCGGACCTGTCATATTTGTTATTGCTACACGCCCCCAAGGTTCATCTGGAATTTCAAAGGATACGTCGAGAAAGAGAAGTTTGGCGCTCTTGGTTCTCTGCTAATGCCTCCTATTCTTCGTATATTAAAAAAATGGGATTTAGCAGCTAACAACGGAGTGGATAATTTCGTTGCGATCTCAAAGGCAGTTGAAAAACGAATAACGAATATTTATTCCAGGGATAGTGATGTGATCTATCCACCGGTAAACACAGCTGTTTTCAATGTGTCAGACAGATCGGAAGATTATTTTTTAGTCGCCTCCAGGCTTAATGCATATAAGCGCATTGATCTTGTCATTGACGCTTTCAATAAATTGAATTTACCTTTAAGAGTGATCGGCGACGGACCTTGCCGGAAAAAATTGCAGGAACAGGCGAATAAGAACATTACATTTATGGGCAGAGTGGATGAATCAACTCTGAAAGAAAATTATTCCCATTGCAGGGCGAATATTTTCCCGGGAGAGGAAGATTTTGGTATCGTGCCGTTAGAAGCACAGGCATCAGGAAGGCCTGTTATCGCATTAGCCGCGGGCGGCGCGTTAGAAACTGTAATAGACGGGACGACCGGCATTTTCTTTAATACTCAAACAGCTGATTCGCTGATCGATGCCGTAAATAGATTTATAGCTATGGAAATCAGCTTTGACAGTGCGGTCATCAGAAAAAATGCCCTTAAGTTCGACAAAGAAGTTTTTAAGAGCGCAATTCAGATGTATGTTTCCAGAAAATACAGGAATATGACCGCTTAGATAGAAGAGGGTTTTGATGCAATACGCTTTATATACACTTATCTTGATAATACCCTTCCAGGGATATTTTAATTTATACAACCATCTCTCTATCTCTATAGCACAGATAATGGCAATTTTGTTGTTCGTGATTTTGCTATTTCAGCAAGGTGTGAGGAAACTTATTTTTAATCAAGACATGGGCTTGAGTCTTGCTGTTTTTGTGTTTTGTGTAGCCATGTTGTTTAGTGTTTTTGTTGCCAATAATAAAGTTATTGCCATTCAATTCTTTTTAAAATGGATAAGCTTCATATCTCTTTATTTCAGTACAATTTCTATAATTCAGCATTACCAAGATATCAGAAAATGTATATTAGTATCTCTTGGTTCCGCCGGATTGATCAGTGTAATTGCTATATATGAATATTTCCAGGGCTTTGAAAAAGTTTTGACTTGGTTCGCAAACAAACCGTTGGCTTACAGGATAATGGAACCCGACACGTTAAGAGAGAAAATAGCGCATAATGGAACTAATTGGACGATATCGTCAGGCAGAGGCTTCAACCTAAGAGCTTTTGGGACGTTTGAAGATGTAATTTCATATAGTGCTTATCTCGGTTTAATTTTGCCATTTGGCCTCCTGTCGTTCGTAGTCAAGCAGGGTAAAAAAATATTTATTCTGATGTGCGTCGTTCTTGTTTTGATCTCTCTGTTCCTTACATTCACTAGAAGTGCCTATTTAGCTTTTATTATAGCAATGATAGCAACCGTTTTTTTGGTTAAGGATATTCTTTTTCATCGGAAATATCTGTTCGTTTTAATCTCGTTCGCGGCTATACTAATGGGGATCGTTGTTTCGAATAAACAAGTACATGATACATTGGTTTTTCGTTTCGATAAGCCTGTCGTCGAACAGTTTGACCGAAGAGTCTTGTGGGATTGCGCGTTGAAGATAATAAAAGCAAAGCCGGTGACGGGTGTGGGTTTATCAAATTATGATAGCGGTATAAAAAAATATTGCGCGGTTGATGCACCAGTTTTACCTGCTCATAATCAGTACCTTCAAATCGCTGCTGAGTCCGGAATAATCGGGCTGATTTCGTACATGTTCATTCTTTTAGTCGCTTTCAGATATTCCATATATATTTATGTTCATTCAAGAGATCCGGAATTTAAATTGATCGGAGTTTCGTTTGTCGTCTTGTGTTCTTGGTATTGCGTACAAAGTTTGTTTACTAATTATTTATTTGGGGATAAGTTTTCTATGATGTTCTGGATCATGATAGGTCTTATTGGCAGTTCATACAGAGTTTGCAGAAATATGGCTAATGTTATATAATCTAACAATTGTTCATAAGGGTAGGATTATAATGCAAACATGCAAAATATCACATTCACGAATTACAAAAAAACCTTGGGGAAGAGAAGAATTGTTTGGCAGTACGAAACGTTATGCTGCAAAGATCATTGTGATCAACAAAGGTCACAGACTAAGTCTCCAGTATCATCGTGTAAAGGATGAGAGTCTTTTGCTCCTCTCTGGAGTGCTAAGGTTAACTCACGGAAATAAGACCGCTCTTAAAAAATCGGTCATTAATAAGAATACTTCCTTTCACTTGCCTCCCAAAGTGATACATCGAATGGAGGCTTTAACAAAATGCGTTTTAGTGGAAGTCTCGACGCCCCAGCTCAAAGATGTAGTGCGATTACAGGACGACTATAACAGGGAGACAAAAAATGGCTAAAAAGGCTTTGATCACTGGAATCAGAGGACAAGACGGGGCATACTTATCAAAATTGTTATTAGATAAAGGTTATGAAGTATTTGGTGTGGATAGAAGAAGCGGTGGCGCGACAAATTGGCGTATGAAGGAACTTGGTATAGAAAACGATATACCCATTTTGTATATGGATTTGCTTGAGTTAACAAATATAATGCAGGTGATCGGAAAAATTAAACCAGACGAAGTATATAATCTTGCAGCGCAGAGCTTTGTGCAATCCTCTTTTGAACAGCCGATCTTGACCTCAGATATAGACGCCATAGGTGTATTAAGACTTTTGGAGGCTTTACGCACGCAATCGCCAAATACCCGATTCTATCAGGCATCAACCAGCGAAATGTTCGGCAAAGTTCAGGCTATCCCTCAAGTAGAAACTACTCCATTTTACCCCAGAAGTCCGTATGGGGTTGCTAAATTGTATGGCCATTGGATAACGATCAATTATCGAGAATCTTATAATATGTACGCATGTTCTGGCATACTGTTCAATCACGAGTCGCCTTTACGTGGACAGGAGTTCGTTACAAGAAAGATTACTCTTGGCATTGATGCGATCCTAAAGGGAAACAAAGACAAAATCGTACTTGGTAATATCGATTCAAAACGTGACTGGGGATTTGCGAAAGAATATGTTGAGGCGATGTGGCTTATGCTGCAGCAGGAAAAGGCTGATGATTATGTAATAGCTACCGGAGAGACCCATACAGTCAGAGAATTTCTTGAGGTTGCTTTTAAACATGTAGGCATTGATATAGAATGGAAGGGTAGCGGGGCCGGTGAAAAGGGCATGAATAAGAAAAATGGGAAAACGATAATTGAGATATCGCCTGAGTACTTCAGGCCAGCAGAGGTTGATATTCTTATCGGTAGTCCTGCAAAGGCTGAGCAAAAACTTGGATGGAAACCTAAAACAAAATTCTCTGAATTAGTTAAGTTGATGATGGATCATGATTGTGCGGGTGGTAAATAGCGACCATGAAAGCTCTCATTCTAATAGGCGGGCTAGGGACTCGCCTTCGGCCGTTAACCTGTTCAACCCCTAAACCGTTGTTGCCGATCGTCAATAAACCGTTTCTTGAGTATCAGATAGACCTACTGAAGAAGCACGGGATAAGTGATATCATCCTGTGCATATCCTATCTTTCTCATACATTCGAAAATTACTTCGGTGATGGTAAAAAATGGGGCGTGAAGATACAGTATGTTCATGAGAAAGATCCTCTCGGGACTGGTGGGGCAATACGCAATGCGATCCATATGGTAGAGGATCAATTGCTGGTTTTGAATGGTGACATTCTTACCGATATTGATGTAACGCAATTTATAAATTGTCACAAAAAGAACAAAGCCTCTGTTACTATCGCCCTGGCGCGTGTAAAGGATCCGACAGCGTACGGCCTTGTTATGGTTGATAAGACGGGACGGATAGAGAATTTCCTGGAAAAACCATCCTGGGACGAAGTTACCTGTAACACAATAAACGCAGGGATCTATGTATTGTCAAAAGATGCTATAAACCAGATACCGGAAGGCATCAATTATTCTGTTGAGCGCGGGTTGTTCCCTACGCTGCTCGCGAAAAGAAAACGGGTATACGGGTTTTCAAAACCAAGCTATTGGATGGATATAGGTGCGATCGATAAATACCTGCAGGCTCATACAGATGTGATGACGCATCAGATCAAAGTCAATATAAATGAAAAGCTGCACTCGCCCAAGCTCTATTCTGGTAAGAAGTGTAAGCTGGGAGAACATATACAAATTGACGGCACTTTGGTGTGCGGCGATAATTCAAACATTGGGGATACCACAACCTTTACCGGTTCGGTTTGTTTAGGAAAAAACGTCGTTATCGGTAAAGGAACAACAATACGTAACTCGGTTATCCTTGATAACACCCGTATCGCCGAAGGTGTAAGAATAGATCAGTCCGTTATAGGCAAACGATGCCGGATTGATGCAAATTCTTCCCTGCGCGCCGGTACTGTCCTTGGTGATGGTACAACACTGAGTAAATACTCCAGGTTATAAAATGAATATACGTTTTGGCACAGACGGTTGGCGGGCCGTAATAGCTGAGCAATTTACTTTTGATAATGTGCGAAAGGTTGCGTATGCGATCGCCGAGTATGCTGTTTCAACGGTCGCTGCACCCACGATAGTAGTAGGCTATGATACCAGGTTCCAGTCAAAGGACTTTGCCCGGGCTGTCGCTGATGTTCTTGCCGGTGCTGGTTGCAAGGTTGTCCTGAGCAGATCGGTCGTTTCTACTCCTGCTGTCTCATCGGCTGTCGTATCAATGAAAGCTTTTGGTGGAGTAGTGATCTCGGCAAGCCATAACCCTGCTGCATTTAACGGGATAAAATTTAAAACCTCCGACGGCTGTTCAGCCCCTGAAACCGTAACAGCAATATTTGAGAAATTGCTAAAATCCGACCATCACCCGCGTACTAAAAGAACTTCGTGTGCCATTCAGGAAACCGATCTTACCGCTGCCTACCTGAAACATCTTACTTCGATCGTCGATATGTCTCTTATTAAACGGCACCCTGCAACAGTCGTAGTAGACCCTTTATACGGCGCGGCAATCGGGTATATGAAGACCCTTCTTGCCGGGTCGCGCGTGAAGGTTATAGAAATTCACGGAAAACCGGACCCCATGTTCGGCGGTATTCACCCGGAGCCAATAGAGCATAATCTTGACGATTTGAAGACCATGGTTAAACAGAATGGAGCCGCGGCCGGTCTTTCCACCGACGGTGATGCGGATCGCATAGGTGTGGTTGATGACAAAGGAAGATATTTAACCCCTCACCAGATCTTTCCGCTTCTCGTATATTACCTTTGCAAATATAAAGGCATGAAGGGTAAGGTGGTTCAGGCTATATCGCTTGGCGTTCTTAGTGAGCGTATTGCGGCAGATTTTTCTTTGCCGTTTGAGGAAGTGCCCATAGGTTTTAAATACATAGCCGGTCGTATCATGAGCGGGGATGTCCTTATAGGCGGCGAAGAGAGTGGTGGTTATGGCTACGGTAACTATCTCCCTGAGCGTGACGGCATACTTAACTCACTAATGGTACTTGAAATGCTGGCGCATACAAAAAAACCGTTATCGGCGCTGCTTGATGAAATGCAAAAGAGATATGGAACATCTTGTTATGAACGCACTGACTTTATCAATCCCGGGATACCGAAGGATCGGCTGGTGGCAATACTAAGGGATTCTGCTCCCAAAATGATAAGCGGCCAAAAGGTAGTGCAGATAAAAGACTACGATGGCATTGAGTTCGTGCTTGCTGACGGTTCTTGGCTTTTATTACGGCCATCTGGAACGGAGCCGGTCATAAGGGTCTATGCTGAGTCTGATTGCGAAAAATCGACAAAATCAATTATCAAATGGGGTAATAATATGATAAAATCACTGGTGTCAAAAGCTTGATAAACTGGAGGATGAATGTCATCTACTGAGAAGCTTAAAGCATTGGACCTGGCGTTGACGCAGATCGAAAAAGACTACGGTAAAGAAGCTATCATGCGTCTTGGTGAGCGGCATACCAAATCTCCGGTCGAGTTCATTTCTACCGGGGCTTTGCCGCTTGATATAGCTATTGGTGTAGGCGGTATCCCTCGCGGACGCGTAGTTGAGATATATGGCCCTGAATCCTCGGGCAAAACAACTCTTGCGCTGTGTGTCGTCGCTGAAACACAGAAGGCCGGCGGTATTGCGGCCTATATTGACGCTGAACATGCGATGGATCCGGATTACGCGACTAAGCTTGGTGTTAAGATAGATGATCTATATATTTCTCAGCCGGATTCAGGTGAGCAGGCCCTGGAGATAACTGAGAAATTAGTTCGGTCCGGTGCTATTGATACCATCGTTATCGACTCAGTTGCAGCTTTGGTTCCGAAGGCTGAGATTGAAGGCGAGATGGGCGACTCACACATGGGCTTGCAGGCCAGGCTCATGAGCCAGGCGCTGAGAAAGCTTACGTCAACGATATCGAAATCCAAGACATCAATTATCTTTATAAATCAGATCCGTCAAAAGATCGGTGTTATGTGGGGAAACCCGGAAACCACGCCCGGCGGTATGGCGCTGAAATTTTACGCCTCTGTGAGGCTTGATATTAGACGTGTTGAATCTATCAAGAAGGGCGAGGAAGTAATAGGCAATAAGGTTCGTGTTAAAGTAGTGAAAAATAAAGTTGCGCCACCATTCAAGAACGCTGAATTCGATCTGTTGTTCGGTATAGGTATAGACAAGACCGGTTACTTGATTGATATGGGCGTGAACGAAGGTTTTGTTGAGAAAGCAGGAGCATTCTTCTCATACAATGGCGAAAAGATCGGCCAGGGCCGGGACAACGCTAAGCAGTATCTAAGCGATCACCCGGAGACATATCAGTCAATTGAGGCGGCTCTTCGCAAGAAATTCTTTACTCCTGATGAAAATGGACAGGTACCTACGGTCACAAGAGAAGTTAAACCTCCGAAAACAAAGAAGTAATTTGTGAATTCCCATTATACCCCTCTTTTGTTAAAGAGGGGGTAGGGGAGTTCCTCAACAGAAAAAAGGGTAAAGGCCTAGGCTTTTACCCTTTTCTGACAACTGGGAACGGCATGATCAACGGCGAGAACATTATTTGTTTTGGGTTTGCTGAGTGGGATAACCCGTACAAAACCAACCAGCACCATATTATGAGCCGGCTGTCTTTGAACAATAAAGTATTGTTCATAGAATCGCTTGGTTTGCGTCAGCCTGTTTTTCAGGGACGGGACCTGCGCAGAATGGTTTGCAGGATCGTGAAATTTTTTAAAGGTCCCCGTAGAATGTCGGATAATCTCTTTGTTTACGCCCCCCTCGTTTTACCTTTTCATAAATTCGCGATGGTTCGTTGGTTCAATAGACACTTTCTGAAGGTTCAGCTAAGCTCGGTCGTGAAAACACTTCACTTGTCAGACCCGGTAATTTGGAGCTATATTCCAAATGCTGTTGATTTACTTGGTATCTGGAAAGAAAAGCTTAGTGTATATCACTGTGTTGATGACCTAAGCGCTAACCCGCGTATTGATACCAAGTCGTTGATCGAACAGGAAGATCGTTTTCTTAAGCGAGTTTCATTGGTATTTACCACGGCTAAAGCTCTGTTCGAAGAAAAAAGGAAACATAATCCGCATACCTATTATCTTCCCAACGTTGCTGATTACGAACATTTCCATAAGGCCGTTGATACAAATCTCGTGCTTCCCGCGGACTTGGCGGGCATACAAAGCGCGATCATTGGCTTTATAGGTGCGATAAGCGACTACAAGCTTGATTTTTCTTTGATCGCCGCAATAGCTTCAAGCCATCCTGAATGGTGCATTGTGCTGGTAGGTGTCACCGGTGAGGGGGAAAAGAAAGCTGACCTTTCCATTCTATTCGCATATAAGAACATTCGCATTGTGGGGGGACGGCCATATTCTGTATTACCGGCCTATTTAAAAGCGTTCGACGTTTGCATACTTCCGAACAAGATAAATGATTACACGCGGAATATGTTCCCTATGAAATTTTATGAATATCTATCTGCGGGTAAGCCCGTCGTCTCAACACCCTTGCCGGCGCTCTCAGAACACACCGACCTGTATTACCTCGCGAATAATTACGATGAGTTTGTAAAAAATATTGAAACCGCGTTAACGGAATCAGACAGCAATTTGAAAGAAAGGCGGTTCGCTGCCGCGCGGAAAAACACCTGGGATGTCCGTATACAGTCGATGTCAGAAATAATAGATAGTTACAGGAAAGGTGTTCCCTATGCGCGGTAATCAATTGCTGAAATATCTGGATAAATTTGCTGGCTCGCTTTTGCTGTGGATACTTGGTTCGCTGCGAAGCAAAAATACCGTATTGCCAACCGATCCCCGGCGAATTATCATCGTAAAACTATCAGCAATTGGCGATACTTTATTGCTATATCCATCCCTGAGAGCACTGAAGGCAAAATATCCGAAGGCTGAGATAGCAGCCGTGTGTACTAAGATCAATCAGGAAATATTTTATAGATGCAGATATATCGATAAAGTGATCGCGGTTAACCTGAAGGATTTGTTAATCAATCCTGTCTCAGTGTTGAAGCCGTTGTGGTCAGTTAGACCTGATCTGGCGGTCGATTTTGATCAGTGGACAAGGCTCCCGGCAATTCTGGCTCTGGCTACAAGACCGAAATATCTCCTTGGTTTTTCAACAGAAGGACAAAAACGTCATTATGCATTCGATCTAGTTGTGCCGCATAGCCGTACAGAACACGAAATTGATTGTTTCTTAGGGCTGGCCGGTGCGGCGGGAGCAATGTCGTCTGACACAGGTCTTGAATTCTCGGCCACAGATCGGGAAAACAAAGACGTGGAAATATTCCTTAATAAAAATGGGATCGCACCGAAGGGATTCATTGTTATGCATCCCGAGACACCCATCCATGGACGTCAGCGCCACTGGCCGGCCCACAGTTTCATAGAGTTGGGAAGAATGATCATTTCTCAAACTGATAAACATATTTTATTAACCGGCACTAAAACTGAATTATCGTCAAACTTAAATATTAAAAATGCTCTTGGCGAAAGAGTTATCTGCGTTCCCCCGGTAACCATAGGCTTTTTGGCGGCTCTGTACGCGAAAGCCTCCGCCCTTATTTGCGGGAATACGGGTATTATGCATCTTGCCTGCGCAATGGATACCCCCATAGTAGCGCTTCATGGACCAACGAGCCCTCTGAAGTGGGGCCCGCGCACAAGATCCTCGCGATCCTTCGCGTTGAAATCGCCCATGGCCTGCAGCCCGTGTCTGTATCTGGGATTCGAATATGGATGTAATGACAACGCCTGCATGAGAAGCATAACGGCTGAATTGGTGTTTGAGAATGTTAAAAACCTTTTGCAAAACCAATCCTAAATTGATAATATTTATCCACTTATGAAGATAAATAAAACCCGCACCCTGGTTTTTCTGACGCTATTGTTCTCAGATATATTTTGCATAGTTCTGTCTCTGTATCTTGCCTATAATTTTCGCTTTCATTCAGCATTCGTAACGGTATTGCCTGTAACGAAAGGGCTCCCGGAATATTTGTTTTACCAACATCTGCTGTATTTTATAGTTCCCCTTTGGCTTTTGATCTTTTATCACCACAAACTCTATAGGACTTTTTTTCTGCCTCCTCTTGACGATCTGATCCGCGTTGTCAGAGCAGTCTCTCTTAGTGTGATCTTTACGTTGCTTGCGATATTCTTTTACCGTGAATTTTCTTATTCCCGTGGGGTATTAGCGTTGTTCTGGTGTTACTCCATTTTGTTGATCTTTTTATCCCGGCAATTGGTACGTTATTTCGTTAAGTATGCCTTCAGGTCACTTCTTGAACGTGAAAGCATACTTGTTGTTGGTGTCAATAACAAGATGATCAAGGATATCCTTAAACAGTATCATTACAAGAAATGTTTCTTTTTTCCTAACGACGACGAAACGTATGTTGAAGATATAAAAGCGATGTGCCGGCAAAGGGATATCAAAGAGGTTATACTAACAAACTATGGTTGGGCACAAAATGCACTGCTCTCCTTTTATGACTGGTGTGAAACAGAAGGTATTGACCTGAGATTTATACCTGATATCGTGCAACTTTGCAGAGGCGAGGTAGTCATCGATTCATCACTGGGCATTCCGACATTTCGTTTAAGGCCGATCTCTTTAAGCGGCTTCGATTTTTATTTCAAGAGAGTTATTGATCTGATCATCTCGACAGCGATACTGTCATTTATCTGGCCGCTACTTTGGTTTATCTCTATTCTTATAAAACTTGATTCAACTGGACCTTCTTTGTATCATCATAAGCGCGTTGGATACCGTGGACAGACATTTGATTTCTTCAAATTCCGATCAATGGTCATAAACGCGGATGAATTGCTTGAAAAATTCAAAAATCAGAGCGAACGCAAAGGTCCTGTTTTCAAGATGAAAAATGATCCAAGAATAACGATAATAGGTAAATTCTTACGCAGATTCAGTATAGATGAGTTACCTCAACTGCTTAACGTTCTTCGCGGAGACATGAGTTTGGTAGGTCCCCGTCCTCAAGTGCTTTGGGAAGCAGCGGCTTATGACGATTGGGCAAAACGTCGTTTAAGAGTATTACCCGGTATCACAGGACTGTGGCAGGTTTCAGGGCGTGCCGACCTAAGCTACGAGGAAATGATAGAGCTTGATATTTTTTATATTGAAAACTGGTCATTGGGGCTTGATGTATCAATTTTAACAAGAACACTGCCGGCGATATTCAGTAAAAAAGGGGCATGCTGAACGGATAGTTCAGTGTGTAGCGTAGAGAAATTTAATTTCAAGACAAGAATACGGGAGAAAATACATGAAAATACTTATTACAGGCGGGGCGGGCTTTATCGGATCAAATATCGCTGATAAGATGCTGGAAGAAGGCCATAGCGTAGTAATAATTGACAATCTGTCATCGGGACAGAAAAAGAATATTCCGTCAAAGGCAAAGTTCTATAAGGCGGATATCACTGATGTCAAACTTGTAGATTCAGTTATAAAGAAGGAAAGGCCGCAAGTTATCTGCCATCATGCGGCTCAGATAGATGTGCGTAAATCCGTTGAAGACCCTGCCTTTGATGCTAAGGTGAACGTATTGGGCGCCTTGAACGTTTTCGAGGCTGCAAGAAAACATGGTGTTAAAAAAATAGTATTTGCCTCTTCCGGTGGGACTATTTATGGTGAGGTTGGTAAAGTGCCGCCTACGGAATTGTCTCCCGGTAACCCGCTTTCACCGTATGGAATCACAAAATATACCGTTGAACATTATCTCAAATTTTATAGTTTGATCTATGGCTTGAAATATACGGTGTTGAGATACGCCAATGTTTATGGCCCCCGGCAGGACCCGCATGGGGAGGCCGGGGTTGTCTCTATCTTCACCGGCCGCATGCTCACCGGTGAAGGACTTGTTATTTTTGGCGATGGAAATCAGACCCGGGATTATGTGTTCGTGGCGGATGTCGTTGCGGCGAACGTTGCTGCTCTTACCAAGGGCGATAATCAGATAATTAATATCGGCACAGGCTGCGCTACCTCGGTTAATACGCTTTTTAACACAATGGCTAAGATCGCCCAATATAAACGCAAGCCGGTTTATAAGGCTGCCCGCCCCGGTGAGCTGGGAAGAAGTTTGTTGGACGCCTCGAAGGCTAAAAAGTTGCTTGGGTGGGAACCCAAAGTCTGCCTTGCCGAGGGTTTACAGCTGACTATCGGTTATTTCAGGAACGAGATAAAATGAAAGCATTTATTATGGCAGCAGGCGCGGGCACCAGGCTGCGTCCCCTTACCTACGAGATACCAAAGCCGATGGTGCCGGTAGTCAATAAGCCTACCATTGAACATACGCTTGAGAACCTTAAGCGCCACGGGATATTGCAGGTCGCGATGAACCTTAACTACTATCCTGAAACTATCCGTAACTATTTTGGCGACGGGACGAAGTTTGGCATGAAGATAACTTATTCCCTGGAAAAAGAATTGATGGGTACGGCCGGCGGCGTTAAGAAGATGGAAAAGTTTTTTGATTCAACATTCGTTGTTATGTCAGGTGATGGTTTGACGGATATAGATATCACAAAAGCTCTGAAATTCCATAAGAGCCACAAATCAATGGCCACAATGGTGCTTAAGCCGATAGACGCGAAATTTGATTACGGTGTGACCATTACTGATAAAACCGGTCGTATAAGCAAATTTATTGAAAAGCCCAGCTGGAGCGATGTGTTCGCGAACACCGTCAATACCGGTATATATATTTTTGAACCGGAAATATTTTCGTTTATTCCCAAAGATAAATTTTATGATTTTGGCATGAATGTGTGGCCTGCACTGCTTAAGAAAAAAGAGCGGATATTCGGCTACGTTATGGATGAGTACTGGACCGATGTAGGGAATCTTGCGGAATACAGAAAAGGCGTTGCAGACGCCCTGGACCGTAAGCTGACCGTACGCATACCGGGCGAGCAGGTGAGCCCCGGTATCTGGATAGGTAAAGGCACGAAGATACAGACAGGCGCAGTACTTAACGCTCCTTGCGTTATCGGCAGTGGCTGTTTTATAGGTAAATCTGCTATAATTAACGAGTACACGACCATCGGAAATAATTCGCACATCGGCGAAAAAGCGCGTATCAGCAATTCTATATTATGGGAACGTGTGCGGGTGGAAAAAAATGTGCGTCTTACCAACTGCATTATCGGCCATGGCGCCAAAGTTTCTGAGGATATTTCCGTCTTTGACGGAGCTGTCATAAACATAGATTAACATAAGGAGCAGATATTTATGAGCAAAGACTTTGTGTTTACGTCGGAATCAGTAACAGAAGGACACCCCGATAAAGTTTGCGACCAGATATCAGATGCAGTTTTGGACGAAGTTCTCAGACAAGATCCAATGGGCCGCGTAGCCTGCGAAACCTTTGTCACCATGGGTTTAGTGATCGTCGGCGGGGAGATAACGACGAAAGCTTTTGTAGATGTGCATAAAATAGTGCGCAAAGTGGTCAATGAGATCGGCTATAATCACCCGAAATTCGGTTTTGATTTCGAGACCTGCGCCATATTGAACGCGATACACACACAGTCACCGGACATCGCCCAGGGCGTGAATGTCGGCGGCGCCGGCGACCAGGGCCTGATGATAGGCTATGCCTGCAAAGAAACTCCAGAACTAATGCCGTTGCCCATAGCCCTCTCGCACCGCCTTGCACTGCGCCTTGCCGAAGTTAGAAAAAAGAATATCCTTGATTATCTTGGCCCTGACGGCAAATCCCAGGTCACCGTTGAATACCGCGATGGCAAGCCCTACCGCGTTGACACCGTCGTTGTTTCCAGCCAGCACACGGAAGACATCCTTGATAAAACCGGGATGAAGATAACCGAAAAATCCCGCAAAGAAATGATCGATGCCATTATCCGCCCGATCTGTGGAAAATGGATCGATAATAAGACCAAGTTCTTTATAAACCCGACCGGTAAATTCGTGGTCGGCGGGCCGCAGTCCGATACCGGCATGACCGGCCGCAAGATCATTGTCGATACCTACGGCGGTATGGCTGCCCACGGCGGCGGCGCTTTCTCCGGCAAAGATCCCACGAAGGTAGACCGCAGCGCCTGCTATATGGCCCGCCACATCGCCAAGAACATTGTCGCGGCCGGCATAGCAGAAAAATGCACGGTAGAACTTGCCTACGCGATCGGCGTGGCAGACCCCGTTTCCGTGATGGTAGACACGCACAATACCTCGAAGATTTCCGACAAAGAAATAAGCCGCCTTGTTTACAAACACTTTCCGATGACGCCCAAAGGAATAATCGACTATCTTAAGCTCCGCAGGCCAATTTACCGTAAGACCGCATCATACGGTCACTTTGGACGTAAAGGCCCCGAGTTCACATGGGAAGAAACGAACAAAGTTGCGGCACTGCGCAAAGACACCAAAATATAAACGGAGACATTAATAATGAAATTTGACGTCAAGAATATTAAATTGTCAGTGATGGGAAAGAACAGGATCGAATGGGCAGAAAGAGAAATGCCGGTACTGCGCCTTATTAAGGAAAGATTCCTTAAGCAGAAGCCACTTAAGGGCTTAAAGGTAGCTGCCTGCCTGCATGTTACAACGGAAACCGCGAATCTTGCCATTACACTTAAAGCAGGCGGTGCTGATGTCAATCTGTGCGCCTCTAACCCGCTCTCTACCCAGGACGATGTTGCCGCATCGCTGGTAAAGGACTTTGGCATTCCTACGTATGCCATAAAAGGTGAAGATAACAAGACGTATTACAAACACCTGAGCGGCGTCCTTGCGAACAAACCCCAGATGACGATGGATGACGGCGCCGATCTGGTGACCATGATCCTTTCGAAACGCCGCGAGCTTATCCCGGGGATCATAGGCGGAACGGAAGAGACCACGACCGGTGTAGTTCGCCTTAAGGCCATGGAAAATGACGGTGTCCTTGCATACCCTATCGTTGCTGTTAATGACGCCCTTACCAAGCATTTGTTTGATAACCGCTACGGCACAGGCCAGTCGACTTTGGACGGTGTGATCAGGGCGACAAATCTTCTTCTCGCCGGAAAGCATATAGTAGTGGTTGGCTACGGCTGGTGCGGCCGCGGCGTTGCCATGCGCGCTAAAGGCATGGGCGCCAACGTCATTGTTACCGAAATAGATCCGCTGAAGGGTCTTGAAGCAACTATGGACGGCTTCCTGGTTATGCCTATGCTCAAAGCAGCCGAGATCGGCGATGTCTTTATCACGGTAACCGGTAACACCCATGTTATAGACAAACCCCACTTCGCAAAAATGAAAGATGGCGCCGTGATATGTAACTCAGGGCATTTTAACGCTGAGATCAATATACCGGTCCTTGCCAAAATGGCACGCACAAAACGTGAAGTTCGTGCTTTTGTCGACGAATACAAAATGTCGAACGGCAGACGCCTGCATATTCTGGGCGAAGGCCGCCTTATAAACCTTGCAGCGGCTGAAGGCCACCCGGCAAGCGTTATGGATATGTCTTTCGCCAATCAGGCGCTGTCGGCTGAGTACATGATGAAAAACTATAAGAGCCTGGAAAAGAAGGTATATTCCGTCCCTGAAAACATTGACAAAGAGATCGCGCGCCTGAAGCTAAAGGCGATGGGCATCGGTATTGATACGCTTACACCCGAGCAGAAGAAGTATCTTGCCTCTTGGCAGGAAGGAACGTAACTGCGGAAAGTCGAAAACCGTCTTCTGAAAAATACTTTGTTTTTCCGAAGACGGTTTTCATGACGCGACATGGGAGGTCTTTGTGAAAAAGTGCGCCTGGCTGTGTGTGCCACTGCTGGTTAGTGTTGTGATGTTTACCGGATGCGGCAAGGGGAATATATTTTCCTGGGCCCATTCCGCCGGAGACACAAAGAACCTTGATTCCATGAACTCGGACGCGTCAGCCGCCCTGCAGGCCAAGGATTACGTCAAGGCCCTTGACTACTACACTAAACTGATCGCCGCCGATCCCTCCAACTCTGAAGCGATATATGGCTATGCAGTCGCCGAACTTGCGAACTCGGGCCTGGATGTCGGTGACCTGATAGCAAACCTGATAAAGCAACAAAATTCAAATACCCCGGAATACAGGAACCTTGCCCCTGCGATCGCGACGCTGGCGGCCCGTTCAAGTAGTTCATCGCAAAACCTTTTACCGCAAAGTATCATCGATAATATTGTCAAGCTGAAGAACGCGATCAACGCGGTGCTTGACATGAGCAAACTGCCGAAGATCATTCTCGGCAGGGCGGATTCTCGTATCAGCCCGGACAATGTTGATGTTAACATTAACGTTGCCTTCTGTCTGCTGCTTCGCGCCGCAATGACTGTGGAGACCGTCATTAAGTTTGACACTGACTATAATGCAACCGTTATAACTACTGATAAAGTAGCATTGCAGACGGCGGCTGTTTCAGCCCTTAAGGATATTGCGAGCGCATACGCCAGATTCAACGTTGTGGTGAAAGCGCTTAACATATCCGGCGACAACTCAATAGTAAAGATCAGGGGGAATATCAGCGATCTATTCAATTCAGCTCAGACAGCCTTGAGAGGTCAGGGAATTGATTGCAGTGGCGTTAAACTGGATACGGACTATTTGTCTCAGCAGTAACTGGAGCTATTTCCACTAAGCTGGAAGCAGCTGAAACACAACTATGAGGTGTTTAAATGAATTTTGCGAAAAAGTTGACAGTTATTGCCGGAGTTGTTGTCCTGTTCAATCTTTCCTTGTTATGTGCCGCTGAAGATCCGGTGTTCATAAGAGGAACGCGTGTGTTGGGTATGGGCGGCGCGTTCACCGCCATTTCAGACGATCAGAATGCAATGTTCTTCAATCCCGCGGGCTTAACTCAGCGGCAGGCCGGCCAGTTCACGATGTTTGAAGTGCAGACGACCATCAGCGAAGATACGATGAATTTTTATCAGTTCTATCAGGATAACCAGGATAAGCTGAAGGATTTTGAAAACCTGAGCAACACTGACAAGGCCGATCTCATCACCAAGATCAACGATACGGTTACCAAATACAAAACACGCATCCGGCTGAGCTTTCCCGAACCGAGCTATGTTTCCGGTCCCGGCTTTATCAGCTGGGGTGCAGGGATCTTTGATCAGGCTGACATCGGCTTTAAGATGAATCGCGGCGTATTGTTCCCTACAATAGATATATGGGGAAATGTCGATGTTGTTTGTGCCGTTCCATTGGCTCATCGCTTTGACACGGTGCCGTACATACCGGGCACGCTTTCAGTCGGCATTACACCTAAGTTCATAGACCGCGGCAAGATCGCTGAATACGGAAAATCCATTCTTGAGTTCAGCGATTTCAGCCCGATAATCCAGCAGGGGCAGGGATATGGGTTAGACTTTGGCGCGCTGTACCAGCCAACCGGGCGGTGGAACGCAGGTGTAACGGTCAATGATATCGGCGGCACGCCCATTAGTTACGCCAGCGTCGATACGACAAAGGATAAAGTAGAAACAAAGATAGACGCAACAACCGGCGTGATCATGCCCAGGCTGAACGTCGGCGCGGCCTATGTGCCGTCAAAAATTTGCTATTGGCCCGGAAAGTCTTTCAGCACCAAAGATCGCCTTGTTTTCGCCGCTGATGTTGACGATATGGTGAATGATAAGGAACCGCTTACGGATGAGTCTGTCTGGAAGAAGGTGCATTTGGGTGCTGAATTCCGTTTTTACACGCTGTCGCTGCGCGGTGGTTATAACTCCGGCTATCCCAGCTTCGGCGTCGGCTTTGGCATACCGTACATAGGTCTTAACATTGATTACGCCTACTGGGCCGATGAGCTGGGCCGTTTTGCCGGCCAGCAGCCTGAGTGGAACCACCAGATAAACCTGTCCATGAAATGGGGCGGCATGTGCGGCCGCGCGTATGGCAGCGATATAAAACAAAAGTGCGAGACCAAAGAAAAGACGACTGATAAACCAATAGCTCCGAAAGCTTCCAGTCCGACAGAAACGCCCAAAACAAGCGAGCCGACAACCAAATGAGAGTTAGAAATATCCTGTTTACGTTAATATCAGTTTGTGTCTGTAGTGCGCCGGTCTATGCGGTGCCCAGCATTGACGGCAGGCCGGGCCCGCGTGAGCATGTGCGCCGCCATCCTAAACATTTGCTACGGAATGCCCCCAATACAACGGCAGCGCCTAATGAAATTATCCATCCGGCGACAGGAACGCAAAAAGTCGCGGTGATCCTGGTACAGTTCGCCAGCTCAGGTGGTGCGACCGGTGGAGATGCGGCAGCGACCTTAAGCAACATAGATATTATCGGTTTCAATAAAACGTTCAGATACCTGAAAAAGTTCTACGCTGAAGCTTCTTATAATCTGCTCGACCTTGAGATAACCTTCATTACACAATCCAGCAGTTTGACACTGACGGATGTCAGTGGTCTCAGCGGTTTTGAAGCACCCTATACGTTACCGAGCCCAATGGCGCACTATGGTTCCGATGATGCAGGCCAGGCGGAACTTATCGCTGATTCGCTTTCCCTTGTCGGTTCGTCCGTAACTGCGCCGGCATTCGACGCGGTGCTTATCGCGCATGCAGGTTATGGCGAGGAGTCCAACACCGGCAATACTGCCGATATCTGGTCTGCGATGACCGGTTTTGGAACGGACGCTTCAGGTAATGAGAAAAAGGTCAACGGATTCACCGACGGGGCTGTTTTTCCTGCCCGTGAAGACGGCACTGCAAGCCCGATCGGTGTAACCTGTCATGAATTCGGTCATATTCTCGGATTTCCCGACCTGTATAAGACCGCGACAAGCGCAGATCCGACACAAAGTGTGAAAGTTGGCTATTGGTGCCTTATGGATCAGGGCGCGTGGCTTGGTGATGGTGCGACACCCGCGCCGCCGTCATTGTGGTGCAGGGCTTTGGAAGGGTGGGTCGTGCCAAAACCGCTCTCAAGCCAGCAGATGTTATCAGGTGTTATCCAGTCTGAAACGAATAACAGTACTGTCTATCAAATCCCCGTGCTGAACAGTTCATCGGAGTACTTCCTGGTCTGTTATTCATCAAAATCAGCTTACAATGTTGTTCCGCCGGGTCAGGGGTTTTTGATCTGGCACATAGACGAGGGAACCATCGACGGTACCACCTTCGTTCAGCGCCTGGAAAATAATGTCATAGATAACTTCTCTCATAACACTGTCGCGCTGGTCACTGCTTCAAATACCACGCCCGACAAAAGGCCCTTTGGTACGGCCAACGACCCATGGCCGGGCTTGAAAGGGACTTTTACCACACCGGATTCAGATTCATACTCCGGTCAGAGATCCGGCATCGTGATAAGCAACTTTTTAGGAAGTTCTCTGGACTTATCTACCAACAAAATGTCCGACAAGGTCGGTTTTGCAGGACTCTTCAACTATCCGAATCCTGCCGGTGCAGGATATAACTCGGGCGCGTCGGGTATCCTTACCACATTCGCAATGCAATATACGCGCCCGCCAAGGACCATGTCTCTGGATATCTATACACTGTCCGGCGAACATGTACGAAGTATCAAAACCGGCGATATAAAACCGCCTCAGCGCTCGCTAAATCCGAACAACGATTTTAAGTGGGTTTATGAGTATGGGTGGGACGGTAGAAATGATTCCGGCGACAACGTAGCGCCCGGTGTATACATATACCGTGCTACGGGGGACGATGCTATCAAGCTCGGCAGGATGGCGGTGGTTCGTTAGATGTGTCTAACGCTGTACTCTTTTCAGCATGAATAATCCAAAAACCGCGAATATGATATTCGCCAGCCAGGCGGCGAATAGCGGCGAAATGAATTTGTTTTCTCCCAGAGACTGTGCTATCGCCTGAACCCCCCAATAAATAAACGCGAAAATAAGAGCGAACGTAAAGCTCAGCACCTTGCTATGCCTGCCGCCCAGGCCTATGGCGAACGGTATGCCTATCATGATCACCACGATATGGCTGCACACCGAGGCCCAGCGGGAATAAAATTGTATCTCTTCCTTCTCCGACGGCGCGCCAACCGCTTTTAATTTTTTTATAAGGTCCAGCATCATGGGCGAGGTCATCTGCTCGGGGCGCGTTCTGTTGATCGCAAAATCAGCGGGCTTAAAAGATATCGGTATTACTGCATCTATGAACGGCGCTTCGTTCACGCCGCTTACCGAATAGGTCCGTAGCACGCCGTTATGAGCCGTCCAAACTCCGTTGTTAAGTTCTGCCGATTCAGCAACTACCTGCCTGGTCAAGTGAAAATTTTCGTCAAAATAGTCGATCACGATATTGTTGAGCCTGTTTTTGTCCACCAGCAGGGATCCCGCCGTCATCCTGGCGTGTTCCGATGGAAGGGAAACAACAAAATCGTAATAATCATTGCGTATTTTCTGCGGTTCCTTGCGTATCGTTGCCCGCACTTGTTCCGCCTTAACTATCGTGAACGGTATCACTGCTTCCCTCAGCACTATTTCTGTTACGCCGATGCCTACCCCGAGCAGCGAGAATAAAATAAGAATGCGGTACACATTGATGCCGGCCGCTTTTATAGCGGTGATCTCATTTTGCTTTGCCAGTTTTCCCAGGGAAAATAAGACGGCAAGCAGCACCGCGACCGGCAGTACCTGAATGATCCACCAGGGCAGGTTCAGCAGAAGATACTGACCTACGGACAGAAAAGACGCTTTTGTTTCTATGTAAAAGTTTAGTTCTCGGAAGAATTCAGAGATTAGCACCAGGCCGCCGAATGCTGCCGAGCTTAAGGCAAGCGGTTTAAGGAACTCCATGATAAGGTACCGGTTCAGTATTTTCATTTTTTCAGCATGATCCGCCACAGGTACCCGGCGAAGACCAGGGTAACGACATCCGGCAGCCACATGACCACCGACGGAGCGGCAAGACCTTTTTCGCTCAGGTTTATGCCGCTTACCAGCAGGATATAGTACACGAACAAGACGATCAGGCTGATGCCGAAGCCGATGCCCTTACCGCCTTTTTCCAGGATCAGTCCCAATGGGATGGCGATCAGCGCGAACACCAGCGGCGCGGCGGCAAGCACGTAGCGCATCCAGTACTCGGTCTCAAGAAAATTGGTCGGCATTTTCTTCTGGCGATACGCGTTAATTTCTGCTCTCAGCTCCCGCGCGTTCATTTCTCTCAGGGATTGGCCGAACGGCGTATTTTTGTTGTCCATGTCGATGGCAAACCGATAGGTCTGAAAGTTAAGGTTGACCAGGCTTTGCGGTTTTGCCGGGTTCGGCTGCTGCCAAAAACCGTTGAACAGATTGAAGACCACCGCATTGCCTTCCAGTTCAACGGTCGCCGAGGTGGCGGTTATGCGCCAGGGCATGCCGTTCTCGTTCGGGGCGAATTTGTAAATATTCAGGTGCTGCAGGGAATTGTCCACTTTGTTGATATGCTCGACATACAGTTTGTAGTCGCTCAGATTAGTAATCACTTTTTCTTCAAATTTAACCAGCGGGCTCTGGGCCAGTATCTCGCGGTACATGCCGCGGAACTCTCTTTGTGTCGCGGGCGAGACATACTGGTTGAACAGCACCAGACAGGCGCTAAGGAGTATTGCGCATACCACTACCGGGCGGGTTACTGTTTTAAACTTCAGGCCGGCCGAACGGATCGCCGTAATTTCGTTGTCTTCGCTGAGCCTGCCGAAAGAGAGCAGAATAGCCAGCAGAACTGACATCGGTATCGTAAGGGAAAATATATTAGGCAGGGCAAGACAGAAAAGTTTAACAACGGTCAATAAATGAACACCCTTGCCAAGCAAAAGGTTCATCAGCTGAAAAAGCTGGTCCAACAGCAAAATACCGGAGAATACCAGCAGGCCAAAAATAAATGATTCAGCCACCTCACGAATTACGTATCTGTTAAGTATTCTCATATTTGAAGTATTATAACTAAATATATATATATTTGCAAAATTAAGTGGTATTTTCAGGCAAAATCGTTTATAATTAATAGGCAGGAACAGCATTACCAAATTACATGAAACGCATTGTATTTATCATTGGTTTCGCATTTGCATTTCTATGGATTTTGTATCAGTCCGCAGAATCTCAGTTCTACACCGGCCACCGTGCGTTTTCAGTGCTTGGGCCGGGTAAAGATGCGATAATTGAACAGGCTGCTTCCACCTCGACCGTAGTAGTAACTTCCACGGCTTCGGTGTCTTCACAAGTTCCATCAAGCACTGGCCGTTACGCGATAGATATCCCAACCACGACGTTATCAGACCAGGCCGGCGACCAATTCCTGAAGTACCTTGATGACAGTAATTTCTTTCATTATTCAACCAAACGCTGGATAAACCTGCGCACAGCGGCCGAAACAGGCAGGAACCCGGGAGAACAGGTGATCGTTTCATCGGGCACCAGGCGGGCCCCTCCGCAATTACCGCCCGGCCTTTCCGTAGAGCTGCCCTATGAATCCCAGCTTTCAATATCGGGCAGAAAAACCATCGGCGTCGGTTACAAAACCACTATGTACCGTTTTCCTGATCCGGTTAAACGTATAAACACGAATGCCATGACCATGGACCAGCAGCTGCAGGTGCGCATTAAGGGACAAGTGGGAAGAAAGATAAACGTTAACGTTGACTTTGACGATACGACCGCGGACAAACGCGATATTTCCGTTGTGTATAAAGGCGATCCGGAAGAAGTGGTGCAGGAGGCCGCCTTCGGTGATATCACCATGTCGCTGCCATCAACCGAATTCGTCGGTTACTCCAAACAGCTTTTCGGCGTGAAGATCGATGCGAAACCTACCAAAAACCTGCACACGTGGGGCTTCTTCAGCCGGACCAAAGGTTTTTCAGAAGCAAAGCGTTTCATCGGCAATACACAGCTTAACCGTACGCAGATATCTGATACCTCCTATATCCCGATGAAATACTATAATCTGCTGTTCCCCAATATAGGGAAGGTGAAAACCGGCTCCGTTCGGGTCTTGCGCGACGACCGTATCAGCACGAACAATAATATCACGACTTCTACCGGCACACTTGTTGAAACGTACCCCGGTAATCTCGGTGCGTCAACAACCTATTACGTCGGCGATTTTGACCAGCTGGTGCCCGGTCAGGATTTCACCGTTGATTACGAGCGTGGTTTTATTTTCTTCAAGATGCATTTGAACCCGACCGATGTGATCGCGGTAGATTACCAGAAAGACGACGGTACCTGGCTCAGCGCCGCTGACGGACTGTTAAAAATTATTAAAGATGAGAACAATAATCCCTCCATTTCGACGGAAATGAAGACCTTCTATTCGCTGGGGAATATTAAGATCATCAGGGATGACGGCAGAGGCAATTTCCTGCTGAAGATACAAGACCTGAACAACAATACGCTTACCGGCAATATGATCGACAACGGTGACGGCACGTTCAAGACGGTCCCCGTGTATCCAGAGACCAATCCGAACGTACCGGGCATAGTCGTCGATTTCGATTCCGGAATATTCTATCTCGATCCGCCCAATGGCAGGCCGTTCCATGACGCTCTGTATACCCAGGCCTTGCACAAGTACAGTTTCCTGACCGAATACCATTACCGTAACAAATTCATTACGCTCCGGCCCGGTATCGTGCCTCAGTCGGAGCGTATCACCTTGAACGGGCGGACGATCACGCGCGATCAGGACTACTTTATTGACTATGACGCGGGCCTGGTAACCTTCATTAATGATGGCGATATACGTGAAGATACGGTTATCGACATAAATTATGATTATGCTCCGTTCGGTTCCGCGGGCGGTTCTACGCTGGTCGGTTTGCGCACAGAACTGGCCGCAACAAAAAATATCAGCCTCGGTTCAAGCTATATTTATGATTTCGCAGCCCAGTCCGTTGCCGTGCCGGATATTCGCACGACACCCTCTTCGTTACAGGTATGGGAGGGAGACGCGAAGGTTGCCAGCACAAAAGTTCCCGGGCTGCCCTTGACGGCCGCCTTCGGCGGCGAATATGCCAGCAGCAAAAGCAACCCTAATATTATGGGAAAAGCTATCGTGGAATCCATGGAGGGTGTGAAGCTCGAGGATGACGTTTCTTTATATGATCAAAATTGGCATCCTGCCAGCAACCCTTCGGGCCTCAGATATTTCCTTGGCCTCGATCCCGCGAACAGCAGCAGGACAAAGGATATCTTCTGGCAAAGCGTGAACGTTCCGAAGAAAGAACTATACCCGAACAACGACCGGCTTACCGGGAACGATCAGCAGCAATGCCTGTCCGTTGAATACGACCTTACCCGTTCAACGGAAGTCTCCATTATCCAGCCGATCTCTTCGGTCGGCATAGATTACTCCAAGAAATCATTCCTGGAAGTGTGGATAAACGGCGACGGCAAAGGCGAGCAGCTTCTGATCAGCTACGGATCGTTGAGCGAAGACGTGGATGGTACGGGCGGAGACCATGGCATGCCTAAGACCGAAGACAAGAACCTGGACGGAACACTGAACGCGGGCGAAGATGTCGGCTGGAAATTCATCAATCCGGACGGCACATCCTACCAGGTAGGCAATAACAATGCCAAACTCGACACCGAGGATCTTGACGGTAACGGTGTGCTTTCTACCGCAGACCAGGTCGCGGGCGAATTCGGTATGGCGCAAAACGATTATTTCCGTACCGCCACAGATGAATCCGGCGTCCCCTATACGGCAGTTACCTGGACCGGCTGGAAATATTTTAAAATACCTCTTAATATAACGCCGGATCAGATGCTGGACTGGCGATCCGTTAAACAGGTCAGGCTGACCTTGAGAGCGAGCGGTGCTGGGCAGGTCGGCGCGATCAGGCTGGCCAAACTGGGCCTGACCGGTAATAAGTTCGACAATCCTGTGAGTTCGGTGCTGGACAGCACTATCACGGTGACCGCGATCAACACGATCGACGATGCCGCGGTGTATCCCCTGGGCCAGTCACTGCTGGTGAACTCCGATTATCAAAGCTTATACGGCATCACCAGCAGCGACGATCTTTCAACCAGAAAAGAACAGGCTCTTTCCATGAAGTACGAGATCAATGCTTCCAGCGCCGGTGAGGCCTCGACCAGGATACTTTACGGGCAGCCGTACGACTATTCAAATTATCACAACTTCAAATTATTCGTGTACGCGAAAGATTCTTCCGATACTTTTTTCATCCAGATCGGTAATGATCAGAACTATTTCGAGTATTCGGAGCCCGTTAACTGGGTCGGCTGGAAATTAATAACCATTCAACAGAAAGATCTTACGGGCGACTCTAAACCTGACCGGTGGATCTCCAACGGAGGCGCTTCTTCCAGCACGGTGGTGGGCAGCCCGTCCTTTCAAAACATAAGCCAGATTAGACTGGGTGTGCGCACGGGCCCGGGTGTGCGCAAGGGTGAGATCTGGATCGATGAACTTTTTGTGACTGATACCTGGATCAAGGAAGGTTACGCCTGGCGGGCGAACGCCGATTTCACCGTGCCTAACTGGGCTGCTTTCGGCATGAAGCGCAAGCTGATGAACCGTAATTTCGAAACGTTTTCCGCGGGAGTTTATAACCGCGACAGTTACGAGGATTCCGGCTATTTGAATTTGAACAAGGTGCCGGGCCTGAACCTGCTGGGCATTAATGTCCCCGTCAATTCAACGTTAAGCAGAAGCATCGTAACGACTCCTTCCGTCGTGCAGAACCAGGGAAACCTTGTTTCCATACAGGACGAAGGCCGCGTTATAAATTATGCCGGGTCAGCTTCCAGCAATTTAAGCATAAGCCGCTATTTACCGAATGTCGGAGCAAACTACACACAGGCGATAAGCGATGCCCAGGATACCCACATCCTTCAAAATAACCAGACGGCGACAGCGAACGCGTCGTATTCATTGCCGATGAAGGTCTTTTTCCTTCCGACGGATGTGGCGGGTGATTATTCTATCAACAGATCCTACCTGTGGCAATGGAAGAAGATCGGCGGCACCGACGGCTCGCACGATTCTGAGTTCCTGGGCATCAGCGCACTGGGGAATTATCTTTCTGAGTTCAAGACCAATAACTATCAGTTGTTGGATACGAACGAAGGCTGGTCGGCGAAAGCGCCGTTCCAGTTCATAAATCTCGGGAATGTCTCAATGAATTTTTCACCTGCCTACAGCTATAAGCAATCCAGGGAGGACAATAAGCTCATCAATTCGGTGTTCGACAAAAATAAAAGCCAGTCCGTCAGCGCCAGCTCGTCCCTGCGGCTGGCCCGGTGGTTCGCGCCGAACGTTTCTTTTACCTCCGTGACCAATGAAACCTACGATATAACGTATGATACGACGATAACACCCGCTAAGCTGCCGTCACAAACAAAGGCCATTGACCGCAACGCTGCCACGGAAGTATCCCTGAACCTGAACGCCTCCGATCTTTCCAGCAGCCCGTATTTAAAGTCTCTTGGGTTGACCTCTTCCTTCCGTATGCAGGATTCCGATTCTTATGACGGTATACCGTCATCATTTACCGCCATCGGATTACGGACAAAAGACCTCTGGATACGTGATAATCGTCTCGATCTGACGAATTCAACGACGAATTTTATCGTGAGATCGGTGATCAGGCATGACGAGATCCGCCTTTCAGGCCGGTATAATCCGTTCGAGGCCCTGAACCTGAAAAACAGGCTTGAGCCCTTGCGCAGCATAACCACCAACATTACGTACAACGGGATCACCGAACAATCGCTTATCACGGGCACCACCAGCGAATCCCGCACTATCGTGTGGCCGGATATGGTGGTAGGTATGAAGAGATTGGAACGCATGCTGCACTTGGATCCCTGGGTTACCGACTCGAACCTGAACCTTAATTATCGGAAGAAAACCTCCGAAAGGGTGATGGTAACCCGCACCGATAGCGTTAACTATGGAACGGACCTGCATTTTTTCCTGTTCAAGAAATATGACCTCGGCTTCAACATGAGCTCTGCCAATGATGAGGACACGGACCTTATACAATCCCTGATAACCCGCACCGCCAGCAACATGGCCTGGGGCGGTCAGGCAGGCGCTAATATCGGCAAATGGCGCATGTCCCTGCGCTACGACAACAGCCAGAATTGGAGCGCCGACGGTACCGGCAAGCTTACCGCCGATATGGTCACGAACACCTATACGTCGAATGTGAATCTTGATACCACCTTCCCGCGCGGTATCCCGATACCGTTCACAAAACGGATGCTCGCGTTGACGAACAGAATAGTTTTCGGCGCGATATTGAAGTACAGCTCGACCTCTTCAAGTCTGAATGTGGATACCACGAATAAAGACACCTATTCAGCTAACTTTACGACCGATTACGAAGTGTCGGCTAATTTCCGCGCATCGTTCGGCCTCGGCTGGAGCATGGTCAAGAACAGGGTGGTTACGGACCCGGTCAACAACGACGACCTGCAGACCCTGGATGTTTCCGGCCGTCTGACGATACAGTTTTGATCATGTTAAAACATATCGCTGCCTTATTATTCCCAATCAAATGCGCTGTCTGCGGCAAGCTTATGCCTGCTGACGATACGTACCGGCTCTGCTCTTCCTGTTTTGACCGCATACGCCCGCTGGGGGAATTTCAGTGTAAGGGCTGCGGGCGCGCGCTTCCGGACGTGCAAAAGTTTTGTTTTGACTGCCTGAAGACCCGGCCGGCGCTTATTATCCGGTCATACACACAGTTCAGCGAACCGGTCCGACCGCTGATCCATAAATTCAAATACGGCCGGCAGCCGTACCTGTCGCGCATTTTGGCCAGATTCATGTTCATCGCGTTCCAGGCGAATGATTGCTTTGCCGGTGTCGATACCATCGTACCGGTCCCCAGCCATTGGAGTCGGCGATTCGGGCGCGGCTACGACCATGTACAGTTGCTGGCCCGTGAATTTTCGGTCGTTTCCGGTCTTCCTACCCATGATCTGCTGCTCAAGAAACGCCGCACACCGCCGCAAGCCAAACTCACCCGTGAAAAGCGCCTGAAAAACCTTACGGATGCGTTCTCCGTCCGTGATGGCGGACTGGTTTCGGGAAAGTCTATCGTACTGATAGACGATGTCTGCACTACCGGCGCAACGCTCTCAGCGTGCGCAAGAACCCTCCTTTCAGCCGGCGCCGATTCTGTCGTAGGTCTTTCTGCCGCCAGAGATTAGCCGGCTACATTAAATTTGAAATTCTTGAATAAATGTAGTACTATACATATTCAATATCCGCAACGATGCGGTATAATTATTAATTCCCAGGGAGGCACACCATGGCAGTAAAAGTTGGTATTAACGGTTTCGGCAGGATAGGAAGGCTTGTCGCACGGGCAATAATCGATAGGAAAGATAAAGACATTGAACTGGTTGCGATAAACGACCTGACAGATTCACGATGAACGCTCATCTCTTCAAGTATGACTCTGTGCACGGCCAGCTGCAGGCTGACGTTAAAGCGACCGGCGAAGATGAAATTACGGTCAACGGCAAAAAAATTAAAGTTTTCAAGAAGATGGATCCCGCCGAAATAATGTGGAAGGACCTCGGCGTTGATATCGTCGTTGAATCGACCGGCTTGTTCACCATAAAAAAAGACGGCGTCAACAAGAAAGGGAAGACCGTCCGCGGTGCCGAGAACCACATAACGATGGGCGGCGCAAAGAAAGTCATCATCTCAGCTCCCGCTGACGGCGAAGATCTTACGATCGTCCTTGGGGTCAACGAAGATAAATATGATCCGAAGAAGCATCATGTTGTTTCAAACGCCTCGTGCACCACGAACGCTCTTGCGCCCGTTGCAAAAGTACTTCATGACAAATGGGGTATCGAGAAAGGCCTGATGACCACGATCCACGCCTATACCAACGACCAGAAGGTGCAGGATATGGCCCACGCCGATCCGCGCCGCGCACGCGCCGCAGCACTTTCCATGATACCGACCTCGACCGGAGCCGCAAAGGCCATTGGTCTTGTCATACCTGAGTTGAAGGGTAAGCTGGACGGTTTCTCAATGAGAGTGCCGACCCCCAACGTCTCGGTCATAGACCTTACCGCGCTCCTTAAGAAAACAGTGACGATCGACGAGATCAACGCTGCCCTTAAAGCGGCATCCGAAGGCGCATTAAAAGGCATACTTGGCTATACGGAAGAGCCCCTGGTCTCAGTTGATTTCAACCATTGCCCGTTGAGCTCTTATGTTGACGCGAAGAGCACCAAAGTAATGGACGGCAACTTTGTTAAGGTTCTTTCATGGTACGACAACGAGTGGGGTTATTCCAACCGCGTCGTTGACCTTATCGGCTTCATGATCAAAAAAGGCCTTTAATCGTTTATACACGTGGCGGCTGAAACAACAATTGTTTCAGCCGCCGCGTTTTCTTTTATGAGTACTCAAAAGAAAATACTGGTAGTTGATGATGATGACGACATAGCAGACCTGATCAGGCTCACTCTTGAGACTGAGGGTTATGAAGTTATTCGCGCGTACGACGGGTTGGATGCGCTTGAAAAGGCCAAACTGCATAAGCCGGCCCTGATCGTTTCAGATGTCGATATGCCCCGCATGGACGGTCTGGAACTGTTACAGGAGTTAAGAAAAGATCAGTTGTTCCGCCTGCTTCCCGTAATAATTCTCTCCGGCTCAAGAACAGGTCCTCAGGACCGGATATCGGGCCTGGAAACAGGGGCCGACGATTACATACTCAAACCTTTCCTTCCGCCCGAACTATCTATCCGCGTTAAACGCCTTATCGACCGTACCGAAGAACAGCTTTCTGTCAGTCCGCTCACCCGGCTGCCGGGGAGCCTTACATTGGAAGCAGAGGTAACGCGCCGGATCAGTGACAGCGATCTTGCCGTGTGTTATTTCGACCTCGATCATTTTAAGGCCTATAACGATTGTTACGGTTATAAAAAAGGCGACGAAATAATCAAGGCTGTCGCCAATATCATCGCGCAAGCAAGTGCTGTGGTCGGGGGACAAAACGATCTGCTCACTCATATCGGCGGAGACGACTTCATATTGATCACGACAAAAAATGCGGCGCAGAATATTTGCGTGACGGTCATAGAAGAATTCGCCCGGATGGTGCCCGGTATGTACTCCGCCGAAGACGTCAAGAACGGATACATCTCTTCAACAAACAGGAAAAATGAAAAACAAAATTTTCCGTTAATGACGATCTCGATCGGGATCGTTACGACCGAAAATAGAAAATTCGATCATTATGCACAGCTGGTGGATGTGCTGGCCGAGATCAAGAGATTTGCAAAAACCATTAAAGGCAATGTCTGGATAAAAGACCGCAGAAAAGATAATTAATGAAAAGTAGGGGCGAACGGACGTTCGCCCGTACAAATATTCCAAGAGGTGCTCAATGAAAAAAGTAATTACCGATGTGGACGTTGCCGGAAAAAAAGTTCTTGTACGCGTGGACTACAATGCGCCGCTTGATGAAAATCTGAATATAACGAACGATAAAAGAATAGTTGCGACCCTTCCTACTATTAAATATCTTCTGGAAAAGAAATGCGCGATAATCCTGATGTCTCATTTGGGCAGGCCAAAGGGTAAAGTCGTTGCATCAATGAGCCTGAAGCCTGTTGCCAAACGCCTTGGCGAACTTCTTGGACTGACGGTAAAAATGGCCCCGGACTGCATCGGCGGCGAAGTAAAGAAGATGGCAGCCGATCTGAAGCCCGGTGAAATACTGCTGCTTGAAAACCTTCGTTTCCATCCTGAAGAAGAAAAGAATGATGATACATTCGCCGCTGAACTCGGTTCTCTCGGCGAGGTGTTCATCCAGGATGCCTTCGGTACCGTTCATCGCGCTCACGCTTCCACCTCAGGTATTGCAAAATACGTGAAAGTTACAGCCGCGGGGTTCCTTGTTGAAAAAGAACTTAAATTCCTTGGCGAGGCTCTTGCCAATCCTAAACGTCCGTTCCTGGCGATACTGGGCGGCGCAAAGGTTTCCGACAAGATCGCCGTGATAGAAAACCTTCTTTCTAAAGTTGATTCACTTATTATCGGCGGCGCCATGGCCTATACGTTCCTTAAGGCCAAGGGCATCGAAGTAGGTAAATCGCTGGTAGAAGAAGATAAGCTCGATGTGGCTAAGAACCTTATGAAGATCGCCGATGAAAAGAAAGTGCCTATTTTCCTGCCTATCGATCATGTGGTGACCGACAAAGTTGATTTCGCCAACAAAAAAGCAGGCGACGGCGCCAAGATCTACGACACGAACGGCGCGGAGATCGAACCCGGATTCATGGGTGTTGATATCGGCCCTATGACCCTTCAGCGTATCGCCCCGGTAGTAACAAATGCCAAGACGATCGTTTGGAACGGACCTCTTGGAATATTTGAAATAGACGCCTTCTCCAAGGGCACGGTAGAGATCGCCAAACTCGTCGCCCAGGCGACCGACAATGGCGCCATCTCAGTTGTTGGCGGCGGCGATTCAGTATCGGCGGTAAAAAAAGCCGGCGTTGACAAGAGAATATCGCACATTTCCACCGGCGGCGGTGCTTCTCTTGAATTCCTTGAAGGTAAAGAGTTGCCCGGTATCGCTGTTCTCTAATAAAATATTCATAAAGGAAAATACTATGGTTGACCAGGAATTTGTCAGCAAACTAGTTACAAAAAACGATTCAAAGATCGTTATGCTTGTTTTCGACGGCCTTGGCGGCCTGCCGCATCCCGTGACCGGTAAGACCGAACTTGAAACTGCCGTTCATCCCAACCTGGACAAGCTTGCCTCCAGCGGTGTTTGCGGCCTTTCGTATCCCATCGCTCCCGGCATAACACCGGGTTCGGGTCCCGCGCACGAATCGCTGTTCGGCTATGATCCTCTTAAATATGTCATAGGACGCGGCTTGCTTGACACGCTCGGTATTGATTTTGAATTCGCTAATGGAGACCTGGCCGCAAGAGGGAACTTCTGTACCCTTGATACCAAGGGCATTATCACGGACCGACGCGCAGGCCGCATCGCCTCAGATAAGGCCAACCAACTGTGCTCTGAGATTCTCAACGGCATAGAGATAGAGGGTATAAAAACCTTCGTGCTTCCCGTAAAAGAACACCGTTTCTCCGTAATATTCCGCGGAGCGGGCCTGGGCGATAAGTTGAATGATTCCGACCCTCAGCACGAAGGCTTGAACGCTCACGAAGTAAAGGCGCAGGCTGCGGACTCAGCCTTCGCCGCGAAAATAGTAAATGCTTTTATCCTTGAAGCCAATAAGCGTCTGAGCAAAGAGGTGCCTGCTAACGGCATACTGCTGCGCGGATTCTCAAAGATGATAGATATGCCTTCCTTCGACGAAATATATCAGCTTAACGCCGCCGCCATCGCGCTGTATCCGATGTATCGCGGACTTGCCTGCCTGGTGGGAATGAAAGTGTTGAAGACCGGCACAACACTTCAAAGCGAATTCGTTACGCTTAAAGAACAGTTCTCCAATTTCGATTTCTTTTATATTCATATCAAATACACGGATTCCGCCGGTGAAGACGGCGACTTCGACCGCAAGGTAAAAGTTATCGAAGAAGTCGACGGCTACCTTTCAGTGCTGAACGAATTGAAGCCTGATGTCGTGATAGTTACCGGCGATCATTCCACGCCCGCTGTCATGAAGGGCCATTCATGGCATCCGGTTCCATTGCTGATAAACTCGGCTCTCTGCCGCGCCGATAAGGCAACCCAGTTCAACGAGACCCAGTGCCTTTCCGGCGGTCTTGGACATATTTCGGCGCAAAGCATTATGCCGATCGCGCTGGCGAACGCGGGAAGACTAATTAAGTACGGCGCGTAAAATTTTCTTGACAATAAAAGGATTCTTAAGTATAATCTTTCAACAATGTATTATTTCTTTGTAGTACTTCATGTCATCGCATGTGTAGGACTTATACTGGTAGTGCTTATGCAGTCCGGAAAAGGCGGCGGTTTGTCGGGCCTGACGGGCGGCGGCAGCAGCGGCGGGGAACAACTCTTCGGCGCGGCGGCCGGTGTAAGTTTCGTAAAAAAAGTAACCGTAGGTTTTGTGCTGGTCTTTCTATTTACTTCACTTGTCCTTACCCTGGTTGCCTCAAGGCGCGGATTAAGATCGGTAACCAGCCAATACCCGATGGCCCCGATGTCCGGGCCAGGACAGCAATAAATAAAGTATAATGCTGGGGTGGCGGAACTGGCAGACGCGCACGTTTGAGGGGCGTGTACCGAAAGGTATGCGGGTTCAATTCCCGCCCCCAGCATAATAGTTAGCGGGAATTGAAGCCAACCCGAGCGCCGCCGCGTAGGCGGATGAAGCGAGCGGTGGCCGGCTTCGAAGGAGCCCGACAGGGCGGGTGAGAAGAATTCCCGCCCTTAAATAGATTCTTTCGAAAATGTGTTGAAGTTTTGACTGTATAGAAACGCGGGAGTAGTTCAGTGGTAGAACGTCTCGTTGCCAACGAGAAGGTCGAGGGTTCAAGCCCCTTCTCCCGCTCCAAATATGACTGCAACAAGAGGAGATTAGGTCTCTAAGATCTAATCTCTTTTTAAGTTCAACTCAAGCTAACCTCTAACGGAGGCATCATTATGTCCAAAGACCTGTTCGACTTCGAAACAGAAAAGTTTACCGCCAGAAACCCCAAATCCTACATAGTTGTCCCATCCCTTCCCGAAAAACTTAAGCCGGTCATGGAAATTGCGTATAACCTGTGGTGGGTCTGGAACAGCGATGCCCTGGAATTGTTCCGCCGCATGGACCGCGATGTCTGGGAAACCAGTTACCACAACCCCATTCAAATGCTTGGTTCCATAAGCCAGGAACGCCTGCAGCAGCTGGCTGAGGACGACAGCTTCCTTGCCCATCTTGACAGGATACACGGCAACCTGAGCCGGTACATGAAAATGCAGACCTGGTTCAATAAGGAATACCCTGAGTCTAAGGATAAAACATTCGCGTATTTTTCCACCGAATTCGGTCTGCATGAATCGCTGCCTATTTATTCAGGCGGCCTTGGCATTCTTTCCGGCGACCACCTTAAATCGGCCAGCGACATGGGCCTTCCTCTTGTCGGTATGGGGCTGTTGTACCGCTTCGGTTACTTTAAACAATACCTGAATGTCGACGGCTGGCAGCAGGAAGATTATATTGAGAACCATTTCAATTTATTGCCGTTACAGCGTGTTACAGGCTCCGACGGTAAACAGTTGGTCATATCCATTGAATATCCTGAGAGCACGGTGTCGGCCCGTATCTGGAAAGTGCAGGTCGGCCGTATCCCGTTATACTTGCTTGATACCGATATAGACCTTAACCGTACGGAAGACCGCGACATAACCGGCCAGTTGTACGGCGGCGATAAAGAAATGCGCATCAAACAGGAAATAATGCTGGGTATCGGCGGAACACGCGCCCTGCAGGCGATGGGTATAGAGCCGACCGTCGTCCATATCAACGAAGGGCATTCAGCATTCCTGCTGCTTGAAAAGATCCGGGTTGAGATGGAAAGTAAGCATGTCTCGTTCGCGGAAGCGGTTGCGTTGGTGAAGCCTTCCTGCGTTTTTACGACCCACACTCCGGTGCCGGCAGGCAATGAAGTTTTCTCTCTCGATCTGATAGACAGATATTTTTCTAAATATTATAAATCGCTCGGACTGAAGAAAGAGGAATTTCTCGCTCTGGGCAGGATATCGCCGGAAAATGAAAAAGAACCGTTTTGTATGACGGTGATAGCCCTGAAACTTACCGGCCACGCGAACGGCGTAAGCGTTCTCCACGGCACCATCTCCCGCGATATGTGGAAAGATATATGGCCTGAGATCCCGCGTTCCGAGATACCTATTACTTCTATAACCAACGGCATTCATGCGAACACCTGGATATCCTACGAGCTGGCGGGGTTGTTTGACCGCTACCTGGGAAGCACGTGGAAAGATGAGCCTGAGGATCAATCCATCTGGCAGCGCATCGAGCAGATACCCGATGCGGAGATTTGGCGCAGCCACGAACGCAGGCGTGAGCGGCTGGTTTCCTTTGCCCGTCAGCGGTTAAAAGAACAGCTGCTGCGACGCGGCGCTTCGCCCAACGAAGTGAAATTTGCCGACGAAGTTCTTGACCCGGAAGCCCTAACGATCGGATTCGCCAGGCGCTTTGCGTCCTATAAGCGCGGCACACTATTGTTCAAAGACTATAACCGTATCAAGGCTCTGCTCGGTCAGAAGAACCGTCCCGTTCAACTTATCATTGCCGGTAAATCTCACCCGAACGATAACCTGGGCAAGGAATTGATCAGACAGATAATCCATATTTGCAACGATCCTGATATGCGCCACAAAGTCGTTTTCCTGGAAGATTATGATATGAACGTGGCCCATTACCTTGTTCAGGGTTCAGATATCTGGCTTAATAACCCGCGCCGTCCTCTGGAGGCTTCCGGCACCAGCGGCATGAAGGCCGCGGTCAACGGAGTCATGAATTTCAGCGTGCTCGACGGCTGGTGGTGCGAAGGCTACAAGGGCGATACCGGCTGGGCGATAGGCGCCGGCGAGGAATATTCGGATCAGGGCTATCAGGATGAAGTGGAAAGTAAGGCGATCTACAACATTCTTGAGAGCGATATCGTACCGATGTTCTACCAGCGCGGACAGGATGGTTTGCCGAGAGAATGGATCAGCAAAATGAAGCGTTCCATGATGACGATCTGCCCGATCTTCAATTCCAACCGCATGATCGAAGAATATACACGTCTGTTCTATATGCCCTCGCAGAACGACCACGCTACCATGGAAGCGAATAACGGACAGGCCGCGAAAACATTTGCCGCCTGGAAAAAGACGCTTGAAGATTCCTGGAAAAACGTGAAAGTCTCGGAAGTAAGCGATGATTACACGGGTGACCTGAAACTGGGTAACGGTTTCACCGTTAAAGCAAAGATCGCGCTCGGCAACATAAAGCCGGACGATGTCAATGTCGAAATATATTTCGGCAACCTTGATTCGAAGAACCGTCTGCAAAGCGCCAAAGCGAAAAAGATGTCGCTGGTAGAAACGGTATCGAACGGCGTCTATGTTTTTGAGGGAAAAGTAGAAGGCGACCGTATCGGCCATTGCGGCTACGTGGTACGCGTCCTCGCCCAGCGTGACGGCAAGTCACTGTTCATCCCCGGCCTGGTAGCTTGGCAGTAAGAAATTGACATTTCCGTTGTTTTTTCGTATATTCTGTCTTCAACGGCGTGGTACCCAAGTGGTAAGGGAGAGGTCTGCAAAACCTTTATGCGCGAGTTCAACTCTCGCCCACGCCTACCTTTTTAGTTGAGCCCGGTTAGCTCAGTTGGTTAGAGTACTTCCTTGACATGGAAGGGGTCACAGGTTCGAGTCCTGTATCGGGCACCAAATATAAGCTGCAAATACCTTCCTGAGGGAAGGTATTTTTTTAGGAGAATCACATGGCTGATGCGATAAAAGATGTTTCAATCCTAAGGCATTCCACGGCCCATATCCTTGCGGCGGCGGTCGTCGAACTTTTTCCTGAAACCAAGGTCGCAATAGGACCGTCAATAGAAGACGGTTTTTATTATGATTTTGACCGGCCCGTCCCCTTCACTCCTGAAGACCTTGTAGCGATCGAAAAAAAGATGAAGGAGATCTCCAAGAGTAATCTTCCTTTCAAACGTTCCGAGCATTCCAAAGAAGAAGCACTCGCCTTATTCAAAAGCAAAGGCGAAAAATATAAGGTTGAGCTGATAGAAGCGATACCCGACCAGACGGTAACCTATTATGAGACCGGCAATTTTCTGGATCTGTGCCGGGGGCCTCATGTTCGCTACTCAACGGAAGTAAAACACTTTAAATTGATGTCCATAGCCGGCGCCTACTGGCGCGGTGATGAAAAGCGCGAACAGCTGCAGCGTATATACGGCACTGCCTTCTATACAAAAGAAGAATTAGAAGCCTATCTCACCCGTCTGGAAGAAGCAAAGAAACGCGACCACCGTAAGGTAGGAAAAGAACTCGATCTATTCTCAACTGCCGAGGAAGTGGGCCCCGGCCTTGTTATGTGGCATCCCAAAGGCGGCCGCATTCGCGTGGCTATAGAAGATTTCTGGCGCTCTGAGCACCTTGCGAACGGTTATGAAATAGTCTTTACGCCGCATATCGGTCGCGGCAATTTGTGGGAGACCAGCGGTCATCTGGGTTTTTATAAAGAGAATATGTATTCGGAAATGAAGGTTGACGGGCAGGATTACTACGCCAAGCCCATGAATTGTCCCTTCCACATAATGATCTATAAGAACACGTTGTACTCATACCGTGACCTGCCGCTGCGCTGGGCGGAGCTGGGCACGGTATACCGGTATGAAAAAAGCGGTGTGCTGCACGGGTTGATGCGGGTACGCGGTTTTACTCAGGATGACGCGCACATATTTTGCCGTCCCGACCAGATGCCGGACGAGATACGGCGGGTCCTGCGTTTCTGTCTTACCATATTGAATGCTTTCGGTTTCAAGGAATATTCTTTTTACGTCGCGACCAAGCCGAAGGAAAAATCCGTCGGCGATCCGGCCCTGTGGGAAGCGGCAACCGCCGCTCTTCAGGAAGCGGTTAAGGCCGAAGGACTGACGTGTGAGATAGACGAAGGCGGCGGCGCTTTTTATGGACCAAAGATAGACATTAAGATCAAAGATGCCCTGAACCGCGAATGGCAATGTTCCACGATACAGTTCGACTTCAATGAGCCGGAACGCTTTGATATGACCTATGTCGATCACGAGGGGAACAAAGTTCGGCCCTATATGATCCACCGCGCCCTTATGGGCTCGCTGGAGCGTTTCTTCGGCATACTGATAGAGCATTATGCCGGCGCCTTTCCCATGTGGCTTGCGCCGGTGCAGGTTACCATTCTTAATATAACCGATGCCCAGGCGGCTTATGCCAAAGGCGTATTGGCGGCTCTTACTGCCGCGGGTATCCGCGCGCAATTTGACGACAGGAACGAAAAGATCGGTTTCAAGATCCGTGAAGCGACTATGCAAAAAATACCGTATATGCTTGTTATCGGTGACAAAGAAGTTGCCGCTTCAACCGTCGCAGTTCGCGCCCGTAACGGGAAGGACCTTGGCGCTCTGCCCCTAGACAAGGTTGTTGCACTTTTCCAGGCTGAGATCGCCAGGCGTGAAGCTCAGGCATTGTAAAAAATCGTTGACTTGAGTTCAGTATTGTTGTAGAATCTTATAACTAATAAAGAAGCCATCCCGGCTCACCTCAACCGTATCAGGGAAGAGGTTACGAAAATATCATTATATTTTTCCGATCAAGGGATGGCATCATTATGCCGTCTTATTTTTTTTGTTCTATTCTATTCACCATTGGTGAAAAGGGAGGCCCGCCGTAGATAAAAAACTTCGCATTAACCACCAGATCAGGGTTCCTCAAGTCCGTTTGATCGCAGAAGATGGTGCACAGCTGGGTGTGAACACGATACAGGATGCGCTGCGCATAGCGCAGGAACAGGGCAAGGACCTGGTAGAGATCGCGCCGCTTGCGACACCGCCCGTTTGTAAAATAATCGACTTTTCAAAACTGAAGTACGAGATGGAAAAAAAGGCCCGCGAGGCGAAAAAGAAACAGAAAGCCACGCATCTTAAAGAGATCAGGCTGCGCCCGAAGATCGGCGAGCATGACCTTATCATAAAGATCAATCACGCCAGGGAGTTCATTGAAGCTGGCGATAAAGTGCAGGTAAGCGTTATGTTCATGGGCCGCGAGAACCAGCACCGCGACCTGGGCCATGTGCTTGCCAAACGCATTATAGAAATGCTTTCGGATGTTGCCCTGGTGGAAAGAAACCCGCAGCAGTTCGGCAACCGTCTGATAATGTATCTTATCCCGAAAAAGAGCGTAAAAGTATAATCGATGCGATAATCGCAAATCCCAAGGAGCAATGTATGCCAAAGATCAAAACGCATAGCGGTGCTAAGAAACGTTTCAAGGTCACAAAAAGCGGTAAAGTAAAGCATAAGATCCAGGGTCAGCGTCATTTGCTTGCCGGCGACAGCGGTAATTACGGCAGAAAGATGCGCCGTAGCAGGGTGCTTGGAAAAATGGCCGCCAAAGTTATAAAGAAAATGATGCCGTATGCGTAATGCCTAAACTATATCCCAGGAGTATATCATGAGAGCAAAAAGTGTAGTCGCGACAAGACAAAAAAAGAAAAAATACTTTAGGATGGCCAAAGGCTATTACGCCACCAAGAAGAACCGCTGGCGCATGACCATTCAGCAGCTTGAAAAGTCAATGCGGTATATGTACGAAGGCCGTAAAGATAAAAAAGGCGACTACCGTACCATGTGGATCATGCGCCTGAACGCCGCTTCCCGTGAATGCGGTTTGTCATACAGCAGATTGATCGCCGGCTTGAAAAAGGCCAACATCACGATAGACCGCAAGGTTCTCTCGGAGATCGCGATCCGCGACAATGAAGCCTTCAAGAAAATAGCCGAGATAGCGAAAGCCGCGCACCCGGCCCCGGTAAAAAAAGCCGTACAAGCCTAATATATACGACTATTCCGGGCTGGCCCCGCTCAGCGGAGTCAGCCCGGATACTAATTTTTAAGGTTCAAGGAACATTATGAGCATTAATCTCACACCGCTGAGGGAACAGGCGATAGAGCAATTATCGAAAGCGGTCGCCGCGGAAGAAGTGGAAGCCATTAAAGTGCATTTTCTCGGCCGCAAAGGCCGGATCACGGATATATTAAAAAGTCTGTCCTCGCTTCCTATAGATGAACGCAAATCTGTCGGTGAAACCACCAACCTTCTCAGGGCCGAACTGACCGGCCTTATAGAACAAAAACTCCTGTCAATTAACGTTTCTTCCTTGAATGAAAAGCTGAAGAAAGAAAAAATAGATATCTTCCTGCCGCCCTATCCCGTTGATAGAGGGCATTTACACCCTATACGCCATACGCTGGATGAGATCACAGAGATCTTTAAAGCCATAGGATTTTCGATAGCAGATGGTCCCGAGATCGAGAATGATTGGTATAATTTTGAAGCGCTGAATATTCCGGCCGATCACCCGGCCAGAGATTCGCAGGACACCTTCTTTTTAGAAAACGGCAAGAACCTGCTGCGTACGCACACCTCTCCGGTACAGGTGCGCACGATGGAAAAACAACAGCCGCCCCTGCGTATCATAGCCCCCGGCCGCGTCTTTAGGAATGAAGCGACCGATGCGACGCATTCGGCGGTATTTCATCAGGTAGAAGGACTGGCCGTCGGCGAAGGCATTACATTCGCCGATCTGAAGGGTACGTTGACCCATTTTATCAGGCGTTATTTTGGCTCGAACGTTGGGTTCAGGTTCAGACCTTCGCATTTTCAGTTCACCGAGCCTTCCGCCGAGGTTGATATACAATGTATGCTGTGCGGCGGCCTTGGCTGCCGTGTCTGCAAGGGTTCCGGCTGGCTTGAAATGCTGGGATGCGGCATGGTGCATCCGAACGTTCTGACTGCCGTGAAGTATGATACCGAAAAATATACCGGCTTCGCCTTCGGCATGGGCGTGGAACGCCTGACGATGTTCAAGTATGGCATAGAAGATATACGATTGTTCTATGAGAACGACCTTCACTTTCTGGAGCAATTCTAAATGAAATTATCATATAACTGGCTTAAAGAACTGGTGAAATTTGATCTGAAACCGGAGGAGTTGGCGAATGTGCTGACGAATCAGGGGCTGGAAACCGGCATCGCAAGCCAAACCGGCGCCTGGACGAATGTGGTCACCGCGAAGGTATTGCAAACAGAAAAGCATCCTAATGCCGATAAACTGCGGCTGTGTACCCTTACTGACGGAACCGCACAATATTCGCTGGTATGCGGCGCTGCCAATGTTGCCGCCGGTCAGACGGTGGCTCTGGCGAAGCTTGGCGCAGTCCTGCCCGGGGATTTTAAGATCGAGCGCAGAAAGATTCGGGGCGTGGAATCCGAGGGGATGATCTGCTCGGAAAAAGAACTCGGTATGGCGGAAGAATCAGAAGGTATCATGGTGCTGCCTGAGGGAACCCCGCTTGGCCGGCTGCTTGAAGAGTTGACCGGCGGTGTGGATACGATCCTTAACGTAGAAATAACAACGAACCGCGCCGATTGCCTGAGCCACTGGGGCATAGCTCGCGAGATAGCTGCCCATGTTCGTGAAAATGTAAAACTCCCCGATATACATACACACGCCGTTACTGAAAGCGTGCCGGTGTCAATAGTTGAGACGCAATTGTGCCGGCGCTACATTGGCTACCGTATCACCGGTGTGAAAGTCGGCCCTTCGCCAGACTGGATGGTACGCCGCCTCAGGAACTGCGGTTTTCGCTCCGTCAATAACATCGTCGATATCACGAATTTCGTCATGATTGAATTGGGACATCCTCTGCATGCCTTTGACATAGACTGCCTTAACGGCAGGAAGATCATCGTGCGTCGTGCAAAAGATGGGGAAAAGATAAAGGCCCTGGACAGCAAAGAATACACGCTCAATGATTCTATCCTTGTTATCGCCGATGACAATAAACCCGTTGCTATCGCGGGCGTCATGGGCGGTGAAACCTGCGGTATATCCGATAAAACAGCCACCGTGCTGCTGGAAAGCGCGGTCTTCAATCCTGTCGTCATAAGGCGCGCCTCCAAAAAACTGAACATTTCTTCCGAATCCTCATATCGTTTCGAGCGCAGTGTTTCCTGGGACGGTGCAGAACTTGCCGCACGCCGGGCCGCCGACCTTATGATCAGGCTGGCCGGGGGGACCATTGAAGCCATCACTGATGAGATCGCAAGCCCTGATGTTAAAACGATCGTTAAACTACGTCATAGCCGGGTAAAGGCGCTGCTTGGCCTTGATATTCCTCTTGATGTCTGCAAGGAGATATTATCATGTCTTGGGTTGCGTGTCTCTGAAGCCGCGGGAACTATTACAGCCACTATCCCTTCATGGCGTCACGATCTTTCGCAGGAAGTTGACCTGATCGAAGAAGTGGCGCGCGTGTATGGTTATTCCAATATACCCGCGAATGTGCTCGCCCATATCCCTGAAAACATACACATCTCGTGCGCCGAAAGCCTTGAGACGAAGCTGCGCCGTTCCCTTGCGTCAAAAGGTTATTTTGAGGCGATGAACTACAGTTTCACGAGCGAGGCCCAGGTAACCAGATACGGCCTGGCAGTCTCACATAAACTCTCTAATCCTCTTTCTCGCGATCACGAGGCGATGCGCCCATCGTTGATCAGCGGTCTCATGACGAACTTTGAACATAACCGCGCTCTTGGGCACCGGTCGGTGAAGCTGTTCGAGACCGGCAGAACGTTTTCCGCCACGGGTGAGCGCTCGGTGCTTGGGTTGCTGGCCTACGGCAATATCTGGCCGGAATGGTGGAAATATGAATCTTCCCGGATCGCTATTCCTTCGGCGGATTATTATTATCTGGCAGGAATCATAACCTCACTTTTCAACGGCAATAAAGTCGAATTTATGACCACTGATAAGGTCGTCCCCTATCTGCACCCGGGCAAAAGCGCTGAGGTTGCTATCAACGGAAATACGGTGGGGCATCTCGGTGTTGTCCACCCGGCCTATTGCAAAGAGCAGGACCAGGAAATAATTTACGCGGAACTGGATATGGACAAGATCAGGAATGCCGTGACCACAGGCACCGTAAAATATGCCCCGATCAAGCGCTTCCCGCCGGTTAAGCGGGATCTTTCGCTGATCGCGGAAAAGTCGTTGTCATTCGACAAAGTATTGTCCTTCATAGAAAAAGCAAAGCGCAATTCTGTGACGCTTGAAGATGCCCGGTTATTCTCCGTTTTCGAAGGAGAGAAGATCGGTGCTGATAAGATCAGCTACGCCCTGCACCTTACCTTCCGGCACGCCGAACATACGCTTGCGGATGTCGAGATAAACAGCGAAGTAGAGCGCCTGCTTAACGGCTTAAAAGCCGATCTCGGTATTACCCTTCGAACTTAGTATACTACAAGTCATGCTGGTAAAAAGCGATCAAGATATTATCGGCGGATATTTTCAAGACCATTCCGGCCTCAGGGGTGGCTTTGCCGATAAAGTATATATTCCTGAAAATGAATCTGAACTTTCCTCTGTCCTGAAGGAAGCCTCCAAAACAAAAACCAGTGTTACTATCAGCGGTGCCGGCACCGGCGTTACGGGCGGTCGTGTTCCATTCGGCGGCATAGTCGTCTCCCTTGAGAACCTTAACCATATCGGCGCCGTTAAAGATTTGAAAAACGGCGCCGCGACCATCACCGTCGGATCTGCCGCGCGCATCAGCGACATTAAGGCGCAGGCTGCTTCGGCAGGCTACATGTACGCTCCCGATCCGACGGAACAGACCGCGACCATTGGCGGCAATATTGCCTCGAATGCATCAGGCAGCAGAGGTTTTAAATTCGGCCCTACCAGAAAATATACTCACTCGATGCGCGTTGTACTGGCCGACGGCGAGATCGCCGTCCTTGATAGAGGTGACCATAAAGCCGCCTCTGATAACATTCTTCGCTTTTCAACCGTTTCAGGAAAGATCGTCTCTGTTCGCCTTCCTGGTTACAAGCTACCGTCGATAAAGAATGCCGCTGGATATTATAATGAACCCGGTATGGATGCTCTTGATCTTTTTATTGGACAAGAGGGTACCTTAGGTATCATAACCGAGGCTACCCTTGCGTTGGTACCTTTCCTGGACGCGGCATTCTCCGGTGTTGCCTTTTTCAGATCTAAGGAAGAATCCTGGAGATTTGCCAGACATATCCGTGAGCTGAGCAAAGCTGCACGCTCTTCAGGAAGGAAAGACTCGGTCGACGCCCTGACCATTGAATATTTTGACCATTCCGCGCTTCAGCTTTTAAAGAGCGACCAAAAAGACATTCCTGACTTTGCCCACGCCGCTATATTTTTTGAGCAGGATTGCGAAGACCAATATCTTGAGCATGTGGTGGAACTGTGGCGTTCGATCCTGAACCAGCATGAGGTAGCGCTTGAAAACGTGTGGTTCGCTATGACGGAAAAAACAAGGGAGGCTCTGCGTGAGTTCCGCCATTTGCTGCCGGAAAAGATCAACGAGATAGTCGCCCGCAACGGCATGCCCAAGGTTGGCACGGACCTGGCTGTCCCGAAAAATCATTTCAAGGCAATGATGAAGGCTTATGACCAGGTGCTTGGCGAAACGAATATACCTTACATGATCTTCGGCCACATAGGCGAGTGCCACATGCACGCCAACATTCTGCCGGCCAATAAAACTGAGTACGACATTGCCCGCGCCGCCTACATCGATCTTGTCTCTCTTGCCCTGTCTTTGGGGGGGACCGTTTCAGCCGAACACGGTATCGGCAAAACAAAACACATCTTTTTAGAGCAGATGCTGGGAAAACAAGGCATTGCCGAACTCGCCCGTGTAAAATTCGCCCTCGACCCCGCCTGGATACTTAACCCTGGTAATATGTTCAACAAACCGCTATAACTTTTTAAAAATTGAGTTCTTGACAGTTAGTTGGATTTGTTATAAAATTACATCAGAAATGAACCATATTGAGGTTTTAGACAAGAAGATCCGGCAGGCGGCGGAACAGTTGATCACGCTGCGCAAGGACAACATAAAACTTGCGGAGAAGATCCGTTTGCTTGAAGAAGAGAATAAGGCCGTTAAGCAAATGTTCGGCACCGGCGGGGACGCCTGGAAGCATGAGAAAAGGGCGCTCGCCGATAAAGTGGAAAAACTGGTTAAGCGATTGAACTCACTGAAAATATAATGAAAAATATATCTATCAAGATCCTCGGCTACCCCATAGAAACAGAGATCGAAGCCGGTGAGGAAAATTTAGTCAAATCCATTGCAGAATACGTTGAACAGAAGTTGCTGGAAATTCAACGCGACACCGGCATCGTAGACACGCAGAAACTGGCGATCATGGCCACTTTTCATATCGCCGATGAGTTGCTTAGATTAAAAAACTCCAAAGAAAATGTTTCAGGAATAACGGACAAACGCACGCAAGAGCTGATCGGTGTGCTGGATCAGGCTATCTCTGCCTGAAGTCTGTCTTCCTGAGTAGATTTTCCCTGCGTTGTTGGTGTTACCTGAATTGTTTGATCCTACAAGTTCGCTAAAGGGAATTCAATGTCGCCCGGCACATACGTGCTGGCTTCGAATACCCACTCATTTAACGGGCTTCAAACGTTCATGTACACGGCACCGCGGGGTTTTTTTATAAACCCAGACTTTGCATTAGGTTTGTGCACAGAGACAGAAAAGCTCGAAGTATTTTTGCAAAAAAATTTGCGAGAATGCTTATTGCATTTGAGCGAATTTTTATACGAAAAGACAAAGAGATTTTATGGCGAATGCCAAATACTAGTGCAAATTCTGGGTTTAATATGGAACAAACGGACTTTTTAAAAAGCAGGGCGGAAAATCCGGCGCTTGCGCCGCTTGCACGGCGTATGTCGCCGCAGACGCTGGAAGAATATGCCGGCCAGGAACACATTCTTGGGACCGGAAAACTGCTGCGCAGAACCATAGAGGCAGACCGGCTGAATTCGGTTATATTTTACGGGCCCCCGGGAACGGGAAAAAGCGCATTAGCGCGGATCATAGCACGTACCACACGGTCGCACTTTGTTGAGACTAACGCGGTAACGATCGGTATCGAGGACGTAAGGCGCATCATTAAAGAAGCGACGGCGCGCCTGGAAACCGAAGGTAAAAAGACGACGCTGCTGCTCGACGAGATACACCATTTTAATAAAACCCAGCAGGACGCGCTTTTGCCGCACGTGGAACGCGGGCTGATAACGCTTATCGGTATAACTACCGAGAACCCGTTCTTTTATGTGAACGCGGCATTGATATCGCGCTCCACGCTGTTCGAATTTAAGGCGCTCGACCAGAAAAATCTTGAAGGAATAATCGATCGGGCTTTGACCGATGAGAAGCTGGGTCTGGGCAACCAGAAAGTCGAGATCACAAAAGAAGCGAAAGAACATTTGCTGAAGAATGCCGGTGGCGACGGAAGACGATTGCTGAATGCGCTTGAAGTAGGCGCGCTTTCAACACCCCGGTCAAAAGACGGGATCGTTCATTTTACTCTCGAAGTTGCTGAGGAGTCCCTGCAGCGTCGCGCTTTGCTGTATGATAAATCCAGCGATGAGCATTACGACCACGCCTCGGCTTTTATAAAGTCTATGCGTGGTTCCGACCCTGATGCCGCGCTGTATTGGATGGCAAAGATGCTGGCAGCCGGAGAGGATCCGCGGTTCATTGCGCGCCGCATCGTTATCTGTGCCAGTGAAGACGTCGGTAACGCCGATCCGCACGCGTTGATGCTGGCGGTAGCCGCGTTGAACGCCGTTGAGTTCGTAGGGATGCCCGAGGCCAGGATAGTTCTGGGGCAGATAGTAACCTACATCTCCGGTGCTCCAAAATCGAATGCTGCGTATCTGGGGATAGATAAGGCAATGAGCGAAGTACATAACGGACCGGCACGCCCGGTCCCGTTGCATTTGCGTGATGCTAGCATGGACGGTAAAGCCAGGGGACACGGGAAAGGCTATAAATATCCGCACGATTTTCCAGGACACTACACGCAGCAGGTTTATTGGCCGGACCCGGTAACGCTATATGAGCCAACGGAGCAGGGGTATGAAGCAAAAATACGCGAGCGACTCAATGCAAGAGGCAAAACAGTTGCTGCGAAAACAGAAACGGCAAAAAAGGGATAACCTTTGTAAGGCGCTCAGAACACGTTGCAGCAAAAGGATATTTCACCGCCTTATAAAGTTGAAGGAATATAAAGACGCAAGAACGGTAATGTTTTACCTGACGTACGGTTCTGAAGTCATGACGGAGCAAATGATAGAAGCCGCGTTGAATGCCGGTAAAAAAGTGGTCCTGCCGGTCGTAAAAGGGCCCGGGAAGATGTGTGCGGCTCGCATAAGAGAACTGGACAGTTGTGTGCGTAAGTCTGTCCTTGGGACAATGGAGCCGGACATGACCAAGGGAAAGTGCCCGCGGGTTGCACCGGCAAAGATAGATCTGGTGATAGTACCCGGAGTAAGTTTCAGCAAAGCCGGTTGCCGGCTGGGTTATGGAAAAGGTTTTTATGACAAATGGCTTTCACAATTCGATGCTGGAAAGCGGGTCGGGATCGCATTCAGTTGTCAGCTTTCAAAAGAAGTGCCTTTAGAGCCGCACGATGAACGCGTTGGTGTCGTGATAACAGAGAAAGAAACGATCCGTATCGATCAGTACATAATGCAAAAGGGAGTAACTGGAAATGCTTGAAATCATTATCACCGCAATTGTCGCATTGCTTGTGGGCATCGGGGCAGGTTATATTATCCGCTCGATGTACGCGAAATACCAGGTAAAGACCGCAGAGAACGTTGCCGAGAAGTTGTTGTCTGACGCGAAGAACCAGGCGGAGGCGAAGAAAAGGGAAGGGCTGCTTGAAGTAAAAGAAACGATGGAAAAGGAGCGCCGCGAGTTTGAAAAAGAGACGCGCGAACGACGCCTTGAATTGCAAAACTTTGAACGCCGGCTGAACCAGCGCGAAGAAACCCTGGACCGCCGGCTTGAAGGCCTTGATAAAAAAGACCGCGACCTGCAGCAATCGCAGAAGAACATAGCCGCCAAAGAGGCCGACCTTACCGCCAAACTGACCGAGGTGCAGTCTGCCCGTGAAGAGCAGCGCAAACTGCTGGAACGTATTTCAGGGATATCCGGTGAAGAGGCTAAAAAATTATTGTTGCAGTCGTACGAAGATGACGCCCGCCGAGACGGCGCTCTGCTTGCCAAACGCATTGAACAGGAAGCTAAAGAGAACGCCGAACGAAAGGCTAAAGAAGTTCTTGCCGTTGCCATCCAACGTGTGGCCGCCGAGCATACCGCCGATGTGACCGTCTCGACGGTGCCTATCACAAACGATGAAATGAAAGGCCGCATAATCGGACGCGAAGGCCGCAACATACGCGCCTTTGAACAAGCGACCGGTGTTGACCTTATCATCGACGATACCCCCGAGGCTCTGACTATTTCTGCTTTTGACGGCGTCCGCCGCGAAGTGGCCCGTATCTCCCTTGAACGTCTTATTGCCGACGGCAGGATACACCCTGCCCGCATTGAAGAGGTCGTGACCAAAGTGCAGAAAGAAATGGAAAACACGCTTAAGGAAGTCGGAGAACAGGCAGCGCTTGAAGCAGGCGTGCCGGGCCTTAACCCTGAAATACTACGCCTTCTCGGTAAACTTAAGTTCCGTACGTCATACGGCCAGAACCAGCTGCAGCATACGCTTGAGGTTACCTGGCTCGCCGGGACGCTAGCCGGCGAGATGGGCGCCGACATCGCGTTCTCCAAACGAGCGGCCCTTATGCACGACGTAGGTAAAGCCGTTGACCACGATATGGAAGGTACACATCATCAGATATCGGCGGACATGGCTAAGAAATTCGGCGAATCACCGAAGATGATCAATGCGATCCTTGCCCACCACGAAGGCGTGGCGGTGCCGGAAAGCGTGGAAGCCTTTATAGTCGCTGCCGCCGACGCGATATCCGCCGCACGCCCCGGCGCGCGCAGAGAATCAATGGAGCATTACCTTAAACGTATTGAGAAACTGGAAAAAGTTGCCACGGGGTTCCGGGGCGTTTCTTCGGCGTATGCCATTCAGGCGGGCCGCGAAGTGCGCATTCTGGTTGAACCCGACGATATAAATGATGCTCAGGCGCAAATACTGGCGAAAGATATCGCGCGCAAGGTTGAGCAGGAACTTGAATATCCCGGTCAGATAAAAATAACGGTTATTCGTGAGACTCGCGCCCAGGATGTGGCAAAATAATTTAATGGAACGAACGGCAGAAAATATTCCCGGAAGGAAGGTCTATTCTGTCGGCGAACTGAACCGGGAGATAAAGGTTATACTTAACGACGTATACCCGGATGTCTGGGTGAAGGGTGAGGTCTCGAACTTCAAAACCTATCCTTCAGGCCACCTGTACTTTTCCCTGAAGGACGCCGAAGGCCAGATATCGGCCGTGATCTTCAGCGGCGCCAGACGATTTAAACTGGAAGACGGACTTTGCGTTATCGCCCACGGCAAGATAGATGTATATCCGCCGAGGGGAAATTACCAGTTCATTATCTCGGAGATAGAGCCCGCGGGTAAAGGCGCTCTGCAGCTCGCCTTTGAGCAGCTGAAGGCGAAGCTTGAAAACGAAGGTTTGTTCGCGGCTGAGCGCAAACGCCCGATACCGGCATTCGTTCAAAGGATCGGCATCGTAACATCCCGCACCGGCGCCGCGCTGCATGATATTTTAACGGTGATAGAGCGGCGCTTCGCTAATGTTCAGATACTGATCTATCCGGTGCGCGTGCAGGGTGATGAAGCAAAATATGAAATCGTTGAGGCCATTGAATACCTTAACCGGTCTCACCCGGAACTTGAAGTCCTTCTGGTAGGCAGAGGCGGCGGCTCTTACGAAGACCTCTGGGCCTTCAATGAAGAAATGGTCGCGAGGGCTATCAGCTCATCAACGATCCCGGTTATTTCGTGCGTCGGCCATGAAGTTGATTTCACCATCGCCGATTTCGTCGCCGACCTTCGGGCTCCTACGCCTTCAGCCGCGGCAGAGTTGGTAGTAAAGAACAAAGCCGATGTATCCCGTCATCTTGAGCAGCTTTCCGGGCGGCTGAACTTGGCCTGGAGCAGTGTTTACAATGATCGTACACGTCGCCTGCAAAATTCTGCCACAAGCCGCGCGATGTCCAGGCCTCAGGAGATATTCGAAGAGCGCATGCAGCAGCTGGATCACGTTATGCAAAACATGATCAGCCGGCAAAATATGCTTGTTGAACGTGGAACTCATCGCTTGAGCCTTTTCTCTTCGCAGCTCGACATTCTTTCGCCGCTGTCTACGGTAAAGCGCGGTTATGCAGTTTGCAGAGATCAAAATAACAGTATTGTTACTTCGACGCGGCAGCTGCATACAGGCTCGATAGTGTCACTCGGATTCAAAGAGGGGAAGGCCTCAGCGACTATTGAAACCTTGGATCATAACGGGAGTATTTCCGCCCCCGCCGAAGAACATACCCGACAAATGTCGGGGGATTAGAGACGTTCCCGCACGGCGCGGGGATGCGTATACAAATATTTAGGAGCCTTCGGCTCCGGACGGGAGGTGCTCCATGAAAAAGAAAATTAATTTTGAAGAATCGCTCGCAAGGCTTGAGGAGATAGTTTCTCTTATGGAAAGATCTGACCTCGACCTTGAAAAGTCTTTGTCGTTATTCGAAGAAGGAATAAAACTGGTCCACTTCTGCAGTTCTAAGCTCAATGAAACGAAGAAAAAGATTGAGATATTGGTAAAAGAATCCGGGAAAATATCCGCAGAGCCATTTGAGACCAAGGAAGATGACGATGAAGCAGGCCGCTGACGGTTTTCTGCGATATCTTGAGGATTGCACAAATTTGATAAACGCCCGGTTGAAGTCGTATGTCTCGGCGAATAGGTCGCCTCTTTCGAAGGCGATGTCCTATTCCCTTCTTGCGGGGGGCAAACGCCTGCGGCCGATGCTGGTGCTGGAGGCGGCGCGCCTGTGCGGTGGAAAGAAAGCCGATGTTCAGCCTGCCGCGCTGGCCCTTGAATTCATCCATACCTATTCATTAATTCACGACGACCTGCCCGCGATGGATAACGACGACCTGCGCCGCGGTAAACCGACCTCACATAAAAAATTCGATGAATCTACGGCGATCCTGGCGGGTGATGCGTTGTTGACCGATGCCTTTGCCCTGGTTGCCACATGTGCCCGCTCCAAGCGGGTTAAGGCAGGGGATGTGGTGAAAGCGATCGAGGTCTTATCGCTATTTTCAGGCAGTAACGGCATGGTGGGCGGCCAGATGCAAGACACCGCCGAGACCGGAAGCTGGACAAAAAAATCCCGTAAACGCAACGCAGATAACTTGAATTATATCCATTTGAATAAGACGGCGGCCTTGCTGCGGGCCAGTCTGCAGGTGGGCGCGTTGATCTCAGGAGCGGATACAAGACAGGTCAAGGCTCTGGATGAATACGGAAAGCATATCGGTATTGCCTTTCAGATTGCCGATGATATCCTCGATGTGACCGGCGATAAAAAACTTCTCGGCAAGAAGGGCAGCGACAGGGAAAATAACAAACTTACCTACGTCTCATTGTTCGGTCTGGAAAAAGCGCGTACCGACGCCGCCGGGCATATATGCCGTGCAAAAAGTGCGCTTCGTGCCTTCGGCAATGAAAAAATAATTCTTGAACAACTAGCAGATTATATAATCAACCGCGACCATTAAACAAAGGCGAACTATGGCAACTATACTTGACAAGATCAACGCTCCACAGGACTTGCGCATCATTAAGAAGGAACTCCTCGGCCAATTGTCCCAGGAGATCCGTGAAGAGATCATACAGACCGTTTCTCAGACCGGCGGACACCTTGCCTCTTCTCTTGGGGCCGTTGAAATAGCGGTCGCGCTGCATTACGTTTACAATTCACCGACCGATAAAATTATCTGGGATGTGGGCCATCAGGCGTACGCGCACAAGCTGCTGACCGGACGGCGTAATACGTTCAAGACACAGCGTACGTTCGGCGGCTTAAGCGGCTTTCCGAAAAGAACTGAATCGGAACACGATGTGTTCGGTACCGGCCATTCCTCTACTTCTATTTCTGCAGCGCTTGGCATGGCTGCGGCCCGCGATATGAAAGGCGGCGATAATAAAGTCGTGGCGGTCATCGGCGACGGCTCTATGACCAGCGGTTTATCTTTTGAAGGAATGCAGAACGTCGGACATCTCGGTTCGGACATGCTGGTGGTGCTTAACGACAATGAAATGTTCATTTCGCACCGGGTCGGGGCGCTGGCGGCGTATTTTGCAAAACTTACCACCGGCGGTCTCTTCAAGAACTTCGAGCATCGCGTTGAAGATTTTTTCAAGCGGATGCATTTTTGGGGATCGCAGCTGCTGCGCGTGGCGAAACGTTTTAAGGTGCTGTTGTTCCCGGGCATGCTCTTTGAAGAAATGGGCTTTTCTTATCTCGGTCCTGTCGACGGGCACGATGTGCACGCATTGATCGAAATACTCTCTAATGTTAAGAAGTTGAAGGGCCCCGTGCTTTTGCACGTTATCACAAAAAAAGGCAAGGGTTACAAACCCGCCGAGAGCGAACCCACAAAATTCCACGGTGTAGGGCGATTCAACATAATAACCGGTGAACCTGAGGCAGGCAAAGGCGGAGGTTTCACAAAGGTGTTCGGCTCTACATTGCAGCGCCTTGCCAGAGCTGATGAACGGATCGTGGCCGTTACCGCCGCAATGTCCGAAGGCACCGGCCTGGCCGATTTTGCGAAAGAATTCCCGAAGCGTACGTTCGATGTCGGCATCGCCGAAGGACATGCCCTGACCTTCGCGGCAGGTCTTGCAGCCGACGGTATTAAGCCGGTCGTTGCTATTTATTCAACGTTCCTGCAGCGCAGCGTTGATCAGATCATACACGATATCGCTTTGCAAAAACTACCGGTCATAATGGCTATAGACCGCGCCGGCCTTGTGGGCGAGGACGGGGCGACGCATCACGGTGCTTTTGACCTCTCCTATTTGCGCTATGTTCCGGATCTTGCGATAATGGCGCCTGCAGATGAAAATGAATTACAGCACATGTTATTTACCGCGGTCGGGCTGAATGTGCCGGTCGCTATCCGTTATCCCAGGGGCACATCGGGATCGGTAACTCCCATGGACAAAGAGCTCAAAGCGCTGCCGTTGGGAAGGGCCGAAGTTAAAGTTGAAGGTAAGGACCTGTATATTCTTGCGATAGGTTCAACCGTTGTTCCGTGTGTCGAGGCCGCCGCGCTGCTTAAGAATAAAGGTATTTCAGCGGGTGTCGTGAATATGCGCTTTGCAAAACCTCTGGACGTACCGCTGATACAGAAACTTGCCAGGGAGACCGGAAAACTGGTCGTCGTAGAGGAAAATTCTATCATCGGCGGCCTTTACGGCGCTGTTTGCGAACAAGTTGCCGGCGGCAATACCGCGGTGCTTCCGATAGCGCTGCCGGACCAGTTCGTGGAGCATGGCGCGCAAACCTTGCTGCGTGACAAATACGGCCTCACGGCTGAGAAGATCGCCTTCGCTGTAGAAAACTGGAAATGACCCCGCCCAAAGCCGGCAAAATGCGGCTGGATGAGTTGTTGGTCGCCAGAGGCCTCGCCGAAAATGTCTCCAGAGCGCAGTCACTTATAATGGCGGGCCTGGTAGAGGTTCATGGCGTTCAAAACGCGAAAGCGGGTCTGTCAGTACCTTCCGACATCATTGTAACCGTAAAAGAACAAATACCCTATGTTTCGCGCGGCGGTCTGAAACTCGAAGGTGCCCTTGATGTTTTCAATATTTCAATTACGGGAAGGAACTGTCTCGATGTCGGCGCCTCAACGGGCGGATTTACGGACTGTCTTTTACAGCGCGGTGCCCTCAAAGTCTACGCTGTCGATGTGGGTCGCGGGCTTATGCATCCCAAGATAGCCAGGGATGCCCGCGTGGTTAACATAGAGAACACTAACTTCCGTAATTTCGACCCTAAAATATTGAAAGAGCCCGTCGAATTTTGTACAATTGATGTGTCGTTCATCTCGCTTAAGTCTTTGCTGCCGGTGATACAAAAGGCGGTTGCGCCCGGCGGCGAGATTCTGGCCATGGTAAAACCTCAATTCGAGGTTGGACCAAAGGATCTGGTGAAAGGTGTGGTGCTGGATCCATCGGCGCGGGAACAGGCGATACGCGGCATACATGAATGTGCTTTGACGCTCGGTTTTGTTTTTCAAGGGGGGGCCGATTCAAAGTTGCGGGGGCCTCAGGGAAACCTTGAACATTTCCTCTGGTTAAGGACGGAACGGCGATGAAGATCAAACTGCCAAAGATGTTCGGGAAAAAAGGATTTGTTGTTCGCGTAAAGCCAAAACCTGCCGCAGCCAGACCCCCGGAACCCGCTGCTGATGTCCCTGAAGATACTGATTACTCAAAACGGACTACTCCGGCCCTTATCGCTTCGCTGGGCCATGCGGACCCGTATATGCGTACCGTCGCGGCCGAGGTGCTTGGCCGCCTGCGGGAAAAACAATCGGTCCAGCCGCTTATCACCGCTCTCAAAGATCATTCAAAACTTGTCCGGGAAAAAACCGCGATAGCGCTGGGCCATATCGGCGACAAAAATGCGGTTCAACCGCTCATAGAATCACTCAACGATGAAGCGGAGGAAGTACGGGTCACGGTTGCCGGCGTCCTGGGACACTTGCGCGACCGCGCCGCCGTGCCGGCTCTCATAACTTCCTTATCAGATCACAGCCCTCAAACCAGGATGAAGGCCGCTATCTCTCTCGGTTTGATCGGAGATCCGCTTGCCATTAAACCGCTTTTTGATGCGTTATCAGACGAAAATGAAATGGTACGCAAATACGCCTGCGAAGCACTCGGCAGCCTTGGAAGGCCGGCGGTATCTGCCTTATTAAAGGCGTTGAAGAATGACCGTGTGCGGGCACACGCGGCACATTCATTGATGAGGTTAAAATGAGCATATTTTCCCGTATCTTCGGTGGTGAGGCGAACCCGGCGGACCAGTATTTCGGCACTATTTCCACGGCGATAGCTGATTCTATAAATGATGCGGACCCGTTAATTAGAGCGCTGACCATCGATCTCGCCGGCCGGCTGAAAGAGGATTCTGTTGTAGACTTACTAATAAAGACCCTGGACGATCCTCTGCATTTTATCCGGCAGAAATCAGCGCAGGCGCTGGGCGCCATCGGAAGCAAAAAAGCCATTCCACCTCTTATCAAGGCGTTGGAAGATCCATCCGATGAAGTACGTGTTACCGTTGCCGGTGTTCTTGGCTTCCTGAAAGAAAAGACGGCGGTGCCCGCGTTGCTGAACACGCTGAAAGATCACAGCCCGCATACCCGCATGAAAGCCGCTATCTCGCTTGGTTTTATCGGTGATCAGCGCGCGATACCCGCCTTGTTCGCGGCTACCCGAGACGATAATGAGCAGGTGCGTAAGTATTCTGTAGAGGCGCTTGGAAGAATAGGGAAGAGTGCTATCTCAATGTTGCTGGAACTTATAAAAGACGAACGTCTGCGCGACATAGCTACAGAATCACTCATGAAGATAAAATAAGGGAACGATGATAAACTACAACCATAGCGAATTTGAGAAAAAGTGGCAGGAGTTCTGGGAAACACAGGGCACGTTCCACGCGCAGGAAGACGATGAGCGACTGAAGTATTATTGCCTGGTCATGTTCCCGTACCCTTCCGGAAAACTGCACATGGGCCACGTGCGTAATTACGTGCTGGGCGATATTTTCGCCCGCTATTACCGCATGAAGGGTTTTAATGTTATACAGCCCATCGGCTGGGATTCGTTCGGCCTGCCCGCCGAGAACGCCGCTATCAAGAATAAAGTTAACCCCAGGGATTGGACAAGACAGAATATCGCGCACATGCGCATGCAGCTGAAGTCTCTCGGGATTTCCTACGATTGGCGCCGTGAGATCGCGACCTGCGAGCCTGATTATTATAAATGGAACCAGTGGTTTTTCATAAAGATGTGGGAAAAAGGCCTTGCCTACCGCAAAACCTCGAAAGTTAACTGGTGCCCCTCGTGCGCGACGGTGCTTGCCAACGAACAGGTGCACAGCGGCAAGTGCTGGCGCTGCGACAGTTTAGTCGAGAATAAAGAACTGGAACAATGGTTCATTAAGATAACGGATTATGCACAGGAGCTGCTGGACGGCCATGAAAAACTCAAGGACGGCTGGCCGGAAGAAGTACTGGCCATGCAGAAACACTGGATAGGAAAATCAATTGGCGGCGAGGTTGATTTTAAGATAGTTTCTGACTCAGGGCATTACAACGCTTCCTTGAAGGTTTTTACTACCCGACCCGACACTCTGTTCGGCGCTACCTTTATCGTTGTCGCGCCCGAGCATGGAATGCTCTCCTCGATAGAGGCGCATGCCGCAAATTATCAGGCAGTAAAAAAATATGTCGACAACGCCATTAAACAAAAAGCTTCAACGGCAAAAGAACAAGCGATAAAAGAAAAGACGGGGGTACGCCTTGAGGGCGTCTCTGCGGTGAATCCGGCCAACGGTTCAAAGCTGCCTGTCTATGTTTCAGACTATGTTCTGATGGAATACGGTACCGGCGCAATAATGGCTGTGCCTGCCCATGACCAGCGCGATTGGGATTTTGCCACCGCACACAATATCCCGATCATCCAGGTCATCGGCTCAGAGGGACTCGATATACAACAAAGCGCCTGGGAAGGTGACGGCGTAATGATGAACTCGGCCCAATTCAACGGCTTGCCGGTTGAAGAGGGAAAAATACGTATACTTGACTGGCTCCAGGAAAAAGGTGTCGCCACACGTTCTACCAAATTCCGTATAAAAGATTGGCTGGTATCGCGCCAGAGGTTCTGGGGTACGCCGATACCCATGATCCACTGCCCGGCGTGCGGTATTGTGCCCGTTCCTGAAAATCAACTGCCGGTTACATTGCCCGATAATGTCGTCCTGACCGGTACCGGTCAGTCGCCCCTTTCCGAGGACAAAGCCTTCACCGATGTTACCTGTCCCAAATGCGGCGGTCCGGCAAAACGCGAAACGGATACCATGGATACCTTTGTTGATTCATCCTGGTACTATGCCCGATATTGCGACCCAAAGAACGCACGCGCGCCATTCGCCCGCGACAACGCCGCTAAATGGCTGCCGGTAGACCAATATATCGGCGGCATCGAACACGCTTGCATGCACCTGATCTACGCGCGTTTCTGGCATAAGCTCATGAGAGACCTCGGTCTGGTAAAGTCTGATGAGCCGTTCATGAAACTGCTGACCCAGGGCATGGTTTGCCTCGGTGGTAGCGCGATGTCCAAGTCGCGCGGTAATATCGTAACACCGGACGAAATACTTGCGAATTTCGGGGCGGATACGGCACGGCTGTTCATTATGTTCGCCGCGCCTCCTCATAAACAGCTGGAATGGTCTTCCGACGGCGTGGAAGGTTCATGGCGCTTCATTAACCGGTTCTGGCGCCTGCTGGAGCGTCTGGAAGTTCCGGGCGGTCAGGCGACGGATGCTGAGAGCGCTGAACTGCGCAAAGTGCTTCACGCGACCATCAAAAAAGTCACGAACGATATTGAAAAAGAACAGCAGCTTAATACCGCAATTTCCTCTGTCATGGAATTGGTCAACGCATTGTACGCGTACCCGGCCCAGGGAAATGAAGTTTTTAGAGAGACATTGAAAACAATAACGCTCTTGCTTGCGCCCTACATCCCTCACACCTGCGAGGAAATGTGGCAGCTGCTGGGTAACAAAAATAGCATCTCAACCGCGCCGTGGCCCCAGTTCGATCCTCAGTTCCTGGTTGAGGATACCATCGAGCTGCCGGTGCAGATCAACGGGAAGCTGCGCGGCAGGCTGTGCGTTCCTTTAGCGGTTACGGAGCAGGAGTTGCGTACACTGACGATCGCCGATAAGAGCCTGGAGCCTTTTCTCGGCGGTAAAGCGATAAAGAAATTCATCTATGTGCCGAAAAAGATATTGAATATCGTCGTTTAGGTTTTTCAAAGGGAGTTCAAAATGTTTACAAAGTCACTGGTTGCAATGTGTCTGGCCGCTTCAGCTTTTTTGTTTGGTTGTGCCTCACCCTATGAGCCTGCTCCGCAGACCATGCCTCAGCACATAAAGAAACTCGCTATACGGCCTATTATCAATAATACCCCAACATCGGGCCTTGAAGAAAAACTGACCCTTGCGGTAAATAATGAATTTGTGCGCGACGGACGCTTCGCGATAGTCAGCAACGAGGCCGACGCCGACGGTGTGGTGGTGGGAGAGATCAAACGCTATATACTGCAGCCCTTAACCTATGACCAGAACATGATAACGACCCAGTATAAACTGTGGGTCGTGCTGAACCTGTATTTTATTGATAAAGCCAACAACGTGACCCTCTGGACAGAGCCGAATATGGAAGGTATGCAGGTTTACTACGATGCTAACCAGCCCGGCGGGCGCACCGAAGACGAGGTGCGCGATATACTCTGGGACAGCCTTTCGCGCGATATCGTGAAGCGCACCATTGAAGGCTTCGGTTCCGTGCAGGGCGGTTCAGAAAAGAAGATACCGGCCCAGCAATAATCACCGTGCCCACACAGACACCCGCTTCAATACAATCAAGGCTTAAAGCAAAACAATTTGCCTGCGCCTACCTGCTTTCCGGCGAGGAATTGCAGCTTATAGAGAACATGACGCATTCGATAGAGACTGCGATCAATGTTGACCCTATGGGTAAAGAGGTTTTTTTCGGCACGGACATGAAAGCCGGCGATCTTATAATGTCGGCCGAAACACTCCCGTTCATGACCGGCGCACGGTTCATCGTTGTGAAGGATGCAAACAAGATAAAGGCCGCGGAAGTAAAGATCCTTGCCGCATTCATTAACAAGGGCCTTCCCGAAACCTCTCACCTGGTTTTTATCTGGCCGGAAAAATTATCAAAGAAGAAAAACGATCTAACCGACGCTCTAACCAAAGCGGCTGATTGTGTTGAATTCAGGCGTTTATATGACAATGAAGTGCCGGCCTGGATAGCCCAACAGTGCAAGGCCGCGGGGAAAAATATAGACTCGCAGGGCATGCAATATCTTGCCGACCAGGCAGGTGGTTCGTTGCTGGATCTCTCTAATGAAATAGAAAAGCTTGTGTTGTTCTGCGGGGCAGCTAAGGATATAACGCTGAGTGATGTAAAGGCTTCCGTGGGCAATGTAAAACAGTATGACTTGAACGATCTCGGCAATGTCGTTGAGCGTAGAGATCTTCCGAAGTCTCTGGCGATGTGCGAGGGGCTGGTGGCTGACGGGGAGGCGGGGTTGCGGATACTGGCGACTATAGGCAGGACGCTGCGTAAACTGACGATAGCTAAAAGTATGATGGAAGAAGAAAAAGTAAGTGTTGCCGATATAAAACTGCAACTAAGGCTGCATCCCTTTTTCGCGAAAGACTTCTTCACGAACCTTCAAAAATTCTCGCTGCCTGAGCTTTCTTCTTCCCTTGCACAAATACAAAAGGCCGACCTGGCTTTGAAAAGTTCAGGACGGCCTGAAGTTGCTATATTGCAGGACTTGTTAGTTTCTGTTCTTTCTACGGTTACTTTGCGGCGCCAAGGGCGCTGACCATTTTTGCAAGGCGCGCTTTCTGGTTCGCTGCCGCGTTGGAATGAATGACGTTGGTCTTAGCTGCTTTGTCCCACTGGGAAAAGGCGCTTTTCAGAAGGCTTTTTGCGAGGGTTGCATCGTTGCCTTTTACCGCGGCTTCGACGTTCTTTGAGAGGGAACGGATCCTGCTCTTGATAGAAGCATTGTGCAGGGTGCGGACATTGGCTTTACGAAGTTCCTTAAGCGCTGATGTGTGACGGCCAGTCTTGAGTTTTGCCATTGATGTGTAGCCTCCGAGTGAAATTTCATAGAAATATACCATATTAGCTGCGGATAGTCAATAATAAGGAACTTAAAATAATGGAACAGGAAAAGAAACTTACTAAACACGCGGGACATATCGCTGGCGGCACGGCGATATCGAGAGTCTTGGGCTATTTGCGCGATATGCTGGTCGCCCATACGTTCGGGGCAGGCCTTTCGGCTGATGCTTTTTATGCAGCCTACCGGATACCGAACCTTTTTCGCAGGCTTTTAGGCGAGGGGGCGTTATCGGCCTCCTTCATTCCGGTGCTCAGCGAATATCTGCATACCAAAACAAAAGAAGAGACCCAGGATCTTTTAAACGCACTGTATTCTATATTGTTGATAATTCTTGTCGTTATCACGGCTCTGGGCATAGTGTTCGCGCCATATCTGGTGAACGTTATCGCTTACGGATTTACCTCAAACAGCGAAAAAATGGCGCTGACCGTGACGCTGACGCAGTTGATGTTCCCGTTCCTGTTGTTCATTTGCATGGCGGCACTTGGCCTGGGTATACTTAATACTTTAAGCGCCTTCTTTATGCCTGCCGTTGCGCCCGCCACTCTCAGCGTTGCTGAAATCGTATTCCTGCTGGCAATAGCGCCTTTGCTCAGCCCGGACAATCAGATAAAGGGACTGGCTATAAGCGTTATAATTGGCGGTCTCGCCCAGTATCTTATACAGCTGCCCGCGATCTATAAACTGGGCTGGAAACTAAAGTGGAAACCGAACTTCAGCCACCCGGGCGTCCGTAAGATAGCCTGGTTGATGCTGCCCGCCACAATAGGTTTGTCTGTCGACCAGATAAACGCGTTCGTTGACACCGTCTGCGCCTCCTTCCTGCACGAAGGCTCCATCACCGCGCTGTATTATTCGAACCGGATCATGCAGTTGCCTCTTGCCATATTCGGTATTGCATTGGCGAGCGTCGCCCTTCCCTCGATGGCGAAGGCTGTTTCCAGGAACGATCCTGACGATTTTAAGGCTACATTGAATTTTGCGATGCGTTTCAACATGTTTATGCTGGTGCCTGCCGCTACCGGTTTAATGGTTCTTGGTATCCCCATGATACATGTGCTTTTTGAGCGGGGTGAATTTAATCATCAGGCGACGCTGCTTACGAACAGCGCCCTTTTCTGGTATACACTGGGTTTGCCTGCTTACGCGACCGTTAAAGTATTGGCCAGCGCCTTCTATGCGTATCAACAGACGAAGACGCCGGTAAAAGTCGCGGCCGCCGCGATACTTATTAATGTGGTGATCATCGGAGCGTTGTTTTTTACCGGCCACAGAAGCGTCGGTGTGCTCGCCCTGGCGAGCTCTCTCGCCTCCTGGTTTAACGTCTTCGTCCTCGGTTACTTGTTGCGCAAAAAAGTCGGTCCTCTGGGGATCTCTAAAACGTTGATGTCGGTGGCCAAGACCTGTGCCGCCTCCGCAGTAATGGGCCTGGTCAGCTACTGGATAGCCTTTATCTGGCTGCCGCATAAACCAATGATAGGCTTGTTCACATCGCTTCTCGTCGGGATAGCCGTTTATTTTGCCATTGCGTACGTCTTCAAGTTTGACGAAAGCAAACCGTTGTTCTCGTTGATCCTTGATGAAAAACCCACGGGTGTTGAATAGAATATAATGCCAAAGACAAATCTTGACCTTTCGAAGTTCCCGCTGAAGCCCGGCGTCTATATTATGCGGGATAACGCCGCCAATATTATCTATATCGGCAAAGCCATCAGGCTGCGCACCAGGGTTTCTTCCTATTTTAACCGGCCCGCGCCTTCGCTGAAGATCGCGGCGCTCATCAGAGTGGTGCGCCACATTGATTACATTCTCGCCGCCTCGGAAACCGAGGCCCTCGTCATTGAACGTGATCTAATCTATCGTTACCAGCCGTATTACAATACCATGTGGAAGGACGGCAAGTCCTACCCCTACATTAAGCTTACCCGTGAAGATTTTCCAAGGCTTGTCATAACGCGCAACAAGACCGACGACGGCGCCAAATATTTCGGCCCTTACCCGGACGTGTGGCACATGAAGTCTACCCTGCATTGGCTGAGGGGGATGTTTGGCCTGCGCAGATGTGCACATGTTTTCGATTCACTGCACCTGCCGCCTGAAAAGAAAGTTAAATCCTGTCTTTATCTTCACGCCGGGAAGTGTTCAGGGCCGTGCATCGGAAAGATATCTGTGCGCGAGTATAAAACCAGATTGAAAGGCGCGGGGTTGCTTTTGTCAGGAAAATATTCCGCTTTAAAAGATGTGTTGGCATCAGAAATGAAACGTTCAAGCGTTGCTCTTGATTTCGAAAGAGCGGCTTCTTTGCGCGATCGCATACAGGCTCTCGAATCAATGAACCAGCTGATAACCGTCCGGGAACTTTCGGCCGGAGATTTTACGGCTTCACTTGAAATGACAGGCTTGTTGGAAAAGGCAAAAGAAATATTACATCTGCCGACTCTGCCGGCGATAATAGAGGGTTTTGATATATCCAACATAGCAGGAACCGCCTGTGTTGGTTCCATGGTGCGTTTCATGAACGGCAAACCGGACAAAAGTAATTACAGGAAATTTAAGATACGAACCGTTCAGGGACAGAACGATTTTGCTATGATAAAGGAGACAGTCCTGCGCAGATACAGCAGGCTATTGAAGGAAGGAATGCCGCTTCCTGACCTGGTGCTGATAGACGGGGGAAAAGGCCAGCTGAAAGCCGCAAGCGAGGCCTTACAGTCACTCAAAACCAAGATACCCGTTATCTCTCTTGCGAAGCAAAATGAAGAAATATTTTTTCCGGACATAGATGAGTCTCTAAAGTTGCCTGAAGAGTCTCCGGTATTGCATCTATTACAATCTGTTCGAGATGAATCTCATAGGTTTGCATTGTCGTATAATTTAGTGAGACGCAGGATCGATACCGGCATTTAATATTATTTTGTAGGGACGAACGTCCGTTCGCCCCTACCTTCTAGAGAGGATAAATGACGACAGTAAAAATTGAAAAGCTTGTGTTCGGCGGGCAGGCGTTGGCCCGGATGGAAAATAAAGTTGCGCTTGTCTGGAATGCTTTGCCGGGCGAAGAAGTTGAAATAGAGATCTACAGAAAACAAAAGTCTTTTGTGGAAGCGATAGCCACGAAGATAATCACTCCATCACCCATTCGTGTGGAACCGAGCGAACCTCATTATCTTTGCTGCAGCCCCTGGCAGATACTTCCTTTTGCCGACGAAAATTACTGGAAAGAGCAGATCGCTCTTGAAACCTATCAAAAGATCGGCAGGATAACGCCTGTCGATGAACTCAAGATACTTTCAGATGCTTCACTCCAATACGGTTATCGAAACAAAATGGAGTACAGCTTCACGACCAATGCGGAGGGAAAACTTTCCCTGGCTTTCTTTAAGCGCGGCACGCACCGCTACGAGGCGATCGAACCATGCACGCTGGCTCAGCCTCAGATGAATGTGGTAGCCAAGCAGATACTCGCCTGGGTGGAGTCTAACAATATTCCGCTGCGTTCGCTGAAAACAATGCTGCTGCGGTCAAACCGTAAGGGTGAGGTGATCGCGGCGCTTTTCATAAAGGATGAGTTGCCCTTTACCGTTTATCCTGAACTGAACTCAACGCTGAAAGGTTTTTCGCTGTTCCTCTCAAATTTCAGATGTCCCGCGTCGGTCATCGACAAGGTTTTGTACACGACGGGCCAAAACCATCTGGTGGAATCGCTGAGGGGAATAGATATGAAGATCGGCCTAATGAGTTTCTTTCAGATCAATCCATCATTGTTTGAGACTGCGGTGGAAGAAATGGCTAACTGGGTAGAGACTGGTTCTAAACTTGTAGATTACTACAGCGGTGTTGGTTCGATCGGCATTCCAATGCAAAAAAACGCCGCATCCTGCGAACTGGTTGATATAAGTGAGGAGTCAGTAGCTTTTGCCAATGAGAATATTATTTCGTCAGGATTACAGGACCGCTACACGGCAAAAGCCATTCCCGCTGAAAAACTGACAGGTGTTATCGCTCATGACAAAACTATCGTCTTAGATCCTCCGAGAGCCGGCCTGCACGATAAGGTAGTGGCGCAGCTTCTTGCGGAGAAACCGGTGCGCATAATCTATATGTCCTGCAACATTTCTACCCACGCCAGGGACCTGGCCGCTTTGCAAACCTGCTATACTATTCGTACCATGAAACTGTATAATTTTTTCCCGAAGACCCCTCATTTTGAAGGGTTGTGCGTGCTGGACAGGAATGCCTAAATTGAAACGCTTTATTTTGCCCCTTATTCTTCTGCTGGCCCCACACGCTGAGGCAGCGGAAAAGCTGGTGATAAAGAATTCAAAAACCTGCAGTTTGCGCGGCGAACCCTGTGCAACGTACGACGATATTATTATAGACGCAGCCACAAAACATAATGTTGACCCGGCGCTTGTTAAAGCAGTTATGCAGGCGGAATCTAATTTCAATCCCCTGGATCGTTCCGGCAAAGGCGCCTGCGGCCTGATGCAGCTGATGCCGGCGACCGCCAGACTACTTGGAGTAAGGAATATCTATAATCCCGAAGAAAATATCTACGCCGGTGCCCAATACCTGCGCACCATGCTGGACATATTCAACGGCAATATAGAAAAAGCGGTAGCGGCCTATAACGCAGGCCCCGCGGTGGTCCAGAAATATTCCTCGATCCCACCCTACAGAGAAACGCGCGATTACGTCCGCCGGGTTAAAACTTACTTGAGCAGGTATGGAAAGAACGGCAAAGTAATTGACTACGTAGACGAAAATGGGAAATTGAACTTGTATAATGTCAAATAAAACCTGGGACCTTATAGTGTCGGGCGCCCACTCCGGCCCTGAGAATATGTCGCTCGATGAAGCGGCTTTTCAGCTGCTCATTGAGGGAAAGCTCGTTCGTCCGGTGCTGCGTTTTTATACATGGAGCGAACCTTGTATCACAATCGGTTATTTTCAGAAATATTGTGATTTTGTCGGCAAAATACCTGTCGTGCGGCGCCTTACCGGCGGTCTCGCGGTAAACCATTCAACTGATATTTCCTATTCGCTGGTTGTTTCCGAAGAATATCTTCCATGTGCTCGAGATCAGCAGAAAACCTACAGGATAATTCATTCAGCATTACGCCAAGGGTTATTGAACGCCGGGATAGCGACCGAATATTGCTCTAACGACGGCGATCTTAAAACCCCAATGTGCGTTGCCAGTGTGTTTGCGCATGACCTTGCCATAAAAGGAAGAAAGGTGCTGGGGTCCTGCCAACGGCGCAGAGGCAATGTGTTGCTGCAGCAGGGGTCCCTACATGTGACGTTTCCTAGAGGCACCGGCTTTGATCTTTTTGCACAAACGATAGCCAGCGGGGTCGCGAAAACACTTCAGATCAATCTTGCCGGTTCCTCTGTTTCACAGAACCAACATTCCCTCGCTTCAAATCTTGCGGCCAATAAATACTCTTCTATATTATGGAATTCGAAATTTTAGCATTTCCCGGCAAATAATAAAAATTCATTGACAGTTCAGGCGTATTCACTTATAATTACATCAGACAGGTGTATATGGAACTCATACAATACCGGAGCCAGTTCTAATGCCCATATCTCCTCTACAGAAAAAATACCTCGGGGAAATACTCCTTCAGGCAGGACTTATTGACCGCGTTCAGTTGCGGGATGCCCTTGCCGAACAACAATCCACTAAAGAAAAGTTAGGCGATATATTGCTCCAGCGCGGCTATATCTCGGAAGCCGACCTTCAGCGCGGCTTGGCGCTCAGTTATGGTATACCTGCTGTTAAGCTTTCAGAACTCACCATACCAAAAGATGTAATATGCCTCATCTCTCCTCAAACGGCAAAAAAATATAAAGTCATTCCTGTATCACACAATGGAGAGTCTCTTCAGCTTGCTATCTCAGACCCATCAAATATGCTTGCGTTGGATGAGGTGGAAGCTGAAACTAACCTTAAAATATCGACGGCCCTTTCTTCCGAGGCAGATATTACTTCTGCTCTCGAACGATATTATGCAGGCGCAATAATAGGCGCCACAGAAACTGCCGCCGAAGCCGCTGCTGTAGAAAATATTAAAAAAACTGACACAGATAGCGAACTTTCAGATGACGACCTTGAAGCCGCTGAAACCGCACCGATCATTAAATACGTGAACGCTCTTTTTCAAGATGCCATAAACAAAGGCGCCAGTGATATTCATATTGAACCCGGTGAAAATTGTGTGTTCCTGCGTATGCGTGTTGATGGCGCTCTGCGAGAGCTGACCCCTCCGCCCTATAAATATCTATCGCCCATCGTCTCGCGTGTGAAGATCATGTCCAGCCTTGATATTGCTGAACGTCGCTTGCCGCAGGATGGCAAATGCAAAATGAAGATCGGTGAAAAAAGAATTGACGTGCGCGTCTCAACCCTGCCGACCATCTATGGTGAGAAGGTTGTGCTGCGTATCCTTGACCGCGCCGGGATCTCACTTAAAATGTCCGATATCGGCCTCACTCCTCAGGACACTGAGGTTTTTCAGGAAATACTGAACAGCCCCCATGGTATGATACTGCTCACTGGCCCTACCGGAAGCGGTAAGACAACTACGCTGTATACCGGCCTTAGCTTTATTAACACCACTGATCGGAATATCGTTACCGTCGAGGATCCCGTAGAATATGAACTAAAAAGCGTCAATCAGGTGCAGGTTCGTTCCAATATCGGTCTTACCTTTGCGAATGTGCTGCGTTCAGTCTTACGCCAGGATCCAGACGTAATAATGGTCGGTGAAATTCGTGATAAAGAAACGGCTGAGATCGCTATACAGTCAGCCCTCACCGGACACCTTGTTCTATCAACGTTGCATACGAACGATGCAGTAAGTTCATTGGCACGTTTGCGGTATATGGGAATAGAGCCTTTTTTGATAGCTGATGCGGTCGAACTGATAATCGCACAACGCCTGGTAAGAAAAATTTGTCCGCATTGCAAGGAGCCCATAGAAGTACCGGAGCGTGTATTAGAACGTCTGGGCTATCCTAAGGGTGAGAAAATAACGGTATATCACGGCAAAGGCTGCGACAAATGTTTTGGATCCGGCTATAAAGGCCGTACCGCGATCAATGAAGTGTTGAGGATGTCAAACAGACTTAGGAAAATGATGCTTTCGGACGCCGGCGATGTGGAAATGAAGCAGGTAGCGATAGAAGAGGGCATGCGTACGCTTAGGGATCAAGCTATTTCAAAACTTATGCAGGGTATCACGACGATAGAAGAAGTTTTGACCATCACGACAACCTTTTAAGGATCATATATGGGTAATTCATTACTTGTTGAAATGCTGAAATATGCAATAGAAAAAGATGCAACCGATCTTCATCTGACGGCTGGTGTGCGCCCGTATGTACGTATTAACGGCCAGATGATAATGGCAGAACTGCCCATTTTAAGCACTGAACAGTGTGATGCTCTTATGCTTGGTATGTTAACCGGCGAACAGACAAAATTGTTCGATAAGGAAAAAGTCATAGATTTTTCATTTGGCGAGCCCGGACTTGGCAGGTTTAGGGTGAACATTTATCAGCAACAGGGCACGCTCGCCGCGGCTATCCGTATTTTGCCGCATGACATACTGCCTATAGAACGACTAGGACTGCCCGTTGAACTGCCGAAAAAATTCTGTGAGCTCTCGAACGGCTTGATTTTGGTCTGCGGTCCCGTAGGCAGCGGAAAAACTACTACGCTGGCATCGATGATAAACCATATAAATCAAACAAGGAAAACGCACATAATCTCGATCGAAGACCCGATCGAGTATGTGCATAGGAATAGCAAGAGCCTAATACATCAACGTGAGATACGCCGGGACACAAACAATTTCTATGATGCACTTAAATTTATTTTGCGTGAAGACCCTGATGTGGTTATTATTGGTGAAGTAAGAGATCTGGATACTATATCGTCAGCCTTAACTATTGCTGAAACAGGACATCTTGTGATGGCAACATTGCACACTGGTGATGCCAGCGAATCCATACGCAGGATAATAGACATGTATCCACAGGTACAGCAAACCCAAATAGCATCTCAGCTCTCAAATGTACTTCTTGGCGTTATAAATCAGACCCTTGTGCCGACTGTTAACAACGGAAAACGGGTTCTTGCCAGCGAGGTTATGGTAGTAAACAGCGCAATTCAGAATATGATCCGTGAAAACAAGATCGAACAGATCTATTCGCACATTCAGACTGGAACCAACCAGGGCATGCAAACAATGAACCAGTCCCTACAGGGCTATGTCCGGCGCGGGGTCGTTTCAAGAACTGTCGCGCTTGCACAAACAAAAAGGACAAAAGAACTGGAAAAGCTGCTGGAAGGCGGTTCCTTTGCCTAATTATCTGTATAAAGCACGGAATGAAAATGGAGAACTTGTCCAAGGCTCCAGAATAGCCGTAACCGAAAGAGATCTGGCAATGCAGTTACGAGCTGAAAAATTATCGGTATTTTCTATCGATGGCTCCGGCGATCCGATGGGATCTTCTACTGTGGCCAGCTTAAAAGCGTCATTGAACAAACAATTTAAAAGCGGCGGCAAGATAACATATCAGGATATCGCAGTGTTTTGCCGTCAGCTTGCGACATTAATAAATGCTGGTGTCAGCATTTTGGACGCGATCGAGGACATCTCCGAGATGGTTTCTACACAGAAGTTCAAGGTGCTACTCAAAACAGTAGCTACAGACGTCCGTCAGGGAGATACTCTTTCAGGTGCATTAAGAAAACATGTTAAGGTTTTCGGAAAAATATTTATAGCGCTGGTGGCGGCCGGCGAGAAAAGTGGCCAGCTGGGCAAGGTTTTAAAAGACCTTTCCGCCTATATGGAAAATTCAGTAAAGCTGAGCGGCAAAGTAAAATCAGCAATGGCATACCCTACATTTGTTGCTGTTTTCTTTGTGGTTGCGTTGTTAGGAATGATATTCTTTATGGTGCCACGGTTCAAATCGTTATTTGCTCAGTTTGGAGCTGAATTGCCGCTCCCCACAAAAATAACCGTGGCAATCAGCGATACGCTTATTCATAATGCGCCGTTTGCATTTCTCATTGTGGGGGCAATAGTTGCTTTTTTCCTTTATGTTAACAAAACACCAAAGGGTAAATTGTTCTTTGATAATAGCAAACTTAAAATACCCATTTTCGGTCCCATGCTCATAAAGATCGTTATGGCTCGTTTTTTTCAGACGTTAGCTACACTTATTAAAAGCGGTAACGATATTGTGTCGTCTCTTGATATTTCCGCCAAGACAACTGATAATATGTTCATGGAAAAAATAGTTGACCAGATCAAAACTCGTGTAGTCGAAGGCTCGACATTGTCTGAAGAGTTAGGAAAGCATCCTATTTTTCCTGCTATGGTAGTTAGAATGGCGGCTGTCGGTGAAAAATCCGGACAGCTTGATGAATTGTTTTACCGTGTTTCAGAATACTACAACGATGAGGTCGACGCAATAGTGGCATCTATGAGCGCCGTTATAGAACCAGTTTTAATTGTTGTTATGGGGGGGCTTGTGGGGACATTTATTATAACGATGTATTTGCCAATTTTCAAAATTGCCGGTGCAGTTCTGGGTAAACAGTGAGTATTATTCAACGGGAGGAACGTATGATTAAGGGTAGCATGTGTGCAAAAAATTCAACAGGAGGTAATGAAATGAGACTAAAAAAATCTCAAGGTTTCACTCTGATTGAGCTGGTTATCGTTATAATAATAATTGCTATATTAGCAATTATTGCTGTGCCAACGTATCGAAATTACACTCGTAGGTCAATGGTGGCTGAAGGAAAAAGCCTTGTGGGTGCTGTTGCGACCGCCCAAAAGCTCTATTACACTGAGCATAGTGCATATTTTGGTGACGGCAGTGTTCCGTACACAGGTGTCGATGCTGCAGGAGTTCCTGATATTTTGGGGATAGATTGCCGTGCAAATAAGTACTTCATTCATTATTGGACTTCTAATAATGGGACTTCAGGCTTAGCTTCAACCTTCAATATTGATACCGGTGCGGTAGCTGCTCCCAGTGATGCTGCTGGATTGCAGGTCCTTCTGCAAACTGCTTCACCATCTAGTCCCGGTACACTTGTCGTTCAAGACGCTGGTGTGCAAATGCCTGGGTGGTAGATGGTGATTTGGGTACGGCAAAACACGGATAGAGTCTAAACTCTTGACAAGATATTTTGTTAACACTGAAACGATTGGAATGAATTGATGATCGGCTTAGATATAGGTTCATACTATATTAAATTATGTTCTATTGAACGGCGCGGGCCTGGCATTAATGTCAGTCTTGCGATGATGGTGCGTAATGCGATCTCTCCACAGGGCGGTAAACATGATCATGAAGTATCTGCGATCGTCAACAAGCTGATTCGCAAGGCCGACCTCAGCGAGGGTAATGTTGCTTTTTCCGCCAGTGCTCGCAATGTCGTTTCGCGTAACTTCGAGTTCCCTAAGATGACGAATGAAGAGCTTAAGGGGGCGGTGCAGTTTGAGGCCGCCCAGGCAAGTTCTTTGAAAACAGGCGAAATGTATTCAGATTTTGTCGTTTTAACTACGGATGCGCCGAAGCTGGATGAGGTGCTGTATGTTGCGGCTCCGAAGAACGAAATTGAAAGCTGTATACAGATAGTCCGAAAAGCAGGATTTACGCCGTCAGCATGCGATATAGGTAATATCGCTTTGGCGAATAGCTTTTGGACTTTTGACCCTAACCCTTCCAAAGAATCGGTCGTGATGGTGGACATCGGGCACAGCACATCCAACATTTCAATTGTCGACAACGACGAATTGCGTTTTGTTCGTTCCATAGAATGCGGCGGCCGGGATATAACAAAAGAAATATCTCATCATCTTGGTGTGTCAATGGACCTTGCCGAATCAATTAAGCGTAAGCCTGAAATGTGGAACTCGCTCGGGTTAAATATGACCAACATTCTTAAAAAAAGCCTGCCGGATATGCTGGAAGGTTTGTATAGGTCGGTCGAGTATTGTATGACCAGGAAAAAATTGCCTTTTGTAGACCAGATACTGGTAACCGGCGGTTCATCTTCATTGCTGGGAATTGAAAATTTCATTACCGAGTCATTGGGTTTTCGTACTAAAAAGTGGAATCCGCTTGTGCAGTCTGATGTAAATATTCCTGCGTATAAACAATGGGGCCAATTTCTCGGCGTAGCGCTGGGGCTGGCGGTAAGACATGAAAAGACTGCTAGAACTTAACCTTATCCAAGACAGACTTGTTCAGCAGAAACAAACTATGAAGCTCCTCGGATATATACGAAGGGGATACATAGTCTGTTTTATGGTTTTTATCGGCCTTGTAGCAACCGTCGCTGCGATAGGGTTGCAGTGTTCAAAATGTCGTTCAAAAATAACATCGATAAAAAACAGTATCAAAGCTGAGCGTAAAGAGTACGGAATTGAACAGCTTGAAAATGAATGGAAAGGCTACGTAACACAAATGGGTCAAATAGAGAATTCCCTTGCAAAACGCACCTCTATAGCGGTGATGCTCAGCGAGCTTTCAAGGGATCTGCCTGCAAATGCCAGGATCACTAACTTTTCAGCAGATACGAACACCGGCGTTAATGTAAAACTGGATCTGCTTGTCTCTGATAAGGGACAATTAAGCATGGAATCTGTAATAGGCTTTCTTGACACGCTTAAGAAAAATCCGGTTTTCGGCGAGCACGTTAAAGTAGATTCACAAGAAAAAGCAGGTTCTTCCGACCGAGACGCAACAGGCGAGATATACAAAATCTCGATACAAAAACAATAATGGATAAATTTGATATAAACGATGTTGTCAGGAAATATGAATGGGGAATGCCTGCGCTTTTTCTTGTATTGGGCATAGTGCTGATAGGATTATTCGTTCAGGTTTTTTTGTTGCCGAAATTTGCGGAGTTAAGGCAGGTTAAACACCAGGTCGCTCTTGAATCTGACAGGCTTTCACAGTATCGGGACCTGAAGTCTTTTACGTCAAAGCTTGGGGAGCAGAAGCAAAAGATAACAAACATCCTCGCAAACCAGGATATTAACCCTGGCAATATAAACGATACTTTAGAAGGAATATCAGCCTTGGCTTCCGCTGCTGGAATCAAGCTGGATAACATATCCGCGGATTCAGGAGTTGACGGTCAGGTCTGGAACCTTTCGTTCAGTGCAGATTCTAGACAAATGGTAAGTTTTATCGGCATTTTAGAACGAAATTATAAGATCAAGACATTCTCGGCTGGTGGCGGTAAGGAAATTCCGCATATTACTATTGCAATTATTAGTATCAACGGTTCGCATGTGAAAAACAATCAAGGTACGGCAGTTATCGATACCAGCGGCGAGCTTTATGACCTCGGCCAAAAGGCTACGATGCACCTGTCAGAGATCGAAAAATTGCCAGCGAGCCGGCCGGTTATTGAAGTGAAACGGGATCTTTTCTCCGACCGGATGATAGAAGACCCTGCGAAACAGATAGTAAAAAAACCAGAACCAAAAAAACCGCGTATACCGGCAATGCATTTAAGTTCCATAAGTTGGGATCCGGAAACTCCCGTGGCTGTAATAGAAAATATGGTGCTGAAGGAAGGCGACACATATAATGGGATTCACGTGGTTAAGATCAATAGGAAGAGTGTTCATATCAAATGGCACGAAATAGACGCTACTTTAGAATTACATAAACAGAAAGGAGAATAACCCGCAATGAAAAGGACACTGCTTTCGACAATGATCTGCTTTATGGCGTTTTTACTGGCCCAGGGTTTTATTTCGACCGCCGGAGCAGAGGAGGGAGACGACGAAGCCCCGGTAAGCTCTGGGGCAGGTTCTCCAAAAAGATTGATAACTCTCCAGTTTCCTGAAACTCCGTTAAATACCGTGCTTGATGTGCTGAGCATTAAAACAGGCAAAAAGTTTATAACCGATATTGAACTGGCAAAAAAGAAAGTGTTGTTGAATTTGCGGGATGTTACGGCGGAAGAAGCGCTTAATGCCCTTCTCGATACCAACAACTTGTATTATATTCGCCAAAGTGAGACAAGTAATATATATGTGATAAAAAGTAAACCTGATCAAGGCCAGCCTTTGTTCTCACAGCAAATATTCTTCCTGAGCTTTGCCGGGGCTAAGGAACTTGAACCGACGATTAAGCAGAAATTAAGTAAGAATGGACAGGTGAGTGTCGATGAACGTACCAATAGTCTTGTTGTTTCAGATACCGGCGACAATCTTGATAAGATCAGCTCTATATTAAAGGCATTAGACATACCTACTTTGCAGGTGCAGCTGGAGGCTAAAATAGTTGAAGTTAAGCTAGATGCCGGCCTACAGATGGGTGTGAATATCGGAAGCCTTGGCCATAATGATAAGTACTATACGGATCCTTTGAGCTTATTCTATAAAAACAATTATGGAACGAAAGATACCGTAATACCGGTTACAGCAGTGCATCCGGAATATAATTATGCTCAGACTTTCGCCCCAGGGCTTGGCTCAGGAAGCGGCGTTTTCTCGTTCGCGATAATCCACGACAATTTGAACCTTCAGGGTGATATCGAAGCATCGAAAACCGACACTAACACGCAATTATTGACTAACCCCAGATTGCTCGTAATGAACAACAACGAGGCGACTATTGATATCGTCGATGAAGTTCCTTACCAACAGGCAACGGTTGCTAACGGCGCCACTACTGAATCAACAATGTTTAAAGATGTAGGTATAAAATTAAAGGTTAAACCGCAGATAAATCGCGACGGTACTATAATTCTTACCGTAGCGCCGGAAAACAGTTTCCTTAACGGAACGACTGCAGACAACATACCGATAATAAACACAACAAAGGCAAGTACGGTATTTATAATGAAGGACGGTGAAACAGCTGTGATCGGTGGGCTTATCAGCGAAACAAAAAGCAATACAGAGATAAAGGTGCCTTTGCTGGGCGATATTCCGATCATAGGCTATCTGTTTAAGAAGAAAAGCACTGATAAACAGCGCGCGGAATTGACCATATTCATTAAAGCCAAGATAATGCAATAAAAGGGTATAATGGCAAACAACGCGAAGGCTAATATACTGATCATAGATGATGAACAAGGCGTTAGAGATACTCTGGCACCTATGCTTGAAGAGGCGGGCTATTTTGTAGGCTGCTGTGAAGACGGTGCCAACGCGGTAGAGATGGCGCGTCGCACGTTTTACGACGTGATAATCGTCGATTACCGGTTGCCAGACACGAACGGGCTTAAATTAATAAAAGATATATTGCTTGTATCAGCGGAGTCTGTGCCTATTATCATTTCCGGTTCAAGTTCCATAGAGATCGCGGTAGCAGCAATGAGGATGGGCGCCCATGATTATCTGGTCAAACCCATAAACAGTAACGATCTTTTGGCTATAATAGCTACCATACTTGAAGAGCGGGCAGCATTTGTCAGAGGGAAGAACAACCGGGAGCAGGCGATCAAACAGTTAGGTAAAGTTGCGCCGGATCCCGGTATTATAACGATAGTTCAAAACAAATCCGGCTCTTCTGTTGTTGCCAGTAAGGGGTTAGTCGATGGTTTGGCTAAACAGATAAAACGCTATTTTTATCCAGTTTAACAAGAGGCGCCTAATGAAAATGATCATGGTAAAACTTTTTTGTGCAGCGAGCGTTCTTTTGTTGATAACAACGATATCCAGCGCAGTATTGTCAGAAAAAGATACTACAGGGCTGTCGAAGATGAGAGTAACACAACCAAAAAGAACCGCGCCTGTTCAAATCCCCACAACGCCAACCGTAGACAACAGGATATCAATAGCCGATTCACCCTATACACAGGATCGCTACCTCTACAAAGCAAGGAAGGCGTTTTCGATCGGTAACCTGCAGGCCGCCGATGTGTATGTAGGGAAATCATTGCGTACTTATAAGGATAACAAACCTGCACAATTGTTTAAACAAAAAGTTGACGCGGTTAAACAGCAGATGGAGCAGGAACGCCTTTCTATGGCCCGTGAATATTACATCGATGCGAAGCACCTCTACAGGAAGGGTTTGGTACTGGACTCGATGCTGCAGAACAAGAAATCCCTGCTGCTTGAGCCGGCATCAAAAGATGCGCAAAGGCTGAATGAAGATATTGTGACATCGTTGAGAAAGATGACGGAGAGTATAAACGAGGACTATCGAAAGAAATTCAGAAAAGCAGTGCAATATTTTATCGATGGTAATATAGATAAATCTGAACGATACTTCAGGATGCTTGAAAATCAGACGAGCACCGCCGATTATCTTCTTCCGATCGTTATTTCGCATCGTTCCGACAAAGTCAACCAGGAACGCTCGAATGATTATTATGAACAGGCTATTGATCAACTGAATGAAACAAGGTACAGCAAAGCCAAAGATGCGTTATCCATAGCGCTTCAAATGGACAAGGACAATATTGATGCACGCTTATTACTGATCCTGGTAAATATTTTGGATCAATAATATGCGTATAAATGCCCAATCGAACTATCGCGGCACAACTCTTATAGAAGTGATCATCGCAATGATCATATTTTCAGTTCTTATGCTTGGTGGTATGAGTTTTTTTGTGTTCGCGAGGAAATTCTCGACTAACGCTAAACAGGAAATGATTGCAGTGTATAGGGCAAGATGTGCCATTGATCAAGCGATGACCTATAAATGGACAACTATGGATCCGGCTGTGCCTTATGGCGGAACATTCACTACAGCTGATGGAACAACATATACGCGAAGCGGTATATGGACAATTGTCCCCTATGGCTCAGGTTCTACAAATCTCAAACAATTACACTATTCTCTCACCTGGACAGGGCAGCCGCCTTCAGAGGTTGTTGACTATGATGTGCTAATTGCTGAACCGAAGGTGAACTAAATGAGAGTTCTCAGAAGTAAGGGAATGACATTGATAGAATTGCTCGTGACGATCGTCATAACAAGCGTTTTGGTTGTAACTGTGGGCTCGTTAATGATACGAACATATTCATCATGGCTAAGTGAGTCAGCTCGCATAGAAATTGACAATGATGTCAGGTATTTTGAAAAGTCCTTAGGCCGCACATTCAGGAATTCCACAACCGATCTCGCGACTCTTAGCCAAACCACGAATCCTAACGACACCGTAAGTTTTACTTCTATCGAGTCAGGTGCTGCTTTAGTACATGATTACAAACTTGAAGGGAAATTACTCCGTCACTATACTCATTTCGCATCAGGTACTACATTCGAGACAGTAGCAAACAACGTAACCTTGCTGGAGTTCAGCTGGGTTGGTATGGTAACGAGTACAACTTGCCTAAAAGTGAATTTACAAATAAATAAAACCCTGCCAGGAGGCGGAATATACGATACCGGGATATTGTCCTTTATGTTCAAGAGCCGAAACAGAGGAAGAGGTGACCGCTCAGATGAACATACAAAGTGATCGTGGAGTAATATTGCTGCTGGTAGTGATTTTTGCGCTTATACTCAGCACAATAGGTGTTGCTACTATTCAATACGCTGGTGAGCAAAAACAAGTAGCGATCATGGAACTTGCCGAAGCGAGGGTTGATCTTGTTGCTGAGTCCGGAATCGAATATGCAAAAGCATGGATAACCGACCATTGTATCAACCAAAATCAATTTCCCGAGAATTTTACTAATAATAGCAGTTCATTTATAGCTGATTCGATTGGGCACTCGATACAGACTAGTGGTTCATATACCGGATTATTCATTCCCAGGATAACGCCTGATCCAGCTAACACTGTCAGTGTTATCATCGGTAATGCAGTCCGGTCTACTTTTGGTTCTTACACAATAACCTCCGAAGCCTGGGTCTATTCCACTGAAATGACATCGGGAGCGAATGGTCTGCCCATTTCAGGCGCGTTAGTAACTAAAAAGACCAAGACAACAAAAGTTCAGCTTTGGCGGGGGGGGAGATTCACTCAAGTTGGAAATATGGCGTCCTGGAGTTGTAATATAACACCCATCAGGCGGAACGATGGTGCAATCGTTCTTATAAAAGGGGATCGAAACATTGAGCTTTATAACCCAACAACCAAATTGTTCTCTCCATTAGGTGTAACAGTTACAGATGTTATGTGGCCAGCTTACGGTAATCCGATAGGTGGGATTGCAAGAACAAGTTCAGGAAAAGTTCTCATATCATGCTTGAGCAATGGAGGTGCCTGCAATGGATGCAATATTTATGATTCAGACATGAATACAATTTATGTTTCGACCCCTCTATGTGTGGGCAGGCAAGGCCCTTTGTGTGTTGCACTGCCTGGGACAGAAAAAGTATTGATAGCCGGGGGCAAAAGTCCTGGCGGACTTGGTGTAGCTATTAACGATGCTGAGATATATGACGTGGTTAACAACACATCAACCGTTATCAATTCTATGAATGCTAATAGACTTTACGCAACTGCAGTAATGTTGGCTGACGGAAGAGTTCTGATCTCTGGAGGTTTTGATGCCACAAATCATGATCAGACTTCTCAAGAAATATTCGATCCGGTTTCACTGACGTTTACACCAACGCATAACATGATGGTTTCAAGATCATCACATCTTGCTACGTTGCTCGATGATGGAAGTGGAAGGGTTTTGATCCTTGGAGGTTCTACTGATATTACAAAATGGCTTCAAACGGAATTGTTCAGTCCTTTTTCAGCATCTGATATCGATTCCGGCTTGATGAACAAAACTCGAATGAAAATTGCTGATACCCTGACATTGCTGCCAAGTGGACAGGCTTTTATGCAGGGGAATCCTGGATGGGGTAACCCGATAACGATAGAAATGTATGAGGCTAATCGAAATGTTTTTGTCAAGGGGTTCGCCCTTGGAGCAAAATTTGCCAGGAGCAACTGTTCCGTTGCCCAACGCTTAGACGATGGCACCGTACTGATTGTTGGCGGTTCTGATCCTGGCGGAAATCCAATTCCGACAGGTGAGCTTTTTACATCCTATGTGGTTGATTATTATCCTGACAACACCTATTCCGAAGGCCCGGTAATACGTTCGATTGCACCATAATGAAGGGCTTTGACGAAGTCCGCTTGAATACTGAATAAATAAAGGAGAAATAGTATATAGGGTTGGTTGTTATTGACCCTTAACCTATATATTACAAAGGATATGAATTACAGAAAAGGCCGGGGATTTACTTTGATCGAACTGGTTATTGTGATTGTGATCGTCGGAGTATTGACTGTGTGCGCCATACCAATATTCAGAACGTATGTCAGGCGTTCAATGTCTGCGGAAGGTAAGTCTCTGATCAACAGGATCGTTTCTGCTGAACGCATATACTACACTGAAAATCACACTCAGTGTCTTATCGGATCAATGGCGGCCCCTGTAGGAAATGATGTCACACTTAATATTGACGTACGCGCTAATAAGTACTTCAATACTTTTTGCGTCACAGGGCTCCCTGGTGTCTATTATGACGCATATTCGTTTGGAACAGGTGATGCTTCAGGTTTATTGGCAGACGTAAGAGGTGTAGCAGGTCTTAATTCATCCGTAGGTTCGAGGGAGATAAGCGATAGCAATCCCAGTGGACCGCCTACAATTCTGGAGACGTGGTAGATAAGAACTATAACTTACCCAAAATTGACAACCTATCTGTTATTTGCTAATCTTATTATTGAATTTCCGTCTATTATTACTTGAAAACAGGATGTATAATACATGTATCTGAAGCGACTTGAAATATCGGGATTTAAATCTTTCGCGGACAAGACCAAACTTGATTTTGAACCGGGAATAACGGCAGTAGTCGGGCCTAACGGGTGCGGGAAGTCTAATGTGGCGGATTCTATCCGCTGGTGTTTGGGCGAGCAGAGCGTGCGCTCTCTGCGCTCGCGGCAGATGCTGGATGTGATATTCAATGGTTCCCAGTCTCGCCCGGCGACAGGAATGTCTGAAGTTTCTCTCACCTTTGATAATTCTCAAAACGTACTACCTATAGACTATTCTGAAGTAACCATTACCCGCAGGCTGTTTCGCAGCGGGGAAAGCGAATACTTTATTAATAAAGTTCAGTGCAGGCTGAAAGATGTCCGCGATATGTTCCTTGATACGGGTGTCGGCGCTGAAGGCTATTCCATTATGGAACAGGGGAAAGTTGAACATGTGCTTTCCTCCAAGCCCGAGGACCGCCGCGAATTGTTCGAAGAGGCTGCAGGTGTAAGCAAATTCAAAGCGCGTAAAGAAGAAACCGTAAGAAAACTTGATAAAGTTGAGACGGATATGAACCGTATCAACGACATGCTTTCGATGCTCAAAGAACAGATAGCGCAGTTAGATAGCCAGGCCCGCAAAGCCCGGCAGTATACCAAGATCAAAGAAGACCTGCGCCGTCTGGAACTGGCATCGTTGGTTAAGCAGGCGCTGGATGCCGATACCGGTATTGCGCGGATCAATGTTGTTTTAGAGCCGAAGCAGATGGAATTTGAGCGGCAGAATACGCAGCTGGTGCAGATCGAGACCGAGATATCTGAGCTGCGCATGCAGCAGGTGGAAAAAGATGAACGGTACGTTGCTTCCCAGGAAGAACTTTCACGCATTAAGTCCGACATAAATCTTTGCGACGAGCGGACCCGCTCCGCGGCGGAGAGAGAACTGGAGTTCAGCGAGCGCAAGGAACAGCTTATCCGCGAGGTAGGGGAGAAGGAATCACGGATACAGGAATCGGTGAAAGAACGTGAGGGCCTGACTGAGACTCGGCGGCTGTTGGCAGAGCGGGTGGCAACCCTTGAAGCGGACTATAAAGCTAAAGAAGGCCGGGCAGAAGAGATCCGCAACGAACTGCTGAAGCTGCAGGCTGACGAGAACGCCATTCGTCAGTTCCTTTTCACGAGCGCTGAAGCGAAAACCAATATCCATAATGAGACTAACCGCCTTGCCTCCATGCGCGCGCGCTGCGAGGGGCAGGCGCTGTCCCTGCAAAAAGAAATAACCAGGCTGGAAACCCAGACCGCTCCTTTCCAGCAGGAAGTCGCGGCGATGCAGTCGCAGCAGAACTCACTTACCAGCCGTTTGGAACAGGCCGGCATAAATAATCAGACTGCGCAGCAAACTATCGTTCAACTGCAGGAAAAACTAACTCTTAATCTTGAACTCCAGTCTACGCTCAAGGGCACGATCATCGCCAATGAATCCAAGTTCCAGGCACTCGCCGAGTGGGAACATAAAGATCCGCAGCGCGCGGCTATCAGCGCGCTGACGACCGCGGCCATAGCCGGCGTGAGCGGGCCGCTGAGCAACCTTATCAAAATCTCGGCCGATCATCACGATGTTATCGTGGCATTGCTCGGCGATAAGCTCAATTATGTGGTCTGTGAATCGATGGACGCGGCGAAAAACGCGATCGGTTATCTGGACGCTCATGCTCTTTGCCGGCTTACGTTTGTTATACCGTCGCTGATAACCGCTTCGCCTGAAACTATTTTCCCGGCCGGCGCAGACATGGTGCTTTCGCACATTACCTGCGATGACACGATTAGCCGCACTCTGAATTTCCTTATCGGCGCACCGGTGATAGAAGGCGACAATGTGGTCTCGGCTGCTGTCGTGCAGGGCGGCAAGATCGTGTTCGACAAACCCATGATGGTTGAAGAACAGTTGACTGCGTATTCAACGGCCATTGAAGCTGCCAAAACCGCGCTTACCGGAGCAGTAGCCGAGGGAACAACTCTTTCCGACGCACTCAATACAGCCAGGGAAAACCTGAATGCCACGATAATTGAAATGCAGGATCTGCGTAACCAGTCTGAATGGCTTGGAAAACAGCTGGCCGCAAAACAGGAAGAACTGATGTTCCTTGAAAAGGAACTTAACCTGAACCGTGAGGACATCGCTAAACAGCAGGAAGAAGAAAAGAATATCGAGGCGCAGCAGGCGGATCTGCGCAACCAGCTGGCACAGCTGGAAACAGAAGAGCAATCGAACATCGCCCGCCAGGCCCAATTAGAACAGGAATTCCAGCAGTGGCGCGTGGAAGAGAATGCCGCCTCGCCGCTGCTTACCGAAGCGAAGGTTGCCTGGGCGACGCAGGTTAACGAGCTTGCCGGCAGGCAGCGTGATGAAGAGCGACTGGCTGAAATAATCAACGACCTGCAGCGCCAGACAGAACAGGAACGCGGCGAGCTTTCGGCTATAGATATACGTATCACCGATCAGAGGACTATACAGGAAACCGAGTCCGCCAAGCTTAAGCACCTGTACGGTGAGCAGGAAATAAAGGACGCCGAAGTGCAGGCTTCTCTTACGGAACGCCAGACCGTGCAATATACGATCGAGGCACACACTTCTCAAATACATGAGCTGCGTACCCAAGTGGAGAACTTCAAAACGGATATCCATAATATGCAGTTGGAGCAGCGCAGCTTTGAGCTGCAGCGGTTCGCCGTAGATAAACGCCTCAGCGAGGATTACTCCACAAACCTGCCGGATATCAAAGACGAATACGCTAAAATAGAATTCGATGAAGAAGAGATACTGCGACTTAAGCGCAAGCTTGAATCCATGGGAAGTGTAAACCTTGCTGCACCGGAAGAGTATACTAATATTGAAGAACGCTATAATTTCCTGCTTACCCAGCAGCAAGACCTGTTGAAGGCCCGTGATGACCTGAAACAGGTGATCGTCAAGATCAACCAGACGACGCTGGAGAATTTCCAGAAGACGTTCACGCTGGTACGGGAAAACTTCATTTCTATTTACCAGCAATTATTTGAAGGCGGTAAGGCGGATCTTATACTGACCGACGAAAGCAATCTGCTGGAAACCGGTGTTGATATCCTTGCCCAGCCGCCCGGGAAAAAACTGCAAAACATTGCCTTGCTCTCCGGCGGTGAAAAAGCGCTTACCGCGGTCGCCCTGCTGTTCGCGTTCTTTATGGTCAGGCCGTCGCCCTTCTGTATCCTGGACGAAGTGGACGCGCCGCTGGATGAAGCCAATGTCGGTCGTTTCACCAGCATGGTCAAGTCTTTCTCAGAGCGCACACAATTCATACTTATCACACACAGCAAGCGGTCCATGGAAACGGCCGATGTGCTGTACGGCGTTACCATGGAAGAGCTCGGCGTATCCAAGATCATATCGGTGCGCATGAACAAGGAAGCCGCTGTTTCAGCCGGCGATCCCGGTTTGAACAAGTAACATATATGGTCCGCCACGCACTCGGCCCGGCGTGTATAGATGAAGTTTCACCGGAGCAGGCTTCCGCCCTTGCTGCCCTGCGCATCGCCAGCAGAGAACCTTCCCAGATAGTTACCCTGAACTCATTGATGTTCAACGCCATGATCAAAGACCCTGACCTGCGCAACGCCGTGTCGGGCGCGGCCCTGGTAATACCCGATTCCGTCGGCATACAGTGGGCGGCGAAAATGCTCTGCGGGATACATGTTGCCCGGATCACCGGGATAGATTTCATGTATGACCTGGTTGAGCGCGCGAAGGTTAACGGCTGGCGTGTATTCTTGCTCGGTGCAAAGACCGGCGTTGCTGAAAGCGCCGCACAACGTTTACAGTCCCTGTTTCCCGGACTAACTATTGTCGGCACCCATCACGGTTATTTTACCGACCATGACGCGATGATAGCGCATGTGCGCGCCGCGCAGCCGGACTTGCTTTTCGCCGGACTGGCCATGCCCGATCAGGAACTGTGGATCTCAACCAATCTTTTATCAATGAACGTCCCCGTCGTGATGGGTGTCGGCGGCAGTTTTGACGTGATCTCAGGAGCTTTAAAACGCGCGCCCTCATGGATGCAGGCGCTCGGTCTTGAATGGCTGTTCCGTTTATTCCAACAACCCTGGCGGATAACGCGGATGATAGACTTGCCGTTGTTCGTCTACAATATCATTAAACTAAAGCTTAAGGCGACCAACTGATGCGTTACGCTGTTTTCGCCGATATCCATGCCAATCTTGAGGCGCTCACGACGGTACTCGAATTTTTTCGCGCCCATAAGACGGACGCGTATCTTTGCGCCGGCGATCTGGTCGGGTACGGGCCCAACCCCAATGAGTGCGTAGACCTTGTCAAGTCTTTGCCGAATCTGCGCTTAGTCGCCGGCAATCACGACTGGGCAGCGGCCGGCATGAAAGACCTTACGTGGTTCAATGAAAATGCGCAAAAGTCCCTTGTCTGGACCAGACAGCATCTTTCGGAAAACCACAAGATATATCTGTCGGAGCTGCCGAAGATCATTTCAGAAAAAGATTTTACGCTGGCGCACGGCTCGCCGCGCGACCCGCTGGACGAGTACCTGTTAACGCATGAACAATATCACGATATGATATCGAACGTGCATACGCCGGTAACCTTCGTCGGGCACAGCCACACGCCGTTCATATTTGACTCTCGCTCCGTGCATCTTTTTCGCAGGCCCGGTTCCTTGCTGCTGGACGAGTCTGAAAAATACGTCGTTAACCCCGGTTCCGTCGGCCAGCCCAGAGACCGCAACAGCCAGGCCTCCTGCGGGGTGTACGACACGTATACCCATGTATTCCAGCTGGCCCGTCTTGAATATGATGTTGCCGCCACACAAAAGAAAATGCGCGATGCGGATTTACCAAACTTCCTAATAGAGAGGCTCTCCCTTGGACGCTAAAACCCCCGTCTCCCTCGCCTTCTGCAAGGATTATGACCCGAAGAACGTACAAGCCCAGGTTGAAAATGTCGTCTCATTGCTCGGCGGCATCGAGACAATGGTGCGCCCCGGTGAAACGATATTACTGAAACCGAATTTGCTGAGCGCACGCCTGCCTGAACGGGCTATAACGACGCACCCGGAGATCGTGCGGGCGGTGGTGCGCCTGGTCAAGGCAGCGGGGGCCACGCCGGTGATCGGCGATAGTCCGGGCGGCGCCGTCAAGGGTGTTGAACGGGTCTGGAAAGAGACCGGCATGTATGCTGTGGCGAAAGAGGAAAAAGTCGAGCTGGTGAACTTTGAAACCTCCGGCGCGCAGGAACGGCGTGTGAACAACCCGCTGGTGCCGAGCGTCTATATTTCCCGGGTCATCGATAACGTAGACGGCATTATAAACCTTCCAAAGCTTAAGACCCACGGGCTTACCACCTATACCGGCTGCGTAAAGAATTTCTACGGTACGGTGCCCGGTTTGCGCAAGGCGGAGTACCACAAGGCGATACCGCCCGGCGCCGCGGATTTCGGGGCCTTCATCGGCGAAATATACCTGTTAAGCAAGCCGAAAGTGCGCTTGAACCTGATGGATGGCATCTGGGGCATGGAAGGAAACGGCCCTTCAGCCGGTGTGGTCCGGATATTGAATATCATCGCCGCTTCCCGGGACGGCAATGCCCTTGATATGGCCATCGTTAAGATGCTGGGTTTCAATCCTCAGCGGATCGGCACCATTAAGTATATCTCCGCCCTGCTCGGCGAGGTCCATTCCCATGAACGGGTTGAGGTGAGAGGGGAATCTCTGTCTGCGTTTTCCTTGTCAAAATTTAAATTCCCATCCACCTGGTTTTACAATCTGATCCCGCGATGGCTGATACGCTTCCTCGGAAGTTTCATCTGGCTTAAGCCTGTTATACTGCAAGAGCTGTGCACCAGTTGTATGATGTGCGTTAACTCCTGCCCGGTTAAGGCTATAACGAAAAATAGTCCCGGAGAAAAACCTTTAGTGAACCCGGAAGACTGCATCAGCTGCCTGTGCTGCCACGAGCTTTGTCTTTCACAGGCCATAGGGTTAAAGAAAAGCCCCCTTGCGAAACTTCTGATCAGAGGGTAGACTTGAGAGTGATCATGATTAAAAAATTAAGGCGAAAAATTGAATATGCAGCATTGGTGGGTTTCTCGGGCGTTATTCGAAAAATGCCGCTTGAGCGGGCGCGTTCAGTTGCCAGAGGGTTGGCGGTGATCGCGTGGCAGATCGTGCGTATACGCCGCAATGTCGTGGTCGCCAATCTTACCGAGTCCTTTAAAGACCGGTCACCGGCAGAGATCGAGGCGATAGGTCTTGCAACCTACAAGCAATTCGCGATGACCATGATCGAGTTGTTGTTCTTTCCGATATTATCCGCACAAGACATTGCGGGAATGGTAGAATTTAAGAATTTAGACCTGGTAGAGATAGCCTTGAAGCAGGGCAGGGGTGCAGTGATGGTAGGCGCGCATTTCGGCAACTGGGAACTGATGGGCGCGGCGCTTGCACAAAAGCTTCCGGTTTCCTTCGTGGTCGGCAAACAGGAAAATGCCCCGGTTGATGATATGCTCAATTCATACCGCTCCGGCAAAAAGATCAAATTGATCCCGCTCAAACTCGCACTGCGCGGGGTAATGAAAGTGTTGAAGGCGAACGAACTGATAGCGATATTAGCCGATCAGGACGCCCATGAGAACGGCGCTTTTGTACCCTTCATGGGCAGACCCGCCTCTACTCCCAAGGGGCCTGCGATGTTCGCGATCAGGGCGCGTTGTCCGCTTATCATGGGAAACATCGTCCGCTCATCTGACGGCAAATTTACGGTATTCTTTGATGTGGTGCCAAAACCCGAACCCTCAGGCAATGAAGATGAGGATATTATCAATTTTACGTCCAATTTTAACGCGATACTCGGCGGCTATGTGAAAAAAAATCCTGACCACTGGTTCTGGATGCACAGGCGCTGGAAAACGAAGGTTCCACAGGAGCTATCATGCGCAAGATCATTGTAGGAGCGTTGCTGTCTGCATGCGGTGTACTGTTAAGTTCATGCGCGACCTGGCAGCAGGTTACGGTCTACCCGGGCTTGAATGTTTCGAACGAGGTGATCGTTAAACCTGAATTACAGAAACTGTTGTCAGAAAAAAAACCGGACCTGAAGGTAACGCTCAGGGTGCCTGCCGTTCCTAAGGACATCACGCAGGAAAACCAGAAAGAACTTGATCGCCGCTACGACTATATCGAGAGAGAATTGGCAAAATCCGGTTTCATTGTCAGGGATAGGGCATTGCTTGAAAAAGTCTTGAGCGACGGCAAACCGGCAAGCTACCAGGAACTCGCAAAAACCATAGATACGGACCTGATACTGGAGATCGTTAATGTCGGCCCATGCAGCATGTCGCACAAAAAATATTTTGACCAGAATGCCGGACATCTGGTCGAGATCAACAAGCTGGTGCCCGATGAGAAGAAACCCGATACGCTGCCTTTTGAAATGCAGGGCGGCCGCCTTGACTGCCGCGTGATAACGGTGAAAGACGCTTCTGTCTCAGGCCTGTTCACGATCTATAATTTCCCGTGCGAGGGCGTGTGCGCTTTTGAGGTGTTGCCCGGCAAGGAGTGGCGCAACCCGGAACCGAATTACGAAAACGTCAGGGGCTGGAACGTCGGTAATGACGAGCAGAATATCAGGAAGCTGGCAACATTGCTGATCCAGGTACTTAAGGACGGTCAGATAGTGATCTCTCACGTACAAAAGGGCGGGATAGCGGACAAGAACGGCGTCATGCCTGAAGACGTGATAATGAAGATCAATGACCAGCCCGTATATAACTATACCCAGGCCCTTGAACTGCTGATAAAGGCCGAAGGGACGTTTGACTTGATGCTCAACAGAGAAGGTAAAACGGTACGTATTCCCATAGCCAAACAGTTCGCCCAGCCTCTCGGGATGCAGGTGGTATACAGGATAAAAACCGATGTGCCAGCGGCACAGGCTGCGGTTGCGACGCCTGCTGCCGCACCGGCCCCGAACCCGGTGCCGGCCGCTGCCACACCTGCTGCTGCGCCGACCCCGGTTCCCGTCGAGATAAAGCAGGAAGAGAAAAAGCCTGCGGCCGCACCGGCAGCAACTTCGCCAAAAACAAAAAAGGCAGTCAGGAAAAAAACGGCCTTGACAGAATAACGATATTCTAATAATATGTAGTCAGTAGTTCTTCAGGGAAGGGTGAAAATCCCTATCGGCAGTGAAGGTCCCGTTCAACGGGACATAAGCCTGCGAGTCCCGCTAAGCGGGACAGGAATCTGTGTAATTCAGATGCCGACGGTAAAACCCGGGGCGTACCCCCCGGGTAAAGTCCGGATGGAAGAAGAATATATATGAGATCACTTACCAAAAATACTGGCGTTATCTTTTCATTGTGGTTCATCCTGCTTGCCGGGGTAACCGCATATCTGCCGACGTTGCACAATAGTTTCGTTAACCTTGATGATAACATCATGGTTACCGAAAATCCCGTTGTAAAAACACTCAACCTGCGTAATATCAAAACAATACTTACCGAACCGCACGCGGGACTCTACCATCCGGTAGTACTGCTTTCATATGCGGTAGAGTATCATTTTGCGGGCCTTGATCCCGCGGTGTTCCACGCAACGAACCTCTTTCTTCACGTAACCTCCTGTCTGCTGGTGTTCTGGCTGATCTATCTTCTTTGCGGCAGTAAATCGACCGCCTTTGTTTCGGGCCTTCTATTCGCCGTGCACCCGCTGCATGTGGAATCAGTCGCCTGGATCAGCGAAAGAAAGGACATGTTGTACGCCGTCTTCTTTCTTTCGGCTATGATCAGCTATCTCTACTTTCGTATAAAGCTTTCGCGCACCGGTTATTTGCTGGCCTTATTATTCTTTGTCCTGTCGTTGTTGTCAAAGCCTATGGCCATCACACTGCCGGCGGTGCTGTTGTTGCTGGATTATCTGAAGGAAAACCGCCTGAACAGCCGCGATTGGGAGAATAAAATACCGTTCTTATTTTTAGCTATTGTGTTCGGGTGCGTCGCGCTTGGCGCGCATTATCCCGAAACGGCGCTGTCGGCGGGCAAAGGCACTATGTTCTCCTTAGTCCCTCATTCGCTTAATGCCGCCTTTAACATTATCTTTTATATAAAAAAATTCTTTCTGCCGACCAGTCTTGCCTGCGCCTATCCCTATTCGACAAAACTCTACACGGTGATACCCGGGTATTATTACTCAGCTGTTCCTCTGGCGGCGGCTTTTATCGCCTTGGCTGTTTCTATTTCCAAACGCTCAAAAACGATCGCGTTCGGTATTCTCTTTTTTCTTGTCACGGTCGCGCCCGTACTGCAATTGGTCCCGGTCGGCATTGAACTGCCCGGCGACAGATACATGTACCTGCCTTCTATAGGGCTGATCTATATTGTTGCAGTCGGCTTGATAAAACTATACAAGGGCGATAACACGGTCCTTCGGGGAGTCTCAGTATTGCTGATCGCCGGTATATCTATTTCTCTGGCCGGTGCTACGATACGGCAAACTAAGGTTTGGCACGACAGCCTTTCCCTGTGGGATAGCGCGATAGCCCGGTACCCTTCGGTGTATTTTTCATACCTGAACAGGGCCGATGCCTGGCAGGAGAAAGGCAATTATGCTCTCGCCTTCGCCGATTACGAAACCTGTCTGCGCCTGAAGCCGGATTGCGCGAAGGCCTATAATAACCGCGGGAATCTCTACGCCCGGCTTAACGATACTTCCCGGGCGCTCAATGATTACGCCGTTGCGATCGGCATTGCGAAAACATACGCCGCGCCTTACTACAACAGGGCGGTGCTGTTAGCCCGTATGGGACGAACGGATGAAGCCGCCGGGGATTACTTGTCCGCTATCGAACGGAACCCCCGCGATGTTATGAGTTACAACAATCTGGCGGTTATCAGCGCAAGACGCCATGATTTTCACGAGGCGATCAAACTGTTGAGCAGTGCTATCAGTATCGATGGTAATCTTTTTGAGGCTTACCGTAACCGAGGGTGCGCGTATGCCTGCCTGAACCAAAACTATCTTGCGATGAAAGACGCCGCGGCCCTGGATACGTTCGGGCACCGGCAGGACGCCGCATTTATACGGCATATTCTGAAGAAAGAGGCGGCAGATGGAAGTTTGTGATATTACATTCATGAAACGGGCCATAGCGCTGGCAAGGCTCGGCAAGGGCCAGGTTGAACCAAACCCCATGGTCGGGGCCGTGCTGGTAAAAAACGGCAAAGTGATCGGGGAAGGTTATCACAAGAAATTCGGCGGACCCCATGCCGAGATACACGCACTGGCTGCGGCCGGACAGAATGCAGGCGGCGCAACCGTATATGTAACCCTTGAACCGTGTAACCATCAGGGAAAGACACCGCCTTGCACGGACGCATTGATAAAAGCCGGCGTAAAAACAGTTTTTGCCGCTACGTACGACCCAAATCCGCGGGTCGCGGGCGCCGGTATCGCCCGTCTCAAGAGAGCGGGGATCGAAACGAATATCGGACTTCTCGCTTCTTCCGCCCGGAAACTGCTGACCGGTTACCGTAAACATGTTGCCTGCTGCAAGCCTCATGTTATCGTAAAGATGGCTATGTCGCTGGATGGGAAGATCGCCTCGCGGACAGGTAACTCAAAATGGATAACCGGCACTCGGGCCAGGGAATGGGTGCACGTGCTGCGCAGTAAAATGGATGCGGTGCTGGTGGGCATTGGTACGGTTTTGGCTGATGATCCGGAATTGACCAGCCATGGCAAGGGGCGCAATCCCATCAGGGTGATTATTGATAAAGATCTGGCAATACCGCTTAAAAGCAAGGTTTTAAATACAAAAATAGCGCCAACAATAGTAATCCACAGCACAGAAAACCACAGACAAAAGATCGCGCGGCTCATAGAAATGGGTGTTTTGCCTGTTTTCATAACGAATGCTTTGGAACCATACTTCAAGTATGTTATTCAACAATTATCAAATATGTCTGTGTTTTCAATACTAATTGAGGGTGGCGGTGAAACGGTTGCTGCAGCCTTGAAAGCTAAAGTGGTAGATGAGTATTTTCAATTTATCGCACCAAAATTAGTAGGAGGAAGAGAGGCAAAAACACCTGTGGAAGGTCTGGGGATAACTCAAATTTCGCAGGCGGTGACCTTTAAGAGTGTGAAGTACGGTAAAATCGGCCAGGACATACTGGTTAAAGGCCGGATCAAATAATATGTTCACCGGGATCATAGAGGACCTTGGCACAGTGGATTCAATGGCCAAAGGCGTTATTACGGTTAAAACAAGACTTGCTGATATCGCTATTGGCGATAGTGTTGCCATTAACGGTATTTGCCTGACAGCCACCGCTGTAAAGAATACTATTCTTTCATTTGATTTTACACCTGAAACGCTGTCTGTGACAACCATCTCAACTCTTAAGATTGGGGAAAAAGTGAATTTAGAACGCGCTATGAAAGCTTCCGGACGGCTTGGCGGACATATCGTAAGCGGTCACGTTGAAGCGATTGGCGGCGTGCTCTCAGTTACCAGGACGGGTAACTCCCATGTTTTCAAATTCTCATTGCCTGAAAACATCGAACGGTATGTTGTAGCAAAAGGCTCGATAGCGATAGACGGCATATCCCTGACCGTCGTTGAAACCGGAAAAGATTGGTTCACGGTATCAGTGATACCGCATACCATGGACACGACCACGCTTCAGACACGCAAGCGCGGAATGAAGGTGAACCTGGAGGCCGATATACTGGCCAGATATAATGAAAAAACGCGGGCCAACGATGCCCGGCCCCGTCTGAGCAGCAGCTTCCTTAAGGAGAATGGATTTTTATGAAGAAAGATTTCGCATCGATACCGGTCGCGCTTAATGAAATAAGGAAGGGGAATGCCGTCGTTGTTGTGGACGATCCTGACAGGGAGAATGAGGGCGACCTGGTGTTTGCAGCCGAGAAAGTTACGCCTAAGCTGATAAACTTCATGGCGACATTCGGGCGCGGCCTTATCTGCATGCCCATGGAAGGTGAGCGCCTGGATAAGCTTGATATACTGCCGATGGTCGCGGTCAACACCGATAAGCGCGAGACGGCTTTTACGGTTTCGGTAGACGCTAAAGAAGGCACGACGACCGGGATATCGGCGCATGACCGTGCGACAACCGTTCTCTCTCTCATATCGCCCAAGGCAAAAGCCGGGGATTTCGCCCGGCCCGGGCATATATTCCCCTTGCGTTATAAAACCGGCGGGGTTCTGGTCCGCACAGGGCATACTGAAGCATCCGTTGACCTTGCCCGCATGGCCGGTTTATACCCCGCGGGGGTCATCTGCGAGATAATGCATGAGAACGGCACGATGGCGCGGCTGCCGGAGCTGATGAAGTTTGCCCGCAGGCATCACATCAAGATAATAACTATCTCAGACTTGATAGAGTATCGGCGTAAAACAGAAAAACTAGTGAAGAAACTGGATGTCGTGAACCTGCCGACGCACCACGGCAGTTTTAAACTGCACCTGTATGAAGACCAGATAACGAAAGATAATCATATTGCCCTGGTCAAAGGTGAGGTTTGCGGTAAAAAGAGCGTGCTCACCCGCGTTCATTCGTCCTGCACGACCGGCGATATCTTTCATTCCATGCGCTGCGACTGCGGACAACAGCTGCTCTGCGCGATGGAAAAGATAGAAAAAGAAGGAGCGGGTGTTGTGCTGTATATGAATCAGGAAGGCCGCGGTATCGGCCTTGCCAACAAGATCCATGCCTACAAACTGCAGGAGCAGGGGATGGATACCGTTGAGGCCAATCTTGCCCTCGGTTTTCCGGCAGATCTGCGCGATTACGGCATCGGGGCGCAGATACTTGCCGATCTTGGTCTGACAACGATCCGGCTCATGACGAACAATCCGAGAAAGATAAAGGGGATAACCGGCTACGGCCTAAAAGTAGTTGAGCGGGTCCCGCTTCAGATACAACCATTGTCCGCGAACAAAAGATATCTCAAAACGAAACAAAAAAAGATGGGACATTTGCTGAATATTATTTAAAGGAGAAAAAAAATGATCAAGACGCTTTCAGGCAAGATGGATGCATCGACAAAGAAGTTCGGTGTGGTGATAGCCAGGTTCAATGAGTTCATTACTTCAAAACTGCTCGACGGCGCAGTCGACGCGATCGTCCGCCACGGCGGAGACGAGCGCAATATAGAGGTCGCCTGGGTACCCGGCGCCTACGAGATACCTGCAGTAGCTCAGAAAATGTCAAAGGCCAAAAAGTACGACGCGATAATCTGCCTCGGCTGCGTTATTAAAGGCGATACGCCTCATTTTGATTATGTGGCCGCTGAAGTTTCTAAAGGCGTCGCTCAGGCCGGTATGGATAGCACCGTTCCTGTGATCTTTGGCGTGCTGACAACAGACAACATAGAGCAAGCTATTGAACGCGCAGGAACGAAGGCTGGCAATAAGGGCTCTGATGCGGCGCTTGCGGCAATTGAAATGGCGAACTTGTTCAAACAACTGTAAGTAAGTGATGATTCGATCACTTCGACGTTTACTTGATGACCATCCTGATGTGGTCGCTATTGTTGTAATGAGTACGCTTATTTTTGCTGTCTATGCTCGATCACTTTGGTTTGGCGTTTCTGGTTGGGATGATGTCGATCTATATCGGTACTGCAAAACCTTGGATCCCTCATTTGCATCGCTTAAGCACATTTTTACACATGTTCTTCTCACAGGCAGGTTCAATTATTATTATCGTCCGATCCTCGTTCTTCCTTTCTTAGCCGAGACACACCTGCCGAACACATATCTCGTTGCACATGCTATCAATATTGTGTTTCATTTAGGAACATGTCTCGCGTTTTATTTTATTCTCAAATATTTGAACGTCAAGCAGAGTAAAGCACTGTTTTTATCTTCAATATTCGCTGTTCATCCTGCGCTTACATCTGCCGTTGCATGGATCCCCGGAAGGAATGATTCCATGCTTGGTTTATGCCTGATGGGTTCTATGTTTTTTTTAATGAAGTTAATCGAAACCGGCAAGGCACGATATGCAGTATTTCATCTCTCTTTGCTGGCTGTTTCTCTTTTTACTAAAGAGACGGCAATTATTTATCTAATTTTCTTGGCACCCTATTTATTTTTGTTGCCGAGGACATTAATGACGGGCGATCTAAAGATCAAACTATATCTTTGTTGGTTCATGGTGGCTATGCTTTGGATTGTGTTGAGGTCAAAGGCGGTTGGCCTATATCCTGCACAAGATTTATTAAATAATAAATATTTCTATACCATTATCCTTAGTTACATTGGTAAGGTCTTTGTACCGATTTATTTGTCAAACTTTCCCAGTCCCCAGGACCTGTATTGGCTATCAGGTCTGTTGGTCTTGATAGCTGGTATGGCGCTATTAATAAGGGCACGTTTCTGGAGGGATCTTGGCATGATGTTCGGTGTCACGTGGTTTGCAATTGGTATCATTTCAGCTGCAATTTTTAATATCAGCAGCGCTTTTGAACATCGCCTATATGTGCCGATACTGGGGTTGTTGTTCATGTTTAAAGGATCCTCGTTGGTAAGCATATTGACAAAAAAAACAAAGACATGGGTGTGCATCATAATCATCTTGACGCTTGCATCATGCACTTTTGAATATACCTCTGTATACAAAAACGAGCATACGTTCTGGAATAATGCGATCATCACATCGCCGCATAATTCGATCGCATACATAAAGATCGCCAATATCTTTTTGTTAGAAAATAAACCTGATCTTGTCATTAGGTCATGTAAGATCGCATATACTATTTCACGGAACAGCGGGCTCATAGATTACAATAAGATTTATCCGATTACTACGCTCCTGGTTTTAGTTAATGATTTTACTGATGCTCAAAATATTCTTATTGAAACGACAAAGGCTAATCTTGGCCAGCCGGCCTGGTTGTACATTCAATACGCTCAAATATGTGAAAAAACAGGTGAAAATGTACACGCAATTGAACTCGCACGCCATGCTCTACGCATAGACAACGCGAATGCAGAGTATTGTATGTATTTGAGTAAACTTTTGTACAAACAAGGGAATACTCATAATGCAAGGATATATGAAACAATGGCTCTGCATGAGGGTCAGAGTGGAAAGAATGAGTAAACCTATCTACTGTTAAAGAGTAATACACTATATGCCGTACAATTGTTGGCGCGCAGATGCACAATTTCTTCTTTATTTTTCCAGCCTAATTTGATAAAATCCTTTAATTGGCAATTATATTTTTCAAAGGATACTCCTTTATGTTCCAGTCATTTGTTTATAAAATATTCGGCTCACCTAACGATCGCGAACTTAAAAAATTATTCCCTATAGTCGCGGCGGTAAACGAGTTTGAACCGGCTATCTCGGCCTTGAGCGATGAACAACTGCGTGCAAAAACCGTTGAGTTCCGCGAACGCCTGACGGCTGGCGAAACTCTTGATGATATCGCTCCCGAGGCATTTGCCTGCGTCCGGGAGGCCTCTAAACGTACGACCGGCCTGAGGCACTTCGATGTGCAGCTTATCGGCGGTTCTGTCCTTCATAAGGGTAAGATTGCCGAAATGCGCACCGGTGAAGGTAAAACGCTGGTCGCCACACTGGCCGCTTATTTGAACGCTATCGAAGGCCTGGGTGTGCATATTGTTACCGTTAACGATTACCTGGCTAAACGCGACCGCAACTGGATGGGACCGATATTTGAGTTCCTTGGTTTGACGGTAGGCTTTGTGCAGCACGATATGCCGAACGAGGATCGCCGCAAGTCATATGCCTGTGATATCACGTACGTAACGAACAACGAAATAGGGTTCGATTATCTGCGCGATAACATGGTCATTTCAAAAGACGAGCGCGTATTGCGCCCGCTCAATTTTGCCGTCGTTGACGAAGTCGACTCAATACTTATCGACGAAGCACGTACGCCCCTTATCATATCCGGTCCCGCCGAAGAATCTACCGATAAATATTATATATGCAACCGCATCGTGCCGCACCTGAAAGGCCGAAAGATCACGGAATCAGAGGAAATAGATGCGAAATATTCCGGCGCGGACCTTGCGGCCGGCTACGATTATCTGATCGACGAAAAGAACCATACGATAGTGCTGACGGAACCCGGGGTACAAAAGTCCGAGAAACTGCTGGGGATCAAAAACATTTACGACGATCTGCAGACCGAATGGGTCCACCACATGAACCAGGCGCTGCGGGCGCATGCGCTTTACCTGAAAGATGTCCACTACGTCGTTAAAGACGGCGAAGTGATCATCGTCGACGAATTTACCGGCCGTTTAATGCCGGGGCGCCGCTGGTCGGAGGGGTTGCACCAGGCTGTTGAAGCGAAAGAAGGCCTTAAGATCGCCTCCGAGAACCAGACCCTGGCGACCATAACATTCCAGAACTATTTCAGGATGTACAAAAAACTTTCAGGTATGACCGGTACGGCTGTTACAGAAGCCGGGGAATTCTGGTCAATTTATAAACTGTCGGTCGTAGAGATACCCACGAACCAGCCGGTCTCGCGCATAGACTATTCGGATGTGATCTACCGCACGGAAAAAGAGAAGTTCGAGGCTATAATCGGTGAAATAGAAAAATTGTGGAAAAAGAACCAGCCGGTACTTGTCGGTACCCGCTCTATCGAAAAATCGGAAAAACTCTCCAATATGCTGCGCCGTAAGGGCGTGCCTCACCAGGTGCTGAACGCTAAATACCATGAAATGGAAGCACAGATCATCGCGCAGGCCGGCAAGAAAGCGGCGGTCACTATCGCCACGAACATGGCAGGACGAGGCACCGACATTGTGCTGGGCGGCAACCCCGCCGACCCTGAGAACGCCGAAGCCGTTAAAGGCGCCGGCGGCCTGCATATTCTCGGCACCGAACGGCATGAAGCGCGGCGTATCGACAATCAGCTCAGGGGTCGTTCAGGTCGTCAGGGCGACCCGGGCTCATCACGTTTTTTCCTTTCGCTGGAAGACGAACTGATGCGCCTGTTCGGCTCCGACCGGATCTCCACCATTATGCAGCGCCTGGGCATGCAGGAAGGGGAAGAGATACAGCATCCCTGGATAAACAAAGCCATAGAGAACGCACAGCGTAAAGTTGAAGCGATGAACTTCGATATCCGTAAACATTTGCTGGAATACGATAACGTGATGAACAAGCAGCGCGAGGTCGTCTACCGTCTGCGCAGCGAGATACTGGAAGGCGAGGACGTTTCTATAACCGTCAAGGACATGATCAACGAGAACCTGGAAGAGAAAGTCGCCATGTGGGCGAATGAAAAAGTGTACCCCGAGGAATGGGACTGGGTTCAGCTGGAAGCGTGGCTGGAACGCACGTTCAATATAAAACTTGGTCTGAGCGAGGAAGATAAACTGACGCAGCGGCCCGAAAGCCTGCGCGCCCTTATCCAGGAAAAAGTGGATGAGGTCTTCGCCAGGCGCGAGACGGAACTGACCCCGGACTTTATGCAGCACATACAGCGCATGATCCTGCTGCAGATGATAGATACCGCCTGGAAAGAACATCTATACGACCTGGATCAGGTCAAAAAAGGTATCGGCCTGAGAGCTTACGCGCAAAAAGATCCTCTGATAGAATATCAAAAGGAATCCTTTCTTATGTTCGAAGCGATGATGCACCGCATAAGCGAGGCGACCGTAGAATATCTTTTCAAAGTACAGGTAAACGTGCAGGCGCCGAGGCGTCCGGTCATACATGTCGGCGGCAGCGATTCGCCTCAGGAGCCGCAGCCCCAGGCCGCTCAACAAATGCCGTTCGGGCAGCCCGCCATGCAGGCAACGGTCTCAAAACCGGTTATGCCCGAAAAGCTCGGGCGTAACGACCCATGCCCTTGCGGCAGCGGGAAAAAATACAAGAAATGCTGCGGTAAATAGAATCGGAGAATATATACATGAAAAAAGCGGCAGCGATCAGGAAAACCGTTAAGGCTAAAAATAACAGCAAAGACCTTAAGACCGAAATAGAGTTGTTGTATAATTTGATCGAAATAATAGGACAGACCGATAAGCTTGACCTGATGGTAGCGCAGATGGCGAACGCGCTGGCCGCGGCGATGGTGTGCGACAGTTGCCTGATCTATCTTGCCGATCAGACGAACTGCAATCTGGTACTGTCGGGCGCGTATCCGCCGCACCCGTCCCAGCTGGGAAAAATACGGCTTGGTTCCGGCGAAGGCATAACCGGCTGGGTCGCGGAACATAAAAAGCCCGTGGCCTTGTGCGAAGACGCGAGCAGCGACCCGCGGTTCAAGGTATTTCAAAACCTGCCGGAAGATAAATTCGAGGCCTTCCTTTCCGTGCCGGTCTTGCTGCAGGGAGAGGTGATCGGCGTTATTAACCTGATGAATAATAAACGGAGGCAGTTCTCCGCCAACAACATCAAACTGGTCAGTTCCATTTCTTCACAGATCGCGGGCGCTATTGAGAAGGCGCGCCTGCAAAAATCGGCCCGTTTCAAGAACCAGCAGATCGAGCTGGTCTCCCAGCTCTCACGCTCAATGGTCTCCGGCTCGTATTTGTCCGAAATACTGCAGCTGATCGTTACCATGACCGCCCAGACGATGAACTCCAAGATATGCTCGTTGATGCTCTACGACGAAAAGGCCCAGGAATTGAAGATCGCGGCCACACAATCCCTTTCAGAGGACTACAAGAAAAAGCCCGCTTTGAAACTGGACAAATCGATTGCCGGCCGCGTCATAAAAGAACGCACCGCGATCAGCATTAAGGATGTGACCGCCGATCCCCGTTACAGCTACCCGGATATCGCGCGTAAGGAAGGTCTTAAAAGCATGCTTGCGGTGCCGATGCTTATAAAAGGCCGTCCTATAGGTGTTATTAATTGTTACACCACCAGCGAACATGAATTTACTGAAGATGAAACAGCGATGCTGCAAACGATAGCCAATCAGGCCGCTCTCGCGATAGAGAACACGCGCCTTCTGGAAGAATCGCAGAACGCGAAGGAAGCTCTAGAGAACCGCAAGATCATTGAACGTGCGAAAGGCATTCTTATGCGTCAGCGAGGGATCAGCGAGTCGGAAGCTTTTCAATTCGTTCAACGCCAGGCGATGAATATGCGCCGTACCATGAAAGAGATCGCCGAGGCTATCCTGCTGAGCGACGGCATCGCCAACCCCTGACACGATGACTTCTATACGCGCGCTCGTGCGTTTTCACTATCCCCTTGCTGTCCTTTCAGGCGTATTACTTTGGTTGTCCTTTCCGGGTTTTTCCTGGTTCCCGCTGGCCTGGCTTGCCCTGATCCCTTTGATGATCTCCATTATCGGCGCAACGCCTCTCAAAGCCGCACTGCTGGGTTTTATCACGGGACTTACCGCTTATACTGGCATTACCTATTGGATAGTGCCCACCGTGCATACCGCGACAGGTTCCTGGGTACAGGCTTTGCTGTGTCAGGGAGTGCTTGCATCGTACCTTGCCTTCTTTATCGCATTATGGGCATATTTAGTACGCGCCGTCGATATTAAAGCATCGCTGCTGAGATTCTCATTTTTTTCCGCCGCCCTGTGGATCGCGATCGAATTTTTACGCACATGGCTTTTCGGCGGGTTCCCCTGGGCGCTGCTTGGTTATTCGCAGTGGAAATTTTTATCCCTGATACAGCTTGCCGAGTATACCGGCGTATACGGGATATCGTTTCTTTTAGTGCTGGTAAATACAAGTCTGTTGCGCTTGTTAACGACAAAACGTGCGCTGCCGTTCATCGCGCTTTTGTTCGTGGTCTCGTCTGCCGCGGTCGTTGGAAAGGTGCTCTACATTGCCACCACAACCGCGGCGCCGCTGTATATTAAGGTCGCGGTATTGCAGGGGAATATCGACCAGTACAAGAAATTCGACAAAGTGTATATTTCGGACATCGTTTCAGGGTATACCTCCATTGCCCGTCAGGCAGCGCGCACGAGACCTGATATGATCGTCTGGCCCGAAACTTCCGTGCCCGGCGTTCTGCCGAGAGATCCGGGGTTGTATGCATGGATCAGTTCTCTTTCGAAGGAAACACGGTCCTATAATATAGTAGGTTCGATCTATAACAACGGCGGTCAGGAATATTACAACTCATCCATACTGTTCGGCTCTGAAGGCGAGATCGTCGGCTGGCACAAAAAGAACCATCTGGTGCCGTTTGGCGAGTATATACCCTTTAGGAAATTTCTGTCCCCCTTCTTCAAGATATTCAACGAAATGGGAGACCTGACACGCGGGACGCAGCCGGATCTGCTCCCGGTTAAATCAGTGCTTATCTCTCCGGTCATCTGCTCCGAGAACTTTTTCGGCGATCTGGTGCGCCGCTTTATCCGTAAGGGCGGGGAAGTGATCGTCAGCCAGACGAACGATGCCTGGTATCTGAACACCAGCGCCGCTCAACAGCATTTCATAATGAATGTCTTCAGGGCAATTGAGAACCGCAGGCCGGTGATCGCCGCCGGCAATACCGGTGTTTCAGGCATCATAGAGCCGAACGGACGCATAAGCGCACGGCTTGCGGAGCACCGGCGCGCGTTCCTGGTAGCGACGGTCTCTCCATCGCGCGTCATGACATTCTATACCAGATTCGGCGATCTTTTCGCGATCTTTTGCGTGCTCTACGCCCTGCTGGTGCTGATCCTCAAATTCAAATATCTTCTGCCTCAAAAAATACTTAGATTTTAGGAGATCGCCATGCTCAACGATATTCAGGTAAAATTGGAGCGCCTCAGGAGGGCGCTTTGACGTTGAAGGGAAAAAGAAAGAGATCACGGAACTGGAACAACGGTCCGGAGAGTCCGGCTTCTGGAACGACGCCAACAGCGCCCGCGCTTTAATGGGAAAATTGAATGCTTTAAAAAAGACCGTGTCTACCTGGGAAGCGCAAACGGCGGAAGCTGTCGAACTGGCACAGTTGTCCAAAATGGCTGAAGATGAAAAAGACGAAAGCATGGTGGCCGAGATCGCTGCTAACATTGAGAAATTGAGACAGTCCGTCAATGCGCTTGAAATACAGCTGAAACTGGCAGGAGAGTTCGACCGCAGCAACGCGATAGTAGCGATACATGCGGGGGCCGGCGGTACTGAGTCGTGCGACTGGGCCGAGATGCTGCTCAGGATGTACAACCGGTGGGCCGAACGAAAAGGTTTTACTGTTGAATTGCTCGACATACTCGGCGGGGAAGAAGCGGGTATAAAGAGCGCGACCTTCCTGGTAAAAGGCGAATTCGCCTACGGCCTGTTGCGCTCCGAACTGGGAGTGCACCGCCTGGTGAGAATATCGCCCTTTGATGCTAACAAACGCCGCCATACCTCGTTCTCCTCCGTCGACGTCATTCCTGAGATCGACGATAATATCAACATTGTGATAGAAGACAAAGATCTTCGTATAGACACCTACCGGGCTTCGGGGCACGGGGGACAATATATGAACAAGACCGATTCCGCGGTCCGTGTTACGCACATCCCTTCCGGCATCGTTATTGCCTGCCAGGTGGAACGTTCCCAGATAAAGAACAGAGCGACCGCTATGAAGCTGCTGAAATCAAGATTATATGAGGCGGAGCTCGACAAAAAGCGAAAAGTCACCGAGAAGCACTATGATGAAAAAGGTTCCATCGCCTGGGGCAGCCAGATACGTTCGTATGTGTTCATGCCCTACCAGCTGGTCAAAGACCATCGCACCGGCATTGAAGTACCCCAGGTGGACCTGGTAATGGATGGCGAAATAGATCCGTTCATATCGGCGTATCTTGACAAAAAACTGACCGGCGAGAGCTCGTAACAACCGCCGCAAAATCCATTGACATCGCTGCACAAAAACAGCTATAATTTTATATGTGTTTTTGATTTTTACATTATCCTGGTCCGCGTGAGGAAACCTGATGAAAAAGATCATGGTGGTGGAAGATGAACGCGATGTGGTTGAGCTGCTGAAATTCATTCTTGAGAAAGACGGGTACGAGGTTACGCCTGCCTATAACGGGCGCGAGGCTATGGAGTATCTGGGAATGCTGCCCTCAAGTCAGCCGAAAGTGGTGCCGGACCTTATGATACTTGATATAATGATGCCGGAAGTTGACGGCTATACGCTGCAGAATAAGATGATGGTAGCGGAAGATACTAAAGGGATACCCATAATAATCCTGACCGCGAAAGGCCAGATGAGAGATTTGTTCGGCATGGCAAGCAATGTTGCGGCATACGTCGAAAAACCCTTTGATCCTCAGATGCTGCGCCTTAAGATCAAAGAGATCGTAGCGAAAATGAGCTAACTAATGAACGATGAGATAATGGATTCGGCAACACCGCTGGAACAGATAATAGAGATACGCCGGCAAAAAGCGACCGCGTTGAAAGCCTCAGGGCGGGAATTGTACCCCGCACGGTTTCCATCCAACGGCGCGATCGGCACGATGCTTGAAAAGTACCAGGAACTTGCTACCGGACAGGAAAGTACCGATGTGGTGCGCCTTGCGGGACGTATCGTGTCGCGCAGGGAAATGGGGAAAGCCTCATTTTGTCATATTCAGGACGCGAGCGGCAAGATACAGATATATTTGAAAACCGGGAACGTGCCGGCCCCGCAGTATGCGGAGTTCAAGGACAATGTTGATATCGCCGATTTTATCGGCGTGGAAGGAACGGTGTTCCGCACCCGCACCGGCGAGCTCAGCGTTCTGGCGGCTTCCTGGACCTTTCTCGGGAAATCGCTGCGGCCGCTGCCTGAAAAGTGGCACGGCCTGAAGGATACGGAAACCAGATACCGTCAAAGGTACCTGGACCTGTTATCAAACCCTGATGTGAAAGATATCTTTGTAAAACGAAGTATGATCATATCAACTATGCGACAGGAACTGCTGAACAGCGGATTCCTGGAAGTTGAAACTCCGATGATGCAGCCTATCGCCGGGGGCGCGACAGCAAGACCTTTTATTACTACTCACAACGCCCTGGGCATGCAGCTGTATCTGCGTATAGCTCCGGAGCTCTATTTGAAAAGGCTTGTTGCCGGCGGTATGGAAAGAGTTTTCGAGATAGGTCGTAATTTCAGGAATGAAGGCATAGACCGTACGCACAACCCTGAATTTACCATGCTGGAGCTTTATCAGGCTTACGCGGATTATAACGTAATGATGGATCTCTGCGAGAACCTGATAAAAAGCTGCGCTGGCAAACTTAATTTCGATATCAAGCCTTTCCGCAGGGCGACGATGTTCTCGCTGCTTGAAGAACATACGCACCAGGACGTCAAAAAGGCGTTTGTCGATAAAGCGGTTGTCTCTCTGTGCAAAAAAATGGGACTGCAGCTCGCGGATGATATTACGGAGAAAAAAGCGCTGGACCTGTTATTTGATAAATTCGTCGGGGATAAACTGATAGAACCGATCTTTGTCACAGAATTCCCGTCCGAATATTCACCGCTGGCGAAACGCAAGGCCGATGATCCATTGATCGCCGAGCGCTTTGAACTCTACATCAACGGCCAGGAGATGGCGAACGCGTATTCCGAACAGAACGATCCGCAAATACAGAAGCAGTGTTTTCAGGCCCAGATGGAAGAGAAGGCGAAAGGCGACGACGAAGCTCAACCATATGATGAAGATTATATCGTCGCCCTGGAGCACGGGCTGCCGCCGACCGGCGGGCTTGGCATCGGTATAGACCGGCTGGTCATGCTGTTGACGAACACCGACACGATCAGGGAAGTGATCTTGTTCCCGTTGATGAGGAACATTCAGTAGCACGGAAGCCCTATGTCTCTTGAATTATTTGTCGCACTCAGATATTTGAAAGCAAGAAGGAACGGCGTTTTCACACTGTTGACCACGTTGATAGCCGTCGGCGGTATAACGCTCGGCGTGGCGTCCTTGATAATAACTCTTTCGGTGATGAGCGGTTTTCACAGCGATATCCGCGATAAGATACTGGGCTTGCAGCCTCACATCCTGATCGTCAAAGAGAACGGTGAACCCTTCACGGAATACGGGCAGGTTTCCGGGCGCCTGCTTAAAACACCCGGCACCGTCGCCGCAGCACCGTTCATTTACGGGCAGGCAATAGTACGCAGTAACGGAAGCACCCTTGGAACAGTCGTAAAAGGCATCGACTGGAACAAGGAGACCGGCCTGGTCAGCATCGGGAAAATGACGGTCGACCGCACCGTCGCTGACGGCGGTTTGAAGACGGGGGAAGTGCTGATCGGCAGCGAACTTGCCGGCAACCTTCGGGTACGCGCCGGCGATGACGTGGTACTGATGTTCCCGTCGCAGCTCTCTACGATACCGAAGATGGCGAAATTCAAGGTCCGTTCGCTGTTCCATTCGGGCATGTACGAGTATGACGCCAATCTGTGCTATATAACCCTTACTGACGCGCAAAAGCTCTTTGATCTGCCCGCCGGCTCTGTTTCCGGCATCGGGCTAAAGCTCTCGGACTGGGATTCCTCGGCAATAATGGAAAAATATTTTCAACAAGTGTTGAAATATCCATACTGGGTCCGTTCCTGGCAGCGGATGAACGGCAATCTCTTCGCCGCGCTGAAACTTGAAAAGATCATGATGTTCATTATACTCGGCCTGATCATACTGGTCGCTTCCTTCAACATCATCTCGAACCTGCTGCTGCTTTCAGTTGAAAAGGCGCGCGAGATCGGCATTATGTCCGCTGTCGGTATCCCGAGGGTCAGGATCGGCCTGGTGTTTTTCTGGGAAGGTGTAATCACCGGCGGCACGGGAATAATCCTGGGTTTTATCTGCGGGATCAGCGCGGTGCTTGCCCTGGCGAAATATCAATTCATTAAGCTGCCGGCCGATGTGTATTATATGGATCATTTGCCGGCAAAGATAGTGCCGTTTGACGTGGCAAGCGTCGCTGTGGCCGCGCTGTTCATTACCATCGTTGCCGCGATCTACCCGGCCTGGCAGGCCACCAGAATGAATCCGCTTGACGCGATACGGTACGGGTAACGAGCATGAACGTTCGTTTTGAAAATATATTTAAAACCTATCAGCTGAGCAGTAGTGTGGAAGTGAAAGCCCTGAGAGGTGTTAACGCGACCATTGAGCAGGGTGAGGCGGTCGCGATAGTCGGCCCCTCGGGCGCGGGCAAAAGCACGCTGTTGCACCTGGCGGGGCTTATGGACCGGCCAACCGGCGGTGATGTGTTCCTTGATAATAAGAACGTGACAGCATATCCGGAAAAGCTTTCCTGTGATCTGCGGCGTGAACACATCGGCTTCATTTTTCAGATGCATTACCTGCTGCCCGAGTTCACCGTCCTTGAGAACGTGCTTATCCCGGTGTGGGATAAACGCCGTTCGATCGTGAAGGATGCGCAGTCACTGTTGGATTCGCTCGGCTTGACGGAAAGGCTTCACCACCTGCCATCGGAACTTTCCGGCGGGGAACAACAGCGGGTTGCCATGGCGCGTGCGTTGATCAGCGGTCCTTCACTGGTGCTTGCTGATGAGCCGACCGGCAACCTGGACCGTGAGACGGGCGCGCTGGTAGAAGATCTGTTGCTGGCCGAATGCAAACGCAGGAACGCGACGTTGATAGTGGTAACGCACAATGCGGAGCTGGCGGCAAAAGCGGGCAGGATAATTTCGATGCGCGACGGGATGATAGAAAATTTTGCTTGAGGCGATACTAAACGCACGAGGTACTAAAATGAAGATATGGCTTGACGGGAATTTGGTTGATAAAGAAGACGCAAAAATATCGGTATTCGACCACGGGCTGCTTTACGGCGACGGTGTGTTCGAAGGCATACGGGCGTATAACGGCAGGGTTTTCCGTCTGAGAGAACATCTTGACCGTCTCTACGCTTCTGCCCACGCGATCATGCTGGATCCGGGAATGAAAAAGAAGGATATGGAAGCCGCCGTAATAGAGACGCTGCGCGCTAACAAGCTGAAGGACGCCTACATCCGCCTGGTCGTTACCCGCGGCTTCGGTGACCTTGGTCTTGACCCGCGGAAATGCCCGAAACCGACTATATTCATCATAGCGGACAAGATAAAGCTGTATCCCGAAGAGGTATACACCGACGGGCTTGAATTGATAACAGCCGCTACCAGGCGTACGATACCCGATTCCTTAAGCCCCTGCATAAAATCGTTGAACTATCTTAACAATATCATCGCGAAGATAGAATGCATACGCGCCAATGTTCCGGAAGCGATCATGCTTAACGCGCAGGGGCATGTTGCCGAATGTACCGGCGATAATATATTCGTTTTGAAAGAGAACACGCTGATAACTCCGCCGACGTGGGAAGGGGCGCTTGACGGTATCACGCGCGGCGCGGTCATGGAACTGGCAAAGAACAAAATGAAGCTGCTGGTAAAGGAAGATGTTATAACCCAATACCATGTGTATAACGCTGATGAATGTTTTTTAACGGGCACCGCGGCTGAGGTAATACCGGTGGTCAAGGTTGACGGAAGGACAATTGCGGACGGGAAACCCGGGAAGATAACGTTAAAACTGGTCAAGGAATTCAGAGAGCTGACACGCCTGACCGGTGTTCCCATATACGAACGATGACACGGAAAGAAGCGCTTTTTGGAAGCAGGGAGGGATCATGTCCAATAGATTTACTGAACGGGTGCAAAGAGTAATAATAATCGCCCAGGAAGAGGCAAAAAGACTTAACCACGATTACGTCGGTACGGAACACCTGCTTCTGGGACTGGTAGCGCTCGGCGAGGGTGTTGCGGCGAAAGTCTTCGCGAACCTCGGCGTAGACCTGCGACGTGTGCGGGCGGAAGTGGAAAAGCTGGTGGGGACCGGCGACAACGTGATGCTGCTGGGAGAGATACCTTTCACGCCCCGGGCGAAAAAGGTGCTGGAGTTGGCCGTCGAAGAGGCGCAGTCCCTGAGCCAATCGTACGTCGGGACTGAACATCTGCTGCTCGGGCTTTTGAGAGAAGAAGAAGGCATAGCCGCCCGCGTGCTGGAAAACCTGGGTGTGCATATCAGCGAGGTCCGCGAAGAGATCGTCTCCATGATGTCCAACGAGGATGAATCCGCGCCCGCCGGTGAAAAGAAGACAGGAAAATCAAAAACAAAAACACCGACACTCGACGAATTCGGCAGGGACCTTACGGCCCAGGCACGCGAAAGCAAGCTGGACCCGGTCGTCGGCCGCGATGAAGAGATCGAACGGTTGATACAGATACTGTCGCGCCGCACCAAAAACAATCCGGTGCTGATCGGTGATCCTGGCGTTGGAAAAACCGCTATCGTGGAAGGCCTGGCGCAGCGGATCATATCGGGTGATACGCCGGAATTGCTGCATAATAAACGCGTTATGACCCTTGACCTGGCCGCAGTGGTAGCGGGAACAAAATACCGCGGAGAGTTCGAGCAGCGTTTAAAGACCATAATGGAAGAAGTTAAACACGCGAAGAACAGCGTTATATTGTTCATCGATGAACTGCACACCGTTATCGGCGCCGGTGCGGCGGAGGGTGCTATAGACGCTTCGAATATGCTTAAACCGGCGCTCGCGCGCGGCGAGCTGCAATGCATCGGCGCGACGACCCTGGACGAATACCGGAAACACATAGAACATGATGCCGCTCTTGAACGGCGTTTTCAGCCTATTGTCGTAGAACCACCCACGGTAGAGCAGACGGTACAGATATTGCACGGTTTGAAGGAACGCTATGAGACGCATCACAAAGTGCATTATGACGACGGCAGCCTGCGCGCAGCCGCGGAACTTTCTGAGCGCTACATTACGGACCGTTATTTGCCCGATAAGGCCATAGACTTGATCGACGAAGCCGGTGCGCGCGCGCGTCTGCAGACATCCCAGCCGCCCGACTATATACTTGCCAGGGAAACAGAATTGCTCGCCGTAACGCAGGAGAAGGAATCGGCGATCTCCCGGCAGGAATATGAGAAAGCGGCAAAACTGCGCGACACCGAAAAAGAAATGCGCAAAACATTGGACGAAGAACGGAAAAAGTGGAAGGCGACCCGTGAAGAGAATTGGCCCAGCATCAACGCGGACGACATCGCACAGCTTATCTCAAAGTGGACCCGCATACCGGTCACCCGGCTGACGGAAACGGAATCTGAAAAGCTGCTGCGCATGGAAGGCGAACTGCATAAACGGGTCATTGGTCAGCATGAACCCATACTGGCCCTTTCCAAGGCGATACGGCGCAGCCGCACGGGAATGAAAGATCCGCGCAAGCCGATCGGTGGATTTATTTTCCTGGGCCCGACCGGCGTTGGGAAGACCGAGCTCGCCCGGGCTCTGGCGGAATACATGTTCGGCAATGAAGAAGCCCTCATTCGCGTCGACATGTCCGAATACATGGAAAAATTCTCGGTGTCGCGTCTGATCGGCGCGCCTCCGGGCTACGTCGGCTACGACGAAGGCGGACAGCTGGCCGAACAGGTGCGCCGTAAGCCCTATGCGGTGGTCTTGCTCGACGAGATCGAAAAAGCACATCCTGATGTTTTCAATATACTGCTCCAGATACTCGATGACGGTATCCTGACGGATAATCTGGGACATAAGGTAAACTTCAAGAATACGGTCATCATAATGACATCGAATGTGGGAGCGCGCCTGATATCCAAGGGGAAATCACTCGGGTTCCTGGTGCAGGAAGATGCCGCCTCAGATTATGAGAACATGAAAGAGACCGTTAACGGCGAACTGAGAAAAGTATTCAATCCGGAATTTCTCAATAGAGTCGATGAGACGATCGTTTTTCACCCGCTCTCGCGCGAAGAAATGAAAGAGATACTGGACCTGATGATAGAACGCGGCAAGGGAAGGGTAGCCCAGCAGGGCTTTACCCTTGAGATCGCCGACAATGTAAAGGAATTCCTGCTTGAGCACGGTTTCGATCCCGAGTACGGCGCGCGGCCGCTGGTGCGCACTATTCAGCATTACATCGAAGACCCGCTGGTCGAGCACATTCTCGGGAAGCATCTGGTGCACGCGGCAGGAGAACCTCTTATCAAGGTGTTCGTGACCTTGAACACGGAAACTAAAAAGATAGAGTTTCAACCGGAAGAAAAGCCAAAAGTTGTTTCCTGAAAATGCTGAAACGGATCTCCATAACGCTGGGCGCGCTTATTGTTATCACGGCACTGGTATCTGTCTTTGCCTGGCGACTGCGTTTTGTGGAGGCTCCGGCTGAAAGTATAATGCGCAGGGTCCTGGGCATACCGGTAACTTTTGACCGTATTGACTACCGCCTGTTCAACAGGATCACGCTGACGAATCTGACCCTCGGCACCAGCTTGAAATGCAACAGTATCACCGTCTATTTCAATCCCCTGCCGCTGTTATTTGCACATGATAAACTGCGGGCGCTGGCAGCCATCGATATCGAAAGCCCGGACATTACCTGCGGACCTGAACTGAACGGGCTTATACAACGGGGCTCTGCGCCGGCAGGGGCGCATACTCCTGCGTTATCGATAACGTGTCATGATGGAACTCTCCGCTACAGCGGCATCGTTGTGTCAGGCCTTTCCGGTAAGATCTCCTCCGGTGAAAAAACCTCTGCAAAACTCAGGATGTATGCCGCCGGCAGGGCGATCAATGTATCGTTGTACAAAGAACGTCCCGACATGGTCAAAGCGATCGCCGAAGTTGTTTCGCGGGACCTGAACGCGAAAGTATTGGTTTCGATGCAGATCGGCGCGGACACGGCCGGCGGGACCTATGTTATTCCGCAATTCTCATGGAAAACCTATCACATTGCCAACGCGAGCGGCACGTTCGTGTATGCGCCCGATAAATTAAACGTTACCCTCGAACATCCTGCGATAAATGCCCGGCTCTACGGCATCAACTATTCCACATTCACGGTCAGCGGACACGCGGTGCTGGACGGTCTGGTCAGCGGTATGACCGGCAGCGCGGATGTTTTGATCAGTAAGGCAGGGGAGAAATATTCCGGCTTGTTAACCGCCGCCAACACGCGCTGGAGTTCCTCCCTGGTGTCCAGTTCAACGACGATCAAATTCAATAACAATCCCCAAAGCGGTGACTGGTATCTGGAGGCGCTGCTCGATCCGTCACAATACCGGATAAAGTGCTTTTTGAATAACTCCGGAGCGGTAAAGACCGTCTTTTATGGACCGCGAAGATCTTCGGGAGAGATCACGGGCGTTCTTTTCTCCTCAGCAACCAGCTTGAGCTTCAACTTTCCCGACTGGCCGGTGGCGAATATGCCTCTAGTGTCAGCGCTCTACCCGGACATCGAAGGTCACCTTCAATTGCGTGGCTCGTATACGCCTGAAAGAGCAGAGGCTTTTCTGAATGTCTATTCTCTTTCACAGCAGCGCTCAGAACCCGTATCCTGGTATGCGAACCTAACCAGCTCAAGCTCGGGTACCGTGGTCGCCGCGATGTCAAAATACAACGACTGGCAATGCAACGCCCGCCGTGACACTGGCGGTGGATGGGATATTAACGCGGTGTTCTCCAACGCGAAGCTTCCGCTGTACCTGCGTTTCTTCGATCAGACCCTGCGCCCTGAAGGCATACTGAGCGGCACCGCCTCATATTCAACGGCTTCAGGGAACGGCGAATGCAGGTTGTCGATAAAGGATTTCAAGAACGGCGGTTTTTTTGCGTCCGAGATAAGGGCAAAGGCTGCGATCGACAGCAACACCATCAGTATTAAAGAAGGAGCCGTTTTTTGCAAAGACGGTACGCTGACGGCAAGCGGTGTCATTGGACGCTCAAAAGAGGCGCAAGAGGGCACGGTCTCTGTCATCGCGCATCATTTTCAGCTTGCCGATAACGTATCCTTCTCAGGGAATTTTACGTTGAACGGCGCTTTTGATCCGGACAAGGCGATTTACAGCGGCCGCATATCCGGTAATAACGTGGGCATAAACAATATCTCTGCTTTAAAATTGGATTCTCATTTCAGTTGTTCTTCGCGCGCACTGGCGATCGACTCTTTTACGCTCAGCCCGTATGCCAGGGGTAACGCGATCGTGAATTTTTCCAAACCCGTGAAAGTGGCCGGAAAGCTGACCGTCTCAAAATTCCCGCTGCAATCCCTGTACGGTCCCCTGAAAGGTCCGGTGAGCGGCGAATTGAACATTAACGGCTCGCCGGGCAGCTGGAGCGCCGATGTCGTTGCGCTGGCTCCGGCGTTGACCTATAAGAAAACGGTCTTCGCGGCGAATTTACATAGTCATGCGCGTGAAGGGCGGTTGTATCTTGACGCTTTGAGCCTTCAGTCCGGAAGGCAGTCGGCGCAACTAACCGGTTTGGTAATGCCGACAGTGAAGCTGACCGGCACTGTCTCAAATACCGAGGTTAAAACTCTCGGTGCGCTCGTCGACGGGTTCCCTGAATCTGCGGGGGGGACGATCTCAGCGACGGTAGCCGTTACCGGTACGCTCGATGAGCCCGCAGTCCTGCTCTCGCTTGCCGGTAAGGATGTGTTCTATGATAAGCTTCACGCGACGAATGTTGCGGGTATCGCGGGCTACACCAGCGGCCTGATAACTATTTCGACCATAACGGTACATATCGCTGACAGCGAATTTCTTGTTGTCGGCAGCACCATTGATCTGAAACAAAGCCTTTTTAATATTACGACGGTGGCTAAAAACACCCATGCGGGGCCGTTCGATCTGTTCGGTAAATTTCGCTGGGCCGGCGGCTGGAAAACGGATGACCATGGGAAACCGTCGGCAGCGGTTGTCGTCAGCGGCCGGGATCTGTGGATAAACCAGTATTCGCTTCCGGCTGCCCAGATCGATATGCGCTACCGGGATGGGGCCGTGACTTTCGCGCCCATGTCGGGACAGCCTTTACAGGTTTCGGGTGTTCTTGATCTTAACGAGGCTCCTCAGATAACGTTGCGGAACTTTGTAATGACCCAGCCGGCGGACAATGCTACGTTAAGCGCCGCCGGTGAGGCGGGTCCGGGAAAATGGGACTTCACGATCAATGCAGTTAATATTCCTGCCGGCGCGACAGCGGATATGTTCAACTCGCCGGCCCAGATGGATGGCCTGATAACCGGAACCGTCGTGGCTTCAGGAACGATGGCTTCACCGCAGCTGGAGAGCAGTCTCAACCTGGTCAACGGTTCCATAGCCGGCATCCCCTGCGACAATTTCAACCTTCAGGTAAGTGTGCGCAGGGATACCGCGACCATAACCCGCGCACGCTGGGTCAAGGAGGGAATGTATACGGTCGTCGCCAACGGCTATATGCCGTTCGCTCTTACTTCCGCTGCATATAAACGCGTGTATCGCAACCCGATGGATGTTACGATCTCCATTGAGGAAGGGTCGCTTGGGTTCCTCACTTCGGTTTTCAGCGATATCAAGTCTGCGAAGGGCTCGCTGCACAGCCAGCTGCGCCTGGCCGGCACCCTGCACCGCCCGGTAACGAACGGCTATGTGAAGATCGAGAACGGTGAGATAGAATCAAAAGATTATATAAGCCATATCTCGCAGCTTACGGCCAACTGTATATGGAGAAATAACCTTCTGACCTTCAGTAACTGTCACGCCGCTATCGGCGGCGGTAATCTAGCCCTGGGCGGATCCGTAAAATTCGACGGCATCATCCCTGCTTTTTATGACCTGTCCTTAAAGACAACTGGAAAGAAGGGCATACCTCTTTCCATTCCGGAACTGCCCATACCATCACCTCTGATAAAAACGGGCATCATGTCTTCTCTTTCCAGGGGAGAACCCCAGATCGCGCTAAAGCTTTCCGGCCCGGCCGCGGCGCCGTCCCTCTCCGGCTACGCGCTGCTGGACAACACCAATTTTACCTTTCCGTCGCTCGCGCCCAGGTCGGACGGCGACAACCCGCTCTCTGCGTTGATAGATAATCTAAAATGGGACTTTGAATTCCGCTCCGGAAAGAATACCTGGTTCGAGAATGAGCTGGTCCATGTGAATATTCAGGGAGCGATCCATCTGGGCGGTGTCGGCCGTCACCCTGATGTGGACGGAAAAATTGAAACCACGAACGGAAGTATTACCTACCTGGGAACGGAATTCAGTGTAAAGCACGCGTTGTTGGAGATCGTTAAGAACAATGTTGCTCTGGAGGGCCAGGCCGAGGCGGAAATGTCTAACTCTCAGACGAACCTGCCCGATGTCATCGATGTTGATGTGAGCCTTGCTCCTCTGGACAAGATAGTCCCGCGATTTTCGTCCCGTAATGATCCTTCGATGACCCAGGCAAAAGCGCTTGGGCTGGTGGCCGGGGCCGACCCGGAAAAGATGGATAACACCGACCAGCAATACTATATGCGTTCGCAGTTCATACGTTTATTCGATTCCACGCTTGCCACACCGCTGGCCAAGAACATTTTACGGCGCAGCGGGCTGGCGGATACTTTTCATGTCAGTTATCAGCCAAAAGCGAACGTGGTGACAGCCACCCCCGGCGCACCGACCTTATCCGAGCTGATGGTGGGCACCAAATATACCATGGGAAAGTATCTGACCGATAAAATGTTGTTCGGCTATTCGGTGGCATTTGACCAGATACAGAACAAACTTGACTTGCGGCACGCGCTGGAGCTGTCGTACCGCTGGACACCTAACCTGTACCTGAAGGGATTGTACGAACTGAACTCTGATGATAATGCATCTCTTCCAGACCGCAGGGTCACGGTTGAACGTCAATGGCGGTTCGGTTTCGGCGGCGATGGAAAGAAGGGAAAATAATTGCCAGCAGGCGCCGTTTTTTGTATAATCAACAGGATAAAATATCATACTTGAAACTAATAATAGCATAGCACAGTCTAATAATCGATTGAATTTGCTATCACAAATTTTAGAGGGGCTCTATTGAAAAAGATACTTTTAGCCGGAATACTTTTTTTCGCGTTGACACCGCTTTTTGCCGGTTCCGAAGACGGCCGTGCCATAAAATCCATAAACATAACCGGTACGATGAACGTCAAAGAAAAAACCGTCCGCTCGGCCTTGAAATCCAAGGTCGGAAAACCGTATTCTCAAGATAAAGTCAAAAACGATATACAGGACATTTTGTCGCTGGGATATTTCGACGATGTACAGGTCGCCGTTGATACAGACTCCATGAGGGTCACCTATGCGGTAAAAGAGAAACCCTACATAACGAAAATAAGCGTCAAAGGTAACCAGAAATTCTCCCAGGGCCGCCTGAAGGACGAGTTCACGTTGAAGGAAAAAGACTATTATGATGTCGCGAAAATGGAAGAGTCACGGTCCAAAGCGCTGACCCTGTACCTGGACAAAGGCTATGCTGACGCTAAGATAGATATTATCCCTACCACTGATGAAGCCACTAACCGGATGACCGTCAGCTTTCTGGTAAGCGAAGGGCATCAGATATTGATCGGTTCGGTTACCGTAAGCGGTGTGAAGTCGTTCAAAACAAAAAAAATCGCCGGCCTGATGAAAACTAAAAAAAAGAAAGTATACAAAGCTGATACGATCGGCGAAGACCGTAAGGCGATAGAAGAGTTCTATAAGAACAACGGCTTTACCGAGGCCTCGGTGGGTGAACCGATAATTACGTACAATGCTGAGCGCACTCAGATGTTCATTGAGATAGTAATCACTGAAGGAATAAAGTATCATATCGGCTCGATCGGGTTTTCCGGGAACGCTATCTACACCAGCGGCGAGCTGTCCCGTATCGTGTCTCTGAAAAAAGGCGAATTGTACAAGCAGGAACAATTTAACGAAAGCAAAGCGGCGCTCATGGATCAATACTCGGACCGTGGATATCTCAGGGCGCAAATTGAACCTCAACTTCAGCCTGATAATGAAAAGGGCGAAATGAATATTATTTATAAGATCACCGAAGGTCCGGTTGTGTACCTGGGACGGTTGTTCATAGACGGTCTTGAGTCCACTAAGGAGTTCGTGATACGCCGCGAAGTATTGCTGAAGGAGGGAGATGTATTCAGTTCTTCAAAAGTAAAACGCAGTTTAGAAAAAATTTATAATCTTGGTTTTATAGATGCCGCTGAACCGGAGCTGCAGCCGACCGATAAACCGGACATCATGGATATGGTACTGAACGTTACCGAAGGCAAACCAGGTATGTTATCAGCGGGGGCAGGTTACTCATCCGTCAATGGAATGGTCGGCACGTTACAGTTGTCTCACATGAATTTATTCGGACGGGCTGAAAAATTAAACCTTATGTGGGAATTCGGCGGGATCACGAACTACCAGATAAGCTGGACCGAACCGTGGTTCCTGAATAAACCAATGAGCCTCAGCGCCAGCGTTTTTGATACATTAACCGCCCGCGATTATGCTAATATCACTTCTGCCTATAACGAAACCCGCGTCGGTGGAAGCGTAACGATCGGGCCCCGCATATCCGACAATCTCGGTCTGCAGTTCGGCTATTCCTATGAAGAGATAGGCGTAAGCGTGCAGAACGTTTCGATCTCATCGGTTGTGCCCAATTCTCTCGACATAACATCCAGTGTGTCCGGCCAGATAATATGGGATACGCGCGACAATGTGTTTGACCCGACGCGCGGCGACAAGCAATCGCTCGGTGTGCAGCTGGCGGGCGGCCCTGTCGGCGGTTCCGTTAATTTTGTCAAACCGACGATAAAAAGCTCCTGGTTTTTTCCGACGTTCTGGAAGTTCGTGCTTTCCCTGAACGGAACTGCGGGCCTGGTGCAGAACTTCGGCAGTTCCGCTGATGTGCCGATATACGAGCGGTTCTACGTAGGCGGGGCCGACACTGTTCGCGGCTATAAATATCGAGGAGAGATCGGCAGCGACAACGGCGGGAAGGCGATGTCCTATTTTAACGCAGAATACAAGTTCCCTATAGCCCAGGAAAAGAATAAAACAATACTTGAAGGAGCCTTTTTTGCCGACATGGGCGGCGACTGGGACAATCCCGGTGATTTTACTATGCAGATCGGGCAGAGCAAAAATGATATGAAATCAGGCGTTGGCTTCGGGATAAGATTTACCACACCTGTCTTCCCGTTGAGACTTGACTGGGGATACGGCCTCAACCACAATCCGGGCGAAGAATTAAGCCAATTTTATTTCACGATAGGAAATGTATTCTAAATGAAACGAGTCCTTCTGTTCTTGCCGCTGCTTGCGGCCTGCCTCATGATGTTTTTGAATGCAGGCGCGGTTACTATTCAGCTGGACGGCTCTGCTCCGTCACAGCCGGGAAAAAACCCGGTCGTCTCGGGTTCGGCGGGCGTGGGGTATGTTGATATTGAAAAGGTCTTTAACGAGCATCCTCTTTGTAAGCGCAGCCACGAGGCATTCGATTCGGAGGCGGTTAAAAGAAAAGCGGAATTGAAACTGCTTGAAAATGAGATAACCGATCTGCAGAGGGTCATTGTTTCCAGTTCAACACAGCTGGATGTCCTCAGGTCAAACCTGGCCCTGCTGAACAAAGGGATCATGCCGGGTTCCGTTCAATCCTCTACATCAACGCCAATAGTCCAGGCGGCCCCGGTGCCCGGTCCCGTTCGTATTTTACCGGGCATGCTCCAGGCCGGCACAACCCAGGCGTCAGACGTTATACGATCAACCGGACCGGTTGCCGCTCAAACTATCGCGCCACAAGGCATTTCCTCAACCACCGCTTCAGGCATAGGTACATCTTCGTCTGGGTACGTTTCATCCTCCGAGAATCCTGCACCGGGCGCTGATCTTCGAACCATGACAGCAACGGTCATTGAAAGCATAAAACAGACGGAAGCGGACATTGAGACAATGAAATCCGATGTCCTTAAGAAAAAAGCGAATATCGCGGAAAAATTCAAGCAGAATAAACAGGAGCTTTGCGACCTGGAAGCGCGGCAGACCGACGAAGTATTACAGGACATCTATCATATAATCGAGAAGATCGCCAAGGAGCTGAACTTAACCGTGGTGCTTGACAGAAAAGATGTGCTGTACGGACAGTCCTATCAGGATTTGACGGAAAAGGTGCTTGAACGCCTGCAAGGGCGATAATTTTTTAGCAAGGGACCGACCAATGAACATGAAAGCATCCCAGATCGCAGAACTTGTCACAGGACGTCTGATAGGCGACCCTGATCTGGTTGTAACCGGCGCCGCAGGGTTGGATGAGGCCGGCCATTCAGATGTCTCTTTCGTTTTTAACCCAAAGTACGTGAAACATCTCTCAAAGAGCAAGGCGGGTGTTCTTTTGTTGGGTGAAGAAGTAGCAAATTGTAACGCTGTGCAGATCATCGTCAAAAATCCGCACCTTGCTTTCGCGCAGATCCTGACGATCCTGGAAAAAGAGATCCGGCCTTCTTTTGCCCCGGGTATCCACCCAAAGGCGGTGGTTGCCGGCGACGCAAAAATAGCGAAGAACGTATATGTCGGTCCGGGCGTCGTTATAGAACCCGGTGTTTCCATCGGCGAGAACACCCATATAGGCGCAAACTCTTACATCGGGCACTCTTCGCGCATCGGGAGCAATACCCGCATATATCCGAATGTCACTATCAGAGAAAATGTGAAGGTAGGCAATAACGTTATCATCCACCCGGGCACGGTTTTGGGCTCGGACGGTTTTGGCTTTGTCCCGAGCCCCGCCGGACATTTTAAAGTGCCCCAGATCGGTTCAATTGAAATAGCCGATGACGTAGAGATAGGCGCCAATGTTGCCATAGACAGAGCGACGACGGGAAAAACAAAGATCGGAAAAGGCACGAAGATAGACAACCTGGTGCAGATCGCGCACAACGTGAAGATCGGTGAGCATTGCTTTATAGTCGCACAGGTCGGCATAGCGGGCTCAACGGTGCTCGGAGATTTCGTTACCATCGCCGGGCAGGCGGGGGTATCAGGACATTTGAAGATCGGCGACGGCGTGACCATTGCGGGTCAGGCGGCAGTGATAGGCGATGTGCCCGCGAAAGAGATCGTTTCCGGCTATCCGGCGCGTCCGCACCGGGAAGCGATGAAAGTGTATGCGTTATCGCAAAAACTGCCTGAGCTTTTTGAAGAAGTAAAAGACATCAGGAATATGTTGCTTGAAATAAAGAACCCCTGAAATATCGATCCAACGACACATGCAAGGAAAATAATGGAACATCAAACCACTATACGCACGCAAAGCATCCTTTCAGGAATAGGGCTGCATACGGGGAACCTGAGTACCATCACTTTTAAACCGGCCGCCGAGAACACCGGCGTAGTATTTAAGCGCATAGACTTACCGGGCCAGCCGCTGGTACGCGCCGCCCTTGACAACATTTCGGCGGTCGCGGTACGGGGCACCGTGATCGGTTCCGGAAATGAAAAGATCTATACTATCGAGCATATCATGGCGGTCCTTTTTGCTCTTGGGATCGACAATGTGGAGATCGATATCAATAATAATGAGCCGCCGGTGCTGGATGGCAGCGCGGTATCAATCGTCGATACGTTACTGAAAGCGGGTTTCACTGAACAGTCGGCCGTGCGCACGTATATGACGCTCAATGCACCCGTCATTTACGAAAGCGGAGAAACCAGAATGCTGGCAGAACCCTCCGATACGTTCACGATAGACTGTACGGTCGGTTATAAACATCCGTTCTTAAAACATCAGCAGGCATCGTTCGTTATCTCGCAGGATACCTTCATACGGGAGTTGTCAAAAGCCCGCACTTTTTGTTTCGATTATGAGATAGAAGCGCTCCAGTCAAAAGGCCTTGCGAAAGGCGGTAATTTCGACAACGCGATCGTTATCGCACCGAACGGCATTCACAACCCCGATAAGACGCTGCGCTATCCCGATGAATTTGTCCGTCATAAAACCCTTGATCTGCTGGGAGATCTCTACCTTTTGGGCAGGCGTTTAAAGGCAAAGATAACCGCGGTTAAACCAGGACACAACCATAATGTTCAGTTCGCACGAGCTATCGCAAAATCCAACGGAGGGTTTTAATGACTGAAACGGGCCAGATACCTCAGATGCCGCAGATACCGCAGGGACAGTATTTTGATATCAATGCTATTAAAAAGATCATCCCTCACCGCTACCCGATGCTGTTGATCGACCGGGTTGTTATCGTTGAAGAACTAAAAAAAGCGATCGGGTATAAGTGCGTCAGCGGGAACGAAGAATATTTTAACGGACATTTCCCGGTGCAGCCGATCATGCCGGGGGTGTTGATCGTTGAAGCGATGGCGCAGACCGCCTGCGTGCTGTTCCTCTCAAAGCCTGAGAACCTGGGCAAACTCGCGGTTTTTATGGGTATCGACGCGGTAAAATTCCGCAAACCCGTCACTCCGGGCGATGTGCTGGAGCTGCGTGTGGACGTTATCCGCGCGCGCGAGAAGGGCGGCAAGGTGCGCGGCGAAACGTATGTCAACGGTCAATTGACGACCGAATGCGAATTCATGTTCGCGGTCATAGACAATAACACAAAATAACTACCGGAGCATAGCATGATACATCCCACAGCGATCATACACCGCAGCGCCCGTCTTGATGCGACCGTTTCAGTCGGACCTTACGCGGTCATCGGCGAAAATGTAGTAATAGGTGAAGGCACGACTGTCGGCCCTCATGCGGTCATCGAGGCCGCGGATATAGGAAAGAATTGCCGTATATTCCCGCACGCCTCGGTCGGCCTGGCGCCGCAAGATCTGAAATATAATAATGAACCGACTAGAATAGTTATCGGCGACCGCTGCACGGTCCGGGAATTCGTTACGCTTAACAGAGGAACCACCGCCACGGGCAAGACCGTTATCGGCAGCGACTGTCTTTTTATGGCCTACACCCACGTCGCGCACGACTGCGTGCTGGGCAACGGCATCATTATGGCAAATGCGGCCACCCTCGGCGGCCATGTCGAGGTGGGGGATTACGCGGTATTCGGCGGGATATCCGCCGTGCACCAGTTCACGAGGATAGGTCGTCTGGCGATGATCGCGGGCGGCGCTATGGTAAGCCAGGATGTGATCCCGTTCGGGCAGGCGCATGACAACCGGGCGCGTCTGGTGGGCTTAAATCTTGTCGGCATGAAACGCCGCGGTTTTTCGCGCGATACGATCGACGAGATAAAGCAGGCCTTCAAAACACTTTTTATGTCCAGCATACCCATCGGCGAAGCGATGGACCAGCTGGGGGCAAGCGGTCCCTCGGATGAAGTGAAGGAATTGATCGCGTTCATAGCTTCCTCAAAACGCGGCATCTGCCGGCCCGGCAACAAGGAAGATTCCGAAGAATGAGCGTAATAGGCCTGATCGCCGGCAATGGCCGGTTCCCATTCCTCGTCGCTGAAGAGATACGCAAAAGGGGCGATTCTGTCGCCCTTCTTGCGTTAAAGGAAGAGACCGATCCGGCCATTGAAAAACTTGCCGACTCCTGCGCTTGGATATCTGTGGGACAATTTCAGAAGTTGATAGATTTTTTTCATTCAAAACAGGCCGGGACGGCGATCATGGCCGGGCAGGTCAAGCACGCCCGGCTATTCGACGGACTGGCCCTTGACTGGCGGGCGTTGAAGCTGCTCGGGAAGTTGGTCAATAAAAAGACCGACAGTATACTCGGTGCAGTCTGCTCTGAACTTGAAAAAGAGGGGATCAAACTGCTTCCCTCGCATCAATACCTTTCGCACCTGCTGCCCGAAAAAGGCATCCTGGCGGGACCGAAACTTTCCAAAGAAGAAAAGGAGAACGTCGCGTTCGGGCATGAAACCGCTAAGGCGATAGCAGGGCTCGATATCGGCCAGACCGTGGTCGTTAAGGATATGTCGGTGATAGCCGTTGAAAGCATTGAAGGTACCGACGAGTGCATCCGTCGCGCGGCACAGTATGCGAAAGACGGTGTCATTGTCGCCAAAGTCGCGAAACCGAAACAAGATTTCAGATTTGATGTGCCTGTAATAGGCATGAACACTATCAACACACTTAAAGAATGCAGGGCGCGCGCTCTGGCGATAGAAGCGGGAGCCACCCTGATGATCGGCAAACCGGAGCTGCTGGCCGCCGCCGAGGCCGCAAAGATCACCATAATCGCGCTATAGAAGGAAACACCATGCTTGGACTTGTTCACCCGATCGTAGGAAGCGAAGAAAAGAAGGTGCTTAACGAGATCATTGATTCCCGCATGCTGGCAGCTGGAAAATATGTAACTGAGTTCGAGAATGTCTGCGCCCGGGCTTTTAACGCGAAACACTGCGTGGCAGTTTCGAACGGCACGACCGCACTGCACGCGGCGTTACTGGGCGCCGGTATCAAGACGGGGGATCAGGTGTTGACGACTGCGATGTCCTTCATCGCGACGGCCAACAGCATACTGTACTGTCAGGCAAAACCGGTTTTTGCCGACATAGATCCTGCAACGCTGAACATCTCCCCGGAAGCTGCAGAAACGATCCTGAATAAAAATAAAAAAATAAAAGCGATACTGCTGGTACACCTGTTCGGCGTGCCGTGCGATATGGCGGCGTTCATAAAACTTTCCAGAAAATATAAGGTCAAACTTATTGAAGACTGCGCCCAGGCCCACGGCGCTGCGTTCGAGGGGACCACCGTCGGGACCTTCGGCACAGCATCCGCATTCTCGTTCTATGCCACAAAGAATGTGATGTGCGGCGAAGGCGGGATCGTGCTTACCGCAAGCAGCGCCGTAGACAAGAATGTCCGCAGCATCATCAACCACGGACGCAGCGAGCATTCGACCCATACCATTCTCGGTTATAATTACCGTCTGACGAACCTCGCCGCCGGTATCGGCATTGTGCAAATGGGACACCTGCAGGAATGGAACGCTGCACGGCGCTCGAACGCGGCCTATCTGACGGAGCGTCTCCAGAAATTCTCTTTCTTAAAAACCCCGGTGATCCCCTCAAATTGCACCCCGGTATTTCACCAGTACACCATCAGAGTCAAGCCCGGGGTCAGGGAACGGCTGATGAAGCATTTACATTCCAGCGGCGTAGGGTGCGGCATATATTATCCGGTACCGATGCATCTGCAGCCGTTGTATAAAAGAATGGGCTATAAAGCCGGACTGTGCCCGGTCGCCGAAAAAGCGGCTAAAGAGGTACTTTCTATCCCGGTGCATCCGGCACTGACAGCGTCAGACCTGAAACTCATCATCGATACATTCGCCTCCTTTAAGGCTTAACATGGAAAAACTCACTACGGCTGTCATCGGCGTCGGTTCACTGGGGCAGCACCACGCCAGGATACTGGCACAACATCCTGCTTCCTCCTTAGCAGCTGTGGTCGACAATGACCTGAAACGGGCTGAAAAGATCGCATTGGGTCTGCATGTGCCTGCCTATAAAGACCATCATGAGGTGATAGGGAAGGCGCGCCTTGCGGTAATAGCCGTCCCGACACCGTTCCATTTCTCAATCGCAAAAGATCTGATAGAAGCCGGTATACACGTTCTGGTGGAGAAGCCGTTCACGGAAACCGTCGAGCAGGCGAAAGAACTTATCGCGCTCGCCGAATCAAAGGGTGTCATACTGCAAGTCGGACTGATCGAGCGTTTCAACCCTGCTGTTATCAGCGCCCAGGAATATATCAACAAACCAAAATTCATAGAGGTCAACAGGCTTGGGCCGTATGATCCGCGGACCAGCCACATCGGGGTCGTTATGGACCTTATGATACACGACATTGATATCGTATTATCACTGATAGGGGAAAAAGTGGTCTCGGTAGAGGCTCACGGCGCCTCCATTTTGTCGGAGCACGAAGACATCGTTAAAGCACGGATAAAATTCGAGGGCGGTTGTGTCGCCGATATTTCAGCAAGCCGCGTCTCGCTGGAAAAATACCGCAAGATCAGATTATTCCAGGCCGATAGTTATATCTCCATTGACTACGCGGGAAAATCGCTGAAGGTGTACCGTAAGAAAAAACCCGTTGTAAAATCGTTATTAGACATCGAAGTGACCAGCCCAAAACTAAAGAACGACGAACAGCTCTTCCTGGAGTTGGACCATTTCATAACCTGTGTTATTGAAGGAAGAAAACCCGAGGTGACCGGCGAACACGGCCGGGACGCGCTGGAGCTGGCGCTTGAGATACTGAGGAACCTGAATAATCAATGAACCTTTTCATTTCCGCAGGCGATCACTCCGGCGATATCCATGCCGCGAACCTTATCAAGGCGGTCCGCGCGCGCGTCGGGACGGTGCTCGTTGAAGCGCTGGGCGGCGGGCAGTTAAAAGATGTCGCCGACAAGTTCGACGCGGATCTGGTGAGCCTTGGCGGTTTCGGGTTCTGGCAGCCGTTCAAACAATACTTTAAACTTAAAAAGATATTCAACGACTATATTGTCGAAGGTTGGAAAGAACACAGACCGGATGTTGTCGTGCTGGTCGATTATTATGGTTTTAATATCCATGTGGCCCGATACGCGAAAAAATGCGGGATCCCGGTTTATTATTTTGTCGGACCGCAGGTGTGGGCCAGCCGGCCCGGACGCATAGATCAGTTGAGGAAAACCGTAACAAAAATGTTGTTGATACTGCCTTTTGAGGAAAAAATATACCACAATGCAGGTGTGCCGGCCGTCTTCGTAGGCAACCCGATGATAGATACGGTCCCGGAAGCCGTGACGCCGCCGGAACAGGGCACGCCCTATATAGGTTTATTCCCCGGCAGCAGACCCAATGTTCTTAAGCGCCATCTGCCCATCCTGCTTAACACAGCCCGGATACTTGAAAATTCAACCCACGCGCGCTTCGCCTTCTTCGCGTCAAAAAATACCGCCGATCTTTTTGCCGGTCTGCCCTACCCGGTAATAATCGAGGATAATTATAACGAACGCCGGAAACTTACCCTCGCGATCACCACGTCCGGCACGGTAAGCCTGGAAAATGCATTGCTGGGAATACCGATGATCGTAATGTACCGGCTCTCATCATTTAATTTCGCGCTTGCCAAGCTGCTCGTTTCCATTCCTTTTATCGCGATGGCGAACATTCTAACCAATAAACAACTGGTGCCCGAACTTATACAGGACAAGGCCAACCCGAAGGATATTTCCGCCGCAGCGCTGCGCTATTTGAACGACCACGCGTATTTCTCTGCGGTCAGGAGCGAACTTTTGACTATCCGAAAGGACTTGGGAGCTCCCGGCGTATACGCCCGGGCGGCACAGATCATACTGGAGAATACATGATATACAAGCGCTTGACCGGCTACATCGACGAACATATTGGACGCTTTTCCCTGGCCCTGATATGTATGATACTTTTTTCAGCCATAACCGGCGCCAGCATGTGGCTTATCAAGGCGGTGATCGACAAGATATTCATCGCGCGCGACATGCATATGTTGTACCTGATAATTATCTTGATACCGTCGATGTACCTGTTTAAAGGCATAGCTGCCTACGGACAGAATTACCTTATGTTCTATATTTCGCAGAACATTATCCTCAAGATCCGCGGACAGCTGTTCGCCAAACTGATAACTCTTTCACACGATTTTTATGTGCGCAATTCCTCGGCTAAAATGATGGCCCGGGTGACGAACGATGTCACGCTGCTGCAGACGGCCCTTTTTCAGGTGCCGCCCGCGATCTTTCGTGACGGTTTCACCATCATCATTATGATCGGCGTGGTGTTCTTCCTTAACTGGAAATTCGCGACGATCACGCTGCTGATATTCCCGTTAGCCGCGTTGCCGCTGGTATCGTTCGCAAAAAAAATGCGCGCGGCCTCCCGCCAGGGCCAGCACCAGATCTCCGAGATCTACGCGGTATTGCAGGAAGCTATGACCGGCATCAGCGTTATCAAAACCTTCGTGCAGGAAAACAACGAGATAGAACGGTTCAAGACCGAGAACGACAAATACTATCACGCGATGCAGAAATTCATCAGGGTCGACGCCCGGTCGAGCCCGATCATGGAATTTATGGGGGCGCTCGGTGTCTCGTTCATTATCTGGTACGGCGGAAGGGATGTGGTCAGCGGGGTCTGGACCGCAGGCTCGTTCTTCGCGTTCATGACGGCGGTATTCTCTATCTACCAGCCGCTCAAGAATTTCGCCAGCACTAATTCGATTTTGCAGCAGGCCATGTCCGGCGCTGAAAGGATATTCAGTCTTCTCGACGAAAAACCGTCTATCGTTAATGCTGATGGTGCGGTGACCCTGCCGCCTTTCAAAGATACTATCGCCTTTGAAACTGTGACATTCTCATACCAGCCTGAAAGAGTTGTCCTTGAAAAATTCTCATTGACCGTCAAAGCAGGCGAAGCGATCGCACTGGTCGGCCCTTCGGGTTCCGGGAAAACCTCTATCGCCAACCTTATACTTCGCTTCTACGATCCTCAGGGCGGGAAAGTCACTATCGACGGACACGATATTCGCAGCGTCACGCTGGAATCCCTGCGCGGACAGATAGGTGTCGTGACCCAGGATGTGATGCTGTTCAACGATACCATCGCGTATAATATTTCGTATGGTAACCGCAGCGCCGGTACGGAAGGAGTGATAGCGGCAGCTAAAGCCGCTAACGCCCACGAATTCATCTTGAGACTGCCGCACGGCTATGATACGGTTGTCGGCGAAAGAGGGGTCCGTTTGTCCGGCGGCGAACGCCAACGCCTGGCGATCGCGCGGGCCGTGCTTAAAAACCCGCCGATCTTGATACTGGACGAAGCGACCAGCGCCCTGGACGCGGAGTCTGAAAAACTGGTACAGGCGGCCATAGAACATCTTATGCAAGACCGTACGACCCTTATGATAGCTCACCGGCTTTCAACGATCAGGCGGGCAGACCGCATCATCGTATTGGATAAAGGCGCTATCGTTGAAGAAGGAACGCACGAAGAACTGGTAAAGAACGAAGGTGTCTACTCGCATTTGCATAACCTGCAAATACTTTAGGAGCTCCATGAAACGATTTCTGTTAGCGGTATTGCTGATCTCAGCCCTTATAACAAATGTGTTAGCGCGCCCTCAATCTCCGTTGGCCTACAATGCGTTCGATGGTATTGCCCCGGGCGGACGGTCGCTTGGTATGGGGCTGGCAGCGGCCGCGGTGGGGAATGACCCTGCCGACATATACTTCAATCCGGCGGGCCTTGCGCTTCTTAAAGACGATAACGTTCTGGGTTTGTCATTTGAAGCGGCCCGTCAAAGCAGCTTGAGCACGGATCAGTTGTTCTCCAATGAGACATTAAAGAACACCAACCTGACGCTGATAAGCCTCTGTAACTCAAAAGGGGCTATTTCCTGGAGGCCGATGGCTTCGTACTCCGTCTCGACAACGACCGTTAACGGTGGTTTTTCCAGCACAGAAGTGCATGTAGACGAATTCACTCTTTCCGCAACACAAACGGATGATAAGATAACGAACGGGCTGAACCTGTCGTACCTTTACGGCCGGGTTGCCCAGGCCGGCATAGACAACGGCACACCGTCGGCGAATATCGCTGACGGCAACGGTTTCTCCCTGGGTTATGGACTATTGTATAATGTGTCACCCATGTTCCGCCTGGGGATCGATGCCGATAACATCGCGGCCTTTATGTGGTGGGACGATTTTGAGACCCAGCAGCTGCCATTCGTATTACGCGCGGGTTTTGCGTACCAGATAAGCAAATTCGTGACCTTCGCCTACGATTTCGATAAAAGGTATTACCGGGATCCGGTTCCGGCCCTCACTCAGAACCATTTCGGGCTGGAACAGAACCTGGGCGATATATTAAAGATCCGGGTCGGCATCTACGGTCCCGATATGAACGACCTTGAGGTAACGCACTACACCGCGGGTCTTGGCTATACGCAAAACAATCTCAATTTTGACCTCTCAGGCGAGAAATACCGTGTGGATTTTACCGATGTCTACCGTATCGTCCTGGGCTTATCAGTCCCATTATAAGCTGCCCGGCTTAACAAAATAAAACTCTCGCCGGGCGCATATGCATATGCTGACCGGCGAGAGTTTTATTTTAAGAAAAAAGTAAATTAAGCTTTCTGAACTTTGTTCGATTTAAGGCAGGCAACGCAGACCAGCTTCTTCTTTGTTTTGCCTTCAACCTTGATACGGATATCCTGCAGATTCGGACGGAAAATTCTTTTTGTGCCGACGTGTGAATGGCTGACCGTATTTCCTGTTTTCGGCCCTTTGCCGCAGATAGTGCATTTGTAAGACATTGAGTTGTTACCTCCACTTGGATATTACGAAACACATTTATATCAAATTTAGAGGACAATATCAAATTTATGGAACAAAAGAACCTTGATCAATCGGTCCAATGCCTTAAGGGCATGGGGCCTGCAAAGGCTCAGATGCTTTCAAGGCTTGGCGTAACGAGCCTTCGGGAAATGCTGACACTATTTCCGCGCGAGTATGATGACCGGCGGCTGATACAACGGATTGGTACCGCGCCGGCCAATACCCGGGTTACGGTAAAGGGCAAAGTGGAGACGGCTGAGGTTATGGCTCTTTCTCCAACACTTAAAATTTTTAAGGTGGCGGTTTCGGACAGCTCCGGGATATGTTACGCGCAATTCTTCCGTCATGTAAACCCCTACCAGCGGTTTGATATTTTCGCTTCACTTAAAAGCAGCTTTGTCCCGGGCCAGTGGGTGATACTTAACGGTATCATGGAGTACCGGTTCAGGGAAAGACAATTATCAGTTGATGATCACGCCTTGCTTGCCTCCGCCGATGCCCCGCTTCCGGCCTCCTTTAACGGAATTATTCCAATATATCCTTTGACCGAGGGGATCTCGCAGAAGTTTTTGCGGGGCATGATGACAAAGGCTGTTTCAAGCTACGCTAAAGAATGGCCGGAGCTGCTGCCTGAGACTATGTGTGAAGAACTTAAGCTGCCCGGCGCCGCAAAAGCGGTTCGCAGCATCCATTTTCCGGCCAGCTTTCAGGAGGCGGAAAGTGCCAGGAAGCGGCTGGCAGCCGATGAATTCTATCTTTTGGAAGCAGCTATGACGCTGGTAAGGGAACGCTCACAAAGACAAACTAAACCGCGTTCCTATGAAGTGAAAAAGCATCTACTTGGGCAGTTCCGTGTAAAAATGGGATTTGAATTTACGCGCGCCCAGAAAAGATCCATCAACGAGATCTTCTGTGATATGCAAAAGACAGCCCCAATGAACCGTCTGCTTACAGGTGATGTAGGTTCGGGAAAAACCGTTGTTGCTCTCAGCGCGGCATTGCTTGCCATAGAGAACGGCTTCCAGGCCGCCCTTCTTGCGCCCACTGAAATACTTGCTTCACAGCACGCGGTCTCAATTTCAAACCTGCTTGAGGGATTGCCGGTGAACATCGCTCTGGTTACCGGCAATCTCTCAGCATCGGGGGCAGGCCGCGCGGCACTTCGCAAGGCGGTGGCTGATGGCTCAGCGCAGCTGGTTATCGGAACACACGCCCTGCTTGACGAAAACGTTTCTTTTAAAAACCTTGGCCTGGTTGTGATTGATGAACAACACCGGTTCGGTGTGCTTCAGCGGGCGGCGCTGCAGAAAAAAGCATCTATGCCGGATGTTCTTATAATGACGGCTACCCCCATACCGCGTTCTCTTGCGTTGACGCTGTACGGCGATCTTGATGTTTCGGTAATTGATACACTGCCCCCCGGCAGGCTGCCTGTGATAACGAAACATGTTGCTGACCATGAAGCGTATTCATTTATCAAAAGTGAGATCGCTAAAAAGCATCAGGCGTTTATCGTTTATCCGCTGGTTGACAGCACCGATTCTTCCGAGATGAAAGCGGCCGCAAGCGAGGCGGCGAATTTGTCGAAGACAATTTTTTTCGGTCTGCATGTTGGCTTGCTGCACGGCCAGATGAAAGCCGCCGATAAGGACGCGGTAATGAAAGGTTTCAGGGACGGCACCTTTGACATACTGATAGCGACAACGGTAATAGAGGTCGGCATAGATGTGCCGAACGCAACGGTAATGATGATAGAGCACTGCGAACGCTTCGGCCTTGCGACCCTGCATCAGCTTCGTGGCCGTGTGGGAAGGGGAAAGTCTCAATCGTATTGTCTTCTGGCCGGACAGCCTTCCACGGAGCAGGCAAAGAGGCGTATCGATGTTATGCTTTCGACAACGGATGGCTTCAAGATAGCACAGGAAGATCTGGTCCTAAGAGGACCCGGGGAATTCTTCGGCACGGCACAGCACGGAATGCCTGAACTTAAAGCGGGAAATATCATAACCGATTTGGATTTGATCAAGACCGCGAAAGAAGCTGCTGAAAAAACTCTGAGCACCGACCATACTCTTGCGTTAAGCGAAAACAGGCAGCTGCGTGACGAACTGACGCGCGTTTTTGGCGGAAAGATATCACTGGCAACAATATAAACTCCTTGAAATTTCATATTGAACTTGCAAAAAATATTGACAAAATAAGGTAAATGTCCTATAAGGTATATAAATGAAAGGGCCTGTCGCTGTTTATCCCGGAAGTTTTGATCCGCTCACCAATGGGCACCTGGACATAATTGTCAGGGCTACCCGCCTTTTTCCAAAAGTCATTGTAGCCGTAACCGATAATGCCAACAAAAATCCTACGTTCTCAGTGGACCAGCGCCTCAGCATGATACAGAGCGCAACGTCCGGCCTTAAGTCCGTACGCATAGAGCGGTTTTCCGGCCTGCTGGTGCACTACCTTATAAAAACGAATGCTTCAGTGATCATCCGCGGCCTGCGGGCGGTCTCTGATTTCGAATATGAGTTCCAGATGGCGTTGATGAACCGGCGTCTAGATAAGATCGCGGAAACGGTATTCCTGATGCCCGACGAATCGTATACGTATCTTTCATCCCGTATGGTCAAAGAAGTCTACCGCCTCGGCGGAGACGTCCGAGGGCTGGTGCCGGTACATGTCGAAAAATACCTGCGTGAGAAATTCCGCGTAAAGAACAGGGAGAGCCTTTGAGCCTTGCCGGCCTTAAGAAACGACTGGGGGATATTCTTGTCGAGGTCGGTATCATCACCTCCGAACAGCTGAGCGACGCCCTGGAGATACAAAAACGCACCGGCGGGAAACTGGGCGCCATACTCTCGCAGATGGGCGCCATCAACGAAGAGGTCATGCTCGCCTTTCTCGGTAAACAGTGCGGCGTCTCCTATATTTCTCTTTCCGAATACGGCGTTATACCCCAGGAAGTCATACATACCGTGCCCAAAAGCATCGTGCGGCGTCAAAACCTGATACCGGTTCGTATCAACGGACAGATCGTGACCGTGGCGATGGCCGACCCCTTCAATATTTTCGCGATCGATGATATCAAACTCACCACGGGACTGGACGTGCAGGTGGTGATCGCTCTTGACGACGACATTAAGAAAGCCATCGATACCTATTACGCGGTATTTTACGAATGCGATGAATTATCCGGCAAGGAAATGCTTCCCGATGAAGACATTGTCAATTATGTGCTCTCGCCGGGTGTAAAAGCCGGCTCTTCTGCCGTGTACATTGAACCGCAGGAAGAAACCCTGCGCATCCGCTACCGGACCAACGGTATGCTGGAGCAGCAGTCACCCATCCCCCGCTCTTATTACTCTTCATTATCCTCGAAATTAAAATCGCTCGCCGGGCTCTCCGCGGCGGCACCCGGTACGGCCTGTAAAGGTTTTTTCAAACTGACGGTATCCGGTATCGAAACCACGATCCATATCTCTTTCCTGCCGACCATCGCGGGGGACCGCATCGTTCTTAAGCTTTCCCGGGACAATGAAGCGCTCCGCGACCTCAATCAGATGGGCTTTGAGCCGGAGACTGTCTCGGTATTCATTAAGAACCTGGAAAAGGCCAATGGGATGATCGTTATCACCGGCCCCAACGACTCGGGGAAAACCAGCACTCTGTATGCGGCCATTCATTACCTTAACCACCCCGACTGCAATATCATGACGATAGAAGAACGTATCGAATCGCTGATACCCGGGGTAAACCAGATACAAACGGAGCCGGAAAAAGCATTAACGGCGGCCGGTATCTTACGTTCTTTGAAGGTTCAGGACCCGGATGTGCTGATGATCGAAGAGCTCTCCGATCCGGAATGCGCGGCCGCGGCCATATCGGCAAGCCTGACGGACAAACTGGTTTTAACGGCGCTGCCAACCTCAACCATAAATGAAACCTTAACCCAATTCTATTACCTCGGCGTGGACCCGGCGGTGGCTTCCCAGGGCATTTCAATGATCGTCAACCAGCGCCTTATACGGACCTTGTGCCCAAAATGCAAGGAAGCATACGAAATACCCGGCTACAACCTCATTTCTGTCGGGGTTCAGGAAGAACTTCCGGAAAAAATGAAGTTGTTCAAACCGAAAGGCTGTCCTTTTTGCCACCACAGCGGCTACAGCGGCCGCACCGCCGTGCATGAACTGTATGAATTCGATAAGGAATTGCGCAGGTCTATCGCCGAAAATCCACACAAACTGGATAGTGAAAGATTTTTCACCAAGCACCGGATCCTTTCCCTGCACGAGGCCGTGTGGCGCAAAGTGAAATACGGTGTTGCCGATGTTGAAGAGTTGTTAAAGATCACCAGGAACTAGGAGAATATATGCTTAATATGCAGGATCTGTTGATGCAAATGGGTGAAAAAAAAGCCTCCGATATGCATATCACAGCGGGGTTGCCGCCGATGCTGCGTATCGACGGGGAAATGGTACAGACCCAATTTGAGAAACTGACCCCGGACGTCTGTCAGCGGTTGATCTATTCCCTGCTGACGGACTCTCAAAAAGAAAAATTCGAGGCAACGAGCGAACTGGACCTTTCTTTCGGCATTAAGGGTGTAGGGCGCGTACGTATGAATGTTTTCCGGCAGCGCGGTTCGGTAGGCGCGGCCCTGCGCTCCATTCCGCAGCGTATCCTGACCTTTGAGGAATTGCATCTGCCGCCGGTCGTTTTCGATCTGATGAAAATGCAAAAGGGACTGATACTGGTTACCGGCGCGACCGGTTCCGGAAAATCCACGACACTGGCCTCCATGATAGATTATCTCAATGAACACCGCACCTCACACATCCTGACGATAGAAGACCCGATCGAGTACGTGCATTTGCACAAACAATCCATCGTCAACCAGCGCGAGATCGGTACGGATACCAGTACGTTCCCGGTCGCCCTTAAATATGTGCTGCGCCAGGATCCGGATGTGGTGCTGGTGGGAGAAATGCGCGACCTTGAAACGATCTCTGCCGCCTTGACGATCGCTGAGACCGGGCACCTTGTTTTCGCGACGCTGCATACGACGGATGCCGCCTCTTCCATCAACCGCATTATTGACGTATTCCCGCCGCATCAGCAGGCCCAGATACGGGCGCAGGTCTCCTTCGTGCTGCAAGCTGTTTTCGCCCAGCAGCTGATACCGCAGGCGTCCGGATCGGGGAGAGTACTGGCCTGCGAAGTCATGGTCGTGAACTCCGCGATACGCAATCTTATACGTGACATGAAGGTGGAACAAATATACCTCGCGATGCAGACCGGCGGCAAATACGGCATGCAGACCATGAACCAGTCCCTGTATGACCTGTACAACAAAAGAGAGATAACTTACCAGACGGCCCTGGATAACAGTGCCGATCAGGATGACTTGAAACGTGTTCTGGCGAAGATAGGCGTGTAACGGAGGTCGACGACGATGGCGAATTTTACTTACAAAGCCCGTAATACTGCCGGCGGAGAGTTGGTGGGCAGTATAGAAGCACAGGACCAGCGCGTCGCCATTGACCGCCTGCGGGCACAAAAACTTATCGTTCTTGAGATAGCTGAAGAGCAGTCGAACGCGTTCATTACCTTTGTCAAAAAGATCAATCCCTTTAAACCTTCCGTCGGTTCAAAAGAGCTGGTCGTTTTTTCACGGCAGCTGGCGACGCTGGTTTCCGCGGGCGTACCGATCGTGCAGGGCCTGGGTATCCTGGTGGACCAGGCCGACAGTTTGGTCTTTAAGAGCGTTATTCAGACTATCCGCGCCGATATAGAACAGGGTATATCTATTACCGAGGCCATGAAAAAACATCCGGTAGCCTTTTCAGAGCTGTATGTGTCCATGATCAAGGCGGGCGAAATGGGCGGTATCCTGGATACGATACTTGAAAGACTTTCGTCCTACCTGGAAGCCGCGGAAGAGCTGAAGGGCAAGGTTCAGGGGGCAATGGTCTATCCGGGTGTTATTTCCCTGGTGGCCGGCTCAATTACCCTGTTCCTTCTTATTTTTGTCATACCCACGTTCCAGACGATCTTTGCCAGTTTTGGCGCGACACTGCCGCTGCCAACGCGTGTTCTGATAGGTATCTCTGTCTTTCTTCGAAAAGGTCTACTTGGTGTGATCGCGGCGCCGATCCTGTTGTTTTGGGCCTTTAAACAATACCGGAGCACCGCCAGAGGGCATTATGTACTGGACGCGATCGCCCTGAAACTGCCGCTGTTCGGCATGCTGCTTAAAAAGGTCGCGGTCGCGAAATTCAGCCGCACGTTCAGTACCCTTATCAAATCAGGGGTACCTATTCTTCAGGCGCTGGACACGGTGGGAAAAACGTCCGGCAACAAGGTCGTTGAACAGGCGATAAGCTCTGCCAAGGACTCTATCCGCGAAGGCGAGCGCATGGCGGCGCCGCTGAAGAAGACCGGTGTATTCCCTCCGATGGTGATACAGATGATCGCCATCGGTGAAGAAACGGGCAATCTGGACACTATGTTAAACAAAATAGCTGATTTTTATGATCAGGAAGTGGACGTAAGCGTTAAAGCGCTCACCAGTATGATAGAACCGCTTATAATGGTCGCCATGGGCGTGGTGGTCGGCGCGATAGTACTGGCGATGTTCCTGCCGATGTTCGAGATGAGCCAACTGGCGAGCAAATAACGGTTTACCTTGACTAATAGCGGACCCTGTGCTACACTTATATTGGGAAAATTGGAATAAATACAAAGGCTCTTATGCCTGAAAGGAGGTGAAAAAACATGAAAACGAACAAAGGCTTTACACTGATCGAGTTGATGATCGTGGTCGCTATTATCGGTATTCTTTCCGCAATCGCAATACCGAAATTCGCCGACCTCATCCGTAAATCAAACGAAGGCGCCACGAAAGGCAACCTCGGTGCGGTGCGCAGCGCCCTGTCCATTTATTACGGTGAACAGGACGGCAAGTACCCGGCAGCGGGAGCAACCCTTGGCACGACACTTACCATGGATAACGGCAAGTATCTCAAGGATATGCCAACCGTTTATTGCGCCGGATACACAGATAAAAATGCGAACGTAACGGTTCGCACGGCGACGGCAGCCACTCAGAACACCGGCACGTGGGCATACCAGGATGCATTGCCTACTTCAACCGCTCAAAAACAGTGGGGTGATTTCTGGGTTGACATGAACAACACAGATTCAAAAGGCACCAACTGGGACGCGTATTAATTTAGCGGTCCAGACAAATATAAGAACCCTTCCGTTTGCGCGGAAGGGTTCTTATTTGATATCATAATAATATGTTATTAATACTTGTGTTCTCTTTTTTTTCAGGCCTATGTTTTGGAAGCTTCGCAAATGTTTGCATCTACCGGCTTCAGAGAGATGAATCAATTGTCTTCCCCGGTTCGCATTGTCCCAAATGCAACGCGCCAATATTCTGGTACCACAACATTCCGATACTCAGTTTTCTTTTTCTGAGAGGCGCGTGCTCCTCCTGCAAAATGCCGATCTCATGGCGATATCCTTCGGTCGAGCTGCTGACCGGGTTTACTTTTGCCATAACCGTCCGCCAGTTTTGGCCCTCGCCATTTACCTACTTCGTTTTAGCTTTTGTGTTCATACTTATCGTTATAAGCGGCATTGATTTTGATACCCAGCTTATTCCCGATATTCTTTCGTATGGCCTTGCGGTGATCGGGCTGGCTGCCGCCCCTTCGAATTATCTGCTTGGCACAGGTATTGGGCACCGCATGATCTTCGCAAGTATCGGTGCTCTGTCAGGCGCCGGACTGCTGATAGCTGTCGCCTTTATCGGCGAAAAAATATTTAAGAAAGAGGCAATGGGCGGGGGGGATATAAAGCTTATGCTTGGGATAGGGGCATTTGTCGGCCCCGGGGGGCTGCTTCAGACAATATTCCTTGCCTCTCTGGCAGGAAGTGTCGCTGGCATCTGGCTTATCATCAGCGGCAGGATGAAACGCGGCCAATATCTTCCTTTCGGCCCCTGCCTTGCGTTAGGTGCATTTCTTACGCTTCTTCTGCCGGATCTGACCAAATTCGTGAACTAAAAAACCATTGACAAATATACATAAATCAGTTATATTTTAAAGCGAAATGGCGTTATCAATCGGTTCCCTTAAGCTGCCCGACCTCCCCTTCCTTAAACCAAAGGATTGTTTTGCCGTTGACATCGGCTCATCTTCCTTAAAAGTGGCATATTTACGTCCCAGCGGCAGCCGTTTCACCCTCCTGAAATATGGCGTATTGCCGATATCGGAAAATGCGGCAGACATTGCTCCCGCTGACAGAAGATCGGTATCAACCACCCGCCTGGGCGAGTTCCTCGCACGTGAAAAAATACTTACAAAGAACGTTGTCAGTTCCGTGAGCGGCAATCAGGTTATCGTCCGTTATGTACGCTTTCCCAAGCTTGGGCGCGAAGAACTGATGAAAACGATCCAGTTCGAAGCGGAGCCGTACATCCCGTTCGACATACGGGACGTATTCCTGAGCTTCCACATAATCGGTGATATCGTCGAAGAAGGCCAGAAGAAGATGGAGACGATACTGGTCGCGTCAAAAAAAGATGTGGTGCAGTCCAAACTGGATATTTTGAACGACCTCAACCTTCGCCCGATCGTCGTTGATCTGGACGCGTTCGCGATCAAGAACGCCTACGAGCTTTCCATCGATCCTACCGTCCCCGAGACAGTTATGCTCATAAACATCGGGGCATCTACGACCAATATTTGCATTGTTGAGAACAATGTTCCACGCGTGGTGCGCGATGTTTTTATCGCGGGCAACGCATACTCAAAGGCCATACAAAGGGCGGCAGGCTGCGATTATAAGACAGCCGAAGACCTGAAAGCACGGTACAGTCTGCTGGTGACCGCCGAAGAAAAAGAACGAACGCTGGCTGAAAACCATAAGGAAGCCCTGCAGATATCGAATGCGATAACGCCGGTTACGAAAGAATTGCTCGGAGAGATCCAGCGTTCGCTGGATTTTTTCATCTCTCAAAACACGGAGCGCAGCGTCAACCGGGTATTGCTGTGCGGCGGCGGAGCTATGCTGAAGAACCTGGACCAGTATCTGCACACCGAACTGCGCATCCCTGTTGAAATATTCAATCCGGCAGCGAAGCTTTTGGGCGGAGAATCTGTCCCAGAAAACATCGCGTCCCAATTGGCGGCCGTGATCGGCCTGGCTGCCAGACGGGAAAACGACATAAAATAACATGATCAAAATTAACCTCCTGCCATCTGAATCGATAAAAAAAGAGGAACGTAAGGAAATATTCGCATTGGCCTGCGTTATTGTTGTTATTTGCGTCGGGTTGGGCGGCGTTCATTACACAATGAAGCTTGCCTCTTACGCCAAGCTTAAACAACGCTCAGAGAAAACGCAGCAGGAGTTAGGCAAATACGAAAATATCGTCAAGCAGGTTGAAGCGCTCCAGGCCACTAAGAACGTTCTTGAGTCAAAAAAGACCGTCATTAACACATTGATGACCAGAAGGCTCGTGTATGCTCGGTTCATGGAAGCGATCGTTGACATGCTGCCGGGCAATGTGTGGTTCAAGTCCCTGACAACAAAATATGACGGGATCGATAAGCTGGCGTGTTCTCTTTCAGCCGAAGCCAGTGATAATTATGCGATAGCCGATACGATCACGGCCATGGCGGCATCGCCTGCCTTTTCGGGCGTCGAGTTGGGAGCGATAAACAGCCATTCGGGCCCAAAACAATCTTCGTCATTTACACTGACCTTTTCATATCAGGAAAAAAAGAAAAATGGATAAGAAAACTCAGCAGAACCTTGCCGCTCTTATTATAGGATTCATTCTGGCGATTTTCTTTTATTATAAATTCATGATCGTTCCGCTGGACAAAAAGTATTCCTCGGCCCTGGACGAACTTAAAGGTTCTCAAGCCAGGCTGTCTGACATGAAACACAGAGCACTTGAATTACCGAAACTGCAGGGGGAAATGAAGTTGCTGGAAAGCGAGGTCACCGACCTTGAAAAACGTCTTCCCAAAGACAGGGAGATACCCGGACTGCTGCGCACAATTACAAAAACCGGACAGCATTTCAGGCTCACCATCGTATCGATCTCTCCCGCCGCACAGACGACCGGCTCCAACTACAATGAGATCCCTTTCCAGATTTCCGCACAAGGGACGTATCATAATCTGGCAAGCTTTTTTGCAGAGATCGGCCAGGACCCCAGGATACTGAGCGTTAAAGACGTGAATTATAACGCTTCGGCACCGACAAAAGACAACCCCAATACCGTCAACGCCACGTTCACTCTTGTCGCGTATACATTTAAAGGATGATATGACCCGGAAATATTATTTAATGATCGTTCCTCTTATATGTTTTTTTTCGGCGTGCGGACGGGATCCGGATGTTACTGATACCTACTATTCGCCCAAAGCCAATTCAGCAGCCGCCGCAACACCTGCAACAAAGAAAGAAGACGATGTATATGTGTATAAAGGCGGCCAGAAACCGGACCCTTTCGTACCTCAAAACACGGAAGCGCCCGTGGCCGCGGCAGGCGAGATCACTATTCCGAACCTTTCAAGTTTATCGCTTAAAGGCATCTTTTCGCTTGGTAAACAAAGAACGGCCCTCATAGCGGGAACCGGAACGACCTATATACTTAAAGACAGCCGTCTTTACGATAGCCGTCAGCGTCTGATCAAAGGGATCTCGGGAGCCATTAAAGAAAATTCCGTGATCCTTATTGCACAGGATAAGACGATGAGAGAACTTAAATTACATGATAAAGAATAGATTTTCAGGAGGCACATCCAACATGAGAAAAGTGATCATTTCCCTGGTGCTATGCGTCGTGGCAGCTGTGTCGATACGTGCGGCGGAATTCGTTACTCTTGATAAGACCAGCGTGCAGGGCAATGATGTGGTCATGACTCTTTCCGGAACATCGAAATATCATGCGTTCAAAATAGCGAACCCTCCCCGGCTGGTGGTAGAGTTCACGAACACGGAACACAACGTAAAGAATCACGAGTTGGCGATCAACGGTGATCTGATAAAACGGGTCCGCAGCGGACAATTTCAAAATGAGCCGGTGAAGATCGCGCGGGTCGTTATAGATCTTAAACGGGCTTCCGAATATCAGGTAAAAAATAACGGCAACATCGTCACTGTTTCCTTTGGTAGTGAGACGGCCGCTAAAGTCGCGGAAGAAAAGAGCACGGAAAAAGCGCCTGCCCCAACCCCAAAAAAGAAAACGATACCGGCAAAGGTAGCCGCTGCGCCGGTAGCGCCTCCGGCAGCTCCTCCTGCAACTACCCCGGCGACGACGCCCACAGCAGCGGTCCCCTCAACGACGGAGAAAAATGCTAAGGCCGCTGAGCCTGCAGCACCGGCACCCGTGCCATCTGCCGCAAAGATAGAGACAGAACCACCGGTACAGGAAGTAGTCGCAAAACCTCTGGAAGAAGAAACGACCGCCCCGCAGGCAAAGGGGGCTCAGGATGAAGCGGTTACCGCGACCGTAATGCCGGGAACCGTGAAATCGGAAGTTCAGGTGGAACAGCCAAAACCCGTTGCAACACATTCAAAGACCGCGGCACCCGCCTCTACCAGGTCTGATACCGGTGTACGGCTGCCCACGATGCCGGTCAGTATAGATTTTCAGGATGCGGACATTAGAGATGTGCTGCGAGTACTGGCAATGAAAAGCGGCGTTAATATTATCTATGGTCCTGATGTTGAAGGCAATATTACGATCAAACTTGACAATGTCCCTTTCAATAAAGCATTCGACACCATACTAACCTTGAAGGGCCTGGTCAGCCAGGAGCAAAGTTCCAACATCCTGCGCATTGCGACCCCTAAAAAGATCTCCGACGAAAGATCTGAAGCGGTAACGTTCACCAAGATATTTCCGTTAAATTACGCCAAGGCGGAAGAAGTAAAAGGGAACCTTGATTCTGTCAGGCAGGCGGAAGGCAGAAAAGGCAATATTGCGGTCGACTCCAGAACTAACAGCCTCATTATTACTGACACACCCGAAGGTCTTGATAATTGTCTTAAGATCATATCGGATTTGGACAAAAAACCGCAACAGGTTTGTATTGAGGCGCGTATCGTGGAAATGGTCGTAAGCAATACGGATGATCTGGGTATACAATGGCAATACGCAAAGGAAACCCCGGGAAACCCGACGACGACAGTCGGATTAACTAATGGAGTCGGCGCTGCCGCGGTAACGAACGGGTTTAACGGGTCTAATCAATCCCCTGTGACGGCAGCGGGCGGCGGCACCGGCGTAACACTGGGAGCCGCGCCTGTTAACGGCGCAATAGGGGCATTCTCTTTCGGCGTCTTCAAAAGCGGAGAGTTCGCTCTGAGCGCAACATTGAACGCGCTGGCTCAGCGGGGACTTTCACGAATTTTATCCGCTCCAAAGATCACCACAATCAACAATCAGCAGGCGCGTATTTTAGTCGGTCAAAAGATCCCGTATACAACGACCACGGTTTCTCAGGCCGGCTCAACACAACAGACCCAATTCCTTGATGTCGGGGTAAAAATGACCGTTATACCAACGATCAATGCGGACAAACGCATCACGCTCTACGTGAAACCGGAAGTATCCCTGTACGTGAGAGCGGATGCCGCCGGTCCCGTGATCGGATCGCGTGAGGCGGAAACAACAGTGCTGGTCAATAACGGCGATACCGTCGTGATCGGCGGCTTAATAACCGATCAGGACATCAAGAACGGTACCTCAGTGCCTCTGCTGGGCGACATTCCTATTATTGGACATCTTTTCAGAAGGGACTTTAAGAGTAAAGACCGCACCGAACTGCTGGTATTCATCACACCCAGAATACTTGAAAATTAACCGTCCGGATTCAAAAACCCATAACGATGTACCGTTGTGGGTTTTTTTATTGTCGGGAAAACCATAACATGAAAAGAATCCGTATATTTTTCGCAGATCACTGGCTCGAGGCCGGCTTAGGGCTTGTTCTAGCTCTGGCGCCGGTACTGCGCTTTTCATGGGATCTTTGGGCTCAAACGATCCTGCACTGTGTTGCACTGCTCCTGCTGGCGGTATTCCTGCTGTTGTACCGGCCCTCCTTATCGTTTTTTTCATTAAGCATTGCCGGCTTCTTCGCGGCAGCGCTTGCGACCATGTTCATGTCCTCTAACAGAGCGGTGACACGGAACGAGTTGATGGTCCTCTTCGATGCTCTCGTTTTTTGCTGGCTGTTCGCCCAACTGCCAGAAGGCAAGAAACGGGCGCTGCTTCGTATCCCCTGTCTGGCAGGGGTATGGCTTTCTGTAATACTTTTATACTATTTCGTTCAATCCCCACTTCATTACTTTTCATACAGTAATTTACAGACAGAAGCGATCGTAAATTTGAATGTCATAGCAGGATATCTGCTGCTTGCGCTGGGAACCTCTTTTATATTCATTGAGCCGGATGACAATCGTTCATTGATCATGCCCGTTATACTGGCCGCGGGTATCGTATTCACCGGATCGCGCGGGGCATTGCTTGCGGGAGGCGCTGAGACGGCGATATTTTTTGCCCTTGACCGCAAATCGCGTGGAAGATCTTTCTTGTCCGGTCTGTTGATCGTGATCCTGCTGTTGGTTTTGATAACGCTGAACAAAACAAGAGCTCATACGCCCATATCATTTTTCATTACCGACAGGCTTGACTGGTGGCGCACCGCACTGAGCGCCTTCCTTGCGAGCCCATTGTTAGGGCATGGGTGGGGCGGTTTCGGAGGATTCTCCTCTGTATATAAAATACGTCCCGGACTTAATTCGCTGTATTGCCACAATTTGATACTGCAGGTGGCGGCTGAGTCGGGATTAGCGGGCCTTGCCGCGATCTCGGTCTTTTTATTCGCCGCTTTTTCCCGAACGTTGAGGCGCTTATTGAGCGGACAGCGGATAATGCTGCCGGTATTATTGGCGCTCACCGGTTTCCTGGCCCAGAATCTTTTTGATTACAGCTTTTATATACCTGGTGTCATGATACTATTTTTTGTTTTGTGCGCCTTCTCCTGTCAGGCTTCATCTCAACGGCGTCCGCTGAACGTTACCGCCCTGATAGTAACAATAGCGGTTGTGGCCGGTGTTATCGTGCTCGCGGTACAGCCGTTGCGTGCAAGCCGGAACTACCAGCATGCCACATACCTTTTCAAAGCTGGACACGAAACGGAGGCCGACCGTTTTCTCGCTACCGCGACAAGGCTGGACCCCCTTGATCCGCAGATATACGCCGCCCGCGCGGAAATAGCTTTCAGTGTTTACACACGCACCAAAGACGATAGTTTTATCGCACAAGCCGTCGACTACCAAAAGAAGGCCGTCGAATTGTTCGACACAGACGCCTCTCTCTGGGGAGACCTTGCCTGGCTGATGACTGTCAGGGGTGATGAGCAGGGGGCGCTCTCGGCGGTGTCCCAGGCCATAAAGCTTGATCGTTTTAATGAAAGGTACAAGGGTATTCAGAGGGCTATTATTGCGGGTCACCCGGATGAGGATCTATGAGATCGCACGAACGGCTGCACCCTCTCATGGTTTTATTCTTTGCGGTCTCCTGCCTGTTCCTGCCCCAAATAGTGACCGGCAAAAGCTATTTTATCCGGGACGTCACCTATATTTTCCAGCCGTGGAGAGCTCTTGCCGCTCAGGCACTGCAGGCCGGCCAGTTCCCTTTGTGGAACCACCAGGTATATTGCGGCATGCCTTTCGCCGGGAACTGGCAGTCGGCGGTGTTCTATCCTTTTTCCATTCTTTTCCACCTGCTGCCTTTTTCGTCGGCGCTTCCGCTTTTTCAAGCATCGCAAATGTTCCTTGCGGGTTTTTTCGCCTTTTTGTTTTTCCGGCATATCGGTTTGAACAAATTCGCTTCGGGCACGGGGATGGCGGTTTTTGCCTTCGGCGGTTACCTGTTCATGCACTTGGAATTTTTGAGCCACTCAGGCGCGACGACGTGGCTCTTCGCGCTTTTGCTGCTTTCTTCCACCTGGTGGGCCCTTGCGTTCGCATCGGCGCTGTGCCTGCTTGCAGGACATCCGGTCTCTATTCTGTGTCTCGCGGTTGGGGGGTGCTTTGTTTTCACCGCTAAAAAATCAACGATCATTGAAAGGGCCGGGTTCTTCACACTGGCAATGATGGTCTCTCTGCTCATCGCAGCCGTTCAGGTGCTGCCTGTGCTCGATCTGGCTCAGCATAGTGCGCGGGTTATCGCAGGCCTGCTCAGGCCGGATGCAGTGGCGTACGCACTAACCCTGCGCGGATTGGCGACCATTATCTCACCCTACTTACAAGATTCAAGCGTACCCCGGGTTTTCGGCGAAATGTTTTCGTGGGCTGACACGGTTACCATAGGAGTTATAGGGTCGATACTTTCTATTTTAGGCGTTGTTTACGGATCCAGCCGAAAAGGCCGCAATGCGAAACCGGTCATTCTATTCGCGCTCGTTCTTACAACCGCAGGAATTATATTAGGTATGGGCCGGGCAACACCTGTTTTTCCGTTGCTGAACGCATCTATGCCGGGAATAAATTTGTTGCGCTACCCCTCTCAGTATTTCCTGTTAGCCTGCACCGGCCTGGCAATTCTTGCCGGCATCGGTGCCGCCGCCATGCGGGCGGGGGCAGCCGTGATGCTGCTGGTAACCTGCGAGCTACTGCTTTCTTTTTGCATGTTCCAACCCATGACGGATAGCGATTACTTCAGGAACAAATCACAGTCAGCTGCGTTTTTACAGGCCCGGACAGGTTACGATAGATACATCCTGAGCCCGGGGACACAATCAAATCATGAGATGAAATTTTTATCAGATACAGCTCAAACATGGCAACAGCGCCGCTCGTATTTGACTGGGCTCAGCAGTATACCGTATCGATTACACAATGCGTATGGTATGGGGGAACCGCTGGTCCCGGCAAACGTCGAAAGACTTGTTGATCTTGCCTATACCGCTCAAACCCCGCAGGCCGCATGCGGTGTTTACCGGACCCTGGGCGTAAAATATCTGGTCTGTCGACAGCCGCTGACCGATGACACCGGGTATACTCTGCTGAATGATCACGAACCCTGGATGTATGAACTGAACGAAACTGAGGGTATCGAGGCCCTGGAGCCGGCGGATTCGGCCAGGCTCACGCTCAGGAATGAGAGTTTTACCGGTGTTGCCTATGACTTTACGGCGATCGCTCCTGCGCTCGTTACGGTGCGCATCCCGGCTCTGCCCGGCTGGCAGTTGTACATTTCCGGCACACGCAGGCCGTTGGAGATCACCGGCGACAATTTTATGCGTTTCGCGGTCTTCCCCGGCATAACAAAAGCCTGGCTGCGCTATGAACCGGCCTCGTTCGCGCTTGGTTTATGGATAACACTTTTTACGATCCTTACGCTGTGCGCCATGGCTTTCAGGCAGCTCAGAAAGGGGGATATCCCTGCGTAAATTCCTGATCCTGTTAACCGGCCTGGTCGTGATCTTGCTGGCGCCCGCTCTCTTTCACCCTTCGTTGGTCATCGGCAATTACGGGGATCTTTTCCTGCATTATTACCCGTTAAAACATCTGGTCGCCGAACATATTATCACGGGCAGCATGCCCTTGTGGAACCCGTACATTTTTGCCGGTCAGCCGCTTCTCGCAAACCCGCAATCGGCAGTGTTCTATCCAATCACTATTCTCTTCAATTTTCTGCCGCTGCACTACGCCTTCACTGTTTTTTTCGCTCTGCATATGTGGCTGGCGGGCTTTTTCTGCTGGTTGACACTCCGGTCTCTCCGGTGTTCTAACGGTGCTGCCGCCGCCGGTTCCATCGCGTTTGCGTTCTCGTCCTTTATGCTCTATAAGATCCCTGCGGGTCATCCCGTCGCGCTTTCCGGATTCGCCTGGCTGGCCGCTGCATTGCTGGCGGTGGAAGCGCTGAACGACATGGTCAGCGACACATGGGAAGGCGTGCATATTCTGCCGGTCTCATTCGCCTCATTAGTGTTCGCGGCGATATTCCTTTCGGGGCATTTGCAGCCGGTGGCCTCTTCCGTGGTTGTCGTAGTATTGCATCTGACGTGGCGCAGATTTGCTTACTGGAAGGAATTATCGATCGCCGTTCTTGCTTCGATGTTTATGTGCTGTTGCCAGTTACTGCCGACCCTTGAGCTTTCCCGTGTCGCCGAGAAGGGAAACTGGCCGCAATTAGTTAAAAGCTATTCCCTTGCCCCCCGTAATCTGATCAATATTTTGTTCCCGGATTTTTTTGGCAACATCCGCAGCGGAAGTTATATGTACCCGGATAAACCTTCATTTTTCTTTGAGTTACACGGCCTGTATTGCGGGGTTATTACCGCGCTGCTGGCGCTGACAGGCTTTTGGCGTACGGCACGTGCGCGGCGGCTTTTTCCGGCACTGCTCATAACGGCGGCCGTCTTTCTTTCGCTGGGGTTCTATAACCCTGTCTACAAGTATTTGTATACTGTGCTGCCGGGCCTTGATTTTCTGAGGGTCCCGGCGCGTTTCTGGGTGGTAGCATTGCTCGGCATCGTTCTTCTGGCGGCAGCAGGATGGGATCGCTCGCTTAAGGAAGCCGCCGGCTCATACAAGATCCTTGTCATAGTATTACTTTCGGCTGAACTCCTTGGCTGGGGGCACCGGTTCATTTTCGCCGACCACAGCGGAAAATATCGCAAACAAAGCGATCTCACCGTGCAAACCGGCCCGCGGTACCGCATTTTCACCGGTCCGGACATCCCGGCAGATCGTTCAATGGTGTATCACCATTATAATCTGAACGGCTATGAGGCGGTCTTCCTCAGCAATTTCATCAGGTATCTGGGCGAACATCAACAGCATGTTTTCAATACTACCGGCATTGAACAGCTTGATCTGGCCGATCCGCTGAACGCATCTTTTTGCGTTAAGTACGCGATACAGCCTTCGCCGTCCGGCAGTAACGAGATACTTGAACAGGCAAACATTTTGCCTCGTATATTTATAGCGAAAACCATCAAGCCTTTCGACGTAGAAGACCGTTTTGAAATTCCCGTGTATCTTCGCTCCTCCCGGCTGAGAGCGGATCAGGAGATCGCGGTCAGCGGGGTTCCCGCCGGTTTCCCGCCGGATGCGGGCTCATGGCAGGTACATTCATTTTCTGCTCAGAGCTGCTTATTGTCCGTAGAATTGGATCTTTCAAAACCCGCGGCCCTCGTTATTGCCGACACCTATTATCCGGGATGGCGCGCCTGGGCGGCCGGCACGCACTATCCGGTGAGACAGGCCAATATGGCGTTACGGTGCGTTTTTTTACCCGCGGGTAGTTACAACAACGGTGATAAATTGCTATTATATTATCTGCCCCCGACCCATCAACTCGGCGTTATCGTTTCATTATTGTTTTTGCTGGCGTTGCTCGCAACAACTTTCGTGCTATTGAAAAGGAGAAACACCGCATTGCTATGAAAAAAAAGAATATCCAGTTGGCAGTCGGGCTGCTTATCGGCGGCATATTTATGTATATGACGCTGCGGCAGGTTGATTTCCACAATGTGGCGCATTACATTTCTCAGGCGAACTGGGGCTGGGCCGTCGCCGGCGCGTTTGTGTATTGTTCCGCCTTTCTGCTGCGCGCGGTCCGCTGGCAGCATCTTCTGGAACCGATCAAACCGATCGAGTTCAAAAAGTCCTTCGCGTACCTGATACTCGGTTATTTCATGAACAACGTGCTGCCCCTCAGGATGGGCGAGTTCCTGAGAGCCTTTTTTACCGGGACCAAGCTGGGTATCTCGCGCACCGGTGTTTTCGCGACCATCGTCGTTGAGCGCATTTTTGACGGCGTTGCCTATATCTGCCTGTTCCTGCTGACGGTGCTCATACTGCCGTTCCCTCAATGGGCGCGCGGCTCGCTGATCGGCGGCTCGATATTGTTTTTCGGTGTGCTTACGATCCTGATATTGTTATCTCATCATCAGGAAAAGGTGATGAAACTGTACGCGTACATACCGGTACCCGCAAAAATAAAACCCCGCTTAGAGAAGATACTGAATAATTTTATTACCGGACTTTCGATACTCACCGACTGGAAAATGCTTTTGTTGGTGATAGTTGTTTCCATAGCCGTCTGGGCGATAGAAGGAACAGTGTTCTATATGTTCAGTCACGCCTTCCACTTAACCCTGAGTATCTTTCAGTGTTTTTTAGTTATGATCGTTATCGGCCTGGGCTGTATGCTGCCGCCGGCGCCGGGTTTCGTCGGGACCGTCGAATTCCTGGGCGTTACCTCTCTCTCCTTCATGGGAATTAACAAGAACCAGGCATTCGGATACATACTGGTGCTCCATTTCACACAGCTGCTTGCTATCTCGGTGCTGGGCGTGCGCACTTTGATAGTTGAAAAGATATCTTTTGGTTCGCTGCTGCAGGCGGGCAGCCAGGAGTAGCATGCAAAAAAAACAGGCAGTCGTTATGCTTTCGGGCCGTTTTTATCCGGTGTACGGCGGCGCGGAGCAGCAATGCCTGCGGCTCTCGAAAGAACTCATTAGATCCGGCCATGAAGCACTGGTACTTACCCCTTCCCTGCCCAACACCGCCCGCTCCGAGATCCTGGAATCCGTACCTGTGCACCGCGTCGGCCTGAAGGTACCCGGCCTTTTGGGTTCGCTTGCGTATGTGGTCTCCGGACTGCTTTGGCTGGTACGCAACAAAGATCGCTACACTGTCATTCACGCCCATCTGGCTTCTTCAACCGCTGTCCTCGCGGCCATAGCCTCATATATCACCGGCAAACCGGCTATCGTTAAATTTGCCGGCGGGCGTGCAACAGGTGATATAGCAACCTCTTGCGCGACCTGGTATGGCACGCTCAAACTCAAGTTCCTTTCACGATATATTTCCGCCTTTGTCTGTCCAAATAAAGAGATCTTCCAGGAATTGACACGACATGGTTTTCCGGCCCAACGCATTTCAATAATCCCGAACGGAATAGACACGAACGAGTATGGCCCCATCAGTACGGAAGAACGTCTAGCGTTCCGCAGGGAACTCTCTTTAGGCAATGCCGCATTTGTCACGGTTTTTGTCGGTAGGCTTGAGGCAGGTAAGGGAGTGGAGCAGCTTATTGATGCGTGGAAGCTTTTCAACAAGCCTGAAGCCGTGCTGTTGATCGTAGGCACGGGAAGTCGTAAGGAACAGCTTAAGGAAAGGGCGGGGGGAACATCCGGCATAACATTCGCCGGCTGGACGCAGCGCACGACCGCGTATCTGTCTGCGGCCGATTGTTTTGTCCTGCCTTCCTTCGGAGAAGGACTGCCGAATTCTCTTATCGAAGCTATGTCGCGGGGCATTGCGTGTATCGGCAGCGACATCGGGGGAATAAACGAATTGTTAACTGACAAGGCCAACGGACTTCTGGTGAAACCAGGGGATGTTGCGGCTCTGGCGGAAGCTATTGCGGTCATTGAAAAAGACCCCGCGTACGCCTTAAAGCTCGGCGCTGCGGCGCGCGAGTACGTCTGTGCACATCTTTCTATCGGTATTATCGCGGGGAAATATCTGGAACTGTACAACGGGGTTTGCGGACAACGAGGGACAACGGCTTAACGCAGGATATCCTGATACTCACGTACCATCTGCCCGACATCAAACTTTTGCAGCACATTTTCATACGCATTTCGCGACAGTTCCTGTGCAAGAGCTGTGTCTGCTAATATTCTCATTATCCCGGCGCCTACCGCCTCTTTTGTAAACTCCTTAATAAGCAACCCGGTTTTTCCGTCGATAACGATCTCCCTTGTCCCGCCCGGACAATCAACCGCTACCACAGGAACTTTGCAGGCCATTGCTTCCGGTATGACCAGAGGCAGCCCCTCATATATAGAGGTCATCGCAAAAACCTTCGCCTGCTGAACCCAGGGGAACGGGTTATCCATAAAACCGGTGATCGTCATTCTTACGCTGCGTTCCGCGGCATAGCGTTCAAGTTCTTTACGATCAGGGCCGTCTCCCACCAAGACAAGAGGGATGTCCAGGCCTTTGTTTTGCCGTATATATGCCACGGAATCTATCAACAGGCTAAAATTCTTCTGCTTTTGCAATCTGCCGCAGGATACAATGTAGTCTTTAAGAGGCACCTGATACTCGTCCGCCTTTTTAGCCACCCAGCGCACATCACTGCTGTTATAAATTACTTTTATTTGTTCTTCCGTCAGACCAAACTCACTTATCAATCCGTCTTTAACTGCCTTGGATACGGCGATCACCGACTTAGCTTTTGGATACAGCATGCGCATAATGAACTTGCGAAGCCGGTGGAAAGAATGCAACTCTACATGTTCGTTCGTGATGACCTGCTCGCAGATAATGGTTTCCTGTTTTGTGAACATCCCGGCGGCAAGGGCTATCGTATTCATGCCCCACATGACGGCCAATACCATATCAGGTTTAACGCGCCTGATCAGGGACACCAGCTTGAAAAAAAGGAATAGCGAGGCGGGGCGAAGGGGGGTACGGATAGCATGAACAGGGATATCGGCAGCGATCAGCCCCGACGCGCTGTCCGCAGGATCAACAACGCATAGGACCGGCTCAAAACGTTCACGGTCCAGGTTATTAAGGATATAGCGTATCGTCCGCTCGGCCCCGCCGCCGGAAATACAGTAGGTGAAAAACAATACTTTCTTTTTCATTTCACTTTCTTTTGCACCACAAAAACAATGCATTCACCCGACCCGTGCGAACCCAGCCTGTTAAGAACACTTTTCAAGAACTCTATCGTCTTTCCTTTCCAGCTCAGGGTCGCATAATTGACCAGTTTCCTCGCATAGATCTTTAAGATATTGAAATGAGTTGAGAGGGTTCGCTGCAGTCCCGGCATATCGAAACTTTGAAGATGGCCCCAGCGGTGGAATGTGCATGCGCAGTGCGGGCAGACGGCTTGCTGTTCCGCCAACACCTCATTTGCAGGGACCGTTCCGATAAGTAATCCGTCTTTTGCCAGAACCCTGTCTATTTCCTGAAGGGTCTGGGTGAACGTCTCACTATCTAAGTGCTCGAATACCTCAGTTGCAACAACCGCGCCGAACATACCGTCGCTGAACGGCATTTTTTGTGAAAAGCCGACGACAGCTTTATCACCCATGGACAAACGGTCCCGTAAAGCTGCGATGCTTGCCTCGCCCGGATCAAGGGAATATATATCCACCCCGTTTTCTATGCATATAGCTTCCAGCAGGCCCGTACCGGCGCCGATATTCAGTACTTTTGAACCTTTCGGTAAAAGGGAAAACATGTGCCGCTGCCGGGCCATGGTCGTCGCAAATATCTCCGGCATCTCTGTTTGATAATATTCCCAGATATTTTTATGTTCCATTATGCCTCAGCAGCTGCACGCGGTGTTTTTCGCGCTATTATTTCCATCGAATCAAGGGTGTTGATATACAGGAATTTCTGCCCCAAATTCATCTTCGTTATCACCTTGTTCAGCAAGCCGCAGAGCGTTTTATTATAGTTGACCAGCCTGCTCAGCCAGTAGCCGTAGGTGAATATCCTGCCGAAGGATTTTACGAAGACCACTTCGAAACCGGCGTCGTTGAGAAGTTTTTTCAGTGTCTCGGGAGTAAAATAATACAAGTGGGCGGCCCTGAGGCCCCACCATTTCCTGCCCAGCAACCGGGCGGAGAGACTATTCATGTTCGGGGTAACCATATAGACGATCCCGTCGTCCTTTAATATCTGGTGCACTTCCTTCAGTATTTCCTTCGGGTCCATCACGTGCTCTATAAAATCTATCATGGTGATCACGTCAAAGGAGGCGCTCGCATAGTTCTTTTCATTCACACTGCAGCAGTCCACCGGCAGTTTTAAATTTTTGTTGGCATACTCGACTGCCCACTTGGAAAGTTCAACGCCGGCCACATCGAAATTCAGCCGCGCCGCGTTCAGAAAGTAGCCGGTCGCGCAGCCGATATCCAGCAGCTTGCCGGATTTTTTGAATTTCTTGATCTTATCAAGGCAGAAGATAGCATTGATGCTGCGGCTGGAATCTTCTTCGCCGTATTCACGGTCCACGACCTGGCTGTAGGCCTGGTATATCTTATCCATCCTGGGGCGCGGGTTCGTGTAGACCAGGCCGCAACTGCTGCATTGCACTATCTGACCGTAGTTACCGTAACAATCCACTGAGGCCAGGTAATGGGACAGATCGATATCATCAACCTTGCCCGGGGCGCGAAACTTGATCGTGTAATCATTTTTACCGCACAAGTTGCAGCAGGTAGCCTCAGGGGAACTCACTATTTGCTTTTTTGTAGTTTCGTCATTGTTCATTTTACGGTCCCTTTGTTGAAGTACTGTCTTAAAAAACCGGTCACATCGTTCATTTCCCGAAGGCCGGCGGCTTTTGCTAGAATAAAATAAATTATCGTCCCGGCCGCAGCTGATACAAAGATCCCGGCCAGCCGGTTGATGACAGGATTAATTACTATGGTCAGGTTATGTAAGGCACTATACGCGTATTTCACCCCTGCCGCGGCGATAGCGGATATAAAAATAATGATCAGGATCTTATTGAAGGTTTCCCGGTAATTTATACCCAGTCCGTTTATCTCCAGCGACTTGATGAAGAGCACGGCGGAGATCAACATGACCACGGATGTGGACAGGGCGATACCCGCCACGGGGACCGGCATAAGTTTAATGAACAGCAGGTTTAAAACAACATTACTGAGCACGCCCATCGCGATGATCCTGAAAAGCACCTTGACGTTGTTCAACGCCATCAGTACTTTGCCGAAAATAAGCACGATCGTGTAAAAGAACAACTGAAAGGAATAGCACATCAGTAATATCGCCGTCAGGTGAACGGCCTCCGGGCCAAAACTGCCTCTTTTGAACAACACTGTTATGAGAGGTTCGGCCAGGATAATGCATAAAAAGGTCAAAGGTATGAAGATAAGGGCCGTCGTATTTATGCTTCGGGCGATAGATGCTTTAAGTTCGTCAAACGAACTGCGCGCGATCTGTTGTGAAAAATAAGGAAAAATAGCCGAAGCGATGGAGGTGGAGAACAACGCTATCGGTACCTGTATAAGTTTGTCCGCGTAGCCAAGGGAAGCGATGCTTCCCGGGGATAAGTACGATGCCATGACCCTGTCGACAACGGTATTCAGTTGTATCGCGATCAATGTCAGCAGCAGCATTCCCGCCGGGTAGAGCTGTTCCAGCAGTCCCGACGACCGGTAGTCAAAATTCCACTTAAATCTATAACCCGTCGCCGTGACCAGACTGCTGAGCAGGACCAACTGCAAAATGAGCCCTCCCAACATGCCGGCGGCCAGCGTTTGCACGCCGAACTTATTGGAGAAAAGGCCTACCACAAAAATGATCGACACCGTTACCAGTATTTGTGAAAAGTTCGCAAGTACAAAACGTTCGTGTGAATTATAAATGCCGGTATAGATACCTACCAGACCGAGGGGGATTATCGTAAAGCTCAGAACACGCAGGGCCTTGGTCGCCAGCACGGACGTGCCGGGCGGAAGACCGTGAAAGAACAAGGCGATTATGAACGGCGCGAGGCTGAAGATCAACAGCGAGGAGACCGACAATATAATGAACGCGAAGGTTAACGTCGCAGATGCGAGAGCGTCCGCCGACTGCGGATCTTGCAGCTTTTTCTTTATGAAAACAGGTACGAAGATAGTGGCGAAGGTGGAGGTAAGAATGACCGCCGTGAAGTTGGGGATAACCAGCGCCGCGTAAAACGCGTCCATACCCGAAGATATGCCGAATTTCGACGCCACTATGATCTCTTTCAAAAGGCTGAGCACAAGCCCGATGATGCTGGAGAAGATCAACACGGTCGTAGCCGATGCTATTTTGCGGTTCGTGCTCAAAAAATACCTCATATGGTCAAGTATAATACGGCTAATTATACTAATTTAGCTTCGTTTTTACAATTTGTCGCGGCGTATTTAAAGTTAATTGATAATTGAATAAATACATGGTATAATTAACGAGTTTCATTATGAAAGAACTATCAGGTATCACTACTATTTTAATCGTGATCGGGGCCATGTTGTTCGCTGGTTCAATATGTTTTATTGGCCAACCTGCGGGATTGCCGTCCCAGCGGCAAACGGAACTGGTATTTGGATCACCGGAAACCCTCAAGCAGCTCACACCCGTGCTTATTCAGTTACGGAATAAAGTCTACGAATCGTACAAAAACTCTTCTCTGATCAAAAAAAATTTTATACCGGGCAGTGAGCTGGTCCGGCTATCGCTCAAAGGTGAGACTATCCTTGTTCCTGAAATTAAACTGCACGCAATGCGCTCCGCGCTGACCCAATCGCGTTATCCTGACGAACCGACCGTTATGGCGGCGTTGTCCAGGATAAATCCTAAACACGGACAATTCAATCCGCATTTTACACCGTACGGAGGGGTTTTGTTATACAGCTGCGGGGCGGCGATAATGGTCGCCTCGACCGCGGGCATACTGCGCGTTACCTCCGACATATCGTTTTATTTCGATCATCCGGCGGATCTGCAAAAATTATTCATAGTGCCGAAAGTGTGGGCCGCGCTTATAGGGCTGTTCGCCATCCCATTTATTCTGCTGCTTGGGAAGAACGCGTTCGGCGAGACTACCGGAGTACTTGCCGCGCTCTTTCTTGCTGTGACGCCGGCCTTCGGCGTAGAGGCGCATTGTTTGAAACCCTACTTGATCTTCCTGCCCTTCATGATACTGTCAATGTTCTTCGCTCTGCGTTCTCTCAAGGTGGCTAAACTCAGCAACTCCGTATACGCAGGTCTGTTCGCGGGGCTCAGCGCCGGCGCGCTTTTGTTAAGCGGCACCGTGATATTTGCGTTGATAGCTGCAACTTTCTTTAAACTGAGAGATGGTACAGCGGCTGAAAAACGCAGTGCGTTATCCGGCCTGTGCTGGGGGCTCTGTGCCGCGGTCGCAGCCTTTTTGATCACGAACCCTTTTTACCTGCTGTCTTTTCACGATTTCGTCGCCGAAATGGCCGTAAACTCAAAGGAAGTCGGCTATTCCTTCTCCCTGTATAACGTAATAACCCAGTCGTGGTGGGGACTACAGAAGACGCTCGGTCTGGCCCTTTATTTGCTTGTTGTGCCGGGCATGTTGTACGCCCTGGTTCGCCGTACCAGGGAAGACATGGTGCTTATCTCGGTACTGGTACCTTATTATATCTACGATCTTATCACGCTTTTCGTCAATCCGCATTACGATATGCCGATGGTGCCGGTCCTTCTTGTGCTGGCCGCGCGCGCGCTGTCGGCGGCGTATGATCGTCTTAAGCCCCGTTTCGTCGTTTCTGTCGCCGGTTCACTGCTCATAGCGGTTTCAGCAGCCAACTGCATTTATTATGCGACGGTCTTTGAACGGACGAATGATCTTTATTATAGAGCAGGCGAATGGATAAATACCACTATTGCAGAACAGTCAAGTATTTCGGCGGACGCCTATCCATACTTTTCAAGTCCCTCAGGCTACCCGCCGTTCCAGTTGCTGAATTATCAGATAAATACAAACGAATCTCCGGATTATTATCTGGTCATACGGCAAAAGAGTCCCTTTTCTAAACCAACCGCCCTTAACGCCGGTTATCAGCTGCTCCAACGTTTTGAATTATCGCCTGTTCCTCTTGACAGGTTGTTCTCGAACAACCTTGCTTATTTCGTCGGGCAGCCCATAGAGATCTACAAAAAACCGGAAAAGACCAATGCCAACAACTAGAAATACAAAAATGTATATTCTGCTTTTCCTGCTTGCGCTTACGATCCGAGTGGTATATCTTGTCGGCTTCCACGGTTTGAATAACATCCCTGACTCGGATTCGCCGGAATATCACGCCTATGCCGTTAATATCGCCGAGCACGGCACCTATACTGACGGGGTCTGGACGGTTTTTCGCGCACCCGGCTACCCTGCCTTCATGGCCGGTGTCATTAAATTATTCGGCGATTCTTACGCGAATATCCAATTGGTGCAGACACTACTAAGCGCGTGCATACCACTTCTGGTATTCCGTATCGCGCTTTTGGTCGGTGGGGGAGAGGCGGCCGCCCTCACCGCGGCGACGATAGCCTGCGCCCAATTCGGACTGGTTAGCGAACCATCGCATATAATCAGCGAGGCTACCTTTACGTTTCTTTATACCGCCATACTTCTGTTCACCCTTAAATCCCCCGGCTCTACCGTTAATGCGGCTTTGACAGGACTCGCGATAGCCCTTGCCTGGCTGACACGCCCCGTCGCGTTCACACTGATCCCGTTCATTTCTCTCTGGTTAATACTGAAATGCGGATTCAAGGACGGAGCAAAAAAGATCATCGTCATGACCCTGGTGATAGTCGCGGTCATGATGCCGTGGTGGATCAGGAACTACCGGCTGCATCACACATTCATTCCCTCGGCGATGCAAACCGGCTACGTGCTGTATCAGACCAACGATCCGCACTATGATATGTCGAAGTACAACTTTATGCCTGAGATACAACGGGACAACGCGTTCAGACGGGATGCGCTACTTTACGTAAAAAGTCATCCTGTGTGGGATCATATAAAAATGAAGTTCAAGGGTGTTCTCTATTTCTTTTACCCGTTCCTGCCGGCGTACGATATATTCTATATGCTGCTGGTTCCCTTTTGTCTGATAGGCCTTTATTTCGCCTTAACCAGGAAGGCCATCGATCAGTGGATCCTTTTAACGATGTTCATGTACCTGCCGGTCATATTCGTCTTTAACGACGCGACCCGCTACCGCCATTCCATGATGCCTGCCTACATAATTATTTCGGTCATAGGCTTGTTTGAATGGCGCTCGATGTTCGCAATTCGAAAATGGCAGGGTTATGTTTTCGGCGGCTGGATAAGCCTTAATATCCTGATCCTGGCTTGTGCTCCGTTACTCAGGACTCAGCTGAAATTATTATTCAAGGCGGGGTTATAATGTGGCAAGATAAAAAGGTTTCCGTTGTTTTTCCGACCTATAACGAAAAAGATTCTATCCGTGCGGCCATAACCGACTTTCTTTCGTTCGGCTTTGTCGACGAAGTGGTGGTGGTCAATAATAACGCGGCGGCTGGCACTGACGATGAAGTAAAAAAAACACCCGCGAGAATAGTCTACGAGCCGCGTCAGGGCTTCGGCTCCGCCATACAAAAAGGCCTTCGAGAGGCGACAGGCGACATTATCATTATCAGCGAGCCTGACGGCACCTTCTCAGGTAAAGATGTGATCAAGCTGCTTGCCTATGCCGATGATTTCGACATCGTGCTTGGCACACGGACTACCAAAGAGCTTATCTGGGCGGGCGCGTACATGAACTGGCCGCTGCGCATGGGCAACGTGCTGGTTGCAAAAATGCTTGAATTCCTCTTCAACACCACACAAATGTCCGACGTCGGCTGCACGATGCGCCTTATCCGCAGGGACGCCGTCGAGCGATTGCTTCCCAAGTTCAAGGTGACACTGTCGTGCTTTAACCCCGAAATGGTGATGCTGGCCAGGCTCAATGGATTCTCTTTTATAGAGATACCTGTCAATTACAGGAAAAGAATAGGCAAATCCATGGGAACAAAGAATATTTTCAACGCTATTTTGCTTGGTCTTCAGATGATAGCGCTTATCCTTCGTGTCAGAATATTCTCACTTTTTAAAATGGATGGTTCTTATTGATGCAGAGACAGGCCACCTACGGAAAGGACAGTAAGCAATGTGCGGTATAGCCGGCATTTACCACTACGGCTCGTCTGCCCCTGTTGAGAAACAACAGCTTCAGCGTATGTGCGATCAGATGATCCACCGGGGGCCGGACGACGAAGGCTGTTTTGTAACTGAAGACAGGCGCGCCGGTATCGCTATGCGCCGGCTTTCAATTATCGACGTTGCGGGCGGTCACCAGCCGATCTTTAATGAAGACGAGACTATCGGCGTGGTGCTTAACGGCGAAATATATAATTTTCAGGAACTGCGCTCGCTGCTTAAGGAACGGCACACATTCTCCACCGACCACTCCGACACAGAAGTTATCGTTCATCTGTACGAGGAATACGGCGAGCGTTGTGTAGACCATTTGCGCGGCATGTTCGCCTTTGCGGTGCTGGACAAACGTAAAAACATGATATTCCTTGCCAAAGACCGTGTGGGGAAGAAACCGCTCTACTATACTCAGTACAACGGCGCCTTCATATTCGGTTCAGAAATAAAGTGCCTGCTGCAGTATCTGCCGTTCACGCCGGAGGTACGGCGCGACGCGATAGATCTCTTTCTGACCTACCAATACATACCCTCTCCCGTCACGATCTTCAAGGATATTTATTCTATGATGCCCGCGCAGACCGTCACCTGCGCGAAAGACGGCAGCCTGAGCGCGCATATCTACTGGGACCTTTCGTTCAAAGAAAAAACCGCTCTGTCGTTCAAAGATGCCTGCGTCCAAACGAAACAACTGCTTGACGAAGCGACCCGCCTGCGCATGATATCCGATGTTCCGCTGGGCGCATTTCTGTCCGGTGGTCACGACTCAAGCATTATCGTGGGGCTCATGAGCCGCCATTCAGCCAAGCCAGTGAAGACCTTCTGTATCGGTTTTGAAGAGGAAGAGTTCTCTGAGCTGCGCTACGCAAGGATAGTGGCGAAGCATTACGGTACGGATCACCGGGAATTCATATTGAAGTCTAATTTCATCGACATTATCCCGAAGCTCGCGTGGCACTACGGCCAGCCGTTCGCGGATTCTTCAGCGCTTCCTTCCTACCTCGTATCTCACGAAACAAGAAAACATGTCACGGTCGCCTTGAACGGCGACGGGGGGACGAATCCTTCGGCGGTTATCTACGCTATAAAGCGATGAAAGGGTCGCTCTATTTCGGCTGGCCCTTCCGACTGATAGGAAGCAGGCTAACGGGCGCGCTGGCAAACCTGATACCCCATACTGAGACGATGGGCGGGAAAAATAAATTCCGTTACATGCACCGCCTTGTCTCAACCCTCAGCGAACCGCCGGTAGAGCGGAATATCAACTGGCACGCGGTCTTTCCGACCAAGATGCGGGCATCCCTCTATTCCGACGATATGAAACGAAGCCTGGTAAAAGACAGCTACGATTACCTGAGAGACATCTTCCGGAACGCTCCGGCAGACACCATTATGGACCGTACCTTTTATACGGACATCAAGGCCTACCTGCCTGAATGCCTGCTGGTCAAGATGGATATAGCCTCGATGGCGAATTCACTGGAAGCCCGTAGCCCCTTTCTTGACCATAAGGTCATGGAATTCGCCGCCTCCCTGCCGGATAATTGGAAAGTGCACGGGCTCACGACAAAGTACATACTGAAACAGACGTTCAACAAGGACCTGCCCAAAGAGATCGTCAACCGCAGCAAAATGGGTTTCGGCATACCCCTGGGGAAGTGGTTCCGCACCGACTGGCAGCGGTATTTCAGGGAGACGGTGTTGTCGGAGAAAGCGCTCTCGCGGGGATATTTTGACCGTAACGCCCTTAAGCAGCTTTGCGAAGACCACTTCGAGGGAAGGCGCGACAACGGGTACCGCATGTGGGCGTTGCTCATGCTTGAATTATGGCATCAACAATTTATAGATCAAAACACCGGGAGCTCTCATGCTTGACCTGCTGCTGATAAACATCGATTATTACGAAGACATTTTCAAAAATTCCAGGGTCCGTTCCGCTATTTCCAGCGGCGCGACGCCCCTGGGGTTGGCATGCCTTGCGGGCGCGGCGCGCGCGAAAGGCTTTTCTGTAGTGATACTTGACCTGAACACCGAGATCAACCCCGAACAGGCTCTTACAGCAATACTGACACAACAAACACCGCGCTTTGCCGGCATTACCTCGACAACGCCTCTGATCATCAGAGCTTACGCTATCGCGAAGAAGATCAAAGAGATATCTCCGTTAACGAAAGTCCTTGCGGGAGGCCCGCACCCGACAGCCCTGCCCGAAGAAGTCCTTAGGGAAAGCGTCATTGACGGTGTGGTCTCGCGGCGAGGGGGATGCGGTTTTGCCCATGATCCTGGCGGAGGGTCTGCAACCGTCCGTCCCGAATTTATATTTCAAGCAACCTTCCGGGAACATTTATAAACCGGAGAATATCTGCGAGACCATTCCCGACGTGAATGTCCTTCCCGTGCCTGCCTATGATCTTTTTGATATACGGCGCTATTCCCAGCCCAGGATATCCAGCCGCAAGGCGCCGGTGGCGTATCTTGAAACCTCCCGCGGCTGTTTTGGGCGCTGCATCTTCTGTAACAAAAACATCCACGGGTATGTTATGCGCATGAAAACGCCCGAACGCGTTATCAGCGAGTTTGAATACGTACTTTCGCTGGGTTTCAGGGAAGTACATATCATTGACGACATTTTCACGGCGGACCTGAAACGGGCGCAGCGCATCTGCGAACTGATTATAGAAAAGGGTCTCTCTCTTCCCTGGTATCCCAGGGGGCGGCATCCGCGTTGACCGGGTCACGCCTGAACTGCTGGCCATCATGAAGCGGGCGGGTTGCTACCGCATTCCCTTCGGGATCGAATCGGGCAGCCCGGCGGTGCTGAAGCGGATACAGAAAGGCATTACGATAGAACAGGCGCGCAAGGCGGTGCGGATGGCCAGGGAGGCGGGCCTTGAGACCGAATCCTACTTCATGATCGGTCTGCCGGGGGAGACCGAGGAAGACCTGAAACTTTCAACGCAAGCTGCCATAGATATCGACGCTGATTACGCGAAGTTTGCCATAACGGTCCCGCTGCCCGGCACCCAGATGTTCACGCAAATGGAAGCGAACGGCCAGATCCTGACCAGGGACTGGACCAAGTACAATTTTTCAACTAACCCCAGGGAGCTGTATAACCACGACAACCTTTCATGGGAAGCCATAGGCACATACGAAACCAAAATGTACCGGGCCTTTTATTTCAGGCCGTCGTACGTCCTGAGAACACTGTTGCGGACCATACGTAACGGAACGTTGTTCGCGCATATTAAGGCATTCTTTTCAACAAGGTGGTAACAATGATCAGCGTGATCGTACCGGTTTACAACGAGGAAAAAGCCATTGCCGCATCGCTGGATAAGCTGCGCAAGGCGCTGGATTCATTCGCTCCCGGCAGTGAGATAATCGTCGTGGATGACGGTTCTACCGATAATTCCCTTACCATGGTCCGCGGCCTTACCATACCCGCGATGTCGGTAATAGAACATCCGGAAAACATCGGTTACGGTAAATCCCTGCTGGACGGTATCCTCACAGCCAAAAATGAATGTATCGCCATCATTGACGCGGACGGCTCTTACCCCGCCGAGGCGCTTAAAAATTTATTTTCTTTCTACCCCCGTTTCGACATGATCGTGGGTGCCCGTCAGGGTTTTGAGTACCGTAAAGGCTTTTTCAAACGGCCGGCGAGACTGATGTTCAAGTCTCTGGCCAAATACGCGACCGGTCGCAATATCCCGGATGTCAACTCCGGTCTGCGGATTTTCAAAAAGAGCCTCGTGCTTGAGAACAGAAAAATGCTGTGCACCGGTTTTTCATTTACGACCACGATCACTCTTTTGTTCATGCTGAACAATCACTATGTGAAATATGTTCCCGTTGAATACCACAAGCGGGAAGGAAAATCCAAAGTAAACCATTTCCGCGACACCCTGCGCGCGGGCCAGATCATCGTGCAGACGATCGCGAACTTCAACGCGATAAAGCTGTTCCTTCTGCTTGCCAACATTTCGGCCTGTTGCGGTATCATCGCGGAAACCTTGAACGTGCTATTCTTACATTCTTACTTCGTCACCGTGTTCTCTGCTTTTATGCTGGCCGCCTACATTCCGATCTTTGCGCTGGGTCTAACAACGGATGCGATCACTAAGCGTTAGCCTACAAGGATAAAAGTAATATGAAAAATCTTTCCAGACCGGCACTGTACTCGCTGTTAGCGATACTGATCCTCGGCATTGCCATACGGGTGTGGGGCATCAACTTCGGCCTTCCCACGACCACGGGAACTCTTACCACCTATCATCCCGACGAATCAGTGCATATGTACTCTTTCGAGAGAATGCACCCGGCGCAGTGGGATTTTTACCCCGGCGAAACTCTCAATTGGGGCTCATTTCACTTCTACCTGCAAGGCGCTCTTTCCGAGGCGGCAAAACTGGCCGGATTCGTCCATTTAGGGAATCGCGTTTATCTATTAAGCCATCTGTCCGACGCCGATAAACTGTATTTGATCGGCAGGGGAATATCGGTCGTTTTCGGGACCGGTGCGATAGTGATGATGTTCCTGCTGGCGCTGGAATTTACAGACACCGCCACCGCCCTGATCGCCGCTTTCATCTGGGCCTTTGCACCGACACCGGTCGTGTCCTCATTGTATGCCAAACCTGACGGGGTTATGTCGTTTTGGCTTGTTACGACGCTTTATTTTGCCGCCCGCCTCTACCGCACCGGTAGCTGGAGAGATTACCTGTTCGCCGGGGCGGCAATTGGCGTGACCGCCGCCTCAAAATACAACGGCTCCGTCGCCGGCGCCTTTGTCGTGCTGGCCTGGGCGGCGCGCGCACTTGATGAGCATACCATTACCGATGATCTGAAAAAATTAGCCGCCTGCCTTGCCCTGGTGCCCGTTGTTTTCATTATTATCAACCCGTACGTACTGATACGCTTCAGCGATTTTTATACTATTGCATCTTTAACGATATCGATCAAATCCAGGATAACTCAAAATTATTTTACCGGGCTCAACGACTATGTGATATTCAATCTTCCCATATCACTGAGCGCCCCCATCGTGCTGTTAGCGATTTCGAGTATGGTCTTCACCTTTTTACAGAAACCTTCCCGGCTTGAAGCCGCGGCGATCATATTTACCGTCGCTTACATCGCCAGATTTGGTCCTCCCTCGGAGCAATGCAGCGCCTACACCTTACCCGTTGTTCCGTTCTTCGTCCTTTTCGCCGCCACCGGTATACAGTTCCTGCGGCGAACCCGTATCGGGGCGGCCATCGCCGCATTGACGGTCGTTTATCTGGTCTCATACAGTTTCTCGTATAAGACCCTGTTTCAGCGGCCGGACACCCGTGAACAGGCAAGCGCCTGGATAGCGCAGCACATAGCTCCCGGCTCGACTATCGGCATGTCAAAAAGCGATTCATGGACGCCTCCTATCATTAAATCCCCTGATTCTTCCTATACCGTCATAACAGGCAGCTCGCCGCAGTCTGCGCTGCCGACGGCAATACTCAACCTAAATGACAAATTGCCGAAATGCGAATATGTCGTTGTTGCCGACAATGAATACTCTTTTTGTTTAAGCCATCCCAAAGAATACATAGAGCAGTTGTCGGTCTTTAAAACGATCTTCGGTCCGCAATGGAAAGAGGTCGCGCATTTTGAAAAAGAAATAAATTTTTTCGGTATCCCGTTTTACAACAAGTACGCGACGGCCGATTGGCTGTTCCCAAATCCGAAGATATTCATTATGCAGCGCGCGGGGAGTACGCCTGAACATGAAAAATAGACGGTACATTATAGCCGGTATTTTCGTGCTCGCCCTGTTTCTCAGGATCGGGCTTTTGTTCGTGTATCACGGAGGCGGCGTCGCCGAGCAGCAGGACGCCCGGGATTACACCGCCATCGCGCATAACCTTATTGAGGGGAACGGTTTTACCGGCCTGAACGGAGAACCGACACAGATCAGGCCGCCCGGCTATCCCGTGTTTCTTGCCGCAGTCTACTCCGCGTTCGGCGAAAGCACAACCGCCGTTAAGATCGTTCAAGACATTCTTTCTGCGCTTACTGTTCTTCTGATCTTACTGCTGACCATTCGTCTCTTCGGCCCCGGGATAGGCGTTTTAGCCGGAGTACTTATAGCCTGTTATCCTCCGTTCATCATTTACAGCAACATTGCGCTGAGCGAAACGTTGTTTACATTCCTGCTGGCCGCTTTCGCGCTGCAGCTGCAAAAAGCTTACACCGGATCTACAATAAAAGCATGGGTACTACTTGGTATTATACAGGGACTACAAACCCTGGTAAGGCCCACGACATTGCTTTTGCCGGCAGCGGTTTTTTTGCTCATAGCGCTTGTTGAGAACAAAAAACGTTTTCTCAAAGGGTTTTTGATATTTTTCATCATAAGTTATTCGATCGTTTCCATCTGGACGGTGCGGAACTGGCGTGAATTTCACTCCTTTATACCGGTAAGCGCGACAGGGGGATATGGGCTGTGGTTCTCAACCCTTGACAACGCGCTGATCGGAGAAAAGGTGGCAGAACCTGATTTTCTGGCACAGTACCCACAGCTGAACGGACTTGCGCGCTATCGGCAGGATGCCTTCTTAAAAGAGCGGGCTAAAGAATACATACACTCGCACAAGCGGGAGTTCGCGCGAAAAATGGCGCGCAACCTTATGTTCCTGTTCACACAACCCGTCGGAAAAGTAGTTATGGCCAGATCCCATCCGTTCATCGCCGGGGTGCTGCAAGCTGCCCAGTACATTTTTCTGGCGGGTTGCTGTCTGGGCATAATTATATCGATACGATCATACGCGGCGACCATGGTTCCATTGCTGCTCCTAGTGTATATGACCGTTCTGCATTGCGTCGTTATACCCCTGCCGAGGTATCGTTTGCCATTCGAACCGTTCATGTTGCTTTTTGTGGCGGTAGGCATCAACTATTTTTACAAGAAAGGGGTGCTATGACCAACAACTGGCGCTGGCAGTGGGACAGGTTTTTTGACGATGCCGGTTTCGTCGATCAGGACCTGGCATTGTTCAAGCAATGGATCTACCCGAACACGATGGAAACATTCCGCGGGAAAACCGTGCTCGACTGCGGCTGCGGGCGGGGACAGCACATGGCATTTGTCGCCGTTCGCGCAACATGTCACAGGGCTGGACCTTAACACCGCTTCCGTGGCGAAGCGTTACATAACCAACCCTAACGTAGACACGATCGAAGGCGATCTCTCGACGATCACCCTGCCGCACCGATACGACATTGTTCACGCGATCGGCGTCCTGCAGCATACCGACGATCCACCCAGGTCGTTCAATAATATAAAAAAACTGCTTAACCCCGGAGGGAGGCTCATCATATGGGTCTATTCCTACGAGGGCAATTTTTTAAACCGTATCCTTCTGGAACCGCTGAACCGGTACGTTGTCAGACACATTAACCGAAACATCCTGCTGGCGCTCGCGTGGTTAATGACCATTTTAATGTATCTGCCGATCTTTACCATCTACCTGCTGCCGCTGCGCTTCCTTCCGTTCTACGACTATTTCAATAACTTCAGACATCTGACGCTGAAGCGGAATGTCCTGAACGTTTTCGACAAACTTAACGCACCGCAAACTCATTTTATAAAACACGGCACAGTTGAACAGTGGTTCGATCCCGCAGAATTCACTGATACACATATAAGCTCCTACGTCGGCGTCAGCTGGCGCGCTTCCGGCACCTACAAGGGATAACCAATGAAGATCAGTCAGATGAAGTTCCTTGATAAATACGCGGGCTACTTCGCATTGCGTATTATGACCGTTATGGGCAGGGTGCTCTTGCCGCGTGCCGCGAAAGAAAACGACCCGAAAACGTTTAAAAAAATATTGCTCATAAAATTTTGGGGTATGGGCAGCATACTGCTTTTGTCGCCAACGGTCAAGGAAATACGCAGACAGCTGCCGGCATCCAGATTGATCATGCTTTCGACGTCAAGGAACAGGGAAATATGCGAGTCGATCGGATTATTCGATGAGATACTGCTGCTTGAAGTCGATAAGGGATGGTTCACGTTCGCGAGAAGCCTCGGTGCTATCATTTACAAACTCGCCCTGGCCCGGTATGACATGGTCATAGACTTTGAGTTCTTTACCCGGTTTTCGGCAATGATAACGTTCTTCACCTTCGCACGGCTGCGCATTGGTTACCACGCCTGGGAATCGTGGCGGGGGGATATTCACAATATTAAAGTGCCTTTCAACCGGTACTGGCACGTTATGGATAATTTTTTCAATCTGACGAATTATTTCCTGCAGCCGGTCACCGCTGAATTGAGCATGGCAAAACCTTTTATTCCAGATTCGGACAAGGCGTATGTAGATTCCCTCCTGGCTGACCGTAAAATAACGGACAAGATCATTTCGTTACATGTTAATGCCAGCGACCTGGTGATAGAACGCCGCTGGCCGTACGAGAATTTTATTTCTCTCAGTAAACGACTCTTGGACAGGTATCCTGATATTTCTCTTGCTTTTATCGGTTCAGAACCTGAAAAGGGATCTGTCAGCAAAATTATTTCAGCGATCGATAACGAACGGGCGGTAGATCTGGTCCCAAAACTTTCACTCAGGCAGCTTGCGTATCTTTTACAAAGATCGATCCTGGTGATAGCCAACGACAGCGGACCACTGCACCTGGCTGAAGCGATGGGAACGCCGACAGTCTCTTTTTTCGGTCCAGAAACACCTGTTATGTACGGGCCGAAAGGGACCGCTAATACCGTGCTTTTCCATAACATTGATTGCAGTCCCTGTATAAACGTTCATGACCGTAAGTCTGTGCACTGCAGATTTGAAAAACCGCGCTGCATAACCATGATCGGTATCGAGGAAGCCTTGAACGCGGTGCAACACAGGCTTTCCTCGGCGCTGAAAAGCGGTACGCCGTCATGAAGAAAGTATTGTTATTGAACCCGCCGGGCAGACAACTGTATATCCGTGATTATTATTGCAGCAAAGTTTCCCAGGCGAACTATATCCACCATCCTATCGATCTGATAGTTCTTTCGGGGATACTGGACAAACATTTTGAGTTATCTGTCATAGATGCTATCGCCGGTGAAATGTCGGTAGAGAACACACTTGACACGGTCATGGCTATACGGCCCGAAGCCATTATAATGCTCATGGGGTCGGTAAGCCTTACCGAGGACACCGCCTTTCTTCAGCGTTTGAGACAGCTGGAACCCGGAGCCGACATCATCTGTACCGGCGATATATTCCGGGAAAATGCGCCGAAATATTTGCAGGCAATGCCGCAGATAGATGCCGCACTGCTTGATTTCACGAGCCCTGAGATAATTGATCATTTGCAGGGTACGCTTCAGTCCGCTTCGTCCATCCTTTCCCGTGCCGGCGGATCTACGTTAACCGGCGCTCCGGACGCCCGGAAAGAATTCCTGTCCGGTATTCCCAGGCACGACCTGTTCGGCAGATATAACTACCGCCATCCCTTTGTGCGTTCTAAACGGTTCGCCACAACGATCATAGATTTCGGCTGCCCCTTCCAATGCAGCTTTTGCATCATGAAAACCCTGCCGTACCGCACGCGTCCGGTTGAATCCGTCATCAGTGAATTTAAGTTCATCAAAACGCTCGGCATAAGCGAAGTATTGTTCGACACGCAGACCTTCGGGGCCAACAAACTGCATGCCAGTGAATTATGCAGACGCATGATAGAAGAGGATCTTAAGATCGGCTGGACTTGTTTTTCGCGCGTTGACCTTACGACGCCGGAAATACTGGACGTTATGAAGCGCGCAGGATGCCACACGGTAATGTACGGCGTTGAGTCCGGCTCTGAGCATATACTTGAGCACTACCATAAGGGATATACTACTGAACAAGTCCACACCGCTATAGACCATGCCAGTTCTATAGGCCTGGAGACCGTTGGTACATTTATTCTTGGCTTGCCCGAGGAAAGTAAAGACACTATGGAGGAAACACTGGCTACGCTTCGCCGTATCAAACTTGATTTCGCTTCCTTTAACGTGGCGGTGCCGCGCGCGGGAACTCAGTTAAGGAAAGAAGCTATCGAGCTTGGGTTCATAACTGAAGACTTTAATGAGATGGACCAGTCCGGCACGAACGTTGCCATGCCGACAAAAACCCTTTCCCGCGATGACATCAAATGGTTCAGACGAAAAGCGGTCATGACCTTTTATTTCAGGCCTTCGTATTTGCGTTTACGGTTATCAAAACTGAGTTCGTTCGGAGACTTTGTAAGAAGCATATCTCAGGCGCTAAGCCTTTTGAGGCAAACATGGCTGACAAAATAACCGGCACCGCCAGGCGGCGTCTGCTGTACCTTGCCACCAGCATGAATATCGGCGGCACCGAGACGAACCTTTTCCGGCTTATTGAACATTTTATAACGGAATATGATGTTACGGTCGCGGTACTCAAGGAAACAGGCTATTACGGCGGTGTGTTGTCCGAGAACGGGATCAACGTAGTACGGCTGCCGGGTTTCTTAGCGGTGCTATCATATCTCAACGAAAATAAATTCGACATTTTACATACCAGCCTTTACCGGGCCAATGTTATCGGCCGCGTGGCGGGCAGGATGGCTGGAGTTCCTGTTGTTATCTCCAGCCGTCAGGCGATGGATAAGTGGCGCTCCCCATGGCAGGTAGCCCTGGACCGCCTGACCGACGGCCTGGCGCACCATATAATCTGCAATTCCAAGGCGTGCTTATCGGCCCTGGTGAAAGAAGGTTATCCTGCGCAACGCGCAAGCGTGATCTATACCGGTATAGATCCCCTGGTCTTTAACATGGCTGAATCAAAATCGGCCGCCAGGACGGCACTTGGTCTGCCGGAAAATGAGCCGGTAGCTTTAATGATATCGCGCCTGCATGCCGAAAAAGGTTTTGACTTTATGCCTCTGATCGCGTCAATGATGCCGAAAGGTATATTCGTGATCGCAGGCGACGGTCCTTTAAAAGAACCGGTGAGCGCGGAGCTAAAAAAACTTGGTTTATACGACCGCTTTCGTTTTCTGGGTTGGCGGCAGGATATCGCCCGCCTGATGAGAGCCTCTGACCTGATGCTGATGCCCTCACGGGAAGAAAGTTTTCCGCAGGCCGCCCTTGAAGCCGCGGGCTGCGGCCTTCCGGTAGTCGGTTTTGACATCGGCGGCATGAAGGAATTAATTGACGACGGCCAGAGCGGCTTTCTGGTATCGCACATGAATTTTCAGGCATTCGCTGATTGCGCGAACAAGCTGGTATCCGATCTGCCCACGGCGAAACGCATGGGCTTGCTGGCGTATGAAAGATCGAAAACATTCACCCTGAAGAATATGACGGCGAAAACCGGTGAGCTGTACGCTTCACTGTTGGGGGAGAAAACAACAACATGATGAATTGGCTGAAGCTGGTGATCATCGCTTTCTGGATGGCGCTTGCGGGCACCGCATATCTGCACCTGTACCCGTTCGGTGCTATTCTTTCAGGCTTACCGTCCATTACGAATATCAGTCTGTTCTCCGGCTTTTCGCATTTATTCCCGCATGTCTTCGCCCTGTTCTTTATCCTTTTCGCCGCCAACGGCTGGGGACTGTATTTTTGGTTCGACCAGCACCTGCAATTCAACGAAAAACTTGCCTTTGCTACCGGCGCGGGCCTGGGCGGAATGTCGCTGGCGGTGCTGCTGGCCAATTTCTTCGGCATAGCAGGCAACGGGATATTCCTTATCATACTTTTTTCAGGCTCCATGGCTTTTGTTTTCACGATACCACGCGTGTATACCGGCACTTCGATCCGCCCTACCTGGCTTATAGCGCTGTGTCTGATCCCCCTCGGCAGCGCCCTGATAGGCGCGTTAGCCGCCCCCACGCAATTCGATTCCCTGTGCTACCACCTGGCCCTGCCAGCTCAATATATAATGGCGGGGCATATGTTCCGCGTTCCTCACAACTTCTTTTTTGCATTCCCTCAGAATGCTGAGATGCTTTTTCAGCTGGGGCTGACCATCGACGGAGACATACTGGCGAACCTGCTTCATTGGGCATTCCTGCCGCTGATCGCATTACCCCTGCACACGCTGACCACCCGGTATATGGGCGAGCGCGCCGCCTGGCTTGCAACGATCATCTGGTGCTCTACACCGGCGGCGCTGTTCCTGGCGACCGGGACATACGTGGATCTCGCGCTCACCTTTTACCTGTTCCTGTCACTGCACGCCCTGCTGTTATGGTACTCCAGCCGGCACGAACGCTGGCTTATATGCTCGGGAATATTTTTGGGCCTTGCCATAGGTACCAAGTACACCGCCGTGCTTTACGGAATACCGCTGGGACTACTGATGCTCTACAATTTGCGCGGTATCAGAGAAGCGCTGGTTTTCGGTCTGTCCGCCTTTGCCGCGTTTTTACCCTGGCTCATAAAGAACATTATTTATATTGGCAACCCGATCGCTCCCTGGGGAGCGGGTCTGCTTTCGTCATCGGGCATAACAGGCGCCCAGGCAGCGAAGTATTTCGAGCATATCCGCGGACATGGCATGAGCATGCATACCCTGCGCGATATAGCGGCGCTTCCCTGGAATATCACCGCGTACGGCTATACTTTTGGCGGCGCCTTTGACATCGTCGGTCCTGTGTTTTTGATCTTTATACCCATGCTGCTTTTGAAACGCAGGAACGATAAAATGCGTTTGGCGATGCTGGCGTATGTGCTCCTTTCGTTCGTGCTCTGGGCGTTAACGGGAAAAGTGCTGCGTTTTCTTATGCCTTTGATACCGTTGCTATGCATGTTTTCCGCCGAAGGAATTATTCAGGCTATCGGTGTAAGTGTGCCGGTGCCGATTAAAGATAAGTTCCGGATCATCATGGGAACGCCCCAGCCCGAGGAAACTCCAAAATTTTCGAATGCGGGCGGACATGCGGTAGTGAAGGCTGAGAATGCATTCAGAGGCATGCTCATCAGGGAATTTGCCGCAAAAACCATATTGTATCCGGTCCTGGCGCTGGCGCTTATCCATAATGTGCTCTTCTTTCACTGGGTGATGGCCTCTCCCGACCCGTACGCGCCGGTGCTGCGCGGCATCGACAGGAATGAATATCTTACAGCAAAGGTCAGTTACTACGGAGCGGTTAACGGCTACATCAACAAACTCCCGAACGCCAAAGTCCTTTTCCTGGGCGAGACCCGCGGCTACTACTGCCGAAAACCCGCGCTGGTCCCGACAGCTTTTGACCCTAACCCCTTCTTCAATTGGGCGAACACTTCTGCCGACGGCAACGAACTACTCGCCGATCTTCAAAAAGAACGCTTTACCCACATACTTTTTAACCAGACCGAATATGAGCGACTGGGTTTTGCGAAACAATTAACCACAAAAGGACAAAGTAATTTCGACCAGCTGAAAAAAGATATGCTTACCATCGAATACGCCGACAAAAACACCAGGGTTTACCGGATAAACCCGTCAGAGAGGCAAACGCAATGACAGCTCACCAGCTTTTACGCCATCACCCCTCGCTCTTATACGCGATCACTTTTGCCATAGCTCTGGTCATATCGGCCGTCGTTACACCGGTCATGCGCTATATCGCTACAAAACTGAACATCTTCGACTGCCCGCATTCGGCTATAAAGACCCACCGGCAGCCGATACCGTACCTGGGCGGCGTCGCGATCTGGGCGGGCCTGGTACTGGCGCTTTTCATTATACGTTTCTTCACTAACTTTCCGACCGGAACACTGCACAATCTGCGCGGTATCCTTTTAGGCAGCACCATCATGCTGGGGCTTGGGCTGATAGACGATATCAAAACAAAGGGCCTCGGCTTTAAGAAAAAGTTTCTGATACAGATACTGGCTGCCGTGATCGTGATCTGGTTCGATATCCGTCTGCATTTCGTGACCCCCTACCTCATGGCCTTCGCGCTCAGCATCGTCTGGCTGGTAGGCATCACGAACGCCTTTAATATCATTGATATTATGGACGGTCTTTCAAGCGGCGTCGCATGCATCGCGTCCGTCGCGTTCTTGCTTATCTCACTGCCTTCCGAAATGATCTACGTGAACTTTTGCGCCGCCGCATTGGCAGGCGCCTGCCTCGGCTTTATCCCGTACAACCTTTCAAAAAAGCTGAAGATATTCATGGGGGACACAGGCAGCCTGACCATAGGTTTTGTCTGTGCCTCGCTGGCATTGGGCACCTCCTACACCAGGCTTAACGATATCGGTTTAATAGCTCCGTTATTTATACTTGCCATCCCTATTTATGATACAATCCTGGTATCGGTGCTGCGTTTGCAAAAAGGCCAATCGCCTTTTCTGGGCAGCAAAGACCATTTCGCGCTGCGGCTTGAATTCATGGGTTACAGCAGAAAGCAGATACTGGTGATCATTTATGTCGCAAGCGCCTGGCTTGCCCTCAGCGCCTATTTTATAACGGTCGCAACCGTCAATGAAGCCCTGATGATCTGCGCCGTGACCGCCGTATTATCCTGGTTCGTAACGACACGCCTTGCCAAAGTGGAGATCCATTGAAGAAAAACAACAAGACCATCATCATCGGCGGGGGAATAACCGGCCTGGCCTGCGGCTATTACGCAAGACAGCCATACGAAATTCTCGAGAAAGAAAACGAACCCGGCGGCCTGTGCCGCTCTGTCAAGTTCGGCGGATTTACCTTCGACCACGCCGGCCATTTTATCCATGCAAGAAAACCCGAAACTATCAGCCTGCTGAAAAAACTATTAGGAAGGGATCTGGCGAAAGTAAACCGAAAAGCCTGGATCCACGCCTACTCTTCCTATATACCGTTCCCGTTCCAGGCAAACCTTTATGCACTGCCGCCCAAACAACGCGCGGAATGCGTTAAAGGTTTCCTTGCCCGCAAAGAGGACCCCAAAGCGCAAGTTAACTTCCTGCGCTGGTCGCTGGCGACCTACGGCAAAGGCATAACCAAACATTTCATGCAGCCGTACAATGAGAAACTCTGGACGGTACATGCCGCAACCCTTATGACCGACTGGGTAGCCCCGTTCGTGCCGAATCCGAGGCCGGAAGAGATACTTGCCGGCTCTAAAAAATTCGCTGATAATACGTTGGGTTACAATGCCCATTTCTTTTATCCGAAAAAAGGCGGCTGTGCAGCGCTCGTCAACGCTCTGGCGAAACGTTTAAAGAATTTGAAGGTGGGTACCGCCGTAACGAAAGTAGATTGGAAAAACCGCAGGGTACATACAGCAGACGGCGGGCAGGTTTCTTATAAAAACCTCATTTCGACCCAGCCGCTACCCGAGTTGCTAGGCCAAATGCCGAACCTGCCTGCAAAAGTTAAAGCCGCCGCAGAAAAATTGAACTGGAACGGAGTCCTGTGCCTGAATATATCGGTAAAGACAAAACTAACCGATAAAGACCGCCACTGGGTCTACTTTCCTGAAAAGAAATACGCCTTCTACCGCGCCGGCGTTTACACGAACGTAATGCCCGGCATGGCCCCCAAAGGATGGCGGAGCTTCTATGTGGAATTCTCCTACCGGCCCGGCAAAAAACCCGCCGAAGAAAAGTTCCTTGCCGGCGTTAAAAGGGACCTCACGGAATCCGGCCTGATAGCAAAAGGGGAGAACCTTGACGTGGTAAACCCGATCAACATCCCATACTCCTACGTCATTTACGATAAGAGTCGCACTGAAGCCGTAAACACGATACAGGAATTCCTGAAAAAGCATAACATCCACTCCATAGGAAGATACGGCGCATGGAAGTATTCATTTATAGAAGAATCGATCACTGATGCAAGAGAGTTAATGGCAAAGCTATGACTATAATTAAAGTCGCACACATAATTACAAAACTTGAACTGGGGGGAGCGCAGCAAAATACCCTTTACACCGTAAGTCATCTCGACCGTGAACGCTTTGCACCGGTTCTTATAACCGGCGAGGGCGGCATTCTTGATGATGATGCAAGAAAACTTAAAGGCGTAGAAGTAATTTTCGTTCCCGGATTAGTCCGTTCTATTATCCCGATCTTCGATGTCACTGCTCTGTTTCGTCTCTATAAAATACTACGCAAAGTAAAACCCGATATAGTCCACACCCACTCATCCAAAGCCGGCATCCTGGGAAGATGGGCCGCCTGGTTCGCAAAAGTCCCCGTGATAATCCACACCTTCCACGGCTTCGGCTTCCACGATTTTCAGCACCCTTTAATAAAATGGCTGTATGTTACTGTTGAAAAAGCAACCGGCCTGATAACCGACAAATTCGTCGTAGTCGCCGCCGATAATACAGACAAAGCCGTAAAAGAGGGTATTGGAAAAAAAGAAGATTATATTGTGATCCACAGCGGCATAGATACAGAAAAATACAAAACACCGATACAAAACAAAGAAGCCAAACGCGCCGAGCTGGGCTTAAAACCCACTGATCAAGTAGTAACAACCATCGGCCCCTTCAAACCCCAAAAAAACCTCCCCGACTTCTTCAAAGCCGCCGCCATAATAACCAAACAAAACCCCAAAGCCGTCTTTCTCGTAGTAGGCGACGGCGCCCTGCGCCCCCAATTTGAGGCCCAGATGAACGAACTTGGCATCACAGACAAAGTAAAACTTTTAGGCTGGCGCCGAGACACCGCCGAGTTATTAGCCATCTCCGACGTCTTCGTAATGACCTCCCTCTGGGAAGGTCTTCCCAGATCCGTCCTTGAAGCCATGTGCGCCGCCCTCCCAGTCGTAGCCAACAACGTCGACGGCGTTGCCGAAGTAGTAAAAGACGGCCTCACCGGCTATCTAACTACTCCGAGACAACCTGAACAAACCGCCCTGAAGGTTATACAGGTTCTGGCAAATCCATCAAAAGCCAATGCTATGGGTGTTTCTGGCAAAGATACCATGACAAAGATTTTTGACATAAACCAGATGGTTGTTGAGCAAGAAACACTTTACTTGACCCAAGTAGCAGTTGGTTGTGCGGACTAAATCCCTTTATCCGCCAATCAGGTGAGCGATCTTCATTCCTTCGGCTCAGCTGTTTGAAGCCCCACTCCTAAGTATGTTGAATGGGGGTGTGGGGCAAGTTCTGAGCCGGCGAAGATCGTGAACCGAAATGGATATACGGATTTACGTAGTACAATCAACTGCGAACGATGCACCCATTATCAAATGAGAACACACAACTCCAACGGATTTTCTTTCATTCGTATGCTGCTTACGATAGTACTGATCGGGGCAGCGTATTATCTTATCATGAAATTATCTTTAAGCGGTTTCTTAGGGCACAACCGGGATGTGATACAGACTGCTGGCGATGTTGGGATCAATACTTCAAGTTATGCCGAACTTGTGAAGTCGGCAAAGGATGTTGTTGCAGATGCTAATGCCAAACTTATCAAGCAAGATGAAGACATGCAAAAGCAGCTTGATACACATTAAAAACAGTAATAGGCGTTGTAAACAGGAGATTCGATATGAGCAATGTTGAGAAGTCGGTTGATGTTTTCAAACAGGGTTTTAATTGCGCGCAGGCTATAATTTCTGTCTATGGGGAAGAGCTTGGGTTAAATAAGACGGATGCGCTGCGGTTGTCGGCGGCTTTTGGGGCTGGGATCGCGCGGACTGGTTCTGTCTGCGGGGCGGTTTCAGGTGCTTTGATGGTGGTGGGTTTACGGCACGCTAAAGGGCTGGAGTCTAAAGAGAAAGTTATTGCCACGGCACAGGAATTCCTGAAAGTGTTCGCTGAGACCTGCGGATCAACGGAATGCAGGGAACTGCTTGGCGTTGATCTCGGCACGCCTGAAGGAGCGCAGAGGTTCAAGGATAAAGATCTGCTGCGCAGCCGCTGCACTGAATTCGTGCGCGCTGCGGCTGAAATACTTGAAGGGATAACGCCTAAGAAAATTGCGGGTGGTATCTAGTCAGGTTTTGTTTTTATGCGGTAATTGACTTCCTCTGCAGGTACTGATAGCATCACGGTATCACGCACCGTATTGGTGCGAACGGGGGAAATCAATGAAATGGTCACTGCTGCTGTTATCTTGTCTGGTGTTGATGGGCGGCTGCGCGAGTCTCAGGGTTCGGCAGGATTATGACACGACGGTGGATTTTACCCGGTTAAAGACTTACGACTGGATCCATCACGATATCAACAACGCCTCAGTGGACAACTCTTTGACCAACGACCGTATAAGGAAAGCAGCTGATAACGCCCTGAAAGTAATTGGATACGTAAAAAAGACCACCGGCACTGTCGATTTTCTTGTGGACTACGATTATAGTATTACCCGGGAATCGCAGACCGGTAACAGCACCAGTTTAGGTCTCGGCTTTTCAGGCGGTTTTGGCGGCGGCTTTGGGCTGGGTGTGGGGCAGAACATTGAGCAGGATGAGACGGAAACCCTGGGTATCGCCGTGATAGATCCGGTAACGAACAAACTGATGTGGAGAGGCTTTGTGCAGCAGGGCTATGTCAGACATACCGACCCGAATAGAGCTGCCCGCGATATACGGAAAACCGTTGAAGAGATATTAACCAGATTCCCGCCGGTAAAAGGCCTTAAGTGATTTTTCATAGCTTTCACAAATAATTCTCTCGATTTTCACCCTTATAATGTATTATACTAATAGTAGAAGAGCGCGACCAGGAGGCCCCGATCATGAAATGTCCGAAATGCGAAGGCAAGATGCAGGAAGTAGAACACCAGCACATTGAGATCGACCGCTGCAGCGAGTGCAACGGCATATGGTTCGATATACTGGAAGCTGAAGATCTGAAGAAATTAGCCGGCAGCGAAGTTATAGATATCGGGGATAAAAAGATTGGCAAACAGTTGAATGGTAATGACGATATCGCCTGCCCCAAATGTAACGTTAAAATGCTGCGGATGGTGGACGCCAAACAACCGCACATCTGGTATGAAGCCTGCCCGGTCTGCTACGGCACTTTTTTTGACGCTGGAGAATTCATAGATTTCAAAAAACATACGGTGTTGGACTTAATAAAAGATATATTCACTAAAGAACGCAAATAGAGACCGGCAGCGGGGTAAAATTGACAACACCCGCCAAATTGGGTAAAATACAGGTAATAACACTTTTCCAAGACAACGGCTTAACGTGTCTTGGGATTGTTATTTTATAGGTTTAAAAGGTTTAAGGAGCGACCATGACTACCCACACTGTAACTTTGATCCCCGGCGACGGGATAGGCCCGGAACTAACCAACGCAACGACCAGGGTCGTTGACGCTTCCGGAGCATCGATCCGCTGGGAAATAGCTGAAGCCGGCTCAGATGTGATGAGCAAATACGGCACGCCGCTGCCGGAAACAACACTACAATCTGTGCGCAAGAATAAGGTAGCGCTTAAAGGCCCCATAACGACGCCGATCGGCACTGGGTTTCGCTCTGTCAACGTTGCTATCCGTAAAGAGCTGGACCTGTATTGCTGCCTGCGCCCCTGCATAACCTATCCCGGCGTAAAATCGCGTTTCAAAGATATCGATCTGGTCGTGGTAAGGGAAAATACCGAAGACCTTTACGCGGGCGTAGAATGGCCTGCTGATGCCGATGAGTCCAAAAAAGTGATCGAGCTTTCCAAAAACAAGATCCGCGAACACTCCGCCATATCCATTAAACCCATCTCCCGCTTTTGCACCGAACGCATAGTTAAATTCGCATTCGAATATGCCGTTGCCAAAGGCCGCAAGAAAGTTACCGCCGTTACGAAAGCCAATATAATGAAGTTCACGGACGGCTTGTTCTTTGAAGTAGCCCGTGAAGTCGCGAAGCGCTACGAAGGCAAGGTTGCCTACGAAGAGCGCCTGATAGACAACATGTGCATGCAACTGGTGCAAAAGCCCGAGCTGTACGATGTTATAGTGCTGCCCAACCTTTACGGAGACATCCTTTCAGACCTGTGTGCCGGCCTGGTCGGCGGCCTTGGCGTCGCGCCCGGCGCGAACCACGGCAGCGAGATAGCTGTCTTTGAAGCCGTGCACGGCTCCGCCCCGAAGTACGCGGGACAGAACAAGGCGAACCCTACGGCGCTGATATTGTCCGCGAAATTAATGCTGGAGCATCTGGGCGAAACAGCCGCCGCGGCAAAAATAGAGAAAGCCGTCTCAGAACTTATAGCCGAAGGCAAAGACGTAACGTATGACCTTGGCGGGACCTGTGGCACGAAAGAATATGCCGATGCCATTATCGCGCGTATGGCGAGGGGATAACAACATGGAACGCACCTGCGTAATAGTTAAGCCCGACGGCGTCTGCAAGAACAACGCCGGCGCGGTCATTGCCCGGCTACAGCAGGACGGATTAAAGCTGCTCGCGATCAAAATGGAAAAACCAAGTCGCGGTAAAATAGAAGAGTTTTACGAAGTACACAAAGGCAAACACTTTTTCCCTGCACTGATAGATTTCATGGCATCGGCGCCATTGATAGTTACCGCGTGGGAAGGCAAAGGCGCCGTAAAGAAAGTGCGAGAAACAATAGGGGCAACGAACTCCCTTGAGGCGGCACCCGGCACGCTACGCAGGATGTACGGCACGGACGGCAGACGCAACCTGGTACATGCCTCGGATTCACCGGAGAACGGTTTACGCGAGACCCGCTTTTTCTTTTCCGAAAGTGAGATCTTCGAATACGGTTGTGACGACTGGAACATATAAGGAAATATCATGAAAGTATTGGTAATAAACAGCGGCTCATCTTCACTGAAATATACGCTCTATGAAACTGACGGTGAACAACGGCTTGCCAAGGGCCTTGTGGAATGCATCGGCCTGCCGGAAGCCTATTACAAACATCAGGTGGCGAAGAACGAAGAGATCAAGGAAAGCTGCATTGCTAAAAATCACGTAAACGCCCTCACACTCGTACTTAACAAACTAATGGACCCGGCAAGCAAACTAATAGCGAACCCCCAGGAGATCGGCTGCGTCGGTCACAGAGTAGTACACGGCGGCGAAAAATTCTCGAAACCGGTCCTTATCAATGAAGAGGTTCTCAATGATATCAGGGCCTGCTCTATACTTGCCCCGCTGCATAACCCGCAGAACATTCAGGGCATAGAAGCCTGCCAATCCCTGTTGCCAGGTGTTCCCCAGGTAGCCATATTCGATACGGCATTCCACCAGACCATACCGAATTTCGCCTTCCTCTACGCTCTACCGTACGCGATCTACGAGAAACAGAACATTCGCCGCTATGGTTTCCACGGCACTTCGCATGAATATGTCGCACAGCGCGCGGCAGCCATGCTGGGCCGGCCCTTTAACGAGCTGAAGCTCATCACCTGTCACCTGGGCAATGGCTGCAGCATAGCCGCTATTGAAAATGGGAAGTCGGTTGATACATCCATGGGGTTAACGCCTCTTGAAGGTCTGGTCATGGGTACCCGGTGCGGGGATGTGGACCCCGCCATCGTTATGCATTTAATAGAAAATGAGAAAATGACCAGCCCGGAAGTGAATACGCTGCTTAATAAGAAAAGCGGCCTCTACGGCCTTTCAGGCTTGACCAATGATATGCGCACAGTGCTGAACGCCGCCTCGGCTGGTTCTGAGCGGGCCAAGATAGCGGTGGAGGTATTCTGCTACAGAGCCAGGAAGTACATAGCCTCCTATCTGGGCGTGCTTAATGGCGCTGATGCAGTGATCTTTACTGCCGGTGTTGGCGAGAATTGCCCTACGATACGCGAAAAGATAGTATTAAAGCTCAGCAACCTTGGGATAGAGCTGGACCCGGAGGCGAACATGGCACCTTTAACCGGTGAACGGACGATATCGAAAGCCGGTTCCCGCGTGAAACTGCTGGTTATACCAACCAACGAAGAGCTGATGATCTCCCGCCAGGCTATAAACGTCTTGACAAATAAGTAGATAATGGAATATAATGAGCGAACTTAAAATACACACAGTCCTTCTGAAAAATGAAGGCAAAATTGAAAAAACAGTTGAAGGCTACCGCTGCGCGAGCATTGAAGATGTAGTCAAGGCTCAAAGTTTCACTATAAGCTATGAAGCCTCACTGGCCGGTGAAGAGTACCTGCTGCAGGGGAAAGTAAGCGGCACTATCTTATTGAACTGCGGTAAATGTCTCAAGGATTTTGAACTGTCTGTCAAAGATATATCTTTTGTACAGTCTTACGAGCTAACCACGGTAGAGATCGATGTCGATGAAGAGATACGACAGGCGATCGTATTGGGTATACCCCAGCATCCGGTATGCACCGAGCTGTGCAAAGGACTGTGCCCGATGTGCGGCACGGACTTGAATGTGAGAACATGCTGTTGTCATAAGGAAAAACAGACGGACGCGAGATGGGATAAGCTGAAAAAATTGTTGTAAAGCATCTATAAAGGAGCTCGACCAATGCCAAATCCCAAAAAGAAACATAGCCAAAGTCGCCGCGATTCACGCCGCGCAGCCAACTGGCGCGTAACAGCAGGTAACGCAAGCAAATGTCCCCAGTGCAGCGCAGCCCGCATGCCGCACCGTGTGTGCCCTTCCTGCGGTTTCTACAACGGCGAACTTATTGTCGCTAAGAAAGAAAAAAAATCCACCACCCCTGAACAGGGACAAAACCCCGAGGCCTCTAAATAAATGCGCCTGGCCCTGGACGCAATGGGCGGCGATCATGCCCCGGCGGTCACCATTGCCGGTGCACTATTGGCCGCAAGAGAATTCTCCTATGATATAGTGCTTGTGGGTCCTGAAAAAATAATCAGGGAAGAACTCGCAAAGCATAAAAACATAGGAAGCCTGCCAATAACGGTCGTCAATGCCGATGAAGTTATCGGTATGGACGAAAATCCGGCGCTGGCGGTGCGGCAAAAGAAAAATTCTTCCATGGCAGTAGCCGCCAGAATGGTGGCGGACGGCAAGGCGGACGCTTTTGTTTCAGCGGGTAATTCCGGCGCTGCTATGGCCACGTCCCTTTTCACAATGGGCAGGATCCCGGGTGTAAGCCGGCCGGCTATCACCACATTGTTCCCGACCCTCAGGGGTATGAGCGCGGTGCTGGACGTGGGTGCTAACGTGGATTGCAAACCGATGCATCTGCAGCAGTTCGCCATCATGGGGAAATTGTATTACAAAGATGTTTTTGGCGTTGAAAACCCGAAAGTGGGGCTGCTCTCCATAGGCGAGGAAGATTCTAAAGGCAATGAACTTTCTCTGGCGACCTTCGATCTGCTGAAAAAAACCAACGATCTGAATTTCATAGGCAACGTAGAAGGACGGGATATCCCGAAAGGCACGGCAGATGTCGTTATTTGCGACGGCTTTGTCGGCAATATCGTGCTCAAACTTGCCGAGGGCATCGGCGAAATGATGTTTTCATTAATAAAGAACGGGATGAAGGCACACCCGTTCGCCTGGGCAGGCATTCCATTTCTCTGGGCCGCGCTGAAGGATATTAAAAAACGCGTGGATCCCAGCGAGTACGGCGGCGCGCCGCTGCTTGGGGTGGATGGTATTTGTATCATCGGTCACGGCGGTTCAAACGAAAAAGCGATCAAGAACGCCCTGCGCGCTGCTGCACGCGCCGCACAGGCAAAAGTACATATCGACATTGCCGAAGAAATAAAAAAATACGGGGTTATGGATAACTAACATGGCTAATTACGGCGTAAAAATCCTGGGGACCGGCTCTTACGCCCCGGAAAAAATTTTAACGAACGGTGATCTGGAAAAAATGGTCCAGACAACGGACGAATGGATAACCACCCGCACGGGTATTAAAGAAAGGCGCATCGCCAAAGACAGCGAAGCGACGTCCGATATCGCGATCCCTGCGGCCCTTGAAGCTATCAAGGAAGCCGGCATAACCGCGCAGGATATAGACCTTATTATGGTCGCGACCATAACCCCCGATATGATATTTCCTTCAACCGCCTGTATGGTGCAGCGCGCGCTTGGCGCGGTGAACGCCGCATCCTTCGACCTGGCGGCCGCCTGCACCGGCTTTGTGTACGGCCTGAACATAGCCAGGGGCTTCATTGAAAGCGGTATATATAAGAACATATTATTAATAGGGGCGGAAACGCTTTCTAAAATAACCGATTGGCAGGACCGCAACACGTGCGTGCTTTTCGGTGACGGAGCCGGTGCTATGGTACTCGGCCGTAAAGAAGGCACTTCCGATATACTCTCGGTATTTCTTGGCTCCGACGGTAACTACGAAAATCTGCTTAAGTTGCCGGCTGGCGGTTCGCGCATGCCCGCAACCGAAAAGACTATCGCTGAGCGGTTGCACTTCATGAAAATGGAAGGCAAGGAAGTTTTTAAAGTGGCGGTTACCAAAATGGCGCACGCTGCCGAGAAAGCGCTTGAGATAGCCGGCAAGAAACCCAATGACCTCGCTTTGATCATACCGCACCAAGCGAACCTCCGTATCATAGACGCGATCGCCAAGCGCATGGAATTCCCCAAAGAGAAAGTTTGCATCACGCTTAATAAATACGGCAATGTCTCGGCCGCGACAACCATTGTTGCCCTTCATGAAGCCAGGAAGGAAGGCCGTGTCAAAGCAGGAGACCTGGTTGAGCTGGTGGCGTTCGGCGGCGGCTTCACCTGGGGTGCTGCGGTAATACAGCTATGAAAAAACTGGCATTCATGTTCCCGGGCCAGGGTGCCCAGACAGTTGGGATGGGAAAGGACCTTTACGATACGTATCCTGCCGCAAAAGAAGTATTTGATACGGCCAATGAAGTACTTGGCTTCGATCTGAAAAAGATCGTTTTTGAAGGCCCGGATGAAACGCTTAAGCTTACTCAATATACACAACCGGCTATATTTACTACCAGTATAGCGGCATTCAAAGCATTCACGACTCTTTTTCCGCTTGATACCTGCGAATGCGCTTTTGCCGGCCATTCACTGGGTGAATATTCAGCGTTGTGCGCTGGCGGCGCCTTCTCGCTTGAAGACGGATTGCGTATGGTAAAAGCCCGTGGGGAATACATTCAAAAAGCAGCGCTGGACAACCCTGGAACGATGGCGGCAATAATCGGTCTTGATAAACTAAAAGTTGAAGAAGTGTGCAAAAACGCAAATGTATCGGGCATTTGTGAACCAGTTAACTACAACTCACCGGAACAAATAGTTATAGCCGGTTCCGCGACAGGCATAGAAAAAGCCGTCGCTCTTGCCACTGAAGCCGGTGCCTCAAAAGCTATCATTCTTAATGTTTCGGGTCCGTTCCACTCAAGCCTTATGAGTTCAGCTGCATTGTTGATGCGCACCGAACTCGCCAAATACACATTTAACGATATAACATATCCGGTGTATATGAACTGTGACGCGGCAAGGACAACTGCTGCTTCGGAGATCCCCGCGAAACTGGTCACACAGATAGATCACCCGGTACTTTGGGACACGGCTGTCAGGAATATGACCGCAGGCGGAGCTGAAACCTTTATTGAAATAGGCCCCGGCAGGGTACTTTGCGGACTGATCAGGCGCATCGACAAAACCAGAAAGTTTTTGAACATAGAAGATTCTGTCAGCATGGGTAAGTGCATGGCAGCTCTTGGATCTCAGATTTAAAATTTCACATTTCAGATATACAACAAACACAGGAGATCAATATGAGACTCAAAGATCAAGTAGCTATAGTCACCGGCGGCGCGCAGGGAATAGGCCGTTCGGTTTCAGAGGCCCTTGCGAAAGAAGGGGCGAACATTGTCGTAAGCGACATTAACCTTGAGGCGGCGCAAAAAACGGCCGATGAGATAAAGGTCAAATATAATGTAGAGACCCTTGCTGTCGCCGGAAACGTCGCTATATTCGCTGATTGCGAAAATCTTGTGCAAAAGTCGCTTGACAAATTTTCTAAAATAAATATACTTATTAACAATGCCGGCATCACCAAGGACAATCTGGTGTTGCGCATGAGCGAAGCGGAGTGGGACTCGGTGATCTCGGTAAACCTTAAAGGCGTGTTCAACTGCACCAAGGCCGCGAGCAAGTTTTTATTAAAACAACGGTCCGGACGGATAGTGAATATTGCATCAGTTGTGGGCCTTATGGGTAATGCGGGACAGGCAAATTATTCAGCATCAAAGGGCGGCGTAATAGCCCTTACCAAAACCTGCGCGCGCGAGTTTTCATCCAGAGGCGTGCTGGTAAATGCGGTGGCGCCCGGTTTTATACGCACTGCAATGACCGATAAGCTGAGTGATGAACAGAAGAATAAACTAGCAGAACAGATCCCGCTGGGCCGCCTGGGCGAACCTGAAGATGTTGCCAAGGCGTGCGTTTTTCTCTCCAGCGACGAATCGTCTTACATAACCGGACTGGTGGTATCGGTGAACGGCGGCATGTACATGTAAGAAGTTTCGGTGAAAAGGGGCTGTTCGTTTTTTGCGGGCAGATTGTGAAATTTTTAACAAGAAATGAGCAACAGCAATAAACCGGCGGGTAGTTTACCGGTCAATACCAAGGAGGCAGTATCATGGCAGACATCGAAGCCAGAGTAAAAGAGATCATAGTTGAGCAATTGGGCGTCGACCCGGCTGAAGTCGTTACCGGAGCTTCTTTCGTAAATGACCTCGGAGCCGATTCACTCGACACCGTTGAGCTTGTCATGGCGTTCGAAGAAGAGTTCGGCATTGAAATTCCCGACGAAGACGCTGAAAAGATCCAGTCGGTTGGGCACGCAGTAGACTACATTAAAACCCACAAGAAATAGTTCCGCAGGTACCGGCGGTGGTATAACGAACAGAGGATACTCTTTGGAGGGATCTTCTGTTCGTTATCATTGTCGCCGGCGCCGCGGCACAAACAGAGAGACCAATGAGAAAGAAAATAGTCATCACCGGCATGGGAGTTGTTTCACCGATAGGTACAGGATTGGATGCTTTTCAGCAGGCTCTGCATGAAGGCAAGTCCGGCGCGCACAAGATCGAATCGTTCGACGCCAGCGCTTTTTCTTCGCAAATATGTGCGGCCGTACGAGATTTCGTTCCCGAAAATTTTATAGATAAGAAGAAAGCCCGCCGCATGGCGCGCTTTACGCAACTGGGCATGGCCGCCGCAAAAATGGCCATTGAAGACGCCGGTATAGATCTGTCAAAACTTGACGCCACCCGTATCGGTGTTATCACCGGCACTGGTATCGGCGGCCTTGACGTTATAGAAGAAGAACACAAAGTGCTTCTGGAAAAAGGTCCTCGACGTGTAAGCCCTTTCCTTATACCCATGATAATTACGAATATGCTGCCGGGCGAGATAGCCATACAGCACGGTTTCCGCGGCCCCAATTATGCGGTTGCCAGCGCCTGCGCCTCTTCAAACCATGCTATTGGTGACGCACTGCGTCTGCTGCGTTACGGCGATGCCGACATGATGATAGTCGGCGGGGCGGAAGGCGCCATTACACCGCTCGGACTGGGCGGTTTTTGCAGCATTAAAGCTCTCTCCACCCGTAATGACGACCCGGCGCACGCGTCGCGCCCGTTCGACAAGAACCGTGACGGTTTCCTGATGGGCGAGGGTGGCGGGATACTGGTGCTGGAGACTGAAGAACACGCGAAAAAGCGCGGAGCTAAAATATACGCCGAACTGGCAGGCTACGGTGCCTCTGACGACGCCTACCATATGACCGCCCCAAACCCTGAAGGTATAGCTGCGATTGACGCCTTTAAGCGCGCGATGGCGGATGCCGAAGTGACGATCAATGATGTTGACTACATAAACGCTCACGGCACGTCGACAGAATTCAACGATAAGACGGAAACCTCCGCGATCAAGCAGCTGTTCGGCGAGCGCGCTTATAAGATACCCGTTTCCTCAACAAAGTCTATGACGGGCCATTTGCTGGGCGGCGCCGGAGCGGTGGAGCTTATTGCTACCGTGCTCTGTATGAACGCGGGCTTTATACATCCGACAATAAATTATGAAACTCCGGACCCTGAGTGCGACCTTGACTATGTGCCGAACAAAGCGCGGGAACAAAAGTTCTCCTGCGCCATGTCGAACTCGCTGGGTTTTGGCGGACATAACGCCACGATTATCGTTAAGAAATATGCCTAATCAGATCAAGAGCCTTGAAAAGGCTATTTCATATAAGTTCAAGGATCCGGTCCTTGCGCAGAACGCTCTGACCCACAAATCGTACGCTACCGAGCAGGGTCTGAGCGAATTTAACGAGCGCATGGAGTTCCTGGGTGACAGCATACTGGGAGCCTCCGTTGCCGAGTTCCTATATAATAAGTATCCGAAGCAGGACGAAGGCCGCCTTTCACAGCTTAAATCGCAGATAGTATCACGGATCAACTTAAGCAAGTGGGCAAAAGAGATAAAACTCGGCGCCTGCATGCTGATAAGCACCGGTGAGGAAGCCAGCGGCGGGCGCAATCGCGACTCGCTTCTGTCCAACACCATGGAAGCGGTGATCGCCGCGATGTATCTGGACGGGGGATTTTCGACCGCCAGAGAATTTATCTTTAAGTATCTTGCGTCGCAGAAACGGCTTATCGTCAGCGACTCAAAAAGTAAATTGCAGGAATATATGCAGTCGCAGTTCCAGACCCTCCCTGACTATAAAGTTGTTTCAGAATCAGGGCCCGACCATGAAAAGATATTTGAGATCGGCGTCATGCTGAAGGAAAAACTTCTGGGGACCGGTTCGGGAAAATCAAAGAAAGAAGCCGAGCAGGCAGCGGCCCGCAGCGCACTCAGGGAAATTAATAAAGCAAAAAAAGCGACACAAAAGGCGTAGGGCCGGTGTTCAGACCACGTTAACAAACAAGGAGAAATAAGTAAATGGATTATTTCCTCAGCGATGAACAAAAAATGATGAAGGACCTGGCGAGAAAGATCGCGCAGGAAAAAATGAAACCGGTGCGCGAGCATTACGACGAAACCGGCGAGTTCCCCTGGCCGATAGTGAAAGAGCTTGCGCAGGCTGACCTGTGCGGCGTGTATATCGGTTCTGAATACGGCGGCTTTGGCGGCGGTATTCTTGACCTGGTCATTGTTGTCGAGGAGCTTTGCAAGGTTGACGGCGGCGTGGCGCTGGCGCTTGCAGCAACCGCACTTGGTACCTTCCCGATACTTATCCATGGTTCTGAAGAACAGAAAAAGAAATTTTTGCCGGATATAGCCTCAGGTAAAAAACTTGCGGCCTTCGGTCTTACCGAACCGGAAGCAGGTTCTGATGCGACCGGTATGCGGACCAGGCCGCAAAACTTGAAGGTGATTTTTACGTGCTCAACGGCACGAAATGCTTTATAACCAACGCCGGCGAAGCAGAGACCTATACGGTATTCGCGAAAACAAACCCGGCGCGGCGCCAGGGGCATTTCCTGCTTCATAGTTGAAAAAGGAACCATGGTTTTAATTCGGCAAGAAAGAGAATAAGATGGGCATCAGGGCTTCCTCCACGAGCGAACTGATATTCAATAACTGGATGATACCCAAGAGCAAATTTGCTGGTGGAAAAGAAGGTATGGGTTTGATAATCGCGCAGGCGACACTGGATGCATTCACGCCCGGGTGTTGCGGCGCAGGCTCTCGGAATAGCGGCCGGTGCGCTTGATGAAGCCTTCGGCTTATTCAGGCAGCGCAAACAGTTCGGCCTGCCTATATGCAGTCTTTCCAGGCTGTCCAGCACATGATGGCAAATATGGCGGTTGAAGTCGAAGCCGCAAGATGCTCTGATGTATGCGGTCGCAAGGAACGTGGACTCAGGACCGTTGAAGATCTTGCCAAGGAATCGGCAATGGCAAAGTCTACGCTTCGGAAGTGGCGATGGGGGTGACCACTGACGCCGTCCAGATCTTCGGCGGATACGGTTACTGCGAGAGTACCCGGTAGAGAAAATGATGAGGGACGCGAAGATAACACAATATATGAAGGCACCAGCCAGATACAGCGTAACGAGATCGCATTATCATTGATAAAAGAAGCGGCAGCGAACAAGCAGTAATCAAAATACATACTTAATATACAAGAAGGGCAACGGCACATCAAAACAATGTCGTTGCCCTTCTCAAAAGTACATGACACACCATATGAGGTAAAGCCATGCACGTGATAGTCTGCATCAAACAGGTGCCCAACACGACAAACGTTCAGATCGACCCGCAAACGAACACCCTGAAACGCGAGGGAGTCGAGTCCATCATCAATCCGTTCGACGAATTCGCTATCGAGGAAGCCATACGCCTGAAAGAGCGTTGCGGCGCGAAAACGACGGTCGTCACCATGGGACCGCCGCAGGCTGAAGCTATACTGCGCGAAGCTATCGGTCGCGGTATAGAGAACGGCATCCTTATCTCCGACCGGGCTTTTGCCGGTGCCGACACGTGGGCGACCGGATACACGCTGGCCATGGCGATCAAAAAGATCGGCGATGTAGATGTGATACTCTGCGGCAAACAGGCCACGGACGGCGACACTGCCCAGGTCGGGCCAAGCATAGCCGAAATGCTGGATATTCCGCATGTCGCCTACGTTAAAAAGATAGAGAACATATCCGAGACAACAACGACCGTCGAACGTATGATGGAAGACGGTTATGATGTGATAGAATCACCCCTGCCGGTGTTGCTGACCGTCGTCAAAGAGATCAACACCCCGCGCCTGCCTTCACTCAAGGGAATGATGGCGTCAAAGAAAGCGGTCATTACTGAATGGGGCGCCGCAGATATTAATGCCGAGGCGAAATTTATAGGTCTTACCGGCTCGCCGACACAGGTAAAAAAGATCTTCGCACCGCCAAGCCGTCCGGGCGGGGAAAAGCTGGAAGGCTCGCCCGAGAGCATCGGTCAAGCGCTGGTTGATAAACTTAAAAAATTACAGCTCATTTAACATCGGAGAAAAACAATGTCTAATCAGATAGTTGTCTCGCTTGAAAAATGCATAGGCTGCGGGCTGTGCGCCAGCGCGTGTCCGTTCGGAGCCATCGTTATCACAGAACGCCCGGACCATCCTAAGAAACTTAAATTAGCCGTGATAGATATGCACAAATGCACCTTCTGCGGCAGCTGCGTAGAAGCCTGCAAAAAATTCGGAGCCATATCTCTTATCAAGGAAGAGCCCATACAGCTGGACAAAGATGTTTCGCATTACAAAGGCGTCTGGGTTTATGCAGAGCAGCGCCACGGCGAAATATCTGAAGTGGTTTTTGAGCTGCTCAGCAAAGGACGTGACCTGGCTGACAAATTGCAGCAGCCGCTTACCGCCATTCTGCTTGGCGATAAGATAGAACACAAGGCGGTGGATCTGATAGCCCACGGCGCAGACAGAGTTCTCCTCTATGACGACCCGATCCTGGCCGAATTCCAGGATGACTGCTACAGCGACATCCTCTCGCACCTTATAGAATCGGACAAGCCCGAGATAGTTCTGATGGGCGCCACCAATATCGGCCGCTCCTTCGCCAGCCGCGTCGCCGCAAAGATCTATACCGGCCTCACCGCTGACTGCACCGAACTGGAGATCGACCCTGAAACCAAGCTGCTGATGCAGACCCGCCCGGCTTTTGGCGGTAACATCATGGCAACGATCCTCTGCCCGCGCCATCGCCCACAGATGTCGACCGTGCGCCATAAGGTTTTTAAGCCGGCCCCCCGCGACCCGAACAGAACCGGCGAGATAATTAAGAAAACCTTTGATGCCGCTAAAACCATAAACCGAACAAAATTCCTTAATTTCGTCAAGGACCTCGGTGCGAAAGTTAACCTCTCAGATGCCGACATCATCGTCTCAGGCGGCAGAGGCGTAGGCAAACCTGAGAACTTCAAGCTGCTGCAGGATTTTGCAGACGCTATTGGCGGAGCACTGGGCGCATCAAGAGCCGCTGTTGACGCCGGCTGGATACCCTACGCCCATCAGGTAGGCCAAACCGGGCGTACGGTAGCCCCGAAACTATATATCGCCTGCGGCATATCGGGCCAGATCCAACATCTCGTCGGGATGGGGTCCTCGGACATCATCGTCGCCATAAACAAAGACCCGCACTGCCCCATGATGAAAATGGCGACCTACGCCATAGAAGGCGATCTGTTCGAGTTGATCCCGCAGATCATATCAGCGATAAAGAAAAACGGCTAATTCATTCTTTCTGGGGAATTATGAAACGATCGTGGGTGTTGCCATGCCTGCTGCTCTGTATAACTGTTCCTGTCGCTGCAACGAACAGGACCAATTTTTTATCCCACGGTCCTTCGACAGAGGCGTACGGGCGCGGTGAGACGGGCGCATCCAGCGGTACTGACATAGCGGCGGCATTTTATAATCCATCTCTCCTCTCCGGATTGCCGAACTGGGGAGCATCTCTTTCTGAATTTCCGTTGTACGACGGCTCCAATTACAGCTTCGCCGGGATCGGTAAGAATATCGACAACTTCGGTTTCATCGGACTGTCGGCTATAAATCTTACCAGCGGTGAGGTTGAACTACGCGAAAACCTTACGCTTGACGCAGACAACACAACCCAGGCAAAAAGCTGGGCATACCTGATATCGTACGCACGACCTCTCCCGCGGCTCTACGGCATTACCGCCGGCGCTAATATCAAATATATCTCACTGGACATAGATCAGCATTCCGGCGGGGCTCTTGGCGCCGATATCGGATTGTCCCGCGGTTTAACGCTGCCGGCGCTATTCGAATCTGAAACTGAACTTCAACTGGGACTTGCGGCGATTAACATTTTGCAGCCTTCTGTGACGCTTATATCTCAAGCGGATACCTATGCAACCACCTATAGAGCCGGGGCCAGCTGGCACGTACCGACCGTTATGAGGGCGCTGGATTTTGATACCGCATCCATCTACACCGACGTTGTCATGGAAGACAGTACCATCAATTGTAACGCCGGCCTTGAATACGCCTTCGCCGGCCGATACATAGCACGTGCGGGAATGTATGGGGATCACTACACCGCGGGACTCGGCTACCGCCTTTCAATACTGCATGTTGATTATGCCATGGATTTTGCGGGCTACACCAGTTTCAACCGCTTTAGCGTAAGCTATTTTTGGGGCGACGGGCAGAAACATCAACCATCTCCCAGACAGCCGGCAGCCGACAACACAGTCATCACCTCAAGCGCAGCACACGATGCCGCAGGTGTTACAGACCTGATGGTAGAGGCGAAACAGGCCTTAGCCCTCAGCAAAGAACAACAAGCCGCTCGTGACAAAGAAATAACCGTTCTGTATAAAGCTGCCAAGAAAGATTACAACAAAAAACGCTATTTAGTGGCTACAGAAAAGTTCAGCAACCTGATAATGAATTACCCGGAATGTAAGAACGCCGCTAAATATTATTTACTGATCACAGAAAAGATGTTCGGCACGGCAACATCCGACAGTATGAGCGATTTCGAAGAACTCTCCTACGCTAAAGGGTACGTGGCTTACAAACAGCAAAATTTCCACGACGCGCTGAACGAATGGGAAAAAGTTATACAAACAAACCCCAAGCGCACCGAACTTACGGAATATATTGAAAAAGCATCCGTCTACCTGAAAGATCAGGCGCGCGCTGCCCGAGAGCGCGAAGCGAACGAGAAAGCGCAGGCAATATTCGACGAAGGCGTAAAACACTTCAACGACAACAAACTGGTAGCCTGCATAAAGAAAATGGAATCTCTGCAGGATTTCTGCAAAGCGCAGCCTGATTTCTCTAAAGCCGCGGACTGGACGAACAAAGCTACAGAATATATAAATAAGTCCCTCAAAGACCTTGCTGCCTCGCTTAAGAAAGAGCGCAAAGCCCGCACGCAGGAAGTAAAGGTCCAGGAGCAGAAGAAACCTGAAGTGGAACTGGACACCGAGGGCGCCGACAAGCGATACAAAGAGGGCCTTATCCTCTACGCCCAGGGCAAAACAAGCGACGCTATTAATATGTGGGAAATAGCCATCCGGTTGAACCCCAATCATGAAAAAGCACAAAAAGCCATCGTCAAAGCAAACGAAGAATTGAAGAGATAAGCAAGTACAATGCGCCCTGAGGTCAGCAAGTTTTCTTGACAATAAAAAGGTTTTGATGTATAATCAGTGTGAACCTGAACAACGGTTCTCATTTTTTAGGGCCACATTGTGAAATATTTCACAAGCAACATGTAACCTAGTCAATTATTCTGTCCGAGGGAACCATCGCTGTTTTCCTCATTAAATAACCGACGAAGACCTGGTCATTATGGCAACATACTTTATTTCAACCGTTAACTGGGCTGATTTCGTTCAGTCCATTTCAAAACAATTTACTACTTTTTGCCTGCAGGGGTATGGGAAGAATTTGTTTTGGGAACCCATAACGCCCGAGAACATAGAGAGCGCGATCGTTTCAAAATATCGCGCCGTAACTCCGGTCAAGCAGTTCTTTTTTCCGCTCAAAGAAGAAGTAACGAAAGAGCCGGCGGAAAAAAAGGTGCTGCTTATCGGCGTAAAGGCATGCGATCTGGCCCACCTGACCACCGCTGATAATATTTTTCTTGGCGGCGTGCTGGTAGACCCGTATTATGCCGTCAAACGGCAGAACACCATCATTATTTCAAGCGATTGCAATGATTATCTGCCGACGTGTTTTTGCACGCACATGGAAGGTTCTCCAAGTCCTTCCAAAGGGTACGATCTGAACCTCACATCGGTCAGGGGCGGCTATATCGTTGAGACGGGCACGGCCAAGGGTGAAGACCTGGTAGCGCAAAGAAAGAACCTGTTCCAGGTGGCGCAGGCGGAATTGATCGCCGCGCGCAAAGCCCAGCGGGCCAAGATGGTCCAGGCGGTCACGGAGAACAACGCGCAGTTCCACTGGTCCAATCCTCACGACCTGGTAAGCGCGACCTGCGACACGGCCCCCTGGAAAAATGATATTGCAAAGACCTGTGTAGAGTGCGACGCCTGCAGGTTCGCCTGCGGTTCATGCTACTGTTTTCTTCTGGGCGAAACGAAAAAATTGTGGGAGAAAACACGCACGTGGGATTCCTGCCAGTCCTGCGGTTATGGCCGTGTCGCCGGCGGCGCTAATCCTCGCAAAACACGGGACGAAAGATTACGTAATTTCTATACGTGTAAGCTGGTGTACCGGAAAGAGAACTTCGGTTCGTACGCCTGCACGGGCTGCGGCCGCTGCATAGAGGTGTGCCAGGGTAAGATCGATATCCGCAAGTCGCTGGAAAAGCTTAACGATGCCAACGAGAGCAGCAAGATAAAAGAGAGCGATAAGAAAGATGTTTAAAAGCCCGTATCAACCAATAGCGGCGACCCTGGAAAAAGTCATAGAGGAATCGTCAAATATAAAAACGTTCGTTCTGCGGCCGCACGAACCGTTCTCGTTCATAACGGGACAGTTCATTGAACTGTCACTGCCCGGCGTCGGCGAAGCGCCTTTCACGCCGTCGTCCTCGCCGATGGACACCAGCACGATCGACGTTACGATCATGAAGGCCGGTATGCTGACCGAACGTATTCATGCCCTGAAAGGCGGTGAAACACTGGGCATCCGCGGGCCGTACGGGACCGGCTATCCCGTCGACAAATTTCACGGCAAGGAAGTGCTTATCCTGGGTGGAGGCGTTGGTTTGGCGCCGCTGCGTTCTTTCATGTACACCTGCTTTTCCCAGATCGATAAATTCAAGAACCTTGTGCTGTGCTACGGCTCCAAAACGCCGGACGACGTGGTTTACAAATACCTGTTCCCCGAATGGGAAAGAATTAAGGGGTTCGATATTTTAAAAAGCGTCGATAAATGTCCGATCGGCTCCTGGAACGGGCAGGTGGGACTGGTCACCTGTCTGCTAGACAGCATGAAAAAGATGGACACCGAGCGCGCGGTAGCGGTGGTTTGCGGTCCTCCGATAATGATGAAATTCGGGACCATCAAACTCCTTGAGCTTGGTTTTAAACCGGCTAACATCTACCTGTCTATGGAAACGAACATGTCGTGCGGCCTGGGAAAATGCGGCCACTGCCAGCTGGGGCCCTATTTTATCTGTAAGGACGGACCGGTATTCACCTACGAGCAGATAAAAACTATTCCGGGCGCGTTCCACTAATTTATGAAAAAACTTTTGATTGATCTTGAGAAGTGTTATAACTGTGATAAAAAATGCATGGTAAAGTGCAGTTATCACACCAATGCGGGCGGGGAAGTTTTCACGCGGTTGGTCGCCCTGGGTATTCAGGAACACGTGTGCCGCCGCTGCGAAGAGCCGCCCTGCGTGAACGCGTGCCCGCAAAAGGCGCTGGAGAAAGACGCGAACGGGATGCTGCAACGCTACTCAATGCGCTGCACATCGTGCAAGACCTGTACGGTCGCCTGTCCGTTCGGCGTTATTATCCCTGAGATCGTTGAATACAAGACCATCGGCTGCGATCTCTGCGAAGGCCGCTGCGACGACAACACTCCGCCGCTGTGCGCTAAGGAATGCCCGAACCACGCATTCCAATGGGTGGAAACAGCCGAGGACCCGTCAAAAGATATCTATGCGGTGCGCGGCGGAAAATATTTTGTGCACACGGTAAGATGGCGGGGACCGGTAAAATGATGATCTCGCTCTTTCACTATTTTGTGTTCCCGGGTTTACTGTTCCTGATAGCGGCTGGCGTACTGGTATCCTGGATAGACCGCAAGGTAACGGCCCGGGTGCAATGGCGTCAGGGCCCGCCGCTGCTGCAGCCGGCCTACGATCTTATAAAACTTTTCATGAAAGAGATCATCGTGCCGGTGCACGGCAACGCGCGGCTGTTCATCCTGGCGCCCGCCATTGCGGTCTTGTGCGTCGTATTGGTGGCAAATCATGTCTTGCTGGTGGCATTTCAGCCGTCTGCCGGGTACGCTGGTGATGTGGTCGTCGTTCTGTATCTGTTCGCCATGCTGCCTCTGTGTTCAGTGCTCGGCGCCTCCGCTTCGGGCAATCCCATGGCTTCCGTGGGCGCCAGCAGGGAAATGAAGCTGGTGTTAAGCTACGAACTGCCGCTGATCATCGCCGTGCTGCTCCCCGCGCTTAAAGCAGGCACATTCTCTCTGCGGGAATTAGCCGCTTTTCAACAGAGCAACGGTTCTTTCGCCGCCAGTTTTTCAGGCTTTCTAGCCATGGTGATCGCCTTCGTGTGCCTGCAGGGGAAAATGGGTCTGGTGCCCTTTGACGCCGCCGAGGCCGAACAGGAAATATCCGGCGGCAGCATGATAGAATATTCAGGACCGCTGCTGGCCCTGTGGAAGTTCAGTAAAATGGTCATGCTGATCGCGGCGCCTTTTTTTATCGCAACCGTGTTCTGGGGCGGCGGAAAACCCGTTCTGCTGATCGTTAAATATGTTGTTCTGTTGTCGGCTGCGATCGTAATGCGCAACACCAATCCGCGTCTGCGTATAGACCAGATCGTAAAATTTTTCTGGGGGATCGTGACCGTTGCCGCCGTTCTTGCGCTGGGATTATCGGCCATTGGCTTTTAATGAAAAATATAATATGATTACCAAAGAGAAACTTTTTACCAAATCGCTGTTCGCACTGCACGTGCCCTGCAGCCCCTGCAACAATTGCGACATAGAGATCGCGGCGCTTTTCACGCCGCGGTTCGATGTCGAGAGGCTGGGTATCCAGCTGGTCGGTTCCGTGCGGCACGCCGATGTGCTGGTCTGCACAGGCTGTATCAACAATAAGATCGTACACCGTCTGCGTAAAATTTACGAGCAGGCGCCGAAACCGGTATACGTTATAGCGATCGGCGGCTGTGCGTGCTCCGAGATAATTTTCAAAGACTCGTACAATACATGCGGTCCTCTCGATAAGATATTACCCGTCGATGTGTATGTGCCGGGCTGCCCCCCGCGTCCTGAAGCAATGATGGCGGGCTTTTTAAAGCTTATTGAAAAGATTAAAGCAGGTAAACCAAAATGAATGAAACATTACAGAAAATTAAAGACAATTTCGGCGATACGATAACGGTCTGGGATGAAAGCCATGCAGGAAAGGTCTATATCGACCTTAACGACACGAAGATCAGGACGGTGGCAAGCCATATGCACAACGCCGCTCACGCGCGATTCATTTCGATCACGGCTTCGGACGTCCCGTCCGGCATAGAGCTGTTGTATCATTTTTCTCTGGACAGCGCCGGTTTGGTCGTATCGTTCAGAGTACTGCTGGCAGACAAACAAGACCCTTCGATAGAAACGATCGCACCGTTGTTCAGGGGCGCCCACTGGATAGAGAGAGAAGTGCACGAGCTGATGGGTGTGAACTTCGCGGGGAACAGTGAACAGAACAATCACCTTCTGCTGCCGGAAGATTGGCCCGGGGGCGTCTATCCTCTCAGGAAAACCTTCGTCAGTGAAAAGGCAAGATCATGACAGAATTAAATAAAACGATCATCCCCATAGGTCCCTATCACCCTCTGCAGGAAGAGCCGGAGTTCTTCAAACTGCATGTCGACGGCGAAAAGGTGGTAGGTATCGATATCGAGATCGGGTACAATCACCGGGGGATAGAAAAACTCTCCGAATCGAAACATTATGACCAGAGCCTGTTCCTGGTAGAGCGCATCTGCGGTATTTGTTCCACCAGCCATCCGCTTGCATTTGCGAGCGCTGTTGAGAACCTGGCCGGGATCGAAATACCTGACCGGGCGAAATATATACGCAGCTTTGTCGGAGAGATGGAACGGGTGCATAGCCACCTGTTATGGCTGGGTCTTGCCGGACATTTTATCGGCTATAACACCGTTTGGATGTGGGCATGGAAATACCGTGAGCCGGTGCTGGACATATTCGAAAAGATCGCCGGGAACCGCCAGCATTACGCGATGATGAAGATAGGCGGTGTCAGGCGCGACATTCCGAAAGAAGATATCCCCTGGATACGTGCGACGCTCAACGATCTGCGCGTCCACATGGAAATGCTGCGGGACGCGATAATCGACGATCCGGTGCTCCATGCCAGACTTAAAGGTATCGGAACATTGACAAAAAAGGACGTTATAGATTTCTGCGCGACCGGCCCGTTGGCGAGAGCCTCAGGCTTGGATATCGACGTCAGGCGCGATGCGCCTTACGCAGCCTACCCGATGCTGGATTTTAAGGTCATCACGGCCGCCGAAGGCGACATATACGCAAAGACCATCGTCAGGATACTGGAAATACTCGAAGCGATAAAAATAGGCCACCAATGCATCAACTGGCTTGAAACGAACAACGGTGAGCTGTCCCTGAATATCAAAGATATCCCTGCCGGCGAAGGGATCGGCCGCCATGAAGCGCCGCGCGGCGAATGTTTCCATTACGTGAAAAGCGACCGCACGACCAGGCCTGTACGGCACAAGGTGCGTTCACCGTCTTTCATGAACGTCGCGACCAACGCCCAGGCGGTGTTAGGCTACCACATATCAGACGCACTGATAGTGCTGGGCGCCGTCGACCCGTGCTATTGCTGCGCGGAACGGCTGGCGGTAGTTCGCGATAACCGCGGCGAAACCGCTTTGTCTTACGGTGATCTGCTGAAATTGTCATGTGAAAAAACTGAACGCTTAAGGAAACAATTTTAATGCTGCTCTACCCGATAATGGTTCCGCTCTTCGCAAGTCTGGTGTTCATGCTCATACCGCGCCGTTTCAGCGCGGCGTGCCGTAACGCGCTTGCTTTTATTGCCGCCGCCAATATCGTTATTTGCTTTGCCATAGCTTTCAGGCAGGCAAAGGTTATATCAGAGCTGCTCAGGTTCGATGCGCTCTCGGCCCTGGTCCTGGCCGGCGCGGCTTTTTTCGCCGCAGTGATCACCGCGTACGCCATCGGTTATTTCGACGCTGCGTTCAACTGGAAATCCTTCGGGATCTATGTTTGCTGGGCGATGGCCTGCGCCAGCGGCATCGCGCTCACCAATGATTTTGTACTCTTGCTGGTCTTCTGGGGTTTTCTGGGCCTGACGTTATTCCTTATGATGAACCTTGATCCCAAGGCTTCCCAGGCCGCAAAAAAAATGCTTATCATCGTAGGCGGCACCGATATTTTGATGGCCGCGGGCATTGTGATCATCTGGTCTCAACGGAACAGCTGGATGATGAGCGGGACCCCCTTGCCGGTGACCGGGATCAATGTTATGGCTTTCATTCTGATAGCGGTCGGCGCGCTTGCAAAAGCCGGCGCTTTCCCGGTGCACTCCTGGCTGCCGGACGCCGCCGAGTTCTCTCCTGCGCCGTTCACCGCAATGCTGCCGGCCTCGCTGGACAAATTGCTGGGCATTTATTTGCTGACGCGCGTCGTTACCGGCTTTTTTGAACCCGCGGCGCCTTTCATTACCGGCTTTCTTCTCATAATAGGTGCGATCACCGTTTTTGGCGCGGCTATGATGTCGCTGGTCCAAAAGGACATGAAGAGGCTGTTAGGCTATTGCGCCGTCTCCCAGGTGGGTTTCATGGTCATCGGCATCGGTACGGGAAACCTTATCGCCATGGCAGGCGGCCTGTTCCATATGCTCAATCACGCCATATACAAATCTTCTCTTTTCATGACGGCGGGTTCCGTCGAAAAACAGACCGGCACTACGGACCTGGACAAACTTGGCGGTTTGGCCAAGGCGATGCCGCTGACGTTCGTGAGCGCGCTTGTTGCATCGCTGTCGATCTCCGGTTTTCCGCCGTTCAACGGCTTCTTCTCAAAGTGGATGATATACCAGGGTCTGCTGGTCTCCTTCTCTCAAGACCATTCGGTGATCACGATCGTCGCGCTGCTCTCGGCCATGTTCGGCACCTCGCTGACATTGGCGGCCTTCATTAAGCTGTTGCACTCGGCCTATCTTTCTTTTCCGCGTTTGTCCCTGGAAAGCATAAAGGAAGTCCCGCCGGTCATGTGGATATCTACCATGCTTTTGAGCGTACTGTGCCTGGTGCTTGGTATCGGTTCCATGAATTTCGTAGTGCCGCGCATTATCCTGCCGGCCCTTTCAGCCGCCACCTCCGGCAATATTCCTTTGCTGGTCTACCCATCAGGTCTCGCGATAGCCTGCCTGTTGGGAAGCATCGCGGCGGGCATATTGTTCTACGTTATCACCGTGCTGCCGGTCAGAAAAGATTGCGCGTACCTGGGCGGGGAAAATGTGGATGAGAATTGCTACCCGACCGGCACCGACTTTTACAGGACTTTTGAGACTGCACCGCTGCTCAGGAGCGTCTACCGTTGGTCGAAAAATAAATATCTGGATCTGTATGACCTTTCTGCGCGGGCATTACGCAGCGCAGGTTCTGTACTTTCAGATATGCATGCCGGCGTATTAAATTCTTACGTGCTGTGGGTGGTCGCCGGCCTGATAGCACTGTTACTGGTATCCCTATGAACATGAACTCAATGGCAATATTACTGACCGTACTTATTTCGCTGATGGTCATCGGCGCTATCGCGGCTCTGGAAACAAAGAATATGTTCGCGGCTGTGCTCAGCTGGGCGGGAGCCTGTCTGACGCTTTCAGCTATATTTGTGATGCTTAACGCTCTCGATCTGGCGGTCGTACAACTGGCCGTCGAAATCATCGTTGTCGTGTTACTGCTGCGCGCTACCGCCAGTCTCGGAACGGAGACGCCGAGGGAACGCTCCGTGCTCAGCGCACTGCCGAGATATCTAACCGCGCTGCTTATGGCCGCCGGCTTTTTCATACTGTGTTATTTTGCCTTAAAAGATCTGCCGCCCTTTGGCCTGCCGTTGTTTAAAGCTGCGCAGACCGTGCTGAATAACGGCTCGCAGACCACCGGCTTCACCAATCTTGCCGGCGCGGTATTCTTAAGGATCAGGTCTCTCGATGTTTTCGCGGCCGCAGCCCTGTTCTTCGCGGCTGTGCTTGGCGCGATGTCGCTGCTGCGCGGCAAGGGGCACAAATGAAATTTATGTCACGTAAAACCGCAATAATTATACTGGTCGGCGCAGCCATGGTACTCGCGATCATTTTCTCGCTCCTCGGCGCGGCACTGCCGGGCGGCGCCTTCGCCTCGGGAATACTGTTTGCCGCAGCCTATATCACCGTTCTTTTTACTGTCGGCCGGCAGCAAATGGCGGAATATTGCTCCGTCGCGCAGCTGGTGGCTGTCAGCTGCAGTGGTCTGGCGCTCCTGCTGTTGTTATCCCTGCTTGGCTCCAGCAGCATTGGCTCGGGCAGCTTCATGGGTGACGCTTTCGCCGGCTCCAGGGTGTTCAGTATCATCGCTTTGAATATTTCGATCGCGCTTGCCTTCGGCGCCGGCATCAGCGGTATTGTAACTATTTTTTTAACATACGATCCCGCGGAGGACGCAGAATGATACTATACTCGCTCGCGCTTACCTTGCTGGCCCTCGGGATATACGGACTGCTGGCAAAAAAAGACCTGCTGAAAATATTCTTCTCTATATCGTTCATGGAGCTGGGCATGGTGCTGCTGTTCGTTGTTGCGGGTTACCGGCAGGACCCGTTCACCGGCTTAGGCGAAATGAGCCCGCTGAGCGAATCGATAACGATCTGTCTTCTTATCGCAGGCCTTGTTTTTACGGTGATCTTCGCGGCTCTGATGGTCCGGCTGAAAGCAAAATACGGCAGCCTTGATATAACCACCATGAGGAAACTAAAAGGATGACGATAAAACTGCTTCCCTTGTTCATACTATTACCTTTTCTGCTCTCTGTTGCGATCACCCTGTGCAGGGGTTTCGCGAAGAACACCGAGAAGCTGATACCCCTTGTCGGCACGGCCGCGCTCTTCCTGCTCTCGATCGTTTCGATCAAGCCAGTATTTCAGGCATTAGTTTACCCGATCGCGGGCTTTCATCCGCCGGTCGGCTCACCCCTTATTTTCGACTCTTTATCCGTTGTCATGTTGATCGCCATCAATACGGTAACGTTCGCCGTTACCCTGTACTCGTGGAATTACATAGACAGCTACACCGGAGGTTGGAAATTCTTCGCGCTGCTGATGCTGATGTTGTGCGGCCTTAACGGCACGGTGCTTTCGGGCGATCTTTTCACCATGTACCTTTTCGTCGAACTCACGGCTATCACGGCCTACGTGCTTGTCGCCTTCGGTAACCGCGGCGCAGAGCTGGAGGCCGCGTTAAGATACCTTGTTCTGGGAACACTTGCCTCCATTCTTATATTACTCGGCATATGGCTGCTGTTCTCTTTTACCGGCACATTGAATTTTGCTGAATTATCGCGTTCGCTGCAAACCTTCGGCAATTCCTGGCTGACGAGGGCCGTCTTGCTTTTATTTGTAACCGGTTTTGGGCTGAAAGCGGCGCTGGTACCGTTCCACGCCTGGCTGCCCGATGCCCATACTTCTGCGCCAGCCCCCGTATCCGCGATGCTTTCAGGACTGGTCATTAAAACACTCGGCATCTATGCTCTTGCAAGGATCATATTCAACGTTCTCGGCCTGACGCCCCACGCGGCCGCCGTGCTGATGCTGTTAGCGATGCTCTCTATTGTGATAGGTTCACTGCTGGCGCTGAGGCAGACCGATATCAAAAGGATGCTGGCGTACAGTTCTATAAGCCAGGTGGGTTTCATCGTCATGGGCCTGGCCCTTGCAACGCCGCTTGGTATCGTCGGCGCGCTGTTCCACCTGCTTAACCACGCTTTCGGCAAATCAACGCTGTTCCTCAACGCCGGTGCGGTGGAACACTCGACGGGCACGCGTGATTACGCACTGCTCGGAGGGCTCAAGGAAAAAATGCCGCTGACGGCCAATGTATCGCTGCTTGCTTCCATGTCCATCGCGGGCGTTCCACCCTTCGCGGGCTTTTGGTCAAAGCTGATCATAATCATCGCCTGCGTGCAGGCCGGTTTCATAAATCTGGCTGTTTTTCTTGCCGCGGCAAGCATACTGACACTGGCCTATATGGTCAACCTGCAAAAAAGGGTTTTCTTCGGCACGCTTAAAGAGGCATTAAATGATGTTAAAGAAGCGCCGTTCTCCATGTGTTCTGCGATGGTGTTTTTAACCATTGTCAGCCTTTCGGCAATAACGCTGATGCTGCCGCTATTGTCGAACGCCGTATTCGTTAATGCGCAGCGGGTCCTGGCGTTGGGCGTTGACTACGCCCAGGTGCTTGTGCGGATCACGGGGAAATTCTAATGAATATATCCACTAGTATCATTGCGGTTGTCATATGTGCGATAGTGCTTACTGCTTTTCGTCTATGGACAGGTAAAAACGTTCAGGGACGTATTACGGCGATCATCGCGCTGGAAGCACTGCTCATAGCATTTGCCCTTACCGTGGCGGCCGTGAGGGGAAGCGCAGTGCTGCTTCTCGTGACCGCCGCGTGGCTTGTTCAGGCCGGAATGCTGCTTATTGTATTGACGAAAATCGGCGAGTCGTTAAAGGCGGACCACACCGAATGAAATACCCGAAACTACGCGAGTTGAAGGAAGCGCTCAAAGCGATATTCAAAGGCCCCTTCACCAATAAATTTCCCTTCGCGCCGCACACCGCGATGCCGGGTTTTCGCGGCCGACCGACCCCATCCGACAAGCACTGTATCGGCTGCGGCGCCTGCGCCGCGGTCTGTCCGCCGGGAGCGATCACGGTTGTAGAAGACCTGAAGGCGAACCCGCCGACAAGGAAATTAGTTTGGAATTATGACGTCTGCATTTTTTGCGGCCAGTGCGAACGGTTGTGCACGACCGAAAAAGGCGTAAAACTTACCCAGGAATATGACCTGGCGACGTACGACAGGGCCGGTCTTACAGACAGCGTTCAAAAGGAACTGGTAGTCTGTGAATGCTGCAACACGGTCATTGCCCCGAAGGAACAACTGCTGTGGGCAGCCAGAAAACTAGGTCCGCTTTCTTCGGGCAATTTCAACCTCACATTCACGGTGCAAAAAGATCTTAAGATAGCTGATGATGTTAAAACTGAACTGCCCGATACACCGGCCGCCAGGGCTAACCTGTACCGGGTGTTGTGCCCGAAGTGCCGGCATACGGTGCTTGTCTTCAACCAGACCGGAAAACAACCCTGAAGTATGGGTGGCTTAAAAGACTTTCTGGCAAAGGCGCGCAAACCCCTTATCTTCGCGGGTGTCGGCAACAAAGAGCTGTCCGATGACGGCGCCGGCCCCGCTCTCGCCGGCAGGATCTTAAACCCGGCGTTCGAGACCGTCGATTGCGGTACCGTACCTGAAAATTTTCTTGAAAAGATAGCTGCACTGAAGGCTGCAACAATAGTGATCATAGACGCGACCGACCTGAGAACCACGCCCGGCTCCTACTCCATTCTCCCCGCTCACCAGATCGCTCATGCAGCTATCTCAACCCACGCGTTATCGCTCGGTATGATGGCGCAGTATCTTTCTTCAGAGGGAACCTCTGAGTTGTACCTTCTTGCTGTACAGCCGCGGACGATCTCAGAGGGTGCGTGTTTAAGCGGACCTGTCGAGAAGACCATTTTGGAACTGGCGACAATTATTAATGCCTATCAAGAACGATAAGACGATCACAAAAAAAATATTGATACGGGGAACCGTTCAAGGCATAGGCTTTCGCCCCGCTGTGCACAGGATAGCCGCCCGGCTCCGCCTGACCGGTTCCGTCGCCAATACGTCCGCCGGCGCCGAGATCATACTGGAGGGACCGGCGAACAACGTAAATAAGTTCATACCTGCGTTAAAAAAACAGCTGCCGCCGGCCTCAAAGATCACATCCCTCACCAGTGCCATGGTCCCGGCACGAGGCTTCAAGAACTTCACTATCACAGACTCGTCAAAAGATAAAAGCACTACCGCCGATCTGCCGCCTGACCTTGCGACCTGTCCAAAATGCCTCAGGGAACTTTTCACCTCATCCGACCGAAGGTACCGCTATCCATTCATTAACTGCACGGAATGCGGACCGCGCTACACGATCTCGACCGGTTTGCCCTACGACCGCCCCGAAACGACTATGGCGGACTTTTCCATGTGCGCCGCCTGTGAAAAGGAATATCAGTCCGCGCACGATCGCCGCTTCCATGCCCAGCCCAACGCCTGCGGCGATTGCGGACCGCAGCTGACGCTCATGGATAAACAATGGCATGTCGTGGCCAAAGAAGACGAGGCGGTCGCCAGATCCGTGGAATATTTGCAGAAAGGGAAGATACTTGCGGTGAAAAGCCTGGGCGGCTATCACCTGGCCTGCGACGCCAGGAACCCGAACGCCATCGCCTGCCTGCGCATGCGCAAGCAGCGCCCGCATAAACCTTTCGCCGTTATGCTGCCGGACATCGCCGCTGTTCATGAATATTGTCATGTCAGCAAGGCGGAGCGGACACAGCTTTTATCAGCCGCCAGGCCGATCGTATTGTTGCGAAAAAAGATCCGGGTTGCCCGCTTAAGCCTGCCGCTGTATGATATCGCCCCGGACAACGCCTACATGGGTGTCATGCTGCCGTACACGCCGCTGCACAACCTGTTGTTCCGCCCGGCAATGGATCGGGCATGGCGGCCGCGCGCCCTTATCATGACGAGCGGAAATCGTTCAGATGAACCGATATGCAGCACGGAACCGGAAGCCCGCAGCCGGCTGGCGGGTATTGCCGACTTTCTGCTGACGAACGACCGTCCGATCCATAACCGCGCCGACGACTCCATAGTGCAGGTAATGCCTTCCGGCAACACGGTCGTAGTGCGCAGAAGCCGCGGTTTTGCGCCCCGTCCGGTAACGCTATCGATCCCCGGGGGGACACCTGCTATTTTTGCCGCCGGCGCCGAATTAAAGAACACGTTCTGTCTGACCCGGGGTTCGCAGGCCTATATTTCCCCGTACATAGGAGATCTGGACAGCGCCGAAGCGCTCTCATTCTACCGGGAATCATTCGAGCGGAACAAAAAATTTCTCGATGTAAACCCTGCGATCATAGCTCATGATCTGCACCCCGACTATCATTCAACGATCTTCGCCCGGGAACTGCGCTCAAAGGATAGGACGCTTAAACGAATTGCCGTTCAGCATCATCAGGCGCACATTGCCTCGGTCATGGCCGAGCACCGGCAGAAGGGACCGCTCACCGGCATCGCCTTCGACGGTACCGGTTTGGGGCTTGACGGCACTATCTGGGGTGGGGAATGTTTTACGGTTAATGCCGCGGGCGTTTTCGAACGCGGGGCGCACATTGGTTACTTTGCCCTGCCGGGCGGCGATATCGCCGCGCGCGAGATATGGCGGCTGGCTGTTTCCCTGCTGCACCAATCCGGGATATCAAAAGTCCCGAAGCATTTAAAAGCCTATCCCGTAAAAATGACGCGGCAGATGATACAGAAGAATATGAACAGCCCCCGGTGCTGCAGCGTCGGCAGATTATTTGACGCGGTAGCCGCGATAATTAACCTGCGGACCGAGTGTTCTTTTGAGGCGCAGGCGGCCATGGAGATGGAAGCGCTGGCAGTGGACACACCGACAAAAAAAGGATATAATTTTGTTTTCAAAGACGGTATAGTGCCTGTCGAGCCGATCATTCAGGCGGTGTACGCGGACTTTATGGCAGGGGTGCCTTCATTTGAGATAAGCGCCAGTTTTCACCTTACCTTAAGCCGCATTATTATCGCGCTGGCCGAACATTTTAATAACCGGACGGTTGCGTTAAGCGGCGGCGTTTTTCAGAACCGCGTGTTGTTGGATCTGGCGGAAAAACAGCTGCTCAACGCAGGTTTCAAGGTGTATTATAATAATAGTGCCCCCATAAATGACGGCGGGATTTCTCTGGGGCAGGCGTATATCGCCGCAAAGGAATAATTATGTGCCTTGCAGTACCCGGTAAAATACTTTCTATCAACAAGGAGCGCAAGGCTGAGGTTGATTTCGGCGGAGTGACCCGTTCGGTACAATTGGACCTGGTGCCTGCGGCGGCGTGCGGCGATTATGTGATCGTCCATGCCGGCTACGCTATTCAACAACTTTCAAAACAACAGGCTCAGGAAACCCTTGATATCATCAAAGAGGCGTTCGGTTCCTGATGAGCAGGCAATTTGTTATGAACGACCTGGCAACACCCCGCCTGTTGCTGAGAAAGCTCACTCTTAATGATGCCCCCGATATGTTCGAATACGCCAGTGATCCGCAGGTTCCGCTCTATACCCTCTGGGAAGCCCACGAAACGATCGACTGCACCCGTACGTTCATCAATACCGTTCTTGCCGGTTACCATGTTAATGAGACTGAGCCATGGGGAATAATATACCGCGAGAACGAAAAGCTGATCGGCACCGTCGGGTTTTTCGATTACCGGGAAACCGAAGGTATCGGTGAAATCCATTACGCCCTCTCACGCGCCTATTGGGGAAAGGGCCTGATGCCGGAAGCCGTAAAAGAAGTGATACACTATGGTTTCGACGCCCTGGAACTGAACACCATCACCGCGAAATGCATGTTGCAAAACCTGGCCTCCGAAAAAGTAATGCAGAAAGCCGGTATGACCTTTAAGGAAATACGGGCTGAGGCGATAGAGGCGAAAGGCAAAAAATGGGACGCGAAAGTGTATTACATTAAACGATCTGACCGATCCGTCTGATCTGACTGATCCGCCCGATCAAAGGGGTAACAATGGAAAACAACAACGACACACATTTCTTAACATTAACCATGATGCTGGCCCAGGCAGCCTGGCAGCAGTTGGGGAAAGTTGCCAATCCCATGACCGGTAAGATAGAAAAGGATCTAACGCACGCGCAGATGTCCATTGATATGCTGAGAATGCTCAAAGACAAGACCAAAGGCAACCTGCAGCCGGAAGAGGAAAAGATATTGTCGAACGCTGTCTGCGACCTGGAATTAAATTACGCCGATGAGGTAGACAAGACCTCTAAAGAACCAAAGAAAACGGAAACCACTCCTGCTAACGACCAACTGAAAGCTGATGAAAACAAATCCCAAGGTTAACATCATGGAGGTGTGCGGCACGCACACCATGTCCATTGCCAGGCACGGACTGAAAAGCATCCTTTCTGAAAGAGCGAAACTACTTTCGGGCCCGGGCTGCCCGGTATGCGTTACGCCGGTCGGCGATATCGACGTTGCGATCGCGCTTTCTAAAATACCGAACGTCATTATCACCACCTTCGGCGATATGCTGAAGGTCCCGGGATCCACCTCGTCTCTTGAAAAAGAGCGGGCGAACGGTGCCGATGTGCGTATGGTGTATTCCAGTGCCGATGCATTGGAGCTTGCAACTGCAAACCCGGCGAAAGAAATCGTTTTTCTCGGCATAGGTTTTGAGACCACCTCACCCGCAATAGCCGCCACCATCGCGGCGGCAAAAAAGGCCGATATCAGGAACTTCTCCGTGCTGCCCATGTTCAAGATGGTCTTACCGGCGCTGAAATATATTTTGGATATCAAGGGCCATAAGATCGACGCCTTTATTTTACCGGGCAATGTTTCGGCGATAATCGGATCCGATACCTATAGCTTCATACCTCAGAAATACCACATTCCGGGAGTTATTGCCGGTTTTGCGCCCAGCGAAATTTTACAAGCCGTCGATATGATATTTGAACAGCTGAAGTCCGGTGTGCCCAAAGTCGGTGTAGAATACGGTATTGTGTCGCCGGAAGGCAACCCCACGGCGAAAAGGCTGTTGAAAGAGGTTTTTTGCATACAAGACTCTACCTGGCGCGCGATCGGTAGAATACCCAAAAGCGGCATGGGTATCTGCAAAGCCTATGCCGGCTGGGATGCGTCAAGGAAATTCAAGATCACGGTACCGCCGCCAAAAGAACCGAAGAATTGCAAATGCGGCGAGATCCTGCTGGGCTTAAAACTGCCGGACAACTGCAAACTCTTCGCCAAAGCCTGCACTCCCGAACACCCGGTTGGCCCCTGCATGGTATCCAGCGAAGGCAGCTGCGCCGCACATTTTAAGTACGGAAAGGTCCTCTGAATGGAAAAAATATTATTGGCGCACGGCGCGGGCGGCAAATTAACGCATGACCTTATAAAAACGCTTTTCAGATCGAAATTTTCAAATCCAACGCTCAACCGCATGGATGATTCCGCACTATTGAAGGCCGGCGGCGAACGTTTGGCGTTCACCACGGATTCATTCGTGGTCAACCCGGTCATTTTTCCCGGCGGGGATATCGGTAAGCTGGCCGTCTGCGGCACTATCAACGATCTTGCCATGGCCGGCGCGCAGCCGCTTGCCATTTCTGTCGCCGCGATAATCGAGGAAGGCTTACCGCTCAGCCTGTTGAAAACCATTACCGCATCCATCGCAAAAGCTGCCGCTGAGGCAGGGGTCATTATCGCGACCGGAGACACGAAGGTGGTGGAAAAAGGCAAAGCCGATAAGCTATTCCTGACCACGACCGGGATAGGCATCGTAAAAAAGGGCATAAAACTCTCCGGTTCTTTCGCAAAACCCGGCGATCGGATACTTATTAACGGCAGCATCGCGGAACACGGCATGGCGGTGATGGGCGCCCGCAACGATTTTAAATTCAAGTCCGCTATCATGAGCGACTGCGCCCCCCTGAACAAGCTTACCGGAGCATTATTAGCAAAGTGTCCGCAAACCCATGTCTTAAGAGACCCGACCCGGGGCGGTGTCGCGACAACGCTCAATGAGATCGCCGAACAATCCGGCGTCGGCATCATACTGAACCAATCCGCCATCCCCGTGCAAAAAATGGTACGCGCGGCCTGCGAACTGCTGGGCATAGACCCTTTATACGTCGCAAATGAAGGGAAGGTTTTGGCTTTTGTGCCTCAGAGTCAGTCTTTAAAGGCTTTAAGCGCTTTAAAGAGCTGCAAATATGGTATACACTCAACTATTATCGGCGAGACCGTGACGGCGCCTCTGGGTGTCTGGCTTAAAACGACCTCCGGAGGGATGCGGCCTCTGACCATGCTTACCGGAGACCAGCTGCCCAGGATCTGCTGACTTTCATGGGGGAAACATGAAATATATTATAATTTTGTTGTCATGCCTGTTCTTTAGCTTGTTGCCTTTACGCGCCGCGGAATTCATGGCCAATGACCCCTACAGATCGTATGTTCAACAAGTCCACAACCAGATATCACAGCACTGGACTTACAAAGGTACCCGTCTGAAGGCTACCGTGCATTTTTTTATTGATCGCGACGGTAAGCTGGAAGGCGTACCAATAGTCAGCGAGCCTTCAGGTGATAGCACGTATGACGCCCTTGCCGTCAGAGCTGTTTACGACAGCGAACCTTTTCCGCCTCTGCCGAAAGATTATAACGAGAAGACTTTCGAAGTGTATTTCGAATTTTCGCCGATCAAATAGAGCTTAATAAAATAGCGGTGTCAGGAATTTCATGAAAGTGCTTGTGACCGGTTCAAACGGATTCGTCGGAAGCCATATCGTTCAATACCTTGCCGGGCTCGGGCATGAGGTGACCTGCCTGGTCAGGGCTACCAGCGATTGCCGCTGGATCAATGGTCTGGACGTATCATGTGTGACCGGCGACATAGAGGATCCGCGAACCTTACAGGACGCGGTCCGCGCTGTGGATGTGATCGTGCATGCGGCAGCCCTGGTACGGGCAAACACACCCGAAGAATATTTCGCCGTTAACGCGGCCGGGACCCGGAATCTCGCCCGGGCGGTATTACAGAACAATCCTTCTCTTAAACAATTCATTTTGATATCATCCCAGGCCGCGATGGGGCCGAGCCCCGCGCTGCGGCCAAAACTGATCAGCGAGACCAACACACCCGTATCGGATTATGGCCGAAGCAAACTGGCGGGTGAGCTGGAGCTTATCAGAACGCTGGAGGGCACCGTGCCTTACACCATACTACGCCCTACCAGTGTCTACGGGCCGCGCGATAAGGATATCCTGATCTTTTTCCAGTTGATAAATCTGGGATTAAGACCAAAAACAAGCGATCAACGGTTCATTCAGCTGCTATATGTAGATGATATACCCGTAGCGGTGGAACGCGCCATGAGCCTGCCGGCGGCACGGAATAAGATATATTGTCTGGGTGAGCCGGCCTGGCGCACCTGGCCGCACCTGGGCGAAGTGATGGCGATAGCGAACGACCTGAACACCCGCAGCATTCCGGTGCCGGACTGGGCTTTCACCGCGACCTCATTTGTCGCCGAGACCATAGCCCGGATATCCGGCAAGCCGGCCGTACTTAACCGGCAGAAGATCGAGGAAATGAGACAGCGTTTCTGGATAGCGGATGTCACCGCTGCCGTCAGCGAGTTGGGGATGGACTTTACAAATCTCTCCAGAGGTGCTAAAATCACGTATCAGTGGTATAAAGAAAACAAGTGGCTGTAATTACATACTTATTTGTGTTTTGCAAAGGGGAGAAATGCAGACAGATATTTTCAGTAAATGTGTAAAATTCAATACCGCTCACGAAATAATGGCCGCGGGGCTCTACCCGTACTTCCACCAGACCGAGTCCGGCCAGGGACCCGAGATAATTATCGACGGAAAATCCAGGGTTGTGTGTTGTTCTAACAATTACCTTGGGCTGGCGAACAATCCCAAAGTCAAAGAAGCATCACGCAGGGCTATTGAAAAATACGGCACCTCCTGCACCGGCTCGCGATTCCTGAACGGGACGATAGACCTGCACATTAAGGTCGAACAGCGTTTCGCCAGCTTTGTCGGCAAAGAATCCGCGATCCTTTTTACGACCGGCCACCATGCGAACCTCGGCGCCATTTCCACCCTCGTAGGCAAGAATGATATAGTGCTTACGGACAAACTGGACCATGCCTCTATCATCGACGGTTGTCATTTAGCCCATGGCGAAATGGTCCGCTACCGTCATAACGACATGGACGACCTTAAACGTCTGCTTGAGAAACATTGCGAAGCGGCAAAACTTATCGTTGTGGACGGTGTATTCAGCATGGAAGGCGATATCTGCGACCTGCCTGAAATAGTTAAACTTGCCCGCACCTATGGCGCCAGGATCATGGTGGATGAGGCCCATTCGTTAGGAGTTCTGGGGGCCTCGGGCAGAGGCACCGGAGAACACTTCGGGCTCCAGCATGAAGTTGATGTGGTCATGGCCACCGCTTCGAAATCCCTGGCCTCCATCGGCGGCTTCATCGCAAGCCGCGAAGAAGTGATACACTACGTTAAACATCTTTCCAGATCATTGATATTTACCGCCTCCCTGCCGCCCGCGAACGTGGCGGCTATCGACGCTGCCCTTGAGGTGATGGAAACCGATAAAACATTAAAAAAACGGTTGTGGCATAATGCGAATAAAATGAAGGAAGGATTCCAGTCGCTGGGCTTTAACACCGGCTCTTCCGTTACCCCGATCATCCCGATCACCGTGGGCGACGATATGAAGGCCTTCCAGATGTGGCGGATGCTGTTCGATGAGGGCGTGTTCTGTTCTCCCGTCGTGAGCCCCGCCGTGCCGGAAGGACACGCGATAATCCGCACCAGTTATATGGCCTCGCACACCGACGAACAGCTTGATTACGTGCTGGACCGGTTCGAGAAAGTAGGCAAGCACCTGGGGATAATCCCGGGCGGCACGCGCCGGCCCAAAGCTGAAACTAAACAGGCGCGTTTCACATTTTCCAAAGAACAAATGGCGGCTGCGACCAAGAACTGGCTGAAAAATCTATGGCCCCTGAACGGCAGGTAACAATGAAATTCATAACGGTACAAACAAAAGCCGAATTACACGATTTCATCACGTTCCCCTGGAAGATATACGCGGGTGACCCGCTGTGGGTACCGCAGCTGATAGAGGATTACGTATTTACCATGACGGAGCAGAACCCTTTCTGGGAACACGCCGAGAAAGAATTCTATATCTGTTACAACGATAAAGGTGAGCCGGTGGGCCGCATAGCCGCGATCATAGACCATAATTACATTAAGTTCCAGGATGAGAGCTGCGGTTTTTTCGGCTTCTTTGAATGCATAAACAACGTTTCGGTCGCAAAGGCTTTACTGGACAAAGTGCGCAACTGGCTGCACCTTAAGGGCGTAAAACTGATGCGCGGCCCGATGAACCCTTCTACGAACGATGAGTGCGGTTTTCTCTGCGAAGGCTTTGATTCCGCACCCCGGCTTATGATGCCGTACAATCCGCCGTATTATCTTTCGCTGATGGAGCAGGCCGGGCTGAACAAAGCGAAGGAACTCTACGCCTACGATATGGATGTGACGGAAGGGCCCATCAAGCGTCTGGAACGCCTTGCCGAGATCGCAAGGAAAAAGCTTCCGGGCCTCACGGTACGGCCGTTCAAACTTTCGGACTTCAAGAATGAAATATACAAGGCGGTAAAAGTTTACAACGCCGCCTGGGAAAAGAACTGGGGCTTTGTGCCCTGGACGGAAAAAGAATTCTATACGATCGCCAATAAGTTAAAGGACCTGCTGTTGCTGGAAACAACGCTGTTGGCCGAGATCAACGGCGAACCGGTGGGAATGCTTATCGCGGTACCGGATTACAATCTGGTGATGCAGAAGATGAATGGCAGACTCTGGCCCTTCGGCATCTTCAAGTTCCTCTGGTATAGAAGGAAGATCAAGGCTTTGCGCCTGATGATCATGGGTGTGGTCAAGGACTTCCGCCAGAAGGGGATAGAAGGCGTTATGTACTACGAATCGCTGAAAAGCTCGCAAAAACTCGGCTATACCAAGTGCGAGTTTTCCTGGATACTGGATGACAATGTGCTTACACAACGGGCCGCGGAAATGATGGGCGGTAAGTTGTATAAGAAATACAGGATATATGAAACAAACGTTTAACCGGTTCCGGTGACACGTACTTTAAGGAGGGGAATATGGCAGTAGCTAAGAAAGCAGCAGCTAAGAAAGCGGCGCCTAAAAAGGTAAAGAAGCAGGCGGTCCCGCAGGAAACAGCGTGTATCGCGGAGGTAATGCCAAAAGCTCCTGCGCGCGTTCGAGCCTCAAAGCCTAAGACAACGGAAGCAGCGGCCAATACAAATGAACCGGTCGTATATGTCGTTATAGACCATCCCGTCAACAATGAGCTACTGGTCCCGGGCCATTACGCTATCCGTATCGGCGCAAGCTGGGGCGGTATCGTGGAATTCCAGATCAATGACGCCGATTGGATACCCTGCCGCCATAACGCGGGCTATTGGTGGTTTGACTGGCACAACATACCGGCCGGTAAACACAAACTCGCGGCACGGCTTGTCGATAACAACGGCACGGTGCTGAAAAAAAGCGCGATACGCCGCGTAGAAGTCAAGTAATGGGGACAGCGCAGCAAACGGACGAAAGAGATCCCGATCATACACGCGGGCTGCTGGCGGCCGCGATCACTCTAGCAGCTCTCGCGCTGGTGGCTGTCATTGCTGTTTCCCGGACAAAAAAGCGCAGGCCTCTTAAGATCGCCGACGTAAGAGCAGCGTACGAAGGCCTTTCGCCCGAAGAGTTTTAGAAGCAAACAGCTGTTTGCCAAGGAGTTTCATAGTATGGGTTCCCGAAGACACGCGCGAGAGATCGCATTGCAGATGCTGTACCTGTGCGACAATTGCCGCTGTACTCCCACCGACGCTCGTAATTCGATCCTCAACGGGTTAGGCTCACTGCCGCAGGCCGTCAGGTCGTTCTCCCTGCAGCTTTTTGACGGCATCGCCGGCAAGAAGGAAGAACTCGACGCTATCATAGAGCAGAGCGCCGAGAACTGGGAAATGAACCGCATGGCCTGTATTGACCGCAACATATTACGTCTCGCGGCCTTCGAGATCACGGACATGAAGGATACCCCCATCAACGTGATCATCAACGAAGCGGTTGAGATCGCCAAGCGCTTCTCGACGGATGACTCGGGAAAATTTGTCAACGGTATTCTTGACAACATGAAAACAGCCCGCAAGAACGCGCCTCTTTTGAAAAAGAGCTGATCGATCGTGCGGACAGATATCAGCAGCCGCATCGACCTCCTGCGTAAAAAGATCAGGGAACACGATCACCGCTACTATGTGCTGGACTCGCCAACGATCTCCGACAGCGAATATGACGCGCTGTATAAACAACTCCAAACCCTTGAAGCGGAACACCCGGAATGTATCACGCCTGATTCGCCGACACAGCGCATCGGCGGGAAAGTCGCCGCCTCTTTCGGGGCGGTCAGGCACGGCACTCCGATGCTCTCGCTGGACAATACCTACACTGAGGCCGAAGTGCGCGATTGGTACACACGCGTTCTGAAGGGCCTGAACACCACCAACTGCGCATTATTCACTGAACCGAAGATCGACGGTCTCTCCCTTTCACTGACATACACCGACGGATTGCTTACCACCGCGGCAACGCGTGGCGACGGTACTTCCGGTGAAGATGTCACCGCTAATGTACGGACCATTCGCGCCATCCCCTTAAGATTATTGAACACTGAACCGCCGCGGCTGATAGAAATTCGCGGGGAAGTATATATGGAGATCCGCGATTTTAATACGATCAACAAAGACCTGCTCTCAGGGAATGAAGAGCCCTTTGCCAACCCCAGGAACGCGGCTGCAGGCTCCCTGCGGCAAAAAGACCCGTCCATCACCGCCCAACGCCGCCTGAAATTTTTCGTACATTCCTTCGGGCAAAAAGAGGGAGGACCAAAGTTCGATCTTCACTCTCAGTACCTGGAGTTTTGCAGACAAAGCGGCTTGCGGCCCGCCGACTATTCAAAATTATCACCGACGCTTGAAGAAGCGCTCGCCCATTACTCGTTGTTGATGGATAAACGGGATTCGCTGCCGTTCGAAATAGACGGAATGGTCTTGAAGGTAAATTCTTTCGCACAACAAAGTGAACTTGGTTTTACCACGCGCAGCCCCCGGTGGGCGATCGCCTTTAAGTTCCCGTCCCGGCAGGCGACCACCGTGCTTGAAGCCATAAACGTCCAAGTCGGCAGGACGGGGGTGATAACACCGGTGGCCAAATTAACACCGGTGCCGCTGGGCGGCGTAACCATCTCCAGCGCGACCCTGCATAATTTCGATGAGATAGGCCGGCTGGGTGTAAAAGTTGGCGATACGGTACTATTGGAACGGGCGGGTGATGTCATACCGAAAGTCGTTAAAGTTATCACGGCAAAACGCACCGGCGGAGAGATCCATTTTGTCGTGCCGAAACTGTGCCCGTCCTGCAAAGGGCCGGTGACCAGGTCCCGGGAAGATGAGGTGGCCTACCGCTGCCTGAACCCGGCATGCCCGGCACAACTGGAAGCAAAACTACTGCACTTTGCCAGCCGCCTCGCCATGGACATCGACGGCATGGGCTATGCCGCGGTATCCCAGTTACTGGCCCTGAAGAAGATCCATACTTTTGCCGATATATACTCACTCACCGTTGACGACCTTCTAAAACTTGAGCTTTTCAAGGAAAAGAAAGCCGGCAACCTGATCGCGTCTATCAATGCCAGCAAAACACGACCGCTGTCACGATTGCTTTTTGCGCTGGGCATACTGCATGTCGGTGAGAAAGCCGCGCGCGTGCTTGCCCGGCACTTTCATACCCTTGACTCCGTCATGGCCGCCGCGCTGGAAGAGTTAACGGATATCGCGGACATCGGCCCCGTAATGGCACAAAGCATACAAGACTATTTTGCGCAGGAAAGCGTCAGACGGCTGATAGCCGATCTTATAAAAGCGGGGCTCAACACGACAGAGCCGGAAGCCAAAAGAATAGTTACGCCGTTGAGCGGAAAAACCTTCGTTTTCACCGGGGAATTGACAGAGCTCAGCAGACCGGAAGCCGAAGCAAAGGTGAACGCTCTGGGCGGAAAAGCGACCGGCTCCGTAAGCGCTAAAACAGATTATGTCGTGGCCGGCGCGGCGCCCGGCAGCAAATACGCCAGGGCGCAAAAACTGGGTGTAACGATACTTAACGAGCAACAGTTCCTGGATCTGATAAAAGGCTATTGACCGGTGCTGATATTAAAAACCTCAAAACAGCGTTTCAAAAAGAATTTCTACACCGTTCTGCTGGAAGACGGCAGGCGTATTTCCTGTTCTGATGATATTATGGTAAAATATGGCATCAGTCCGGGCGTTGACCTTGACGACAATACGCTCTCATTATTCATCATGGAGGCGCAGCGTTCGCAGGCGATGGACGGCGCTTTGCGGCTGCTGAGCCTGCAAGCACGGAGCCGGAAAGAACTTGCGGACAAGCTTAAGGCTAAAAAATATGATCCGGCTGTGATAGAAGCCGTCCTGAAACGCATCGCGGAACTCGGCTATCTGAATGATGATACCTACGCGCGTAACCGCGTTTCCGCGCTTATTGCCCAGGGTAAAGGGCCGGCGCTGATAACATTCGATCTGCGAAGAAAAGGAATAGCATCTGCTGTTGTGAACGACCTTCTTGCAGAAGCCTCGCGACAACCCGGGCAGGATCCGCTGTACCGGGTGCGCGATGCTGCAAAGAAATATTTACGGCGTCTGAAAGAAGAAGACCCGCGCGTGATCGCCAGAAAGCTGACCGGTTTCCTGGCCCGGCGCGGTTTTGAAATAGAAGATGTAAGAAAGATCCTTCGCGAACTTCGAACGGACCAAAGCGATGATGATGATACCGGAGCCCAACATGACCAGTAAAGACATTTCCCTTAGATCAGAAAGGTCCTTAAAAGTACTTTCTATCATAGCCTCAGTCTTAACGATCTTGATCGTCGGGTATGTTGATTACATCACCGGCGAAGAGATATCACTGGCGCTGTTTTACCTTATACCGATATCCGCCGCCACCTGGCTGCTGACACGCTGGGTTGGGATCACTCTTGCGTTGCTGTCTGCCGCTCTGGAACTGTTCATTCATTACCTGGCCCAGCCGGACTCGATACAGACCTTCCATATCCTGAACTCGGCAGGCGACCTGTTCTTTTTCTCGTTCTTTGTTATCATACTTTCAATACTAAAAAAACAGTACTACCACGAAAAAAAAGCAGCGGGCACCGACCCCCTTACCCGCGTCATGAACCTGCGGGCATTCAACACCTTCTCTACCAGCGAGATAGAGCGGTCATACCGCTACAAACACGTCTTTTCAGTCGCCTATATGGACATAGATAATTTCAAGGAAGTCAACGACACCTTCGGGCACGCGGTGGGCGACGACGTGCTGAAAGTGGTCGCGATCACCATGCAGGAGTTTGTGCGTTCCACCGATGTCGTGGCGCGTGTGGGGGGCGATGAGTTCGTTATCTTCCTGCCGGAAACCGACGCTGATGCCGCTAAAACCGTTATGAATAAGATCCATGACATACTTAACCGGGTCATGAAACGCAATGAGTGGCCGGTAACCTTCAGCATCGGCGCTATAACGTTCCTTGACGCGCCGCGGGATTTCGATGAGATGATGAAGAAGACCGACCACCTGATGTACGACGCGAAAAAAGAAGGCAAGAATATGCTTAAACACGAGACCTACAAGTCACAGTGGTAAATATCCTGAACAAAAGGACCGACCGATGGCCATCACCAGCGCGCTGCTGAGCGTATCAGACAAGACGGGGATCGTTGACTTCGCGAAAGGGCTTCACGAGCTTGGTATAACTATTATATCCAGCGGGGGAACGGCAAAGACCCTTAAAGAAAACGGCATTCCCTGTAAAGAGGTCTCGGATGTTACGGGATTTCCTGAGATACTGGACGGGCGTGTTAAAACGCTACAGCCCAAGATCCACGGCGGCATCCTGGCCATACGGGAAAAACAGTCTCATCAGGACGACCTTAAAAAACACGGCATCACGCCGATCGATATAGTGGTCGTGAACCTGTATCCTTTTGAAGCTACCTCGGCAAAATATCCAAAAACAGCGTCGGGCACCGTTCCCCAGCAGATCGTCGAAGATATAGATATCGGCGGCGTGGCGCTGCTGCGTGCCTCTGCAAAGAACTTTAATGATGTGCTGGTATTGTGTGAAAACAGCGACTACGCCGGCGTGCTTGCGGCTGTTAAGACCGGCACAGTAAGTTATTCGCTCAGAAAAGAACTCGCGGCAAAAGCCTTCCGTCATACCGCCTATTACGACTCGCTGATATCCGGTTATTTTACTGATCAGCCCTTTTCGGAGAAGATATCGCTGGGGCTTACAAGGATAGCGGGACTGCGTTACGGCGAGAACCCGCATCAGTCGGCATCGCTGTACGCGCTTGGCACGGATACGACCGGCGCCGGTATCGTGAGCGCGAAACAACACCAGGGCAAAGAGCTTTCCTACAATAATTATCTTGATATGGATTCCGCCTGGAAGCTGGTGAACGAATTTGAAAAGCCGGCCTGCGCGATAATAAAACACAACAACCCCTGCGGCTGCGCTGAAGACGCCGATATCAAAGCCGCCTATTTGAAAGCCTATATCTGCGACACCACCAGCGCCTTCGGCGGCGTGGTCGCCTTCAACAAACCCGTCGGGGAAGACACCGCCCTTGAGGTGACCAAGATATTTACCGAGTGCATTATCGCGCCGGCCTATACCGACGAAGCGATGAAAATATTCGCTGCAAAAAAGAACCTGCGTATATTGACCCTGCCGGTGAGGCCGACGACGCTGCCGCATCTGAACGCGGAATTCAGGCAGGTTTCCGGCGGTATGCTGGTACAGAACAAGGACAACGCTGTTTTCCAGGAAACAAAACCCGTCACAAGGCGCACGCCGTCGGCGGAGGAACTTGCTTCCCTGACGTTTGCGATGAAGGTGTGCAAACATGTTAAATCGAACGCGATCGTGCTGGTTAAAGGTAAGCAGGCGGTGGGCATAGGGGCCGGCCAGATGAGCCGGATCGATTCCCTGCAGATAGCCGCGCACAAAATGTCCCTGGTCCCTGCGGAACTGCAACCCCAGGACAAGCCGCTGGTCATGGCTTCCGACGCATTCTTCCCGTTCAACGATGTCGTACTGGAATCGGCTAAAGCCGGTATCAAGGCGATCATCCAGCCCGGCGGCTCCATAAACGACGACAAATCCATAACTGCTGCCGATGCTAACGGCATGGCGATGGTCATGACGGGAATGCGCCATTTCAGGCATTGATAACCGCAACGGATACCAATTGAAAAAACACATTTCGATCGCCGATCTCATGTCACTGAAGCCGGCGCTGCGCAAACACAATGTTAATACGGTCTGCGAAAGCGCCAGATGCCCGAATATCGGTGAGTGTTTCGCGAAGAAGCAGGCCACGTTCCTGATAGCGGGCACCACGTGCACCCGGGGCTGCGCCTTTTGCGCGATCGAAGCCGGCCGCCCGGACGCGCTTGATGCCGCCGAACCCGCCAGGATAGCAACGATCGTCAAAGAACTTAAATTGTCATACGTTGTTATAACCTCGGTGACACGCGACGACCTGAGGGACGGCGCCGCGATGCATTTTTGCGAAACGGTGGCCGCCGTACGCGCAAAGAACCCCGGGGTTAAAATAGAGATACTGGTCCCGGATTTTCAAGGCAATTGGTTCGCCGCGCGTGATTCTTTCGCCTGCAAACCGGATGTGTACAGCCACAACCTGGAAACCGTGCCGCGGCTGTATGAAGCCGCGCGGATCGGCGCAAGCTTTGAACGCTCACTTGACCTGCTGGACAGGGCGCACAGAGCCGGACTGCTCACAAAATCCGGTCTGATGCTGGGTCTTGGCGAAACGACGGAGGAAGTGCGCGAAACTATGAAGGCCCTGAGAGCGGCACATTGCGATATATTGACCCTCGGACAATACCTGGCTCCCGCTGATGGGAAATACCCCGTGCAACGTGAAGTGAGCGTTGCCGAGTTCGATTCGCTGAAAGCAGAAGCGCTCAGCCTTGGGTTTAAAGCCTGCGCCAGCGCGCCCTACGTGCGCAGTTCGTATCTTGCTGAAAGCTATCTTCCGGGAGATTAAATGCCATTACCGCGTTCTGACAAGTCGCAAACGCCCGCAAAACCGATGGAAGAACATTTCTATCGCATTATGGTGGAATCTTCCAGGGACATCATCTTCATTATCGGCAAGGATCACAAAGTCCAATATGTTAACCCGTTCGCGGCGAAACAGCTGGGTTCAACGAAGGGAAAGCTTATCGGCAGACCGCTGCACGACCTGTTCCCGCCTGAAACGTACCTTTCGATGAAACCCAAGGTTGAAAAGGTGTTCCGCGAGGGCATCATGATATCGACGGAAGATAAAATGCCTTTCGCCTCCGGCACCCTGACCCTGGAAACGATACTGATACCTAACTTTGACGAAAAGGGAAAAACAACCTCCGTTATCGGAACATCCCGGAACGTGACCAGCCACCGCAAGGCCGAAGAAGCTCTGCTTGAAAGCGAGCGCAGATACAAGGAAATGTGGGACAACGCACCGGTCGCCTACCATACGCTCGACAAACACGGTATCATCACCCAGGTCAACCAGACGGAACTGCGCATTCTCGGCTATAAACGGGAAGAAATGATAGGCCATCCGATCTGGGATTTCGTGGCTCCCGAGCAACGCGATGAGGCCCGCCAGCGTTTCCTGCAGAAACTTTCAGGTGAAGAAACGCCCCGCACCTGCAACCGCATTTATTACCGTCGCGACGGCTCCAGTTTGTTCGTCGCTATCGATGATATGCTGGAATTGGATGAGAAGGGCAAGGTTACCGGTGTACGCACCACCATGGTGGATATCACCGAACGAAAAAAAGTCGAGGACGAGCTGCAGGCCTCGCTCGGCATGCTGAAAAAAACCATTAATGACACCATCTTCGCGATGATAAAAATAGTAGAGACCCGCGACCCCTACACCGCCGGCCACCAGAAACGCGTCGCGGAGCTTGCCTGTCACATCGCCCGCGAGATGAAGCTGGAACCAGCGACGATAGAATCGATCGAGATAGCCTCGCTGATCCACGACATTGGCAAGATATACGTTCCCGCCGAGATATTGAGCAAACCCGGTAAATTATCGGATATCGAATACAGCCTGAATAAAACCCACGCGAAACTCAGCTACGACATACTTAAAACGATCGAATTTCCCTGGCCGATCGCCAGGATCGTGCTGCAGCACCACGAACGCCTGGACGGCACCGGCTATCCCTACGGCATATCCGGCAACGAGATACTTCAGGAAGCCCTGATCCTGGCAGTCGCCGACGTCGTAGAAGCCATGACCTCGCACCGCCCCTACCGCTCCTCACTCGGCCTTAAAACAGCCCTTAAAGAGATCAAGGATCAGCGCGGCCAGCAATACGACCCAAAGGTCGTCGACGCCTGTATCCGCGTTTTCCGCAACAAAAAGATAAAGCTCGACGATTGGCAGAAAATGGCGTAGCAACACGGCTTAGACCTTCACAACAAAGGATAATTTTGGTAAAATCAATTATTATGAATACTAAATCATCGGTGCAGATCAGGGCTCGTTTCCTTAAATTCTTTGAAGAACGCGGCCACAAGGTTGTGGCTTCAGATTCGCTTATTCCATCGGGTGATCCGACGCTGTTGTTCACTTCGGCGGGGATGGTGCAGTTCAAAAAGAACTTTTTGGGACTGAGCAAGGATACCTTCAGCAGGGCCACAACGGCCCAGAAATGCCTCCGCACTTCAGATATTGACAACGTCGGACAAACGAACCGCCATCTTACGTTTTTCGAAATGCTGGGGAATTTTTCGTTCGGCGACTATTTCAAAAAAGAATCTATTCATTGGGGCTGGGAATTTCTGACGAAAGAAATGGGACTGCCGGTAGATAAATTGTATTTGACCGTCTATAAAGATGACCGCGAAGCCGCCGAAATATGGGGAAAGATCGTTAAGGGCGACCGCATTATCCCGATGGGCGATGATACGAATTTCTGGAACATGGGCCCCACCGGCCCCTGCGGGCCCTGTAGCGAGATATTGCTGGACCTGGGCCCTGAGATGAGCTGCGGTAAACCCGATTGCGGGCCGCAGTGTTCCTGCAACAGATATCTGGAGATCTGGAACCATGTGTTCACTCAATTTGACCGGCAGGCGGACGGGTCCCTTAAAGATCTGCCGAAAAAGAACATCGATACCGGCATGGGCATTGAACGCCTGGTGGCGGCTGCCAACGGTAAGAAGAATGTTTTCGAGACCGACCTTTTTATTCCGCTGATCAATACCGCTTCCGATATGTTGTCGGTGAACGAAGACCGGACAAACATCGCGGGCCTTCGTCTGATCGCCGACCATTCGCGCGCGATAACATTTATGATCGCCGACGGTATATTGCCTTCCAATGAAGGCCGCGGCTATGTGTTGCGCCGCTTACTGCGCAGGGCGCTGAGAAAGGGAAAACTGTTCGGGGCCACCAAGCCGATGCTGTACAAGATGACATCGCATGTGATCGACATAATGAAAGACGGGTATCCCGACCTGGTCAGCCGCAGGGAAAACATCGCCGCCGTCGCTAAAATGGAAGAGGAAAAATTCCTTGAAACCCTTGAGGCAGGCAGCCACCTGCTGGAAAGCGTTATCTCCAAATGCGCTCCGGGCCACGTTATTCCCGGTTCCGAGGTCTTTAAACTGTACGATACTTTCGGCTTCCCCGTCGACCTTACCCGCGAGATAGCGGCGGAACACCACCTGAGCATAGACGAGGCGGGTTTCGCGGCAGCCCAGAAAGATGCGCAGGAAAAATCGCGCGCCGCCTGGACCGGTTCGGGGGAAAAGGACCAGACATTTTATTCTACCCTGAACAAAGAATTAGGCGACACGACGTTTCGCGGTTATGAGTACGTTGACCTTACGGCAAAAGTTTCCGCGCTGCTGCAGAACGGTAAACGGGTGTATGAGCTCGGGGCCGGTGAAGAGGGCGAGGTAGTGTTGACCGAAACACCTTTTTACGCCGAGTCTGGAGGACAAACGGGTGACCACGGCACCATTACGACCGCCGATATATCTGCTAAAGTTCTGGACACCAGCAAGCCGTCGGGTGGACTGATAACACATAAAGTAAAAGTAATCAGAGGCACTTTAAAAGACGGCCTGATCGTAGAGGCCTCTGTCGATCTTGAACGGCGTAAGTCTATTATGCGGCATCATACATCAACACACCTGCTGCACAAAGCTCTTCGCCAGATACTTGGTCCGCACGTTGGCCAGGCAGGCTCGCTGGTGGGACCTGATTCCTTCCGTTTCGACTTCACCCATTTTTCAGCCCTTAAACCGCAGGAAATAGAAGCGGTTGAAGATATAGTGAACCGCGCAATCCGGGAGAACATGCCAGTGCGGATAAAAGAAATGAAACTGCAGGAAGCCCGCGAAGCAGGCGCGATGGCCCTATTCGGCGAAAAATACGGAGAGATAGTACGCTCGGTAACCGTTAAGTCTGACACTTCCGAAGAAACTTTTTCCATGGAACTTTGCGGCGGAACCCACGTAACACGCACCGGCGATATAGGTTTCTTCAAGATAACCGGTGAATATTCCGTCTCCTCCGGCACCCGCAGAATAGAAGCGGTGGCGGGCGCAGCGGCAACGCAGACGGTGCGTTCAGCTGAAAACCTGCTTAAAGAAGCCTCATCGTATCTGAAGGTGCCGCTCAATGAAGTGCCCGCCCGCCTTGAAAAACTTATATCCCTGCAAAAGGATAACGAGAAAGAAATAATGAAACTTAAGGGCCAGGTAGCCATGGGTGGTTCAGGGACAGGCAGTTTTAACGATGAAATTATAACCGTGAAAGGCATGAAGGTGTTGTCGAAGGTCGTGACCGGCCTTGATGCGTCCGCGCTGCGTAATTTCGCCGACACACTGAAAGGAAAGATCGGTTCGGGCATCGTGGTTGCCTTTAACACAGCGGAAGACAAAGTATCTTTCATAGTTGCATTGACCGATGACGCACTTAAAGCAGGCTTTAATGCCGGCGTGATCGCAAAAAAACTCTCTGCCATTCTTGAAGGCTCGGGCGGCGGGAAACCTGATTTTGCCCAGGGCGGCGGCAAAGATCCTTCAAAAGTCAAATCAGCTATAGAGCAGCTTTCTTCATTATTGTAAGGGGGCACCGTGGCAAAACACATCGCGTTGTCGGTTCTGGGTCAGGACAGGCCGGGCATTGTTTCCGGTATCACGAAAGTTCTCTTTGAGACCGGCTGCAATATAGAAGACTCTTCCATGACGCTGCTGCGCAGCGAGTTCGCGATGATACTGCTGGTGGCTCTGGGGAACAACACATCCGCCGACACTCTGCGTGCCTGCTTCGCTAAAACCGCCGCCACAAGCAAACTCGCCGTATTCATTAAGCCCATCTCTTTTAAGGAAGACCTCCCTGAACCCAAAAAAGGCGAGCCGCACATTATCGCGGTCTACGGCGCCGATAAGCCCGGCATCGTTTATCGAGTAAGCGATCAGCTGGCAAAGAAAAAGATCAATATTACCGACGTACAAACTGCGTTTTCCAGGGGTGCGAACACGTATACTATGCTGCTTGAAGCGACCCTTCCCGGCTCGATCTCACGCGCTGCCGCTAAAACAATGCTCACGACACTCGGCAAAAAGTTAGGCGTTACTATCTCCATTCAGCCGGTAGAAACATCCAACCTCTAGCGTGGCTATCCTTAAAATACGCACCATCCCCGACCCGGTACTGAAAGACACAGCGAAACCGGTCACCTCAATAACCGCCGATATCATTACGCTTGCCAACGAGATGGTCGCCACGATGCACCATTTTCCAAGATGCACCGGGATCGCCGCGCCGCAGGTGGGACATTCGGTCCGACTGGTAGTCGCTGATGCCTCGTTAACGGCAAAACCCTGTGATAATCACGGGCTCTTGATAATGATAAATCCGGCGATAACTGCCCGCTCAGGCTCGATATCCGGTCGCGAGGGCTGTCTAAGCATCCCTGATTTCACGGCCAACGTTACCAGGGCTGCAACGGTGACGGTACAATTTACGGATGAGGGCGGCCAACAACACACCTTCACCGCGAACGGCTTTGAAGCGGTCCTGCTGCAACATGAAATAGACCATCTCGACGGATATCTTTTTCTTGACCGGGTAACGTCGCTTAAAACGGATGTGTTCCGGCGGAAAACAAAGTGATCAGACCGATCGGTCCGATCTGACGGACCTGACCGATCAGAGAAGTTGTAGTATATTTAACCCCAAAAAAGTGGTATAATCACATTACTGCGCCCGTAGTTCAATTGGATAGAGCACTGGCCTCCGAAGCCAGTCGTCCCGGTTCAAGTCCGGGCGGGCGCATGAACACCACCGACCGTTGTCACTGACTGTAGCGAAATTCCGTCGTTTGGAATTTTGCGATGGTGAAATCCCCTTTAGGGGATACAGACTTGTTTTTCGCACGCGAAACACCCTTTAGGGTGCAAACATGATTCCATTGCAATCTCGTTCATGAAAATCCCTCTAATATTAACCTTGCTGATCATCTCTACTTCAATTTCTTGCGCCGCAGGGGATGCTTATACCCGGGCTATAGCTGATCATTTTGACAAAGACCCTGCCCAGATCGGGCGGTTGTTCGCTAACGGTTATGGGCGCTCCGAGCTAATTACGCTGATACTGATAAGCAAGGCCGCGAATGTTGATCTGCTGGATGTGATCGTGATGCGCAAACACGGAAAAAAGTTTTCAGAAATTTGCCCAGCGTTTAAAGTGGATTGGAACCTTATTCAAGCGCGGTCTCTCGAAGAGAGGAACAAGATTGACGCCATTGTTACTTCTGCGGAAAGCGGCACCCCAAATGGTGTCTCACCATCGCAAAATCCCTAAAAACGGGATTTCGCTACAAGCGATGATACTTTACAGGTGGTGTTTTCGATGGCTCCAAATTATCCTGCCATTATCAACTCCCTCAACGCCATGCTTTCACGCTGCACCCTGTGCGCCCATAATTGTAAGGTTAACCGGCTTCTTGGAAAGGCCGGGCGCTGCCATACAGGCACAACTGCCAAGATCGCCAGTTATAACGTTCATTTTGGCGAGGAACCGCCGATATCCGGCACGAAAGGTTCGGGAACTATTTTTTTTGCCAACTGCAACCTCTCCTGCGATTTTTGCCAGAACTATCCTATAAGCCAGTTGGGCCACGGTCAGGAAGTATCGCGTGCCAGGATCGCCGACATTATGCTGGAACTGCAGGACAAGGGCGTGCATAACATTAATTTTGTCACTCCAACGCATGTTGTGCCTATGATCGTTGAAGCGGTATCTATCGCCAGGGAAAGGGGACTGGATATTCCATTAGTCTATAATTGCGGCGGTTATGAAACTGTCGAGACATTGAGGTTGTTGGACGGAATAATAGATATTTATCTTCCCGACGCAAAATATTCTGATCCGGCTATGGCGCAGAAGTATTCAAATGCGCCGGATTATCCGGCAATCAACAAGGCGGCGATCAAAGAGATGCAGCGGCAGGTTGGCACGCTGCGGCTTGATGAGAACGGGATTGCGGTGAAAGGCATTATAATACGCCATCTGGTGCTGCCAAATAACATTTCAGGAAGCATCGAGGTATTGAATTTTGTAGCGAAGGAAGTGTCCCCCGAGACATTTGTAAGTATAATGGGACAATACCATACCGCAAATAAATCTGATAGAATACCGGAGTTGGCGCGTAAAATCTCCAGCGAAGAGTACGCGGCGGTGATAACTGCGGCGGAAGAGCTTGGGATGGAAAATTGCTGGATACAGGAACTATGAGAAAGATAAAGATCTTTTTGGGGCTTATACTGTTGCTGACTTTATTCGCACCCGGCGCCTACAGTGCAGGATCCGTGCGGGCGGTCACGAACGGCGAATATTTAGAGGCCTGCCTTTCGACGATCTCTAAAGCAGCAAGCTCAATCGATATAGCCACACTTGCCTTCGATAATGATACAACGGCTAACCGTATAAAAGACGCGCTTTATAAGGCGGTTAACAGAGGCGTGGCGTTAAGGATCATTCTGGATGATTCAGCTGCAAAAAAAGACGGCGATGTTATTGAAGAACTGCGCCAGGCAGGGATCGCGTTAAAGCTCGATGGGCCAAGACGAACACTGCATGAAAAGCTGATCATCGTTGACCGGCGAATAGTACTGTTCGGCTCAACGAATCTGGGGTCGACGTCCATTGACCGTAATAATGAAACCGATCTTTTGGTTGATGACAAAGAGACCGGCGACGTTTTCAATGAATATTTTGAAGCTCTCTGGCACGAACCGGACCGGCAGGTAAGATTTCCGGCCGCGGTTAGTTCCGGGCTGCTGATACCGTTAAATGCCTTTGATTACTCAAGAAAACTGCCCGGCATCATCCGAGCGGCCAGAAAACGGGTTTGGGCCGTGATGTATGACGCGCGTGTTTACGAGCCGGGTTCGAGCAACCCGACAGCTGAAATATACGAAGCCTTGTCCTCAGCGCGCGTTGCCGGAGTTGATGTGCGGGTACTATTAGAAAAAAGCGACCACGACAAAGAACTTAACGCTTCAAATACGGAAACAGCAATGTTACTTTTAGCTGAAAAGATCCAGGTGCGCAGGGACCCGGAAGACATCATAACCCATGCAAAACTGGTGATCGCCGATGATAGCGTTATAACGGGTTCATCCAACTGGAATGCCCGTTCCCTGAGGGTTAACAATGAGGTGAACGCGCTTATAACCATCCCGTCGGTTACGAGCAGCTTTAGCGCATATTTCGAAAAACTATGGCAGGAAGCAACACAGGATTAGGGGGGAACATGAATCGCGCAGCGGTATTTGCAGGAAGCTGGTATCCTGATAACAGCACCGAGATCATTGATTATGTCGATCTTAAGGCAAAAAGAAAAAAAGCCCTGGGTGCTATGTGCCCGCATGCCGGGTGGATCTATTCCGGAGCCACCGCCGGCAAGGTATACTCAAAATTACAACCGGTCTCTACATACATATTAATAGGTCCCAACCACTCCGGGCTCGGGGCACCGGTCAGCCTGTTCGCTGAGGGCAGCTGGGCCACGCCGCTTGGGCCGCTTGAAGTAGACAACGCTCTTGCCAAAGCGATCCAGGAACGCGACGGCTTCGCGATCTTTGATACAACCGCGCACGCGAAAGAACATTCCATAGAGGTGCAGCTGCCTTTCATAAAACTCTTCAACCATCACGCGAAGATACTACCGATAGCGCTGGGCGATTATAATCAGGCGACCTGCCAAAGGCTCGGCTGTGCGATAGCGGATTCGCTGCGGGCGCAGCACAAAGAGAATGATGCTTTGATAATAGCATCATCCGATATGAGCCACTACTTGACGGAGCAGGACGCCGAAGCAGCCGACAAGCCGGCTCTTGACCGGTTACTAAAGCTGGATCCGGCCGGGTTGTTGAAAGTGGTGACGGAAAATGAGATATCCATGTGCGGTTCGGGACCGGCCGCGGTCATGCTCTACGCCGCCAAATCACTGGGCGCCACTACCGCTGAACTGGTAGGCTACACCAACTCAGGGGACGTAAGCGGCGATCATTCCCAGGTGGTCACGTATGCCGGTATCATAGTCTCATGAAATATTGTATAATCAAACCACTATGAAAGAAATTATCATTTCAGTATTGCTGACGCTGCTGCTTGGGCCCGGTGTGGGACATCTGTATCTTAGAAGTTTTAAAAAAGCATGGGCGCTTATCGGGCTGACGGTGCTCGGCGCCGGCGTGTTCGTTATAAACGCCTTAAGGGGGCTGACACCGCAGCAGATCATAGCGATCCAGAACGATCCGGGAGCGTTCGCACGATCTATCACCGTTGGAAAATCGGCGCCCGGGCTTTTTTTTGATATTTTCTTCGCCGCGATCTGGGCTTATGCCGTCGTCGACGGTTATATAATCTGCCGTAAAAGAATGGAGCAGGGACCGCAGGACGGCCAAAACAGCCGGGACCACGCTGCTTAAAGAACTATGAAACGATATGTGCTTACATTATTATTCCTGTTCAGTAGCGGTGTTGTGTCGTTCGCCGGGGATCAAACTTTCGAAGGGGTGATACACGTGAAATTAGATAACGGGCTTACGGTGCTGCTTAAAGAGAACCATCGCTACCCTGTGGCTTCGGCACAGGTGTGGGTACGGGTCGGCTCCGTTAATGAGTCACCCGCTACTTCCGGCTTGTCCCATTTTCTTGAGCATTTGATATTTAAAGGCACGGAAAAATATCCGGGGGACGCAATCAGCAGGATAGTAGAGAACCAGGGCGGCATGATAAACGCAGCCACATCAAAAGAATTCACAGAGTTTTATATAGACACCCAATCAACCGGTTGGAAAGACGCGGTCAGCATTTTGGCCGATGCCATGGCGAACGCCAACATGCCGGAGCAGGATATTAACAAAGAACGGCCCGTGGTCATCGAAGAGATAAGCAGGAGCGAAGACAACCCCGGACATGAACTGTATGACGTATTCAACGCGGCGATGTTCGTTGCCAGCCCCTACCGGGAACGCATAATCGGCTCTTCCGACGTCATAAAGAATATTTCCCGCGACGGTATTCTGGAATATTACCACACCCATTATGTACCGTCTAACATGGTTTTTGTGTTGGCGGGAGATTTCAAAACGGACGAAGCACTGGCACACATCAAGGACACTTTCGGCACACAAAAGCCGGGCAACGCGCCCGCCCAGCCGGATCTGGTGGAAAAAGCCCATGAAGCAGTCACGATCAAAAATTCGAAAGAACTGGAACAATCCTACTGGATGGGCGGCTTTTTAGGACCAGTTATCACGCAGGACAGGGACTCCGCGACAGCGGACGTCGTATCCTCTATTCTCGGCGGCGGCCGCTCTTCAAGGCTGTACCGCTCGCTGAGGGAAGATAAGCAGTTGGCCTATTCGATCTGGTCCTCCTTCTGGTCACAGCGCGGCAGCGGAATATTAGCGGTTAACGGTGTATATGATCCCAAAAATGAAAAAGCGCTTATTGAAGGTGTTCGCGCTCAGATAGAGAACCTGGCTGCCAACGGACCGACCGAGGTCGAGCTGGCGCGGGCAAAACAGGTGATTAAAGCACAATGGGTGTTAGGCAATGAGACGTACCACGACGAAGCGGCCCAAATGGCCTACTGGCATTTGCAGGGAAACCCCGGCATGCTGGACCACTACCTAGAGCTGATCGGCGCGACAACAGGTGACGATGTCCGTCATTTCATGAAGACGTACTGCGTAACAGATAAATTCAATCAGGCGATACTTTCACCGAAATAATGAAACGACTATTACACACTTTTCTGGCGATTTTCTTTTTATCAGGAGGCCTCGTGCAGGCAACTACCAATGATACCACAAACTTCAAACTTTCGAATGGCTTGATGGTCATACATCGTAATATACCGGAACATCCGATAGTCTCTGTACAGCTTTTTATCAAACACGGAGCTATCGATGAACAGGCATCGCAGGCAGGCCTGGCGTACCTTTCCCAAACGGTCATGATACAGGGAACGCAGCACCGCACCAGCGAACAACTGGCGGCGGACCTGGAAAACCTGGGAGCCTCTCTTTCAAGCGATGTTGAACATGACTACTGCAATATCGGTTTTTCGTCTCTCAGCGACAATGCGCCGAAAGCGATGGAATTATTGTCCGATATCGCGTTAAACCCTTCATTTCCAAAAACGGAGATCGAAAAAGAACGGGCAAATACGCTGGCCGGCATTAAAAGCCGCCAGGACTACATCTTTAACGCGACCCAGGATCTGTTCAATGCCGCGTTTTACGGAAAGCACCCGTACTCCTGGTCGGAAAGCGGCAAAGCTGAGACGGTTAAAAAATTCACGGCCTCTGATCTTAAAGAGTGGCATAAACAGCACTTTACCGCCGGCGGCGCACTCCTGGTAGTTGCAGGCGACATTTCGCTCGCGGACACTAAAACACTTGCCGAAAAATATTTTGCGGTGATGCCAAAAGATGGGAAACTGCCTGTTCTGCCACCGACAACGCTTCCCAAACATACCGAAGAAAAACATACATCGCCTAAATTCCAGCAGGCGATGCTGATGACGGGGTGGCCCTGCCCGGATATGTCCGCCCCGGACTATCCGATAGTAAAAGTATTGAATGCCCTGATGGGCGGGCGCATGACGGGCCGCCTGTTCGTTGAGCTTCGTGAGAAAATGAGCCTGGGTTACGAGGTCAGCTCATTTTATCCGTCCCGCCGCCAGCAGAGCCGCTACGTCGTGTACCTGGGCCTAAAACAGGAAAATATCGAGCGTGCGAAAAAGCGCCTTGCGGAAATGATCTCTGAACTGAGAACGACGCCGGTACCGGAGCAGGAATTAAGCGACACAAAGAATTATATACGAGGCGTATACCTGATGGACCACCAGACGGCTAACCGCCAGGCCTGGTACCTGGGCTGGTGGGAACTGATGGGCGGCGGCTACAAAAATGACGACACGTATCTTGATCGCCTTCAATCCGTCTCAGCGCAGGACATACAACGAATAGCGCAAAAGTATTTGACCGACGAAAATTCAGTTCAGATCGAACTGACCCCTGCTCCGAGCGCTGTTCCGGCTAAATGAACTATGCGGTAATATTGATCATGCTGTTTTGCGCCTCCTGCGCGAAACACACTGAAAGGACGTCTTCCAACAACACCATCGAAAGCAAAACACCGGTTAACGGCGATATGTATGTCGCCTCATCCATCGGCGATGCCTCCTATCTCAACCCCATCCTTGCCACCGACCAGACCTCCGGTACTATAAACAACCTCATTTATAATGGTCTTCTAAAATATGATAAAGATCTTAAGATCACGGGGGATCTCGCCGAAAGCTGGACCGTCAGTAAAGACGGTCTTACGATAACCTTTCATCTGCGGCCCGGTGTTACCTGGCACGACGGCCAACCGTTCACCTCGGCGGACGTACAGTTCACCTATAATAAACTAATAGACCCCGCGGTAAAAACTCCCTATGGAGCAGACTATCTTCTGGTAAGATCTCTTGTTACACCGGACCCCTTGACGGTTCGCGTGACCTACAAGGAGCCCTTCGCCCCGTCATTGGAATCCTGGATGATCGGCATTGTGCCGAAACATATCTTTGCAGGAACCGATTTCAACACCGCTGCAGCGAACCGCGCGCCGGTCGGCACAGGGCCGTTCATCTTTAAAGAGTGGAAAACCGATGAAAAAATAGTACTTGAGGCCAACGCCTCATATTTCGAAGGCAAACCTTTTATAAAAAAATACGTACTGAGGATCATCCCGGACCAATCCGTTGAATTCCTTGAGATGCGCCAGCAGAACATCGACGAAATAGGTCTCTCGCCAGACCAGTACCGGGCATACGATGAGTTCTTCACGCATTACAACCGCTTCAACTACCCTTCATTCTCGTATGTGTACATGGGTTTCAATCAGCAAAACCCCCTTTATAAGAACCGGGATTTCAGGCTGGCCATTGCTTCGGCACTGGATAAAACACAGATAATCGACGGTGTATTACTGCGCATGGGCACTGCCGCTACCGGCCCCTTTGTACCGCAATCGTGGGCCTACGATCCAGCGGTAAAAGATTTTCCGTTTGATCCCGCGAAAGCACGGACGCTTTTAAAAGAACTCGGCTTTGCCGACACGAACAACGACGGTTTTCTGGAATATAAAGGCGCTCCCTGGAGCCTGACGATCATGACGAACCAGGGCAACAAAATGCGCCAGTTGACGTGTGAGATCATCCAATCCCAATTAAAAGCGGTCGGCCTGAAGGTCAATATCCGCGTGGTTGAGTGGAGCGCCTTCATACATCAGTTCATAGACAAAAAGAATTTCGACTGCGTGGTGCTCGGCTGGTCTCTCGGCCGGGACCCGGACCAGTATTCCATCTGGAACAGCAAACAAACGAACGAAGGCCAGTATAACTTCATATCATACGCGAACCCAAAAGTAGATGCACTGTTGGAACGCGGCCGGCGCACCTTTAACCAAACTGAGCGCCAAAAGATCTACCGTGCCCTGCACCGTGAGCTCCATGACGATATCGCCTATATTTACCTTTATTACCCGCTGTCTCTTCCGGCAGTCAACAAAAGGTTCATAGGGCCTGAAGTAACCGCCGCTGGCCTCGGCTGGAACTTCCATAAATGGTGGGTACCTAAAGACAGACAGAAGTACTCAGTTCAATAACATGAAAAGCTATATAACCAAACGATTGATAATGATACTGCCGATGTTACTGGGCATCACACTGATGACCTTCGGTGTTATGCATCTTGCTCCCGGAAAACCGACCGATGTTATGACAGATATGAACGCGAAGGTATCTTCATCATCACGCGCTCAACTCGTAAAATTATACGGCTTGGACAAGCCCTGGTATGTGCAATACGGCAACTGGCTTAAACGTTTCGTGCGGCTGGACTTCGGCAATTCATTCAGGGACAGCAGGCCCGCCATCAGCAAGATAGCTGAACGCCTGCCGGCCTCCATATTATTGAACCTCCTTTCTCTCGGCTTTATACTCGCGATAGCTATACCCATCGGAGTATATTCAGCGTTACATCGCAACACACTTTTCGACAGGGCGACCACCGTTTTCGTCTTTATCGGGTTTTCAGTACCCGCCTTCTGGGTGGCCCTTCTGCTGATGATATTGTTCGGCCTGAAGCTCGGCTGGCTGCCTGCATCAGGTTTGCACTCCATAAACTACAGTGATCTGACGTTTTTCGGCAAGCTCGTCGATACTGGACGCCACCTGATTTTGCCAGTCATCGTTTCCGCCTTCACAGGCCTTGCCGGCCTTTCTCGTTACACCCGCTCCAGTATGCTGGATACGCTTAGCCAAAATTATATCCGCACCGCCTACGCCTCGGGTCTGAGCGAACGACGTGTAATATTCGGCCACGCCTTACGCAACGCCCTTGTACCGATAGTCACTATTTTAGGCCTTTCCCTGCCGGCCCTTATCGGAGGAGGATTCATATTCGAAACCATATTCGCCTACCCTGGAATGGGCCGGCTTGGTTACGAAGCCATTATGGCGCGCGATTACCCGGTAGTAATGGCCACAGGAACAATTGCAGCTTTACTAACTTTACTGGGAAATCTATTGGCGGATATAACATACGGATTGGTTGATCCACGGATAAGGTATAAGTAATTACGGGAACAACATTGTTCTTTTAGTGCTCTGGAGCGTTGGGCAGTGTCATATAAGTTTTTCTCGGACTCGAACGAGAATAGTTGTAACAGAGGCAGTTTTAAATAATGTTCACAGAATTCTTAAAACAATTTAGTAAAAACAAACTTGCTGTAACAGGAGCTGCTATAATCCTGCTGCTGGCGATTATTGCTATTTTTGCCCCTGTGATATCATCCTTTGATCCTGCTGGACAAAATTTGATAGAACGGCTTAGTGGACCAACGCACAAACACCTTCTTGGTACGGACGACCTTGGGCGGGATGTATTTTCGAGAATGTTGTACGGTGTTCGGATTTCATTAACAGTAGGCTTTGTGGCTGTCAGCATATCTGTTATAGTGGGGACTATATTGGGGTTGATCGCCGGCTACTTTGGCGGGTGGGTGGACACGGTTATCATGCGGACGGTGGATATTATGCTGTGCTTTCCATCGTTCTTTTTGATCTTGCTGGTCGTGGCGTTTTTGGAACCCAGTATTTATAATGTGATGGCTGTTATCGGGCTTACCTCCTGGCCCGGGCTTACACGACTGGTGCGTGCGGAAACGCTTTCCATGCGAGAGCGGCAATTCGTGCAGGCGGCAAAACTACTGGGCACGGGCAATATCCGCATACTTTTCATGCATATTTTGCCTAACGTCATTTCGCCGATAATCGTTTCGGCAACACTCGGGGTTGGGGACGCCATTCTGACCGAATCAGGCCTTTCTTTTCTGGGCCTCGGTGTTCAACCGCCCGCAGCCTCATGGGGTCAAATGCTGACGATAGGCAAAGATTATATATATTTTGCCTGGTGGTTGTCGGTGTTCCCGGGCCTTGCCATACTTTGCACGGTGCTGTCATTCAATCTTTTGGGCGAAGGGTTACGTGATGTCCTGGATCCGAGGAGCGGAAAGCGTTGAGTATCCTGCTCGATATAAAAAACCTTTCTGTTGAATATTATCGCGATGATGCCGTTATCAACGCGGTCAACGACTTTTCACTGCCTGTCTATGCAGGTGAAACGGTCGGCATAGTGGGGGAATCGGGTTGCGGCAAAAGCACGATGGCGCTTGCCGTTATGGGTTTGATCAGCCCCCGGGAAGGACGGGTCACCGGCGGAGAAATAGTTTTTGAAGGATCGCCGTTATTAGCCAGATCACCCGGACAATGGCAGGCCTTGCGCAGCAGGCATATCTCCATGATATTCCAGGACCCCTATACGACATTTAACCCGGTGCTCAAGATCGGGGCGCAGATCGTAGAGTGTGTTAAGGCGCATCAAATGAACCTTACTCAGAATGAAACTGCAACGCTGGTGCACGAAGCGCTGATTGATGCGCGCCTGACGGACACTAAACGTATTTTCTCATCGTATCCTCACCAACTATCCGGCGGGCAGCTGCAACGATGCGCCATAGCCATGGCCTTGTGCAACAAACCGCAGTTACTGATAGCGGATGAGCCGACGACCGCGCTGGACGTTACTATCCAGCGGGAGATCATGGACCTGCTCGATACATTGAAAGCGGAACACAACCTGACCATACTCTTTATCACTCATAACCTGCCGCTGGCTCATGAACGCTGCCAGAAGATAGCGGTGATGTATGGCGGCACGCTGGTGGAATATTCGGATAAGGAAAGCATATTCACCGCGCCGCAGGATCCCTACACGCGTACGCTTATAAATTCCGTGCCGAAATTCGTCTCTTCAAAAACATGAACACACTTTTGATCAACAACCTATCGAAGACGTTCAGGACCGGCAGCGGTTTGTTCGCGGGAGGTGAACACACCGTTCAGGCTTTGAACAATGCTTCACTTTCAATTGACGAGGGCTGCATACTGGGCCTTGTGGGAGAGTCGGGTTCCGGTAAAAGCACCTTAGGCAAGATCGTATGTAAATACTTTGAACCGGACTCCGGATCGGTTTTACTTTCTGGGAAACCGCTTCAAAGCTATTCACGACAGGAACTATCGCGCACCGTTCAAATGATCTTTCAGGACCCGTATTCCTCGCTTAACCCGCGGCTGAACATTTCATCCGTACTTGCAGAGGCTATCCCGGGTTTCAAAGGCCGGGAAAGAATTGAAAAACTTACTTCGGTGCTCATATCCGTAGGACTGGACAGCAGCGCCCTGAAATTATACCCGCACCAGTTCTCAGGCGGGCAGCGCCAGAGGATCGCGATCGCGCGCGCGTTGCTGAAGGAACCGAAGCTGCTTATCGCCGATGAGCCTCTCTCATCGCTCGACGTAACGATACAGGATCAGATCCTCGGGTTATTCAAAGAGCTGCGGTCTCACTATAACGTGTCGATACTTTTCATTAGCCATGATATCGCCACAACGGCCGCCTTATGTGATACTATTACCGTATTGAAAGACGGGTCCGTCGTTGAAAACGGCCTGACAAATGATATAATAAAAAACCCGAAAAATGATTATACAAGGAAATTGATCCTGGCGGTACCAACCTGATGAAAAACATCGTTTCAACTAAAGCTATTATCAATACCGTTACCAGGCTTGCCGGGCCGGACGCACACGTATATATCGTAGGCGGCTGGCTGCGTGATGAGCTGATGGGCAGAAAGACCTGCGACATGGACCTGGCATTGCCGGGTGACCCCGCAAAACTAGCCGCGGCTATCGCCAGGGAACTGAAAGGCAAGTGTATCCTGCTTGACGAAAAAAATTGCGTTTACCGGGTCATTTTATTCGATTCCGAGATATGCTGCCTTGACCTCTCAAAGTTCAAAGGCCCCACGATCGAGAAGGATCTGTACTTGCGGGATTTCACTATAAACGCGCTGGCACGGCCGCTTAACGGGACACAGCTGCTGGACCCGCTGGACGCGGCTCAGGATATATCGAAAAAGGTTGTGCGCTTATGCTCCGCCGACGCCTTCAAGCAGGATCCTCTCAGGATGCTGCGCGCCTTCAGGTTCAGCGCGGAACTTGGCTTTGACATCACAACGGACACTATACGGGCTATAAAAAAATATTATTCCTTGATAACTAAGCCGGCCGGAGAGCGGGTTCGCGACGAATTTTTCCGCATATTGGCCGTACCCCACGCCGCGCCGATGCTCATTCAAATGGATTCTCTGGGCGTTCTACCGGAACTTTTTCCTGAAATAGCAGAAATGAAAAAGCACTCAAAGAAGTATTATTTTCATGAAGGCGGTCTCTGGGAACACGTCTTGAAAACACTGGAGGCCGTGGAAGAAGTACTGTCGCACATGGAACTTTTTCTGCCTGCCAGCCACGAACAGGCCGCGGCCCATTTTGCCAAGGCATACTCCGGCGGAATAACCCGCCCGGCCCTGCTTAAGCTTACCGCGCTTTTTCACGATCTTGCCAAACCCGCCTGCTATAAAAAAATAGAAGGCCGCGTTCGTTTTCTTGGCCATGACAGCGAAGGCGCGAAAATGTTCGAAAAACTCCTGCGCCGTCTTAAACTGAGCAGATCAGAGATCGATGCGGGCAGCCTGCTGGTGGAAAACCACATGCGCCCCATAACCCTGACCCAGGCCCCGAAATTGACTCAGCGGGCGATGTTGCGGCTGTTCTCCATAACCGGCGACTATACGCCCGAGCTAATGGTGCTCTCTTTAGCGGACTGCCTTTCTTACCGGAACGTAAAAAAACAAATGAAGCTGACCCTGCCGTTCGCCCAGCAGGCCGCGCTCTTCGACAAGATCCTCAGCCGGTATTTTCAAAAGGAAGCACAGCCGCCCATGCCCAGGATCATTGACGGAAAGATACTGATGAAAAAATTGAAGCTTAAGCCGGGGCCGGAGATCGGCAGGCTGCTTAAGCTTGTTTCAGAGGCGCAGGCGCTGGGGAAGATCAGCACGACCGGCCAGGCACTTGCGCTCGCGAAGAAAAACCTGTAGAATACAGGCTGCCGCATGTATTATGTGAAATTTGGGGGAAAGATGTCAGTGTACTCGATCCACATGCTCTACACCGTTGTATATATAATCACCGTGTGTTTTGTCGCCGTAGGCGTGTGGTTCGGTTTTCGCGCCTGGCGCCACAGAATAATCCGCAGTATCGAAGAATCCACCTCTCATTTGCAACGACGACTTAAGGAATCTGAAGAACGCGCAAGCGTGCTGAACGGTTTTGCAATGGACATAATCCATTCAGTCGATACTACCGGCCATATACTATCAGCGAACAACTATACCTGCAAGCTGCTCGGCTACGAGCAAAAAGAACTGCTGGACCGTCCGATGCAGCAGCTCTACGGCAGAGCCACCTGGCGGGCGCTGTTTTCCAATTTCAAAAAACTCAAGGTCGAAGGCGTACTGGTGCTGCCGAACGCCCATATGGTCCGAAAAGACGGCACGGTACTGGATGTGGATATCCACGCTATCTCTATTTATGACGAACGCGGGAACTTTGTAAAAGTGCGCTGTATCATACGGGATGTTACGGACCGGCGACGCTCAGAGAACATGCTGCGGCTGCTGGAAGCAAAATACCGTACGCTGGTTGAAACCGTGCCCGGTATCATCAGCAATATCTCAACCGACGGAAAGATATTATTCATCAACGATTTTTCCACCGAGACCCTTGGCTACAGGCCCTCGGAACTGGAAGGACAGAACTGGTGGGAAACCTTTTACCCCGATACCCTGAATGAACAAGTGCCCGCCTTCCTGAGCGCGCTCAACGAGCATGGTGAACTGCGGGATTTCCGCATGACCCTGGTCAACAAACACGGAGCCCTGCGCACTTTTTCCTGGAATGCCCGCGCCATCCGTAACGCCGTATCGTACGATCTTGACGAAATACTTTTGATAGGCACGGATGTGGCGGAACGCAAGCGTCTTGAAGACTCTCTTTACGCGCAGAAGATTTCCTCTGCCTCCAATATTTAGTAATATGTACGCATGAACGGGATCAAAAACTACTCAAATATCGTTGGCGGCGGCAAAGCGCTTTTTGCTTTACAGCTGTTGAAAGAACATCCGCTGGTGCTTGTTTCCGTCGCTGAAGAATACCTGCCGGTACTGCAGAACAACCTTACGGCCCTTATCGCGGTGTACCCCTTTACGGACGCTATTCCGCTGCACTTTTTGCCTCCTGCCCAGCAAAAAGGCCATGCGGGGGCGCTGGCTGAAATAGCCATCTCCAAAAGAGGTCTGGTATTGACCGATACTAGAACCATCGGCGAGAATACGATCTCCGCTCAGCTGCTTAATGAAAAATCCCTCACACTGAACACCGGCACGGCATATAAATACGAAGAGCTGCTGGCACGGCTTACGGAACTCGGTTTCGAGCGTGCCGAATTTGTAGAAGACGCCGGGCAGTTCAGCAGAAGAGGCGAAATATTGGACGTCTGGGCGCCGGGCAAGGAAATGCCCTGGCGGGTAGTGTTCGGCTTTAACACCGTAGAATCCATCCGTGAATTCGATGCCGCGACCCAGCTTTCCGGCAATTTCCATAAACAATTATCTCTTTATCCGCTACACATTGCGGCGGAATCCGGGCTTGAAGCCTATGTGCCGGCCGGCTCTGCGATATACATAGATTCTGCCGTTAATGAAAGTATCGCCGAAAGATTCTCAAAGTTCCCGATATATGCCAACAACCCGCTTACCGGTGACGCTATCGACGCGGGTTTTCGCCCGTGCACCCGCTGGGAAGGGAAATTCGCGCTTTTCGCCCAGGACCTTGCCAGAGCCCACCGTGAAGGGATGCAGGGCGTTATCTGCTGTGCCAACGAAGGCGAACGGGAACGGCTGGAGGACCTTTTAGCGACCGCCGGTGTAGAAGAAGGCGCGGCAAAATTATCGGTCGCCCCTTTAGATGAAAGTTTTTACGCACCCGCCCTGAAGAGGGCGTATTTCAGCGCGCAGGAAATACTGTATAAAAGAAAACCCGTCAGCTTCCCGAAATTCAAAAGCGGCCGCCGACTTGAGACGCTGTGGGAGATATCAGCCGGTGATTTTGTGGTGCATGAGAAATACGGCATCGGCAGGTATCAGGGATTGAAACGCATCGCCCGGGGGGACCAGGAAAAAGAATATCTGATGATCGAGTATAAACACGGCGACCGTATCTACGTGCCCCCGGAAGATTTCCGCGTGGTTCAAAAATACGTCGGTACGGAAGGGCACCGGCCGCGACTCTACTCGATAGATACCTCCGCATGGGAAAAAGCCAAGACCCGGGCGAAAGCCGGGGCGGAGAAAATGGCCAACGAACTGTTAAAACTATACGCGGGCAGACAGACCGTTTCAGCCCCCTCATTTTCGACGACAGCCTGGGAACGTGAGCTTGCCGACTCGTTCAGATATGACGAGACCGAAGACCAGGTGCGGGCCATTGAGGAAGTTAACCGGGACCTGGAAAGCCCAAAGCCGATGGAGCGGCTGATCTGCGGCGATGTGGGTTTCGGCAAAACCGAGGTAGCTATCCGCGCGGCATTTAAGGTAGCTACCAACAGCGCGCAGGTGGCGATCCTTGTGCCGACGACCGTGCTCGCGGAGCAACATTACAATACCTTTTCAGACCGCATGGCATCTTTCCCCGTCAAGGTGGCCTTTTTAAGCCGCTTTCAAGGTAAGGATGAACAGGCCGCTATTATCGCCGGCATCAAGGACGGCAGCGTCGATATCGTTATCGGCACGCACCGGCTGCTTTCAAAAGATATCTCGTTCAAAAACCTGGGGCTCTTGATAATCGACGAAGAACACCGGTTCGGCGTAAAGCAGAAAGAAAAGATAAAGGCCTTAAAGCAGAACGTGCATATTTTGTTACTTTCCGCCACGCCGATCCCGCGCACGCTCTCTTTCGCCATGGCGAACCTCAGGGACCTCTCGCTGATAGAAACACCGCCGTACGGCAGGCTTCCCATAGAAACACATATGAGCGTTTACGACGAAAAAGTCGTTAAGAACGTGATCGAAGCGGAGCTGTCCCGCGGCGGGCAGGTCTACTATGTGCACAACCGCGTGCAAACCATAATCGAGTCCGCCGCCGGCATCAAAAAAATGGTGCCGCACGCGCGGGTTGGCGTTGTGCACGGCCAGCTTTCGGCAACCCAGATAGAAGAGGCGATGTACCGCTTTATGCATAACGACCTGGATGTGCTGGTGGCCTCTACGATAATCGAATCCGGTCTCGATATCCCTTCTGCCAACACCATGATCATAGAAGAAGCCGAGGATTTCGGCCTCGCCCAGCTTTATCAGCTGCGCGGCAGGATCGGGCGGGAAAAACAAAAAGCGTATTGTTACCTCTTCTTTTCAAAGGGCGCACTCAGCGAGAATGCCAGCAAAAGGCTGCAGGCTCTCTACGAATTTTCCGAGCTGGGTTCAGGTTTTCGCCTGGCGCTGCGCGATACCGAGATCAGGGGAGCCGGCAACATTCTTGGCGCCGAACAGCACGGATTCGTTAAAGAGGTCGGTTTTGAACTTTTCAGCCGCCTGCTCGCCGAAGCAAGCCCCAAAATACGCGCGGCGGGTTCTGCTAAAGGCACGCCTGAAGATGAATTCACGCCGGAACTTTCCTTTCAGGCACCGGCCCTGCTGCCGGCCGATTATATAGAAGGCGACGACATACGTATCAGCTTTTATCGCAGGCTGGCGACCGTACGAACACCCGAAGACCTGGCCAAAATACGCTATGAGCTTACCGACCGTTTTGGTACGCTGCCGCAACCCGCCGAGAACCTGCTCACGATCTCGGATATACGGATAATCGCCAGGAACAACCGTATCGCGGCGATTACCGAATCAGATGAAGCGCTGACCGTTTATTTATCTAATTTTATCACCCTGGATCCGGAAAACATAGTGAAGCTGGGCCGCGATTATTCCCGTTGTATTGAGTACCTGCGGGGCGATAAAGCAGGCGTACGATTCAAGAAAGATGCCCTGGGGGCGCCGTTGTTCCAATTTATGAAAGAATTCTTGTTAAAAATATCCAAGTATGCTATAATTTCGCAATAATTCGCAGTATGGAGGAACAAAAGAACATGAAGAGATTTCTAGCGCTTGTTTGTTTGTCGGCAGTTGCAGTCATGGGTTGTTCCAAAGGCAAGACCATTGCGACGATAGGCTCACAGTCAATCACCGCTGAAACAGTGCAGAAACGCATCAATGAAACACCGCCCGTCTACCGCAATTTCCTTTCCACGCCGGCCGGGAAAAAACAGTTCATCGATCTGCTGGTGCGCGAACGCGCGGTCATAGAAGCAGCGAAGAAATCGGGCTTTGAGAACCGCAAGGAATACAAAGACTCCATTACTCAATTCCAACAGGATCAGCAGCGTAAATTGAAGGAATATAAAGAAAGCCTTTTGATGGAAACCTACCTGCAGGATCTGCGTAACAGCGATCTTAAGGTCACAGGCGCGGAAATAGATAAATTTTATAACGAGCACGCGGCGGATTACCAGCACCCGGAAGAAGTCGTCGCCCGGCATATCCTGGTACCCACTAAAGAAGAGGCTGAAAAAGCCCTTGCCCGTGTGACAGCCGGAGAAGATTTCGGCAAGGTAGCGGCTGAGATGTCCACGGACTCTGTTTCAGCGAAACGCGGCGGAGAGATCGGGCCGTTCCGTAAAGGCGATCTTTTGCCTGAATTCGAAGCAGCGGTCTTTCCTCTTAAGATCGGTCAGATCTCCGGTGTAGTAAAAACACAGTTCGGTTATCATGTTATAAAGAAAGTCTCTGAGAAAGTATTGCCCGCCGTAAGCGCTGAACAGGCGAAAGACGGCATCGGCCGCCTGCTTGAAAAAGAGAAATTCGACAAATGGCTGGAAGCGACAAAAAGCAAATACGGCGTTCGCGTTGACTATGACGCTATGAACGCGGTTCCGGTCGCACAGGAATCGGCAATGCCGGCGACACCGGACAACATGCCGCAACAGGCGCAGCCTCAGCAACAGCAGACACCGCCCGCTAAGACGAAGAAAGCAAAGTAACAATCACAGGAGAAAACAATGTTCCGTTTGTCACGCTATACCTCAATAATGGCAGTATTAATGCTGCTCTCAGGCATTTCTTTCGCCGCCGACAAGATGGTTGATAAAACTCTCGCGGTCGTTAACGGCGACGCCATAATGCAATCTGAATTCGATAAAACAGCGGCTCCGATCATGGAGCAATACACTCAGTCTGTGCCGCCCGCTTCTCAATCAGCCGATAAACTGGCTGAAATTAAGAAGAAACTTCTGGACCAGATGATCGATGAGCGCCTGTTAAAACAGGAAGCAAAAAAAGCCAAGATCAAGGTGACGAAACGCGATATAGAAGACGGCATGAAGACCGTCAAGAAACGGTTTGACAGCGAAGAAGATTTTCAGAAAGAACTGCGCCGTGAAGACATAAGCCAGCCGGCCTTTGAAAAACGCATAGAAGACCAGCTGATGGTGATGAAACTTATTGAATCCGAAGTAAAAGCAAAGACGAGCCGCCCCTCAGACCAGGATGTTAAAGCCCTGTTTGACAAGATCAACGAGCGCGTGGCGAAAGGCGTTGTAGCGTCGACCGCTCCCGCCGCGAACAAGGACGATGAAGAACTGAACGCGATGACCCGTCTTTTCACCCGCGTAGGCAATGAGCAGGTGCACGCCCGCCATATTCTGGTACAGGTAGACAAAAATGCACCCATGGCCGATAAAAGCGCTGCACTGAAAAAGATCAAAGACATCAAGTCCCAGCTGAACAAGGGAGCCGATTTTGCCGAGCTTGCCTCTAAATACTCTGACGATCCCGGCTCTAAACAGAAGGGCGGAGACCTGGGATACTTCACCAAAGGCGACATGGTCCCCGAATTTGAAAAAGCCGCCTTCGCCCTTAACGTCGGACAGGTTTCAGAACCCGTCCAGACGGATTTCGGCTGGCACATAATCAAAGTAGAAGAAAAACGCGCCGGCAAGAAAGTCTCTTTCGACGACGCCAAGAACGACCTGACAGAGTTCCTGTTCCAGAAAGCCGCGGAAAAGAGATACGAATCCTGGCTCGCCGACATACACACAAAAGCCAGCATAAAAATAAACACAGCAGAATAAACACCCTGCGGGCGTAGTCTAGTGGCAAAACCCTTGCTTCCCAAGCAAGAGATGTGGGTTCGATTCCCATCGCCCGCTCCCATGTTTGCGATGGGAATCGAAGCTGACCGAAGCGCCGCCGCGTAGGCGGAAAAGGTCGCCTGATAAGGCGACAGTCAGCGAGGCAGCCGGCTTCGAAGGAGCCCGACAGGGCGGGTGAGAAGGATTCCCGTTTTGCGCCCGGAATATCGATGTAGTAGTAGGTCCCGGCCAGCGAAGCAAAGCCGGGCTGCCGTAAAGGAAGTTCCATAAAAGAAGTTCCGTAAAGGAAGTTCCCGTAAAGAAAAAGTCTCAAGAATCGCCGCACCCATTAAACAACATGCGTCTATCAGACATCCTTAAAAACACCGGTGGCAATCAAAAACCGGCCGTCCCACAGGCGGCGCCCGCGCCCGTCTCACCCTCAGCACAACAACCCGATTTCAGACCAACCCTGTCGCAAATGCCCAAAGCAGAAGCCCCCAGTGTTACCTCCCAGGATAACATCCTTGCCGCCTCAAATGTGTATACTAAAGCCATCAGCGAAGCAAAAACCCTTATCAACTCAATAAGTAACGACAGCACCACCACCGACCCGATCACCTGCACTGAGCAGATCGTAAAACTTCTTGAAAACTCGAATGATGACCTGGTGATCCTTGCCGACCGCGCAACGCCCGATGTTTATCTCTACGGCCATAGCGTGAATGTGTGCATCTATTCCACCATGATGGGCAAAGGCATGGGGATGGACCATGACAAATTAGTGCGTCTGGCGAATGCCGCCTTTTTCCATGATGTATGCCTTTCAAAACATTTGATGCTTATAATGAAGAACGGAAAGCTTGCCCAGGAAGAGGTAAACTCTGTCCATGCCATATCGCCGCAGTGCTCTAAACTTATAGAGACGGCTATTTCAACGTTCACGCCGCTGGTGAAAACAGCGATCCTTCAAGTAATGTACTCAATGAACGAGCGCAAATACGGCAGCCGGGAGATACCCGCCGAGCTCAACGAGGAAAACACCGAGTTCGTAAAGCTCATAACCATTACCGATATTTATGAAGCGCTGACGCATCCGAGGCCGTACCGCGACCGCTTTCTGCCGCACGACGCGATAAAAACGATGATCAGCACGGCAGAGAACAACTTTGATCCGGTGCTGTTGAAATCCTTTATCGAAATTATTTCCTTATATCCGCTGGGCAGCTACGTCCGCCTTAACACCGACGAGATAGCCCGCGTGACCGGCGTGAACCGGGGACTGCCCACGCGCCCGAAGATCCTTATTATCACCGACCCGTCCGGTGCGCGCCAGCCGCAAGCCAAGTTCGCGGACCTTGCCGCCTCACCAATGCTGTTCGTCAAAGAGGCCCTCGACGAAACAAAGCTTAAGCTTGCCGATAAAAAACTCATGCTGGAGCTGAAAGCCATCCGCTGGTGGGTAAAATCACTCTAATGCCGCGCATTGTCCTGAAGATCGGACCGATAGCAGTATCCATCCACACGAACGAACCCGCCTGGCACCCGCTGCTTAAAGAACGTTACAAAAGTTTTTTAATTAAAAAACCATTAAAGGCCATTGCCAGCATAGAGCTGAAGACAGCTGAAGAGCGTACCGGCAAACGACAGCTCACGGTAAAGAGTACCCTCGACGGTCACGAAATATCCCGAAACGATTTCCACTCAACCTCTGATATGTACTTCAAAAGAACAAGCCTTTCATGCCTTCCAAATGTTTACTCCTTTGATTCGTGGCTGAGGGTATTCATAACTGCCGCGTATAGCACCAGGGGTATGGTATTGGTGCACGGGGCCTCTACCGGTTTTCGCCGTAAGGCCTATCTGTTCGCGGGCGTATCGGGGCGGGGCAAATCGACCATCACACGGAAGCTCGGCATTGATGCCGCTTTGAGCGATGAACTGACCCTTTTGTCGACAAAGGGGAAGAAAGTTTTCGCCCACAGCACACCCTTCTGGGGTGAATTAGCCCGGCCGGAAACTGCAGGGCCTGTCTCATTGCCGCTGGGCCGCATATACTATTTAAAACACGGTCCCAAACTCAGCGACCGGAGTTTAACGCCGGCAGGATCATTTGCATATTTTATGACGACCATACTATTTTTTTCGACCGATGCGGGATCCGTTAACGGCATGCTGGATACGGCAGTCAATATAATAAAACATACCGGGGCCGCCACCCTTGCTTTTTCACTCAAGACCGGGCGCGAACAGATATGCAGATTATTGGAGGAACGTCTCTCATGACGAAAGAACACATGTACCGGATAAAACCGGGCCTTGCCTGGCGCGTGATAGGGGAAACGGCCTTCGTCTTCGACCCGGCGAGATCGGAACTCCATGAATTAAGCGAGTCAGCCACCGTGATCTGGCAGAGCCTTGATAAAAACGGTTCCGCCAACACAGCCGCGAAACGAATTTCCGACGAGTTCGACGTAACTGTCGAACGGGCGCTCCGCGATACGGGAACGCTGTTGACGGATCTTCAGGCACTGGGATTGATAGAATAATATGCCAAATGTCATGGACAAGCTGTTTGCGTATACGCAGAGACAACGCATCCCGCTGATGTGCACCTTTGAACTGACCAAAAACTGTAACCTGCATTGCCGCCACTGCTATATCCCGCACAGAGAACGCACGCAAAAAACGCTTTCCACCGCTCAGATCATGACTGCGCTCGACCAGCTGGCACGCATGGGAACGCTGTACCTGGTTTTCACCGGGGGCGAGATCTTTCTCAGGAAAGATCTGCCGGCTCTGTGCAGACATGCCCGGAAGCTGCATTTTGATATCCGCCTTTTTACGAACGGGACCCTGTTGACGCCTGCCATGGCGAAACAACTTGCCCGGGTCGGCGTAAGCGCGGTAGAAATTAGCATATACGGAAAACCGGACACACACGATGCTATTACCGGTCACACAGGCTCTTGGAAAAGATCGATGGATTCGATCAAAACTCTGCAAAAGCACGGCCTTAAAGCGGTCATTAAAATGCCGCTGATGACTGAAAATTATGAAGATAAAAAATACATTGAAGCGCTTTCAAAAAAACTTAATGTTAAACTTCAACTAGACGCTGTTATAACAACAATGTCGGATGGAAACAAAACACCATTATCAATGCGGCTGTCTGGAAAAACCCTTCAAAAAATATTTAGATCCCACGACAACGGAACAGCCCCGGATGCCGGCGAAACAGACCTGATATGTTCAGCAGGAAGGAATATGCTGGCAATAGCGGCGAATGGTGATCTGTTGCCATGTATTCAACTGCCGTTTAAGCTAGGAAATATAACAAAAAGAACGATCCCTGGTTTATGGAATAATAATAAGCTCCTCGTTAAAAAATTGTTATCTATCAAGGCCTCCGATATTGCCGAGTGCAAGGAATGCGCGATGGTCTCACAGTGCCAACGGTGTCCGGGAATGGCACTGGTTGAAGACGGCTCTCTGTCCGGGCCATCGACCGCGGCCTGTTTATTGACCAGGGCAAGATATGGCAGCAAAACACCAACTAATCTAAATATTAGATCACATTCATGATCCACCGACGATAACGGCGCCGCGACGAGAAGTGTAATCATTACACTTATGTACACACACCACAAGACCTATTCAACAACAAATTCATTGATTATTCTTGAATATTTGACTATACTTATAGCGGAACAAGGCGAAACGTAGCTTTTGTATTTTTGAGGAGTTGTTCATGACACTTAGAAAGAAGCGAAAACCTTACCTCCCACCCAAAATTTCATCACAAAAAGTAATTGAGACCGCGGCTCTTGCCTGCGGTAAATGTATAGGCGGAAATCCAATATATCAGGCGGCTTGTAGAAGTTTTTCTAAGATGTCCTAAAAACGCAGTCCGGTACATCCTGCATGAGCGACACGAAAGTATTCTTAGCGACCGGCGGATCCATGCGGCCCCTGTTTTCTTCGGGTGAGCCGGTCTGGGCTGTTCCTATATCGAATAGTGAGGCGCTGCGTCCAGGTGATATTGTTATATATACGCGCGCGCGCGCAAAGTTTATGCACCGCGTTCTGTCCGTATCCGGTGACACATGCACAGTATTCAGCGACTCAGCCGTCTGCCAGCCACACACCATATCGGTCAATTCTATAATCGCAAAACCAATTAGCCGCATGCAGGGAACACACGGCCTCCTCTGGGGCCTGGCCTGTAACGCGTTCTATCAGGTCTCCCGTTTTCTTAAACACCGCGCCTCCAGAATTTTATCGGTTGCCGCCGTCTTAACTATTGCCTACTGCCTATTGCCTCTTACTTCACAAGCATATACCCGCGTTAAAACCGTTGAATTCAATTTCGGCGGCTATTACTCGGCCACAAACGTTGCCAGCTGGACGCCGCCCTACGTTACCATAAACCTGCCGGATGCTATCGCTTCATCTCCCATCAAGGACGCGGTGCTTGATATTCAATACCAATCGATCCCTGCCGTCACAAACAAGGACAGTCCAACTACTGCTATCGACGTACTATTCTCAACAGGCAATGCCGCCGGTGGAGCAGCTATAGACGGCATTGGTACGGGCGTTACTATGCCCACAAGTTCCAGAAAGAACGACATTATGTGCCTGCGTTTTGATGCAACATCAAAAATGACGGCCTGGAGCAATACGCCGTATAGCATGAAAATAACCCTTACGGGCAGTAACGGTATTTTGTACAACTTGTATTCAGCCAAGCTGTTCATCACTTACTACTATGATGATACGGCAACAACACAGGTAAAAACCGTACACTTTCCGCTTTTTTCGACGTCCGCAGACGGCAAGTCCGGCGTGGCATCCTACCTTGCCCAAAGAGGCAACACAACAAGCGCGCTTTATTACGATGCTGAAATACCGGAAATATCCTTCACGCGCAAGCAGGCATGGTTCGAGGTGCGCGGATATCGCCAATCCGGCGGTTCCGCGACTGACGGCACGATATACGCCAAGATCGGCGCAAATGCCAAACAGGGAACAACGACGCTTGACGGTTCTATGACTGGCTCCTACTGGATCAGGTACCTCACATCTACCGGAACACCTGCGGGTTTCGCTGAAAACACATACCAGACGCTTAACGTGGTAACCGCTACCAATGCCACCATGAATGTTCTTGGCGGTGAACTGGTGGAGACCTACGAGTATAACGCCACAACATTCCCGCAGGAAAAAACTCTTAACTACTTCTTGTGCCAGTCTACCGGCGGCGCCAGCGACCCGGCGAACTTCACGGTACCGCTGTATATTAACGAATCCACCGTCACAATAAAACGCATTTACGCCCTGATGTATGGTTCTTATAACAACACCGGCGCTGCCCTGAACCTTACCGTGAACTCTAAGATCAAGGGCCAGGCCCTTACAGCGCGGACCTATTCGCTGGCAACAACGGTAACACAGGCGTCAGGCTTTGTGCTTTATCACGACCTTACGCAGGGGGCAACCTGGTGGGTGAACGGCTCCTCAGTAACGTTGTCATGGAACGCTAACGCCAACCTTGGCGGTATCGGCGCTGAACTGATAGTAACTTACACCTACAACAACGACGACTCCTTTACAGACTCTTACAGGATCTGGGGCGGGGAAACCACTAACCAGGTCACGAACGGCACTTATTACAACTCGAATTTAAACCTGTACTTCCCTGATCCTGAAGTGCCAACCGGCAAGAAAACACTCAGGTCGGCATTTTTCAGATATAATTTTATTCAGGGCGATTCCGCGGTCACAGCCAACCCGCAAACGACGATCGGCGTCAACGGCTCTGTTCCCGACAGGCAGGTGGTTCAGCACTACGGCACCACAGAAAACTTCCACGCTGTCGCATTATATGATTTTACCAAAAACATAACACCTGCCAGCACAACTGTTGCCGGAAATTTTACTTTGTCGAACGATCCATTCAATACAGCGGGCATAGCGTCAGTCATTTACGAGTACAAGCCGGTGCCGGTCGCGCCTTCGGCTTTGACCCAATACCAAAATGATGACGTTACGATAATGCCCCTGGGCGATTGGGAAAACCTGCAGGGAAAACATTTAAGATTTACATTTTCAAGTAAAATAACGGGCGATTCCTTATACCCTGTTGTAGAAGTTAAGCCGGCTGCCGGTTCCTTCGACGGCATTACGAACCTTTCGACCGGAACGGTTCAAACCTATAACGGCTCTTCTCTATCGGCTGATATTTTCATAAGCACGGGCCAGGGTGCGTATCAATGGCGCGCATCGGTTGTTGGGAGCGCCGGCCGCTCGGCATGGACAAATTTCGGAGCGCCCGGCACTACACACTTCGGCATAGACCTTTCTACACCGGCCATTCCAGTCCTCGCGACGCCATCAAGCGGAACCGCGACATCAGATCAAACACCAACGCTTACATGGAACGCCTTGACAGATACCGGCGGGTCAGGACTAAGCGGTTACCTGCTTCAAATAGCTACTTCGACAAATTTTAACCCGGTGTTTTATAGCTCTATTACTGCAAACACCTCATTCACCTCTACCTTTACCTGGACGCAAGCACCCTATTATTGGAGAACACGGTCCCAGGACGCGGCAGGCAACTTCAGCGCGTATTCAGACACTTGGACGATAATTATCGACTCGACGCCGCCGCTGCAGGTTACAACCTACTTGGCGCCAGCTAATCAGGCATTCAGCTCATCAACGATCCAGACATTCAGCTGGGCTTCCTCCACCGACACGCCGGCTGGGGTCCAAAACTACATACTGCAACTTTCTACGGCCGCTGATTTTTCCGCTATTGCTTACTCGTCGGTAACAGTCTCGACCGGCGCAGTAATGAACATTACGCAATCATCATATACGTGGCGCGTTAACGTGCAGGATTGGGCGAACAACTACACAACATCAACACTGAAATACAGCGTGGTGATAGATTCCTCGCCACCGCCTCCGGTAACAACGATATCAACTCCGTCTGACGACTCTGCCTCCAATGTGCAGCTCCAAACTTTCAACTGGACAGGTGTTGTCTCATTACCCGCCCCAACCAAGGCGTATTTTCTGCAGGTTTCAACGGCGCCGGATTTCTCGGTCATCAACTATTCATCAGCTACTGCAACAAATAGCGCGCAGTTGACACTTAATCAGTCATCCTATACCTGGCGCGTGAATGTGCAGGATTACGCGTTGAATTACACGACGAGCCCGGCAGTCTTTCATGTGATCGTCGATACTACGCAACCGGCACAGGTGACAAATTATATTGCTCCGGGCAACCAGGTGTTCAGTTCAACTACATCCACTACGTTTTCCTGGTCGGCCTCCACCGACACGCCTGCCGGCATTAAAAATTACATCCTTCAGCTGTCGACGGCACCGGATTTCAGCGGCACGATCATATCTTCAACGACGCCGGCCTTAAGCGCCCAGATGTCTCTGAGCCAGTCGTCTTATACCTGGCGCGTAAACGCCCAGGACTGGGCTAACAACTACACAACCTCGACCTTAAAATACAGCGTCGTTATCGACTCATCACCTCCGCCGCAGATAACTACGTTATCTACGCCGTCGAACGGCCTGGCGACAAACACCCAGACACAGACCTTCAGCTGGGTGGGTGTGGCATCTTTCCCTGCGCCGATACAAAACTATATACTGCAGCTGTCAACTGCGGCTAATTTTACGGGTACGATAATCTCATCTGTTACCGCTGCGACAAGCGCCGTGCTCACGCTTAACCAGTCGTCTTACACCTGGCGAGTTAACGTGCAGGACTACGCCCTGAATTACACTACCAGCGCAGCGACCTTCAACCTTGTTATCGACACAACACCGCCGCCGGCGGTTTCTACATTACTGGGTCCTTCGCCGGACGGCCTTGCCTCAGCCACTACTACGCAGGTGTTCTCCTGGACGGGAGTGACGGATACGCCTGCGCTGGTTAAAAACTATATCGTTCAAGTTTCGACCGCGGGGGATTTCTCTAAGATCGCATATTCCTCAGTAACCGCGAACACCAGTGCCACGATCGCGCTTATCCAGTCTTCGTACACCTGGCGTGTGAATGTTCAGGATTATGCCTTGAATTACACAACCTCACCCTCCGTTTATCATATCGTTATAGATACGACGCCGCCACCGGCCGTATCCACGCTCAATGGCCCTGCTAACAATGTTCCAGTTAACAACCTTAACCAAACATTCTCCTGGACCGGCGTAACAGATCTTCCGTCGATGTTGAAGAATTACATAGTGCAGCTTTCGACTGCGTCTGATTTCTCCAAGATAGCCTACTCATCCGTAACCGCGCTCAACAACGCGACTATCAGCCTGAACCAATCCTCCTACACCTGGCGCGTAAATGTGCAGGACTATGCCCTGAACTACACCACTTCATCCGCCGTATTCTTTGTGCTGGTTGATACCACCCTGCCCGTTATTACGAATTTGCAGGCAGGGGACGCAACGTGGCGAAGCGCTCCTGGCAACACCTACAACGTCCAATTTGGCGACCAGGGCTTCGCTCAGTCAAAGCTTAATTCCATCCAGTACGAAGTTATCACCGCTACCGGCTTTACGGCTATCCCCTGGACTGACATAGCCGCGCCGCCCATCAACCAGCCGACATATGTAACGCCGTGGCAAGTGAACTTTAACGCCCTGGTAGAGGCGGTTACTAATTTCGTCTCCATTCGCGCGACGGATTTGGCGGGCAATACGTCAACGTATACCAACGCCTTCTACGTGCTGAAAGATGTGTCCGTGCCGAGTATCGTGGACAATCAATTCGGTGATACCATCTGGCGCAACGCCGCGGGCGCCACATATGACCTGGATTTCTTTGATAACGGCGGATCGGGCATCGACCATGTAAATTACAGCGACACATACTATGTGAACAATACTCCCGGCGCCTCAGTCTTTACGAATCGCACACTCATATCGCAGGCAACCCTGAACGCGACCACTTCGTACATCACCACATGGCAGATACCCGATTTCAATCTGCTGTTGGAAGGGAAAAACTTTATCGGCGTTACCGTCTATGACCGTGCGGGCTTAAGCCAGACGCTGTCAAGCTATCCGGAACCTTTCTACATTTTAAAAGATACAACGGCGCCGACGATAATAAACGGGCAGGCCGGCGACAACACATGGCGGCCAGCCAACACAGGTCAGTACAATGTTGACTTTCAGGATGCCTCAAGCGGTTCGGGCGTTGCGGGCTTTGATATGCTGGCTTCCACCGTCGCGGGAGGCACGCAATCCCTGTTAATACCCTGGACGCAGGTGCTCTCAACCAACACCTACCTCTATACACAGTCGTGGCCCATTCCAGACGCGGTATTTACCGCGCTTCGCTCAGGCCACGAGCCGAACCGCATATCGCTGCGCACCTACGATTTTGCAGCTAACACCTCTGCGGTAACAACAGATGCCTTTTATATCCTGAAAGACACGATCCCACCGACCATGTCTAACAACCAGGCAGGAGATAACACCTGGCGGACACTGGGCGGCACAACGTACAACGTCGGCTTTGCCGATGCTGAATCGTGGGCTGCTGGAGCGCGCTACACCGTGCGCAACGGGCCGACGACCGGAGACACGGAATGGGCGCCCAGCTGGCAGCCGATCTTCTCTTCGACCGGAACACCGTCCTATAACACGAACTGGCAGCTAGACTTTAATAGCTTATGGGGAGCCACTAACTATGTATTCGTTCAATACTGGGATGTGGCCGGAACAACAATAACACCGACAACGCCTGTCTTCTATATTAAAAAAGACAATGTCGCTCCGACGGTACAGAACAATCAATCCGGAGATAACACGTGGCGCAATGCGCCGGGAACCGCCTACGACGTAGACTTCCAGGACTCCATATCAGGCGTTTCTCAGGCAGACTATATGGTGAAAGACGCTGTCGGCAACACCGTGATCCCCTGGACAAATATATTTACAAACCCGGCAGGGCAAGCGTCATACACCACCAACTGGGCCTTATCCGTCGCCACCTTTACCGCGCTGCTTGATGGCGCATCGAACTTTGTGTATGTGCGGGACTACGACGTCGCCGGAAACCTTACGGCGCCCGTCAATCCGCAATTTTATATCCTTAAAGATACAGACCTGCCGACGGTGCAACTTGGCGCCCAACGATACTTCATGTCCTCACACGATCTTGGCCTGCAAAACTATCCTGATTTCTTCGATCCAAAAAACAGCCGAACACCGGGGGCGTCCGGCCTTGCCTCTATACAGTATTACATATCTACCGGTACCGCGATGACCGGCACTGCGGTTGAGAACTGGACATCTATAGCGGGACTTACCCCCGGGACCACCTGGTTTACCAACCAGTGGTCGGTCAACTTCGCCCCTCTGCCCGGAGCGACGACATGCTACGTTTCTGTTCAGGCTACCGATCTTGCCGGGAACACAACGATCTTTATGGATGCCTTCAGGGTTTTCAAATCAACGATCCCGGCCCCTGTGATCACCGACAACCAGACCGGGGATTATACCTGGTATACCTCTTCAAATTCATTCACTACCAAGCAATATGATGTCGATTTTCGATCCTTCGATAACGATAACATTTCATCTGTCACCGTTCAGTCTTGGAGCGGACTGGCACAGACTGGCTCTAAGTACGTTGACTGGACCGCCGTTGTTTCCACCGGTACGGTATTGTCCTACACCCAGAACTGGACATTGACACCCGCACCCTTCACCGGCTTTGCACCGGAATATATCTGGAACCTGCTGCATGAAGGCACCAACTACATCACTGTCCAAGCATACGATATGGCCTTGGACTCCAGCACTAAGCAAGATGCCTTCTTTGTCCTGAAAGACACCAACGGCCCAACGATCACCAACAACCAGTCAGGCGATCTTACTTGGCGCAACGCGGTCGGTACTACCTATAACGTCGATTTCCAGGATTTGATATCGGGCACGACCGAGGCGGATTATCTTATTAAAGATGGTTCAGGCAACCAGCTCCTCGGCTGGACCCCGGTATTCACTAATTCGGGCGGTGTGGGAAGCTACACCACGGACTGGCCGATATCGGCCGGGGCCTTCACTGCACTGCCCGACGGTTCCACCGGGTACGTTTACCTGCGCTCGTTCGATAAGGCCGGCAATGCAACCACGAATCTCACACCGTCCTTCTACATCCTGAAAGACACAGACACACCGTTCATCAACGTAGCCGCCCAGAAGTACTACATGTCTTCGCACGACTTCAGCCTCAAGAACTATGCCGGCTTCTTTGACCCTAAGAACAGCTATACGCCCGGCGCTTCAGGATTGAACACGATCCAGTATTTTATTTCTACCGGCACAGCCATGACCGGAACACCGGTTAAGAACTGGACGACTATCCCCGGCTTAACGGTGGGGACAACGTGGTTCACTAATAACTGGCAGATCGATTTCGCCTCCCTGCCAGGCGCGGTGACCTGCTACGTTTCGCTTTCCGCCGCTGACCTTGCAGGCAACACCTCAACTTTTGTTGACGCCTTCAGGGTCTTTAAGTCCACTATAGCCGCACCGGTGATTACCGATAACCAGACCGGCGATTACACCTGGTATACCTCTTCAAATTCATTTACCGCCAAGCAATATGACGTCGATTTCCAATCCTTCGATAACGACTACATTTCATCCGTTACCGTTCAAGCTTGGAGCGGCCTTGCACAAAGCGGCTCTAAATATGTTGACTGGACCGCCGTTGTTTCTACCGGCACCGTATTGTCTTATACCCAGAACTGGGCGTTGTCGCCCGCACCCTTCACCGGCCTTGCGCCTGAATACCTCTGGAACCTGCTGCATGAAGGCACCAATTACATCACCGTCCAGGCATACGATATGGCCTTGGATTCCACCACGAAACAAGATGCCTTCTTCGTCTTGAAAGACACCAACGGCCCAACGATCACCAACAACCAGTCAGGCGACAACACCTGGCGCAATACGGTCGGCACTACCTATAACGTTGATTTCCAGGACTTGATATCAGGTACCACTGAAGCTGATTACATGATCAAAGACGGCTCCAATAATCAACTCCTCGGCTGGACCCCGGTATTCACTAATGCCGGCGGTGTGGGAAGCTACACCACGGACTGGCCGATATCGGCCGGCGCCTTCACCGCACTACCGGACGGTTCGACCGGCTACGTTTACCTGCGCTCGTTCGATAAGGCCGGCAATGCAACCACGAATCTCACACCGTCCTTCTACATCCTGAAAGACACAGACACACCGTTCATCAACGTAGCCGCCCAGAAGTACTACATGTCCTCGCACGACTTCAGCCTTAAGAACTATGCTACCTTCTTTGACCCTAAGAATAGCTTTACACCCGGCGCTTCCGGTTTGAACGCTATCCAATACTTTATCTCCACCGGCACCGCCATGACAGGCACACCGGTGAAGAACTGGACAACCATACCAGGCCTAACGGTGGGAACAACATGGTTTACAAATAACTGGCAAATAGACTTCGCTGCCCTGCCGGGCGCTGTTACCTGCTACGTATCTGTCTCAGCCGCCGATCTTGCCGGCAACACCTCAACCTTCGTTGATGCCTTCAGGGTCTTTAAGTCCACTATAGCCGCACCGGTGATCACCGACAACCAATCTGGCGATTACACATGGTACACCTCTTCAAATTCATTCACCGCCAAGCAATACGATGTCGATTTCCAATCCTTCGACAACGACTACATTTCATCCGTTACCGTCCAAGCCTGGAGCGGCCTTGCACAAAGCGGCTCTAAATATGTTGACTGGACCGCCGTTGTTTCTACCGGCACCGTATTGTCTTATACCCAGAACTGGGCGTTGTCGCCCGCACCCTTCACCGGCCTTGCGCCTGAATACCTCTGGAACCTGCTGCATGAAGGCACCAACTACATCACTGTCCAAGCATACGATATGGCCTTGGATTCCAGCACTAAGCAGGATGCCTTCTTCGTCCTGAAGGACACCAACGGCCCAACGATCACCAACAACCAGTCAGGCGACAACACCTGGCGCAATACGGTCGGTACTACCTATAACGTTGATTTCCAGGACTTGATATCAGGTACCACTGAAGCTGATTACATGATCAAAGACGGCTCCAATAATCAACTCCTCGGCTGGACCCCGGTTTTCACTAATTCGGGCGGGGTGGGAAGCTACACCACGGACTGGCCGATATCGGCCGGGGCCTTCACTGCACTGCCCGACGGTTCCACCGGGTACGTTTACCTGCGCTCGTTCGATAAGGCCGGCAATGCAACCACGAATCTCACACCGTCCTTCTACATCCTGAAAGACACAGACACGCCGTTCATCAACGTAGCCGCCCAGAAGTACTACATGTCCTCGCACGACTTCAGCCTTAAGAACTATGCTACCTTCTTTGACCCTAAGAATAGCTTTACACCCGGCGCTTCCGGTTTGAACGCTATCCAATACTTTATCTCCACCGGCACCGCCATGACAGGCACACCGGTGAAGAACTGGACAACCATACCAGGCCTAACGGTGGGAACAACATGGTTTACAAATAACTGGCAAATAGACTTCGCTGCCCTGCCGGGCGCTGTTACCTGCTACGTATCTGTCTCAGCCGCCGATCTTGCCGGCAACACCTCAACCTTCGTTGATGCCTTCAGGGTCTTTAAGTCCACTATAGCCGCACCGGTGATTACCGATAACCAGACCGGCGATTACACCTGGTATACCTCTTCAAATTCATTTACCGCCAAGCAATATGACGTCGATTTCCAATCCTTCGATAACGACTACATTTCATCCGTTACCGTTCAAGCTTGGAGCGGCCTTGCACAAAGCGGCTCTAAATATGTTGACTGGACCGCCGTTGTTTCTACCGGCACCGTATTGTCTTATACCCAGAACTGGGCGTTGTCGCCCGCACCCTTCACCGGCCTTGCGCCTGAATACCTCTGGAACCTGCTGCATGAAGGCACCAATTACATCACCGTCCAGGCATACGATATGGCCTTGGATTCCACCACGAAACAAGATGCCTTCTTCGTCTTGAAAGATACCAACGGCCCAACGATCACCAACAACCAGTCAGGCGACAACACCTGGCGCAACGCGGTCGGCACTGTTTACAACGTCGATTTCCAAGACCTGATATCGGGCACGACCGAGGCTGATTATCTTATTAAAGACGGTTCAGGCAACCAGCTCTTCGGCTGGACACCGGTATTCACTAATGCCGGCGGTGTGGGAAGCTACACCACGGACTGGCCGATATCGGCCGGCGCCTTCGCCGCCCTGCCTGACGGCTCGACAGGATATGTGTACCTGCGCTCGTTCGATAAGGCCGGCAATGTTACCACCAACGCCTTGCCTTCCTTCTACATACTTAAGGACACTGATGTACCGACCGTTCAAGTAAATGGTCAAACATTTTTCCAGGGCGCCTACCAATTCGGCGCAATACACGACGTGGATTTCTTTGACCCGAAAAACAGCAACACACCGGGGGCATCTGGCCTTAGTTCTATCCAATACTTCATTTCCACCGGGCCTGCCATGACAGGAACGGTCATGAAGAATTGGACGTCTATCCCTGGCTTAGTAACAGGCAGCACGTTTTACACAACAAACTGGGCAATAGATTACACCGCTCTAACGCAGCTGGTCACCGGATACGTATCGGTACAAGCGGTCGACCAGGCAGGCAATACTACAACGTACCTGGACGCCTTCCGGGTATTAAAAACCACCGCGACCGCACCCTTGATATCCAATAACCAGACAGGGGATTTCAAATGGTATGGCTCATCAACAGCCATGCTTTCATCAACCTACAATATGAGCTTCCAGTCGATAGCGGGCCCCGCTGTATATATCTCGTCGGTTTCTGTTCAGATATACAGCAAACCCGGAAGTTCAGGCACAAAACTGGTGGATTGGACAACCGTTGTTTCCACAGGCAATGTATTAACATATTCTGTCCCGTGGCAGTTGAAACCGTCAACATGGACAACCCAGCCCGATTATTTCTGGAATTTGATGCAAGAAGGTACAAACTATATTTCTGTACAGGTGCTGGACATCAATGCGGATTCTGCAACGGCAACAGATGCATTTTTTATTCGAAAAGACACAACAACTCCCGGCATTATAAACAATCAAACAGGCGACAACGTCTGGCGCAACACAGCTGCGGCGGTATACGACGTCGATATAAATGACCTTACGTCAGGAACCACTGAGGCTGATTACAAAATAATGGACGCTTCCAAAGTCACTACATTGGTTGACTGGACCCCGTTCTTAACCAACCCCACAGGCGTTAAATCGCAAACCGCGAATTGGGGAATAAACCCTGCTGATTTTGCCCAGCTACCAAGCGGCGCCACAAGCTATGTTTATGTTCGGGCCTTCGACCTGGCAGGCAATACCACGCAGCCTATCAACGCACAGTTTTATATTCTGAAGGACACAAATGTACCGACAGTGTCGGTAAACGCTTCAAACTACTACCTCTCGTCGCGTGACTTTGGAACTCAGAACTATGCCGGTTTCTATGACCCGCTGGTACAGGGCAGAACACCTGGCGCGTCAGGGTTGAACGCTATCCAATACTTTATCTCTACCGGCACCGCGATGACCGGCACGCCGGTTAAGAACTGGACGGCAATACCCGGCTTAACGGTGGGGACAACGTGGTTCACTAATAACTGGCAGATCGATTTCGCCTCCCTGCCAGGCGCGGTGACCTGCTACGTTTCGCTTTCCGCCGCTGACCTTGCAGGCAACACCTCAACTTTTGTTGACGCCTTCAGGGTCTTTAAGTCCACTATAGCCGCACCGGTGATCACCGACAACCAATCTGGCGATTACACCTGGTACACCTCTTCAAATTCATTTACCGCCAAGCAATATGACGTCGATTTCCAATCCTTCGACAACGACTACATTTCATCCGTTACCGTCCAAGCCTGGAGCGGCCTTGCACAAAGCGGCTCTAAATATGTTGACTGGACCGCCGTTGTTTCTACCGGCACCGTATTATCTTACACCCAGAACTGGGCGTTGTCGCCCGCGCCCTTCACCGGCCTTGCGCCGGAATATATCTGGAACCTGCTGCATGAAGGCACCAACTACATCACTGTCCAAGCATACGATATGGCCTTGGATTCCAGCACTAAGCAGGATGCCTTCTTTGTCCTGAAAGACACCAACGGCCCAACGATCACCAACAACCAGTCAGGCGACAATACCTGGCGCAACGTCGTCGGCACTGTGTATAACGTCGATTTCCAGGACTTGATATCGGGCACGACCGAGGCGGATTATCTTATTAAAGACGGTTCAGGCAACCAGCTCTTCGGCTGGACCCCGGTATTCACTAATGCCGGCGGTGTGGGAAGCTACACCACGGACTGGCCGATATCGGCCGGGGCCTTCACTGCACTGCCCGACGGTTCCACCGGGTACGTCTACCTGCGCTCGTTCGATAAGGCCGGCAATGCTACCACGAATCTCACACCATCCTTCTACATCCTGAAAGACACAGACACGCCGTTCATCAACGTAGCCGCCCAGAAGTACTACATGTCCTCGCACGACTTCAGCCTTAAGAACTATGCTACCTTCTTTGACCCGAAGAATAGCTTTACACCCGGCGTTTCCGGTTTGAACGCTATCCAATACTTTATCTCTACCGGCACCGCGATGACCGGCACGCCGGTTAAGAACTGGACGGCTATCCCCGGCTTAACGGTGGGGACAACATGGTTCACTAATAACTGGCAGATCGATTTCGCCTCCCTGCCGGGCGCAGTGACCTGCTACGTTTCGCTTTCCGCAGCTGACCTTGCAGGCAACACCTCAACTTTTGTTGACGCCTTCAGGGTCTTTAAGTCCACTATAGCCGCACCGGTGATTACCGATAACCAGACCGGCGATTACACCTGGTACACCTCTTCAAATTCATTTACCGCCAAGCAATATGACGTTGATCTCCAGTCCTTCGATAACGACTACATTTCATCCGTTACCGTCCAAGCCTGGAGCGGCCTTGCCCAAAGCGGCTCTAAATATGTTGACTGGACCGCCGTTGTTTCTACCGGCACCGTATTATCTTACACCCAGAACTGGGCGTTGTCGCCCGCACCCTTCACCGGCCTTGCGCCTGAATACATCTGGAACCTGCTGCATGAAGGCACCAACTACATCACTGTCCAAGCATACGATATGGCCCTGGATTCCAGCACTAAACAGGATGCCTTCTTTGTCCTGAAAGACACCAACGGCCCAACGATCACCAACAACCAGTCAGGCGACAACACCTGGCGCAATACGTTCGGCACAACCTACAATGTTGATTTCCAAGACTTAATATCGGGCACGACCGAGGCGGATTATCTTATTAAAGACGGTTCAGGCAACCAGCTCTTCGGCTGGACCCCGGTATTCACTAATTCGGGCGGCGTGGGAAGCTACACCACAGACTGGCCGATATCGGCTGGCGCCTTCGCCGCCCTGCCCGACGGTTCCACCGGGTACGTCTACCTGCGCTCGTTCGACAAGGCCGGCAATGCTACCACAAATCTCACACCATCATTCTTTATCTTGAAAGATACCGATGCACCAACGGTAACGGTCGCGGCGCTAAATACTACATGTCATCGCATGATCTGGGACTTAAGAACTACACGAACTTCTATGATCCGCTGGTCGCCGGAAGGTCCCCGGGTGCTTCCGGCCTGAACTCTATCCAGTACTACATTTCCACCGCGACCGCGATGTCCGGTTCTATCCCTGTCAAAAATTGGACAGCTATCCCCGGCTTAACGCTGGGAACAACGTGGTACACCTCCAACTGGCAAATTGATTTCGCTTCACTGCCCGGTGCGGTAACGTGTTATGTTTCAGTTCAGGCTGCCGACCTTGCCGGAAACACTTCAACCTACGTTGACGCCTTCAGGGTTTTCAAATCCACAATTGCCGCACCAGCAATAACCAACAACCAGACCGGCGATTATACGTGGTATATTTCTTCGAACGTATTCACAACCAAACAATATGATGTTGATTTCCAATCCCTTGATAATGACTATATCTCCTCTGTAACCGTTCAAGCCTGGAGCGGTCTCGCGCAGTCTGGTTCTAAATATGTGACTGGACCGCTGTTGTTTCTACCGGCACAGTATTGTCTTATACCCAGAACTGGGCGTTGACGCCCGCACCCTTCACCGGCCTTGCGCCGGAATATATCTGGAACCTGCTGCATGAAGGCACCAACTACATCACCGTTCAGTCCTTTGATATGGCCCTGGATTCCAGCACTAAACAGGATGCCTTCTTTGTCCTGAAAGACACCAACGGCCCAACGATCACCAGCAACCAGTCAGGCGACAACACCTGGCGCAACGCGGTCGGCACTGTTTACAACGTCGATTTTCAGGACTTGATATCGGGCACGACCGAGGCGGATTATCTTATTAAAGACGGTTCAGGCAACCAGCTCTTCGGCTGGACCCCGGTATTCACTAATGCCGGCGGTGTGGGAAGCTACACCACGGACTGGCCGATATCGGGCGGCGCCTTTAACGCACTGCCTGATGGTTCCACCGGGTACGTTTACCTGCGCTCGTTCGATAAAGCCGGCAATGTTACCATGAACCTCACACCATCCTTCTTTATCTTAAAAGATACTGACACCCCTACGGTAACGGTCGCGGCGCAGAAATACTACATGTCATCGCGCGACTTTGGCGCACGGAACTATACGAATTTCTATGACCCGCTGGTACCGGGACAATCACCCGGCGCTTCCGGCTTGAACGCTATCCAGTACTACATTTCCACCGCGACCGCGATGTCCGGTTCTATTCCTGTCAAAAACTGGACGGCTATCCCCGGTTTGGCGGTTGGAACAACGTGGTTTACTTCCAACTGGCAAATTGATTTCGCTTCACTACCGGGAGCAGTTACCTGCTACGTCTCTGTCTCTGCTGCCGACCTTGCAGGTAACACTTCTACGTATGTTGATGCTTTCAGGATCTTTAGATCGACCGTTCTTGCGCCGGCCATTGTGATCAATGAAGCAGCAGATTACAACTGGTACGGGGCCTCTACACCATTTGTTTCAAGGCTCCACGACATCGATTTTGATTCCTTTGATAACGATTTTATTTCAACGGTTACCGCGAGCGCCTACAGTCTGCCGTCGCTTGGCGGCACGCAGCGCTTTGCCGACACCATCATAATCGCCACCGGCACCGTCTATGCCTATACGGCGAACTGGCCGCTGACGCCGGTGGTAAGCGCGGCACCGGAATATCTGTGGAACCTGCTGGCCGAAGGGACTAATTACATTTCTCTGCAGGCGTATGATATCATGAATGATTCAACACCTGCTGTCGACGCCTTCAGGGTGTTTAAAGACACGACACCGCCGGTGATCTCAAACCTGATGGCCGGCGGCGACAACACCTGGCGCAACAGCAACAGCGCGACCTACAACGTCGGTTTAAGGGACATCCTCTCAGGCCTTGGCAGTGCGGACTATATCATACATGCCAATTCCTACACAGGAACGCTGCTACAGGATTGGAGTTCGATAAACACCATAACCATCGGATCAACATTATACAATGGCGCGCCATGGAGCATTTCAGCGGCCGCATGGAACGCGATACCTGAAGGAACGACGGCGTACGTATCAGTAAGGGTTTTTGACCGCGCGAGTGTCGGCGCAAGCCAGGATTGTTTCTATATTTTGAAAGATACCACCCCGCCGACCGTGCCGGTGACGACGGCGCCAGCAACAAATGCGATCCTTGCCTCCGCCAATGTGAACTTCTCATGGAACGGATCGACCGACACCGTAAGCCATGTTGATCATTACGATATCGTTGCCGCTACATCCAGCGACTTTGGAAATATCCGCTACAGCGCCACCGTACCTGCTAACGCAGCATCGGCTCTCTTAAGCGAAAGTACCTGGTATTGGAAGGTGCGCTCAGCGGACACCGCCGGCAATGCTTCCGCTTACTCAACCGCGGTTTCGTTCACCGTCAGCACCAGCGCGCCTTCAGGGCCACTGCTCAGCGCGCCGCTCAACGGCGCAACGACCAACGTCATGCTGATCAATTACCGCTGGCAGCCGGTAACGGCAGGTCCCGCGGGTCTTGCAGGTTATGAAATATATCTATCGACCGCCTCTGATTTTTCAGTATTTACGACCTCGGGCTTCACGACCAACACCAACATAAACCGCACACTGCCGAGCGCCGCCTACTACTGGCAGGTCTACGCGCGGGATAACGCCGGCCTGCGCTCGCCGTCGCTAACCTACACCGTTGTGATCGACACCATACCGCCCGTCATCGTTAACAACCAATCGGGCGACGACACATGGCGCAATAGCGGCGGCACCAGTTACAACGTCGATTTCTTTGACAGCGGATCCGGGTTGAAGAATATTCAGTACGCGGTCTGGACGTCATCGGATCAAACCAGCGGCCAGCGCCTCGCATGGGCGGACATAGACGCTGTCTCCGGGCAAGCCGCCTACACGCTTAATTGGCAGCTGAACTTTGCGGCGTTGGCGGAGAACGCGACGAACTATGTCTCGGTACGCGCGATCGACCAGCTGCAGCAATACACCACCTACTGGAACGCCTTCTACGTTAAGAAGGACCAGACGATACCGACCGTCACCAACAACGAAGCCGGCGGTGACGCAACATGGCGGATGGACAACAGCCACGCCTATAACGTTACGTTCGCTGACGGCGGCGGATCGCTGCTCGGCAGCTTTGAGGTACGTATCACGACCGGTGCAAATGCAACGGGAACGCTGATACAGGATTGGACGGCTTTGCAAACCGGCATTAATGCGGCCAATTATTCTGCGCCCTGGCAGATACCTTCCGGCATATTCAACGCTATGCAACAGGGCCAAAACTACGTCAGCGTCCGTGTGACCGACACGGCGAGCAATTCAAGAACGATCACCGACGCATTCTATGTCTTGAAAGACACCACGCCGCCCACATTTACCAACAACCAGGCCGGTGACACCATCTGGCGCAACAACAGCGCCGGGCTGTACGATGTTGATATGCATGATGTGGGCGCCGGTCTCAGCGGTTTCGAAGTGCGTGCTTCTTCGGTCACCGATGGCTCAGCCTATCTGACACCGTGGACCGTAGCGGTAACAAGCGCGACGGCGGATTATACAATGAACTGGCCATTGCCTGCATTAGTGTGGAACGCGCTTACCACTTCGGTGACGGGATATATTTCGATACGTTCAAGCGATACCGCAGGCAACTACGCACTATTGAATAACGCTTTCTTCGTTTTGAAAGATACTGTTGTGCCCACGATCAGTAACAACCAGTCGGGGGACAACGTCTGGCGCCGCATCCCGGACGGCTCATACAACATGGACTTTGCGGATCTTGGGGGAAGCAGGCTGCAGAAGTTCCAGATCCGTTCTTCAACGGTCGGCTATGGCGCGGTCCCCCTGACATTTGACTGGACGGACGGCGGCACGAACATTACAGGGTTGTCGGCCTTTTCGACTTTTTACATCCAGCAAACACAATTTGACCTGTTAGCGCCCGGCACGAACTATATTTCAGTAAGGGTGTATGACATCGCAGGCTCAACGGCTGAAGCGGTGAATGCGTTCTATGTTTTAAAAGACACTCAGGCGCCGACCGGCATCGCGACCGGACCCGCCTTCTATAACACGCACACTGTGCCGGTGACCTTAAGCGCCTTTGACAACGGACCTTCCGGCATCAAGTATGTAAAACTTTTCTGGACAACCGATACTGGCTCGCCCTATACCTGGAACCAGTTCGGCTCCACCTTTACGTCAATCCCCATTAATTTCACCGTCGCTGCTGACGGGACCTACGGCTTCAGGGTCGTCGCGTTTGACAACGCCATGAACAGCGATGAAACCGACCCGCCGCCGGTTACTCTTGCGCCTGAAACCGGCACACTGGTCTCATCACAGGGGCCGACGATAGTAAAGAACGTAAGCGGCGACTCGACGTGGCGAAGCGCGAGCGGAACACTGTACAATATCGACTTCGTAGACCCTGTCTCACTGATAGACACGGCGCAGTATGTTGTCTGGACCGGCCCCGCCAACACCGGCACGAAGGTAAAAGATTGGACGAACATAACCGCCTCAACCCGCGTTGCCTCCTATGTTCAGGATTGGCCGGTCGATTTTACCGCGCTGATAAGCTCGGTCAACTACGTTTCCGTTCGGGCCTGGAATATGGCCGGCACTACCACAACAGTGGTTGATGCTTTCTACATCTTAAAAGACACCACACCGCCATCCGTCTCGGGCCTGCCATCCGGCGACTCAAAATGGCGCAGCGCCCAGGTAAGTTACCCGCTTACCCTTGCGGATAACGGCTCGTTGCTATCCAACGCTCAGTATGCCGTCTTCAGCCTGCCGGTGTTCGGCGGCAGCTCGATCATCCCCTGGACTGCATTCGCCTCCGGCATTTCGTCATCCTCCTACAGCACGCCGCTCAGCCTGGATTTCGCCTCACTGCCTCAGGCCGCCACGAACTATGTTTCGTTAAAGGTAACAGATATCGCCGGTAACATTACGATCGTTACAGACGCCTTCTATGTGTTAAAGGACACGACGCCTCCTTCAGTGGTCAACAACCAGGCAGGCGATAACACCTGGCGCAATACGTCCGGCACGCTCTACGATGTTGATTTCTTTGATAACGGCGGCTCAAAGATTGACACCCTGCAATACACCGTTTGGACGGCCACCGGCGGGGCAGGTATCCAGACCATACCCTGGACCGCAATAGCGCTGGGTGTAAATACCACCAGCTACACGAACAACTGGCCCGTTAATTTCAGCGCACTTGCCGACGGCACATCGAACTATGTATCCGTACGTGCCTGGGACACGGCCGGTTCAACATTTACCGCTTTGGATGTCTTCCACATCTACAAAGATGTCACAGGGCCATCGATCATAAATAACCAATCGGGAGACAATACCTGGCGTTCCATCAGTAACGGTTTCTACGACGTGGACTTCCAGGACACCATCGACGGCGTTTCTTCGTTCCAGGTCCGGGTCTGGTCCGGGCCGGGACAGACGGGTGCCATGAACTCTGATTGGACGACGGTTGCTCAGAACATAAACAGCTTTGTGTATTCAGCCAACTGGCAACTGCCGTCCGCCGTTTTCAACGCAATGGCAACCGGCAAGAACTATGTATCGCTGCGCGCCTTTGATAATTCTTCTAATGAATCCGATCTCATCGACGCTTTTTATGTGTATAAGGACACACTGGCGCCGACCATAACAGACAATCAGTCCGGCGATTTCACCTGGCGCAATTCAGGCGGTACACTATATAATGTAGACTTCAATGATCCGGACTCGCTGCTGTTATCTGCTCAATACTCCGCCTGGAGCGCACCGGGACAAACCGGCACACAAAGCCTTGCCTGGAGCGATATAGCCTCCGGAATTTACGCCGGTACGTATAATGCTGACTGGCCGGTGAATTTCGACCTGCTTTCAAGCGGCACGAACTACATCTCTGTACAGGTACGCGACAGCGCCGGGAATGTGACGGTCAGCACCAACGTTTTCGTTATTTATAAAGACACCGTTGTTCCGGCTGCTATAACAGACTTGGTCCTTTCCGGCGGGGCAGGAACACCTCAGGGGCAGATACGATTGACCTGGACAGCGCCGGGCGATGACGGAAAAACCGCCGGACCTGCCGTATCCTACGCGGTGCGCTTCGCCACGTTCACTATCAATAACGAAAATGATTACACTGCCGCGACTGTGTTCGCAAATTCCTGGCTGCCGGGGAACCCGAATGCCATTGAGAACACCCACTCTGTCACGGGCCTTGATACCACCAAAACATACGCGGTCAGCGTTCGCGCAATAGACAAAGCAGGCAGCCAGGGCTCCTTGTCGAATGCAGGGTCGCTGACAGCACCCGGGCCGGATACCACGCCGCCGGGAATAATTACAAACCTTAGCGCAACAGCCGGCGGCTTTGGCGGCCAGATACGCCTTACTTGGACGGCGCCGGGTAATGACAACTATACCGGTACGGCCGCGTACTATACCTTGAAATGGTCGCTGACCCCGATACTGTCGATCTCAGACTGGAATGACCTGACGAACACGACAACATATATTCAATCCTGGGTGCCTCAGGCTGGCGGAGCAACGGAAGATGTGACACTCACAGATACGCAGTGCGGCGGATTCATGGCCGGCACAACCTACTACTTCGCGATCTGCGCTTTTGACGGTGTTAACAACATCATTAACGTTTCAAACTCCGCAAGCAGCGCCCCGCAAAACACCGCGGCCAGAAGCGGCATGTACGCCTGGGGCATGGGTGCTAACGCGGCCCCGGACTATCGGTTCTGGCAGCCGCCGGCCTGGGGCGCGACAAACGCGGGTGTTGCAGCCATAGCTACGATACGCTGGTCAAAACTCGTCTCGTGCCCACTGGTAAAGAACGAGAAACTGCTTGGCCTGGAAACCTACGACGGTACTGGCGAACCGGCGGCTAATTTTTATTTACAACGCTGGGACGGCAGCACGAACCAGTGGTCCGGCACCGCGCCGTTCGGTAAACAAAACTCGGGCACCGGCAACCTATACTCAACCCGCCGATGCTTTGATATCGCGTATGAACAAAACTCGGGCCGCGCGCTTATCGCCTGGTGGGATGCAACAGCAAGCCAGATCCGCTATGAGGTCTGGAGCTCAACCGCACAGGCGATGATCGGCGGTGGCACATTGAATATTCAATCCGGCGCTTCGGGAACCATTTACTTTATTCGGCTTGAACCACAACCTGAAACCGACCGTATCATGCTTGCGACACTTGACAGCAACTCACGCATTTTTGCCTCTGTATGGAACGGTCCATTAAATGGGAACACTGGCTGGGACACCACGGTCAGCACTAGAACAGTAACCACTACCGCTTCCGTTAATACCCGTCAGTGTTATGATATCGCCTGGGAGGCAGATAGCGGACGGTGTATGGTCTTTTGGGGTCAAGGCACGGCGCTACAGTATGACCTGTGGTCATCAACAATGAGCGAGGCATTCCCTACAAAGAACGCCTGGCTAACCCCGGCGGGAGGTAACACAGGGCCCACAGGCGCTTCCCTGCCGGCAACCTTTAACTGGCTAAAGCTTGCCGCCAACCCGAATACTACGACCAGCCCCGATGATTCTCGCAATTATATCGCTATGACCAGCGCCGACGGCTCGAACGACTGGAACGTCGCGATCTGGAACGGATCCACCTGGAGCGGCGTGCCCGCGGAAGATCCGACCATGGCATCCAGCGCGACAAGATGGACGGATCTTGCGTGGGAAAAAGACACGAACCGCTGCATGTTCGTAGCCGCCCACACCGCGAGCACCACGATGAGTTATCTGGCATACAGCCAGGCCCAGGGTTGGCATAACCCCGTTAACAATGCAGCCGCAACACCGTTGTCAGCGCCGAGAGACACCTATGCTTTCAGCGGCGCTATAGCCATTCTGAAAACTGGCCAGCGACCCTGATACCGACCGATTGGTGCTTACGGGCGCGGACGCGAACTCACAAGTGCATACACGCATCTGGGACGGGCGCAGTGGAGCACCGGCACCGTGCTTGAAACAACTTCCTCCGGCGGCGCCGCCTATGAATCTTTCGCCTATGATTTTGACAAACAGGATATTATACCGCCGACAATAACCGACCATCAGACTGGCGATAACAAATGGCTGGCAAGCAATACGCATACGTATAACGTCGATTTTGCCGATGCCGGCGATTCACATTTGAGCTATTATCAAATAAAGATCACGACAGGGCCCGCCCAGACAGGAGCGCTTATTCTCGACTGGACAACGCAGGCGAATCTCTACCCATCCGACAGTTACACTGCCGACTGGTCAATAGCTAACAGCACCTTCACGGCGATGAGGGAAGGGAAAAACTATGTTTCGGTGCGTGTCTATGACAACGCGAAGAACCTCGCCTCTCTGAGCGACGCATTCTACGTGCTGAAAGATACGACGCCACCAACGACAACCGTTCTTTTCTCACCGCCGGATACGACATTCACGAGCAACCAAAACATTACCTTCCAGTGGAACGGCGCGACGGATACGGCATCCGGCATACAAGGCTACGAATTCAATATTTCCACTGCGCAGAATTTCTCCGTGATCTATTCGTCATCGTATGTTACCGCGAGGGCGGACGCTCTTACGCTCCCATCGCAGGCATATTACTGGCGCGTGCGCGCCCAGGACAACGCCGACCAATTCGGCGCATTCTCATCCACCTTCTCGGTAACGGTAAGCACGGCCGGGCCTTCAATAATGAACAACCTGACGGGTGGCGATACCACATGGCGCAACGCCCCTGTTACTTACAACGTCGATTTCAATGCCTCGCCTTCGAAGCTCGATACAGCGCAGTATACCGTCTGGAGCTCAACCGGACGCACCGGGACTCAGCTGATAAATTGGACAACTATTTTTATCAATCTCGGCGCCGCATCATATACCACCGACTGGCCGGTCAATTTCAACCTGCTGCCGAACGGCACCAGCTATGTATCCGTGCGTGTGTGGGATACCGCCGGCAGCACCAGCTCACTGAATGACGCCTTCTTTATACGAAAGGATAACCAGCCGCCCTCGATAGCCAACAATCAGGAAGGGGACCCTGTTTGGCGCGTTGCCGGCGGCACCAGCTACAATGTCGACTTCTTTGATATCGGAGGCTCGCTGCTGGATAAGGCCCAGTACGCGGTTTACCGTTCAACCGGCATGCAGGGCGCAGCCGTGATCGGGTGGACCGATATCGCCGCCTCGATCTCTTCAGCCGCGTATACCACTGATTGGCAGGTTAATTTCCCTGCACTGGCATCCGGAATAAACAACGTTTCAGTGCGGGGCATCGACGTTGCCGGCTCATCCACGACGGTTCAGGACGCATTCTATATATTAAAGGACACCCAGGCGCCCACCGCCGTTAACAATATACCCGGCGGCCTCGCCTGGAAGGCGGCGAACACGGGCACCTATGACTTTGAGCTCGCCGATGCCGGTGGTTCTCTATTGGCCCATTTCGAGGTCAGCGCCTGCACAGCCGCCGCGCTGGGCTCGCCGTCATTGTCCGGATGGGTGCCGGTAGCCACCAACATCTCGTCAGATTCATTCAAAACACCCTGGCCTCTGCCCCAGGCCGTGTGGGATACGCTTGCACAGACGACAACCAACTATATATCGGTCAGTGCAACGGACCTGGCAGGCAACACCACGATATTCGTTGACGCCTTCCAGGTGCTTAAAGATACGATCGCGCCCGTGATAGTTAACAATCAGTCGGGCGATACAACCTGGCGCGGGAACAGCGGCACACAATACTCCGTCAACTTCTTCGACCTGGGCGGCGCCGGCCTTGACCATATCCAATACGCGGTGTGGGCTTCCAGCAGCCAGCAGGGTTCGCAAATAATACCGTGGACGGACATAGCGGCTTTGCCTGTCGGCGCGACCAGCTATACAACGCCGTGGCAGCTTAACTTCAGCCTGCTCGGCAGCGCCACGAATTTCGTTTCTGTTCGCGCCTTTGACCACGCGGGAACCGCCGCAATGCTTACCGACGCATTCTACGTGCTAAAGGATGCCCTGGCGCCGACGATCAATAACAATCAGACGGGTGATACTGCCTGGCGCGCCGCCGGCGGCTCTACCTATAATGTTTATTTCAACGACGCGGGCGGTTCGCTGCTTTCAACCTTCCAGGTCCGCATCGGCACCACACCGGCGCAGGCGGCGCCATACACGCTTGACTGGACAACGGTCATTTCGAACATGAACACACCGTCATACAGCACCCCCTGGCAGCTGCCGGCAGGCGCATTCGATACGCTGCTCAGCGGCGTCACGAATTTCGTATCTGTGCGCACTTGGGATAATGCCGGCAGCACCACAACGCTTTCTGACGCCTTCTACATTCTAAAAGACACCATAGCGCCGTCCATAAGCATCAATGAGGTCCAGGACGACACCTGGTATGCCAATGATCCCGGAACACTGCACGCCGTTTCATTTAGCGACCAGGGCGGCTCAAAGCTTAAGAACCTGCTCTACACGGCGCGCTCATCAACGGGCGGTATCGTCATAGACCTTACCGCGATCGCCTTGAGCGTGAACGCCACCGGCTATCAAACCCCCTGGAACGTAAATTTCAGCCGTATGGCGCCGGGCTATAACTACATTTCTCTTCAGGCCGATGACCTGGCGGGGAATACGACGTATTACGCGAACGCTTTCTATGTGAAAAAAGATACCGCCGCTCCGTCGATAATCGTTGACCCGGCGCTTGCCAACGGTGATCTGTCGTGGCAGAACAGCGGCGGCAAAGTTTATAACGTCGATTTCTTTGCGCAGGGAGTATCTAACCTTGACACGATACAATACGCCGTGTACGCCGCGCCGAACCGCGGCGGCGCGCCGCTGATAAACTGGACCACCATAGGCATTGCGCCGCTCAACACGCTCTCCTACACCACAGACTGGGCGGTCGCCTTCTCGCAGCTGGCGGAAGGCGCCACCAACTATGTCTCCGTGCGCTGCTGGAACATAACAGGAACGACAACAACGGTGAACGATGCCTTCAGGATATTCAAGGACGTTACGAATCCCTCGATAATAGACCCCGTGCCCGGTGACGACACCGTATGGCGCAGCGCCAACAACGGCCTGTACAATATCGACTTTTACGACGCACCGCAGTTCGGCTCAAAGCTATCCAATATGCAAACGCTTATAAGCACCGCCGCTTACCAGAGCGGTACTGTTCTTCAGGATTGGTATACCCAGAGCCTGAGACTAAACACAACCTCGTACGCGGCCGACTGGCCACTGGACCAGGTTTCGTTCAACGCAATGCGTGAAGGCGCTAATTATGTATCGGTACGCGCTTTTGACAACGCGGGCAACTCATATGAGCTCACCGACGCATTCTTTGTGCTTAAAGACACTGAAGCGCCTGTTGTAACCAATGCTCAAAGCGGCGACAATACGTGGCGCAGCGCCAACGCCGGGACCTACGCCGTATCGTTCTACGACCTTCCGGAACATAATGGCTCACAACTTTCACGCTTCCAGGTCCGGGCCTCTACCGTTGCTTTTGGCGCAGCGCCGCTTGTCTTCGACTGGTCCGACAACACGCTTGCGATAAACAGCACGTACTATGTAACGCCCTGGCAGCTCAACAGCACGCTGTGGAACCTGCTGCCGAGCGGGACCTCGTATATCTCTGTGCGGGCGCAGGACAACGCATTACAGTACTCAACGCCGGTAAACGCTTTCTATATAATGAAAGATACTATCGCCCCGACGATTACGGACAACCAGAGCGGCGATTATACCTGGCGCGTCACAAGCGCCACCGTGTACGACGTAGATTTCCAAGACCTGCATTCGCAGCTGGCGGCAGCCCAGTGGACTTCCTATACATCCGCAGGCCTTGGCGGCACACAGAGCGCGCCGTGGAGTGATATTTCCATTGGCGGGCCAACGCCGTCATTTACCGCGAACTGGGCACTCGGTTCCGCAGGCTGGAACCTGCTCGCCGCCGGCACCAACTACATCTCGGTTCGCGCCTGGGACGTAGCCGGCACGACCGCGACTAGGACAGATGCCTTTGTAGTCCTTAAAGACACTTCGGGACCCGACATAATCAACAGCCAGACCGGCTACGACAGCTGGCTTAACGCAAATCCAGGCGCATTGTGGAATGTTAATTTCCGCGACACCCTGAGCATGCTCTCAACAGCACAATACCGGATAAGCGCTTCGACCATGCTCAGCAGCCCGCTCACCGGTTGGACAACGATCTACACCTATACTCCGGGGCAGGCGGTCTACAACTCGGCCTGGGCTATCACCCAGGCGGACTGGGCGCTGATGCCGCAGGGGACCAGCTATGTGACGGTACGCGCCTTTGATAACCTAAGCAATGCAACGACCGGCTACGACGTTTTCTATGTACGAAAAGACACAACCGCCCCCAATGTGGTGGATGCGCAGCCCGCTATCACGGCGCTTACCCCGGCAGACCTCAGCGCCTTGAATGTCAGCGTCTACGACTCGGGCTTCTCGGGTTTTGCCGGCATCCAATACACCGTTCGCCCCTCAAGCGGTCTGCCCGGAAGCTATATCATTAATTGGACCACGCTGCCCTCGGTAACCGTGGGCGCCACCTGGTACGCCGCTCCCTGGACCATAGAAACGCAATTCTCAACTTTGCCGAACGGCGCTTCGTCGTATTTGTCGCTGCGCGCGACCGACCTTGCCGGCAACACAACGACGTTCGCAGACGCCGTCGTGATCTATAAGAACGCGACCGGCCCGTCAATAATAAGTAACCAGCCCGGTGACAACACCTGGAGGGACAGCGTGGCGGGCGTAACCTACAACGTCGATTTCCAGTCCAACTCCGGCAACAACCTGAGCTACTTTGAAGTGCGTATCTGTACCGGCACCGGCCAGGCGTCAGACAAGATCGTCGCGGATTGGTTCACGATCACTCAGAATATCAACAACGTGCTCTATACCGCCGATTGGGCTATCCCGGTATCGACATTCAATGTTCTGCCGCAGGGGAAGAATTATATTTCAATACGCGTTCACGACACCGGCGGCGCGGTAACAACGATGTTGGACGTCTTCTATATTAAGAAGGACACGGCGGCGCCTGTTATTACGGACCTGCAGGCGGCACCGACAAGCTACTACACTTCCGGCCAGTTGTTCGACGTTGACTTTAACGACCAGGGCGCTGGCCTGAGCAGCGCGCAGTACCTGATATCGACCTCATCAACGAACATAGCGGGAACCGCCATCGGCGGGTGGACAAACATATTCTCGGGAGCTCCCGTCGCTTCCTTCACCACGAATTGGCCGATCTCCAATGACCTCCTGTTGCAGGAATGGACGACCAACTATATTTCAGTGAGAGCTTTTGACGCCCTTAACCATTGCACGACAACCTACGCGGCCTTCGCGGTGTGGAAAGATACAACCGCGCCGAGCGTGCCGGTGCTGTCTGCGCCGCTCGACAACCTCACGACAAGCTACGCTAACCAAAGCTTTGGCTGGTCGGCATCCTCCGACCTGCGCTCCGGCTTAGCCGGCTATGAATTCATTATTTCAACGGACCCCGCTTTCGCCGTCTACACAGCCTCCTCTACACTGTCCGCGACGACGTTCGGCCTGACACTGAATTCCGGACAGTATTATTGGAAAGTTCGCGCCTATGACGTTGCCGGTAACCGCTCGCTATATAGTCCGTCCAATTCATTGCTTATCGCGACGGCTCTGCCGGTGATCACCAATAACCAGACGGGCAGCACCACGTGGTACGGCGCCGATCCGGGTGCTATCTGGAACATAACGTTCGCCGACCTTGGGTCCGGGCTGACAACCGCGCAGTACCGCATTTGGTCGGGCCCCGGCCACACCGGCACCATGCTGGCCGACTGGCAGAATATTTTTACATCGACCGGCACACCCGGCTACAATACTGTCTGGCCGATCCAATTCGGACTGTGTGCTGAGGGGACGAACTATATTTCTGTGCAATGCTTCAACCGCGTCGGACTTTCTGCAACGCTGGATGACGCCTTCTATGTCCGCAAGGACACCTCCGCGCCGGTGACAGCGAACAACGAAGCCGGCGGCGACCCGGTCTGGCGTTCCGCTCCCAAAGCGGCGGGCTACGACGTTGACTTCAGGGACAATTATTCCGGCCTGAACACCGCTGAATATGCCGCCAACACCCTGCCCGCGATGAACGGCACAACGGTCATTAACTGGACGCCGATATTCCAGAACATCGGACAGGCAAGCTACACCAATAACTGGCAGGTTGCCTTCGCCTCGCTGCACGAAGGCGGAACGAATTATATCTCTGTCCGGGTCAGCGACAACCTGCAACACCTGACGACCTATTACGATGTTTTCTTTGTGCTGAAAGATATCACCAAGCCGCAGATCGCGAACAATATGGCGCCCGGATCGGACGGCATCTGGCACGCGACGGACCCAGGCGCGCATTACGACGTTGATTTCTTCGACCTTCCGCAGAACGGCGCCGTGTTAAGCAAATTCCAGACGAAAGCGATGTCGGGCTCTTTGCAAAGCGGCGCGACGATCTGGGATTGGACGGACCATACGGCAGAGAACGGCACGACCATCAATGCCACCTATTATGTTCAGCCCTGGTCCGTTAACTTTTCAGCCGCGGTGGAAGGGAAGAACTATATCAGTGTCAGGGCATACGACTACGCGGGCAACATGGATACGCTCTCCGATGCCTTCTTTGTCTTAAAGGATACCACGCCCCCCACCGTAGTTTATAATCAGGCGGGAGATGCCACGTGGCGCGCCAATAACGACACCGCCTACAACGTGGATTTCCTTGACGCCCCCGGCGGCTCCGGCATTGATCATTTTGAGGTGGCGACGGCTACGATGCCCGGTGTAACGGGAACTAACTGGACGACCGTTATAACCTCAGCCACGTTCGCCTATACTGCCGACTGGCAGCTACCGACATCCATTTGGAACGGCATGATGAACGCGACTACCAATTACGTGTGGGCAAGGGTCTTCGACACCGCGGGCAACCTGACGGTATCTACCAGCGCGGTCTTCTTTGTGCAGAAAGACACCTCCGCCGTAACGATCACCAACAACGAAACAACCGGGCACTACTCCGCCTGGGTGAACGCCTCATCTTCGTATGATGTTGATATGCTTTCATCGGGAGCCTCCCTGCTCAGCGGCGCGCAATATTGCGCGTACACCGGCACGAACCGCACCGGCTCGCAGAGATTCGACTGGACGCCGCTGCCCGGTTTCACGGGCGGTACATCTTCGTTCACCACGAATTGGCAGCTGGCCCCCGCAGACTTCGCCCTGCTGTCGGACGGCACGGCCAACTGGATCTCGGTGCGCTGCTGGAATGTGGCACACGCGACGGCTACCGCCCTTGATGTGTTCTATGTAAGGAAAGACACGACACCGTCGACGGCGCCGGGGCTTGTAACTCCCACGGACGGCACAGCTTTGAATAACAACACCGTTTCATTTAGCTGGGGAACCGGCAGCGATACGGCATCGGGGATAGCCGGTTATGAACTCTATGTCTCGACGACCGCATCATTTGCGGTCTTTACGACGTCGGCCCAGGCCGCCTCTACAATTAAAACGGTCCAGGTGCCCTCAGGCAGCTACTTCTGGTACGCGCGGGCTGTCGACGCGGCCGGCAACCGCTCACTCCTCGGCAGCTATTATTCATTGATCGTAGATACGATCGCCCCGACAGCGGTTCCCGCGCTGACGACACCTGCGAACAACATCAGCACCAATACCACAACGGTATCATTTAGCTGGCAGCAGGCCGCCGACACCATTTCAGGGGTCAAACAATATACTCTGCAGCTATCGACAGCGCCAGACTTCAGTGTTATCAATTTCAGTTCCGCCACTGCGACAAACGGCGCCTCGCTTTCCGTGGTGCAATCATCCTACTCATGGCGCGTATTAGCTCAGGACGGCGCCGGCAATATCTCCGCGCCCAGCCAGGTATACAGCATTATTGTTGACTCGACCGCGCCGTCGGTCCCCATGCTCGTATCGCCCTTGACCGGCGGGGCCACGAACCAGCTTGCGGTACATTTCGACTGGAACGCGGTAAACGATACGCCCTCAGGCGTTGCGGACTACGAACTCACGGCATCAACGGCGGCCGACTTCAGCGTCTTTACCGCCTCGATCGCCGTTGCGGGAATCGGCGACTTCCATGGCACTTCCGTCCAGGGTTTACTTCTGGCACGTGCGGGCCATCGATAACGCAAGGAACCAGTCGGCATACTCAACCGCCTTCTCTTTGACCGTCGACAGCATCGCTCCGAACACCCCGGTGTTGTTGCAGCCGCTGGCCGCCAGCGCGACAAACTACGAGCCCATCGGGTTCAGCTGGTCACCTTCCGCCGACGCGCTGTCAGGCCTCAGCGCCTATGTGCTGCAGCTGGCTACCAGCACGGATTTCGCTTTGATCGCCTTCAGCTCGGTTACCGTCGCGACCAATGCTTCGCTTTCTCCGGTACAGTCATCCTATACCTGGCGTGTCATCGCCTATGATCAGGCCGGCAACGTAGCGGTCAGCACGCAGTCGTTCAGCGTTGTTTTCGACACAACCCCGCCCGCTGCGGTTGCCTTGCTGACAAGCCCGTCTAACCCGACCGTCTCCGGCAACACGCTCGTGCCGTTCAGCTGGACTGCAGCCCTAGACGATACTGCCGGTATCGCGAATTATACGATCGAACTCTCAACGGCACCGGATTTTTCACGCATCGCGATCTCATCGGTCACCGCCGCCACTGCGGCCACCATCACTGTCGTTGAATCATCTTACAGCTGGCGCGTGCGTTCGACCGACCGCGCGGGCAACACCAATACCGGTTCGCCGGTATACTCTCTGGTGATCGATACCGACGCGCCATCGATCGTCATAAACGAAGGCGCGCCGCTATGGACAAATTCGGGCAGGCCTTACGATGTTGATTTCTTTGATTATCTCTCGGGAGTGAATGTCGCATCATACACCGCAAGGACTGCACCGGGCCTCGGCGGAGCGCAATTGATCGCCTGGACAACGGTTTTCTTGAACCTGAATGCCCAGGCTTACACCACTGACTGGCCGGTTAATTTCAGCCTGCTTGCCCCGGGAACAAATTATATATCTGTCAGGGCCGCGGATATGCTGGGCAACACGTCGTCTTATACTGATGCGTTCAAAATTCTTAAGGATACCATCGCGCCTGCGAACATCACAAACCTTGCAGGCTTCACCGGTACCAACGCGGGCGAGATCAACCTGTCATGGACCGCTCCGGCGGATGACGCCCTGACCGATCCCGGCAACCGTCAAGTGAGCGCCTACATTATCAAATATAGTGCGGTTAATTTCACTGACATTAATAACTTCCTTACGAGCGGTACAACAGCGTACTCCTCTTTGAGCGCCCACACGGTTTCGTATAGCGAAACAACCACGATCACTACATTATCCGAAGGTTCTACATTCTATATAGGAATAATAGCCGTTGATAAAGCCGGCAATTATTCTGCCGGCGTAAGCACCAGCGTCGCGGCATCAAAACGCGTTCCGCCCGGCGCGGTAACGACCCTTACCGCCGTTACCGGCGGGTTGCCCGGTGAGATCGATATTTCCTGGCTTGCGCCCGCAGACAACGGCTATACCGGCGCGCCGGCGGCTGGCTATCTTATCAAATTCTCCACAACCCAGATAAACAGCGAGGCGACATTTATTTCTGCGACAACCTCAACCCTTTCGGGCACTTTCACGCCCGCCTCGCCGGGCTCGCCCGAATTGCGCACCATTCAGGGATTGATCACCAGCGCCACATACTATATCGCCCTGAAAGCGTATGATGCGGCCGGGAATTACAGCCTGCTTTCCACGACTGCTTCAGCGGCCGCCGCCCCCTCGGGGCCCGCGGAGGGTATGGCCGCCTTCGGCGAAGGATCGAATGCCGCGCCGCAATTCGCCTCGTGGACAGGGTCCTCATGGAACGCGTCCCAGGACGCTCTTTCCGGCGCCCCCAATACCAGATATCTGCGTTTGAAATCCTGTAACGTTCTGCGCGATCAGAAGATAATGGGCGCCTTAACCTACGACGGCACGACAGCGCCGGACGGTGACCTCTACGTTCAGGTATGGAACGGCCAGCTGGGTTCGTGGATAAATCCGACGACGGGGATCAGCGGGAGCGCGTACCGGATGAACGCAAACCAGGGCACGCTATATAGCGCCTACCGCGGCTTTGATATCGCCTACGAACAGCTTTCAGGCAGGGCGCTGATCGTGTACAGCGACGGCGTTTCAGGCCAGGTTTCCTACCGGGTTTGGAGCTCAACACAAAATGCCTGGTCAACCGGCGTTAAGACCCTCACCATGAGCGGTGCGACCGGCGATGCCTACTGGATAAAAACAAAGTCGCGCCCCGGGACCGACGACATATTGCTCGGTGTGCTTACCTCCAACAGCAATGTCTTTACCGCCGTGTGGCACGGCACCGGTGAATTCCTGAGCGTCAGCACCCGCACCTGCTCTACCACGGCCTCGATCGCGACAAAAGAGGCCTTTGACGTCGATTGGGAAGCGCAGGATGGCAGGGGCATGATCGTCTGGGGTCAGGGTGCGGTAACGCCGTGGAACCGTTATGACCTGTGGTCGTCATCCAACAGCGCCTGGCTGTCGGGCTCCGCGATACCGACCGGCTACACCGGCCCGATAACCGGCGCGACCGTCAACTGGCTTTCAATAGCCGCCGATCCCAACTCGAACCGCATAGCGCTCTCAAGCGAGGACAGCGCTAACGACTGGAACGTAACCGTCTGGAGCGGCTCAGCGTGGGCAACTTCAACGGAACTGACCGCAAATGATTCCTCCATTACCTCGCGCTGCGGCGATATCGCCTGGGAAAAGAGCTCCGGTTATGCCATGGTCTGCGGCGTTCAGGCGAGCTCCGGCACATTTAACTGGTCGCGCTATAACGGCACCAGTTGGACGACCTTATCAGGCGCCAGTGTGGACACCTATAAATGGTCGGACATTCTTGGGTACATAGAGCTGTACCCGGATCCCAACACTAACAACATAGTTCTGCTTGGCCTTGACCGCGCCGGCACGCTACGCACGCGCACATGGAACGGCACCGCCTGGACAGGCGGTTCAGTGTTGTCAACTCTTGTTTCAGGATGGACGGTAGGCACGATCGCCGCTTATCAGCCGGCCGAACTCGCCCTGGACTTGCAGGACTCAATAGCCCCGACCATTGCCAACAACCAGACGGGCGATACCGCATGGCGCAACGCCTCGGGCCTCTACCGTGTCTCCTTTACCGATTCGGGAGGATCGCATCTTTCACAGGTACGCACCTCTGTCTATACCGGTCCCGCGTCAGGCCAGAGAGGTAACCAGCTGAAGGATTATTCCAACGGAGGGCCTGATATCAGCGGTATCAACAGCGACACGTACAACACCAACTGGCCGCTTACACAAAACACCTGGAGCCTTTTACAAAACGGCACAAACTATATTTCGATAATGGTTTACGATAACGCGGCCAATCAGACTGAGCTGCTGGATGCCTTCTATGTGCTTAAAGACACCATCGCGCCGGTAATAACCAACAATGAAAGCCAAACGCCGGTGTGGGAAAATACCGGCCGTCCTTACAACATCTCTTTTGCCGATCAGGCTAACCTGTCTAAGCTGGATACCGTGCAGTACACCGCTTACAGCGCGCCGGCCCAGGGCGGAACACAAATTATGCCATGGACGTCGATCGCTAACGTCAATAATACCGTGTCGCTCAGCGCCTTGAACCTGAACTATAACCTGCTGTCCGCCAACACGAACTACATATCGATACGGGCATGGGATATCGCGGGCACGACCACCGCAGTAATAGACGCATTCATCCTGCTGAAGGATACTCAGCCGCCGGCGAATACGACCACCCTTGCGGCTGTGCAGGGGCCTTATCGCGGCACGATCGACGTTTCCTGGATAGCGCCCGGCGACGACGGTACGACCGTATTTAACGGTAACGGCCTCTATGACCTGCGCGTAGCTTCTTACCCTATCAGCTCGCAGCCGCTGTTTGACTCAGCAACGGTCTATGCCCTCTTGAAACCCGTCGCGCAGCCTGGCGCCATAGAATCGCTTACGGTCACCGGCCTGTCGGTGGGGACTACTTATTACTTCGCGCTGCGCACCAGGGATAAGGTCCCTAACTATTCCGCGATATCCAACACCGCCGGTGCCTTCCCGCGGGGCGAAAGCGTCTACATAAATGAAGTATTCGCTGCAGGCAACGGCAGCTGGGTAGAGCTCTATAACAATCTGGCTTCCAGCGTTTCGCTTTCCGGATGGACGCTGCAATACAACGGCGGGACCATCGATGCGCCGGCGACATACAACACCGTCTGGACGGCGGTAGCAGGAAGCTCTATACCCGTCGGCGGTATATATGTTATCAGCGGCCTTAACCTGTCGGGGTCCAACAGCTATCATGTCAGGCTTTTAGACAACAACGCAGCGCCCCGCATAGTTGATATAGTCCAGTGGCCGGTGCTGCCGGCCGGCTCGAGTTTCGCGCGTATTACCGACGGCAATCCCGCTTTACTCGAGATAGACCCTACGCCGACGCCCGGGCTGCTTAATTATTCAACCAGCACAGCGGTCTTCATAAATGAAATAGACTACGCCTCAAACGCTCAGTTCGTGGAACTGTACAGCACTTCCGCATCTGTGATAACGATGTCCAGCTACACGATCCGCAACATGAACAGGAATCCGTTCACGTTCACGCGCAAGATCTATCCCTCGGCCTTTACCGTGATCGACAACTCGTCTGTTGATACCTACGCCAGGACCTGGGCAACGTGCATGGGCGGCGCTTTATCATCATCGTGCGATAACATCACACTTGAAAACGCATCAGGCCAGGTTCAGGACCGCGTTGTCTGGTGCAATGGCACACCCAGCTACTACAATTATAAAGCAGCGTTGGTACCGTATGATACGCCGGCCAACGCGAACCTCTCCGCACCGCGTACGATCGGGCGCGTTCAGGATGGCGTGTCGTCGGGTAACAACGCCGCAGACCTGACATCATTTACGTCCAACAGCTACGGTATGCGCAACTACAATCCTACGCCGGCAACGGCGAATACATTCACCTACCCTGCCACCGGCGGCGTGCTGCCGCGCACCTTTAAGATGACGTTCGCGCTTGGCGCCAACTCCAGCGCGGGCGCAAATAACACGGTCGTATTTACCAGGACCGGCGGCAGCCCCGATCAGCATTCGCCACACATTTACAGAATGTTGGATGCAGGCGTTAACACCGGCATAACCTCTTCCCAGAATGTTGTGCAGACCGGCGTATCCTTTAACGATCAGGACGGCGCCTCGCTCGTCGACGGCGCTGTCTATACTATTGCGCTGCTGACCTCCAATGCAGCTGGTGCAGCTCCGGCCGTAACTCATACGTCCGTTACCTACGACGCCACGGTGCATTTGGCGCAGCTGTCTGACAACACGCCGGTGCGCGGCAATGTAGGCTGCGTGACCCCGGTAATGAAGCTGACTCTGACGAACCGTTCAGCGGCCGGCGCGAACGCGATAAAGTTCTCCAGCATGACGGTAGCCTTTACTCAGGCCGACGGCGTAACACCATTGAGCGGGGCTCAGGAAGCAGCCCTTTTCTCGTCAATAAGTGTCTTCGCCGATAACATAACCAACGGCACTCAGGGCACGTATCAAAGGGATATCGACACGGACGAATGGGGAAAACTCACTTCTCTCAATACCTCATCCGGCCGCCAGACTATTGTGGCGGAAAATCCGGGCGCCGCTATCAGTTCGGTCGCGCCAAACAGCTCGAAGACCTATTTTGTCACGGTAACGCTTACGGCCAATGCAAACGTGAACGGAAGCTACAGAGCACTGCTTGCTCCGGCTACGGATGTTGCATGGCTTGACGCCGCTACGGATGTCCCGCAGGTCTCCAGCGGCACTACGGTACTGACGGTCGTCTCAAGCGCGACCGTGCCTGCTCAGGCACCTGCCGGATCGTCCTATCCCTCAGCCATTTCAACGCCCGGCATCCAGCTGAACAGCTTCATGTCGGTAGGCTTAACCGGCACCGCCCCCGCCTCCATGGATGACGCCTCCGTAATGGCCGCCGGTTCCGACGGTTTCGTTCACGCCCTCGACGCGGACGGCAACGCCAAATGGCAGTTCAACGCGGGCAGCCCGATAACCGCCACCTACGAAACCAGCTATCTGGGCGATGAGGGCAACGACACGAACGGCAACCCGCTCAGGTACCTTTACGTCGCGACCCAGGGCGGCCAGCTTTACAAGATACAGGATAATGATTCATCGATGTCCAACGTCTGGGGCGGCGCGCAGGAACTGGGTTCGCCGGTTACCAGCGAGATAGCGGAATACGGCATGGACGTGACCCACGTCTTCCTGGGTACCGCCGACGGGAAGATCCATAAGATCAACACCGATGGCAGCGCCGTGCCGGGCTGGAGCATGGCATCGGGCATCAGCGGATCGCCGCTGGGCGTGCCGGCGATAGACGAGTTCAGCAGCGGCGTCAACGCCCTGTGGTTCGGCACCGGGAACGGACAGATATACCGCATAAACAATGTCGATGGGTCCATCACATCATCGTCGGCGACCGCCACCGCTATCAGGACGTCACCCTATATATTCGCCGGTTTCGGTGACACATCAAGAAATTCCCATAATATTTATTTCGGCGATGACGATGGTAATTTCAAGTGCCGCACCTCCAGCAATTTAAAGACAAAGCCCGCCCAGTGGAATGATGTACACGTCAGTTCGCCGGTACGCGGCTCCCCGGTCTATGCTCTTGACAACCAGTCCATGATCTTCGGCTGCGACGATGGCAGGATCTACAAAGTTGACATAAACAACGGATCCATTTATTGGAGTTTCCAGACTCGAGGCCCGGTGCGCACCATGCCTTTGTGCACCGGCGATGCGGTATACTTCGGCTCTGATGACGGCAACTTTTACGGATTGGATATGAACGGGAATCTACTGCCGAAATTCCCGATAAGCACGGGCGCCGAGATCCGTACCAACGCCATTTATGACAACAGGACCGGCCATGCGAACCACATATATTTCGGATCGAACAACGGAAAGATCTACTGCATAGAACCGTAGGGATAGGAGCGGCTTATGAAGCGTTATGTACTCACTATACTTATTTTATGCGCTCCAATAATTGCCTGGAGCGCCAGCTGGCCTATGTTCCGCGGCACGCCGCAGCGCACCGGCGCCGCGCGTGAACAGGCAGAGCCGACGCTGACCCCGTTGTGGCAGTTCCAGACACAGACCAACATAGTTTCTTCGCCCGTCGTCTATAAGGGCAGCGTTTACTTTGGAACGCGTGACAATTCTATCTGGTCCCTGAACGCGCGTACGGGAGCCCAGGAATGGAATTTTTCGACCGGAGGCTGGGTGGACGCAACGCCCTGCGTCAGTTCCGATACGGTTTACTGCCCCAGCCGCGATCAGAACCTCTATGCCATAAACCGCCTCACCGGCGAACTGAAATGGAAAACACCGACCGGTTCAACAGACGTCTCATCGCCGTTGCTTGACGGCAACAAATTATATTTTGTCAGCGGATCGCCGGCCTCCGCTCTTTACGAGATCAACGCATTGAACGGTAATATCATACGGAGCTATCCGTTGGGCAGCTTCGGGTTTTCTTCGCCTGCGATCAGCAATGGGGTACTGTACTTCGGCACGAACGACGGGACACTGCACGCCCTGGATATTTCGTCGGGGGCCATGAAATGGGAGCTATCAACGAAAAGCAACATCGGCTTCGGCTGCATGGTCGTTAACGCTGCGGCCGTCTATGCCATAGCGGGAGGGGACGAGCAAACCTTGTTCGCGATCAATCCCCAGACGGGCGCGATCCTGTGGCAGTCCGTCCAGCTGGACACTGAAACCGCCGTGGTCTCTTCCATAGCCGCGACCGATGACGCCGTTTACGCCATCTGTTCTAAAACTCTTACCATCGACGGCAACCCGCCGGTGAGCGATTGCCGTCTCATCCTGTATTCTTTCCCGTTGACCGGCGCGACCCCGCAATCGGCGCGCTGGAGCGCGGACGTCGGCGCGGCTAACCAGATAGGTATCGTCGCCTCGCCCTGCATAGCAGGGGACATAATTTACACAGCCTCGGGTGACGGTACGCTCTACGCCCTGCAGGCCTCGAACGGCAATTATATCTCGCCCTGGACAGGTCTGCCGCAATCAGTTTCCACGGGCACCTATTTAAGCTATTCGGGTATCGATACCTCCACGGGCATAGTCGCATCCCCGACGGTATCTAACGGCGTAGTTTATGTGAACACGTATGACGGTTCAGTGTGGGCCCTGCAGGCCGGCAACGCCGCCGCTCTATCCTCACCCGACAATGCGGATACCGTAACGAACCAAACATTTATTTACGGCACCGCGCTCAACAGAACGTTGACCGGCTATACTATCGATTATGCACCGGGAACTAACCCGGCCCCATCGCAATGGGCCACCATAACAACGGCCACCAGCCCGGTGAACAATGCTGCCTTAGGTGCATGGAATACACGGAGCCTGGCTGATGGAACGTACACCATACGTCTGACGGTAAACAACAATTCACTGGCGCCGGCGGCAAACACCTTCGTTATAGATAACTCACCAAAAGAACCCGAACATATCAAGGCGGCAGACACACCCCTTGACGGCGGAGGATCTCTTACGATAACCTGGGGCCTTTCGGCCGACGACGGGGCCGGCAATAACGACGTGCGCTCCTATCAGCTCTACAAAAGCACCTGGTCGGGCGGTTTCGCTCCGCTCGTAAAACTTAACGCGGGCGTAACGACCTACATAGACACCAATTGTCCGGTATACACGACATACTATTACATCGTCACCGCGCTGGACAACTCAAGTGAATCCGGATCTTTGGGTACAGCATCGGCATTCTCGATCGCGGACGGTGTGATGATAGATCCGAACCTCGGTTATAATGTGCCTTTAACGATCAATGGGCTGACGACCTATCTGGTGATCGAGCCTCACACGTTCTCAAACACCGTGTATGCAGGCATCAGCGTTCCCGAAAGCGTGACGGCCACCGGGGTGGGAAGATCTCACGCGACAGCGATCGAAAGAGAATTCAGCGTGAGCCCCGCTAACACGAAATTCCTTAAACCGGTCACTATAAAGGTGCCATACACTCCGTCGGATGCTGCCGGCATAAACAGGGAGAATCTCCGCCTCTACTGGTGGGACGCCGCGAGTAACGAATGGCGCGTTATCAATACCTCAGACCCTTCCAGCGAAGATGGGAGCGTTTGGGCCGTGATACCGAATTTTTATACCAATGGCCGGCTCACGTGCCGCATAATGGGCTATGTGCCGGGTTCCGAAGAACTGTTGCAGGAGGACAAGGTCTACACCTATCCAAACCCCGCCAAAGGCGAGAAACTCTCATTTAAATATTATCTCGGCAGCAAAGCCGACATAAAGATCGACGTATATAACGTCGCGGGCCAGCCGATAGCGCACCTGGAAAAAGACAACAACCCCGCCGGCATAGCATCAGAGCTGGAGTGGAACATGAACGATATCGCCAGCGGTGTCTACATCTGGCGAATAGAAGCAAGATCAGACAGCGAGACAAAAGCTATCAAGAAAAAACTGGCTATCATCCATTAATCGAGGCCTCGCATGAAACATTTTACGCTGTTTTTCTTAACATTGACATTGATCTCAACCCCGGCTTTTTCTGTTGAGATACACCCCAAAGCCGGCACTACCGCCGCTACTTTCTTAACGCTCGGGGCGGGAAGCAGGGCTGCCGCCATGGGCGGTGCCTTCGCGGGATTGGCCGACGACGTGACTGCGCTTTACTGGAACCCGGCCGGTCTTGCGCGTCTGGCGAATACGGAAGTCCATCTGACGCACAATGAACAGTTCGAAGGTATCAGGCAGGATTTTGCCGGCTACGCGACGCCGTTCGGCAAGGGTGTTATCGGCGGTGCGCTGTACGGTCTTTACACGCCGGTAGACATTGAACGGCGTTCCGGCAACAGCGAGAACGATCCGTTCATGCCGCTCTCCAATTCTGAAGGGTTATTCGGCGCTTACGACACAGCCGCCCAGCTCTCTTACGCGCGTGTCATTAACGGACGTCTTTCAGCCGGGGCGAGCCTGCTGGCCATTTCGCAGACTATTGACAATTACACCGCCTACGGCGCAGCCATGGATCTTGGCCTGCAGTACGGATTGAAGGACAAGCCGGTAAGCCTGGGACTCGCCCTGCAGCATATCGGCACGCCGATAAAATTTATTTCGAAAAGCTACGACCTGCCCTTTAACGTTAAGGCCGGCGGCGCCTGGTTCCCGAAACCAAATTTGAAGGTGACCTGTGACTTGAACCAACCGATAGACAACTGGCTTTCCGCCTCACTAGGCTCGGAATACTGTCCCAATAGATACCTTGCCCTCCGGGCGGGATACAATTATCTTTTGTACGGCCAGCCGCTTGGTGATGCCGCCGGCATCGCGGCCGGCGTCGGTTTTATCATACCGTGGCAAAAATACATAATAACGGTCGATTATGCCTTTCAACCCTACGGCGTGCTTGGCAACTCGAACCGTATTTCCGTCGGCATAGAATTTCCCGGCCGCGCGCCCGTGCGCCCGGCGCCGATATCCGCGCCGTCTAACACAACCGCGCCGGTAAAGGTTTCTACAACCTCCGCTGTTACCATTCAGGCGCCACCGCTTCCCTCGATCTCTCCGATCTCGCAGGCCGGCGCCACAGGTGCGGATTTCACCGTTCATGCAACTTCGACGACAGTAGAGCTTCGGCAGATAGCCGGAAGGACCGTTATTTACTCGATCAAAGCTGAAGCAGCAACGGGTGACATCCGCCGTCTTACCGCAATGGCACGCTCTCAGGCTCTGCTGAGAGAGGTATCGATCAAGTTTTCCCAGGAACGAACGTCTTCCGACGGTAAAGCCGGAACGTACCGGCGCTATATGATCGAAAAGAATTGCCCCGCGCAGTTCTCTAACATCACTATTGAAATGAGCCTGCCGGTATCCCTGCACGAGCCTTTCATCAGGTCAAAGGAAGCCGGCTCGCCCATACTGCCGCGCGTGATCTCCAAAGAAAATGATTCGGCTACGTACCAATTCACCTTGCCGTCGTTAGAGCCGTTCTCAGTGGAGACCCATGAGTGATCTGATCACCGCAGTCCTTCCCAGAACACTGCTGATCCACCGGCAGTACGGCGAGCTCGCGAAAGCCTTCACCTCGGCGCGCATACCTTTCATGCTCCTGAAGGGCGTAGCCTTTATCGAATGTTTTCCGGATCTTATGCGCAGCCGGAACATGGAAGATATGGATATTATGGTGCCGCCCGCAAAATACGAGTCGGCGCGAAAAGTGCTTGCGAACCTCGGCTATTGGCCTGCCCCGCAGGATCCCGCCGCTCACATACATATAAGCCAGCCTGTCGCGGTAGATTTTTGCGACAACCTCTGGTACCTGGACCAGGCCGAGAACGAGGCATTATGGTCTTCCGGCTCGACCCCCTTGGGCGACGGAAGCAGGGTATTAAATCCCGTAGATTTTTATGTGCATATCTTCGCGCATGGAGCGATACATCATGCGAACGCAAGTTCCAGATGGAAGCAGGACCTTGCCGTGCTCAACGACCGCTGGCATGTGGCGGGTCTGCCGGCGCTGACTGAGCGGCTGAGGATGCTTGGGTGGGAAGAACTGCATGATTTTCTGTTGAAAGGCAGAACACCGCACAAATTTCACACCCGGATAATGCTGCGTTTATCGGCCCCGAAAGCCGGGCACATCGCGCGGGTTCTTATGCTGAGGCGGAAAATGCTTGGGAAGTTTTTACTGGAGATATTTTTTCCCGACTCTCATTTTATCAGAGGAAGGTATGATGCTCAAACAGATGCTCAGGTACTGCTGTGGAAAGCTATGCGGCCTTTCTTACTGCTGAAGGACGTTTTAATAACTGCCTACCGACATGTTTTTCCTGGCGCCGTTAAAGCATCTGCCGAACACATACCAACCGCACCCGAAAAGAACGACCGCCCATAAGCATTGCGAAACCACTGAAACGGCCGGCGGGAATGACCCATCGAACATTATCATGCGCCAGCTGTTAAGCGCCGCCGTTGTCGGCAATTGCGCTGCGATCGATGCGAAAGGCTTCGGCAATGCTCCTACCGGGAAATAGACGCCGCTTGCCAGGTCCACCAGTATCCCCAGCAGCCAGCCCGCAGGGTCGCCCCTTTTGTAAAGCATAATAAAACCAGCCGAGACCAAACCAATACCCGTGAACATAGCGGCATGTACCAAAGCCAGAGGTATTACTAAAACCGCGAACCGGTTCAGCTGCACCCCGAACACTAAAACACCGACCAGCGCCATCACCGCGAATTCGCCGCAGGCAAGCAATAATTTAGAAGCGACACCTGAGATCACTATCGCGGCGGGTTCCACCGGAGAAAGGAAGAGATTTTCCGCGGTGCCCCAATACTGCTCGTTACGCACCAGTTCTGAACCGGCGCCCACGCAGATGGCGAAAAATCTGCTGAAAATAAGACCGGCAAAAACAAAGGGGAAATAACCCGCGGAAAACAGTATCGTGCCGCTGGGAATAAGAGCCCCGACAAAATAAAAGATCGTCATGTAAAACAGCGAGTTCAAAATTTTGACCGCAAGATTGAAGCGGTAACGCAGTTCCATCGCTATATCACGCAGAAAAAAGGCGCGCACGCTATTCATTGCGTTTTACCTGCCCGTTGTCCATCCGGTATGTTACGGCGCCGAGCCTTTCCTGGTCAAGCGGGTCGTGGCTTACCGCCAGACAGCTGCAACCGCGCGCGGTCTCTTCACGCAAAAAGGCGCACACAGATTCGCGTGATGTTTCATCCAGACTGGCGCTGAATTCATCGATAATATAGGTGCGGGGTGTTGCAAGAGCGGCGCGTACGAAGGCCGCTTTTCGCTTTATACCGCTGGAGCAATGGGAGAGCGGTTCATTAAGCCACGGTGAAATACCGAAACGCCCGCACAAAGCAATGATACGTTCCTTAAGAGCGACCTCGGTGATGCGCCGCATCCTGCCGGGAAAAAACAGATTATCCTTTAACGACAAAGCCTCATAGAAACCGCCTTCACCGCTGCCTATAAAAGAAATATCCTTGCGCGCGCCGTCAACTTTTCCTTTATCCGGCAGCGCCAACGTAGAAACAATTTTTAACAGGGTCGTTTTGCCGCACCCGTTCGGTCCGATGAGACAGGCTATCGTACCATCCGGTACAAAAATAGACGCGCCCGTAAGGACTTTTTTAGTGCCTCCGGGTACCGAAAAGGATTTATAGATCTCATGTGCTGAAATGCTCATTAATGAAAATTGTACCTAATTATTTCTAATTTTGCCAACTATTGTATGTCAGGAAGCAAAATTATGCGAAAAGCATTGACTGTTCAATTTTATTTTATTAAACTTTGAATGTAAATTACTCATACTAAAAGTGAGGATGAGATGCCAAAAATCAGCCCCCAAGTCTTTACGGATCCTATCATCCTCATTGCCGTGTTCATCTCGATAGCCGCGATCGGTATAATCGTGTGGGCTGCCATGAACTGGAAAAAGCTCACCATGAGCCATTCGGAAGCGGATGAGCTTGCTGCCTACGAAGACGACGCGAACGAACCCCAGCAGCCGACCGCCCGCAACATGGAATCAGCCGGCGTTTTTGAAGCCCAGCTGCAAGAAATAACCTGCCAATTGACCAACATAGGCACACGCCTTGAAACAATGGAAAAAGCACCGCAGACAGCTGCCGACCCGGAAAGAACAATGAGCTTTACGGTTCCGCCGGATATTGAACTGAAGCTGCGCAATATCGAGACAAAACTGGACGGCATCCACAAGCTTTTAATAATCCTGACCGACAGCGGGGATTCAAAATAGCATGAACGGCTCAAACAAAAATCTTGTCGCCCTGCTGATACTGGATCTGATCATCCTGATCATAGCGGTAGGTGTTGCAGGCTTCAGGTACATGACCCTTACCGGTTCCGCAGTAAATCTTGAATTAAGCAAACCGCTTTCCACGCTTAAGCAACTTTCCGCAGGATCCTCACAGCTGACAAAAAAACCGCCGAATGATGCGGACTATGGCTCCGAAAATAATCTTTCCGATCTGCCTGGCGTCAACGAGGTCCCTGAAGAACCTGCGAAGGCGGCGCCGCCCCAGCCCGCGGCAAAACCAAATACCGGCAGTAAAGAAGTGCGCCGCATCGGCTTTACCTTCTTCAATTCTAAAAGCAAGCGGGTCGAGGTTATCGGAGACTTTAATAATTGGACACCGACACCCATGCAAAAGATAAATGCCAAACAATGGACGCTGGCGGTACCCATCGCACCCGGAGAATACGCTTACAATTTTATCGTCGATGGACGTCCCATCACTGATCCTAACAACAACAAAGTTTGCGATGTTGGCAGAGGATTTACTAATTCGCTATTACGAGTGAAGCCACTACAGGAGCGGTAAGCTACGATATTCAACTCATGAAAATAACCTTCAGACCGATCATGTTGCTCGCTATCATAGGTACCATTTTCACCGGCGCCTGGGCGGCCGCGCTGTCAGAAGGCTCTCTCCAATCCGATATTAACTTCTATCGCAACACCGCTGCCAAAGAAAACCTAAACTCAAATGACCGCGCCTATATCCTCAATCGCATTAAAGCGAAATACGCCGGAAATCCTGTCGACCTTTCACCGCTGAACGATGAGCTTAAAAATATCTCAGCCCCGGTCGCCGCTTCAAAACCGCAAGCAAAACACGGCGCACTCCACGTGTCACGTCAGCAACCGTCCGCGGCTCACAGTGTGCAAAAACTGCTTTTAAGTGAAAAACCTGAAGGCTCCGTCATCACTATTACAGCTTCCGGCGTTGAACGCTCAAATTATTTCCTGCTTAAAGACCCGGACCCTGCCGTTCAGCCTAAAATAGTTTTAGACCTCTACGGCGTTACCGATGCGCTCTCAAAAGCCGCTCGTGACATACATCCGAAGAAAGGTTTGTTCTCACGGGTACATTCCGGACTGTTCTCGAAAGAACCCAAAATAGTAAGGGTAGTGGCCGACCTGCGTCGTGACTGCCCCTATACGGTGCAAAATACCGGGAATCACTGGTTGATAGAAGCAAAGAACAACAACGCTTCGTCACCCACAGCAGACACAACGGCCAAGCCTATGCCGGCCACGACTGATACGACCGCGCCTGTTGCAACCCCGGCAGCGGTCCCGACCGCGGTTGCTGTCATCCCGGCACAGCCGTCGACGATGGTGCCCGCGCTTTCCAACAATTCAGACACAAATCAGTCACCCCCAGCTGCACCCGACGACACCATTCAGACGCCTTCGATAAATCTGAAAGACTATAAGATAGAAGCCGGCGATCTGCTTTCAATTTCCGTGATACCGGCGGAAGAATTGACCAGGGAAGTGCTGGTGCAGCCGGACGGCAAAATACCCTTCCCTCTTATTGGTTCCATTCAGGCGCGCGGCCTCACGGCCCATGCCCTTGAGGAATCACTACAAAAGAATCTCGGACGTTTTGTATCAAACCCACGCATAACCGTCGCGGTCCGGCAGTTCAGCCGCCGACAGGTGTTCATAACCGGAGAAGTTCACAGCGTAGGCTCCTACAGCTTTAAAGATAACATGCGTCTGATGGAGTTTATTTCATCAGTAGGCGGTTTCACAGAAAGCGCCGACCGGGCGCACGTAAAAGTTTACCGGGGTCCGGCGACTAAAAGACAAACTCATATCGTTGATCTCGATGTTATCATTAAATCAGGAGATTTCTCGAAAGACTTCCTGCTGGAGCCGGGCGACATTATAGAAGTGCCTAAGGGCCAGGCCCGTATCGCGGTGCTTGGAGAGGTACGCACACCGGGCTATTATGATTACAAAGAGAACATGAAACTTGTGGAACTTATATCCCTTGCAGGAGGATACACCGACAGCGCCAAAATTTCCAACGTAAGCGTTATCATATCAGATTCAGGAGTGTCTTCCTCATCCTCAACCTTAACCTCAACCTCGCAAAAAGTCGTCAAGGTCAACCTGGACAAAATACTTTCCGGCGGCCAGCGCGATGTCAGTGTAGCGAGCGGTGACACTATTTACATACCCAAAAAAGGCCTGGCAAGCGCCGGCTGGTTCGTCAACAATATTCTGCCCTGGCTCAGCATAGTAGCGTTAGCCTTTGCAATAGGACCGAGGCTCTAATGGCCCAATACGAACTAAACTTTCATGACTATTGGCGGATAATCGCCAAGCGCAAGCTGATAATCGCGCTTACCTCTATTTCCGTCCTCGGTTCCGCGATAGTTTTCACAAACCTGCAAACCCCCGTATATCAGGCCTCAGCGACCGTTAAAGTTGAACCTCAGCTGGTCATCGAAGGTGTTTCCACACCAGACCAATCCGGCTGGGATTCCATGACTGCGCTTAATACTGAAGTAAAAATAATTAAGAGCACACTTATGGCAACGAGAACCGCCGTTAAACTGGGATTAATAGAACAGAATACTACCGAGGAGCAGAAGTCGGCTTACATCAGCGCTATTCAGTCCAAAGTAAGTGCTGACCGGATCGGTGATACCAACCTGATAACGATATCCGCAGAGTCGTCAGAGGCCGCTGAAACCTCAAAACTGGCGAACGCCACAGCCCAGGTGTATATTGAAAAAGGCATAGAAGATCGCAACCGCCGGGCAAGTGATATGCGAAAATTCGTTGAAAGTCAGCTTAACGATGCCGAGAAAAAGCTTAAAAAATCCGAAGACGCGATGCGCGAATATACAGAACGAAGCGGAGCCAAAGGTATAGGCGGATATCTCACACAACATTTAATGGAACTGGAAACCAGAAAAAGCGAACTTCAGAAAAAATTCACCGATCAACACCCGGAAGTGCTTAAACTTAAAGAGCAGATAAGCGCTACAGAAGGCCAGATGCGCGAGTTACCGGCGGAAGAATTGGAATATGCGCGCCTTTCCCGTGAAGTAAAGATCAATGAAGAGCTCTACACCTTGTTAGCGAAGCGCTTCAAGGAAGCTCAGATCACTGAAGCCGACCGGGTTCAATCAGCATTCATCGTTACGCCTGCTGTAGAACCACGAGCACCGGTAAAACCGAACCGCTCCGCGAACATTGCCGTCGGTGCATTTATCGGTGTCTTCCTGGGCTTCGTTCTTGCCCTTGTGATAGAGAATCTTGACACCTCAATAGGCACCATTGAAGACATGGAGAAATACCTTAACCTTCCCGTGCTTGGCGTTATTCCTCACGTCGACCTGGATGCAAAACAGAAAGCCTGGCTGGCAAAATCAAACGCGCGAGAACAACGGCTTAACCTTCTGCGCTCAAAACTCATAGTGTTTCATCCTTCCAAATCACCATTTTCTGAGGCATATAACACACTGCGCACGAACATGAAGTTCACCGCGCTTAAAGAAGGGAAAAAGATATTGTCATTTACCAGCGCCGGCATCTCTGAAGGCAAAACGATCACCACAGCGAATTTCGCTATCACCGCAGCCCAGAGCGGCATGAAAACATTGCTGGTAGAAACCGACCTGCGCAGGCCTTCTCTGCACATGATATTCGGCCTGAACCGGGAGCCGGGCTTCTCCGACGCCATCATGGGCACCAAGAAATGGTACGACGTGGTGCGCCGTACCACGGACTTTCTTCTTTCGGACCTTGGTGCCGAAAAGATCCTTTCCTACCCGGGCATCGAGAATCTGAACCTGATGACATCCGGCCCAATGGTATCAAACCCCATGGACCTGCTGAACTCCGCAGAATTCGGAAAACTGTTGAAAGAATTCTCAGCCAACTATGACCTGGTGGTGCTGGACTGCCCTCCCATACTTATGTTCGCTGACGCCATGATAACCGGTACCCATACTGATGGAACAATAATCGTTTATCAGGTTGGACGCATGGCAAGGTATGCACTTAAGCGTGCTAAAGACCAGCTGCTGAATGTTAAAGTGCCGGTTCAGGGCGTCATACTTAACAATGTACGCTCTGCAGAGATCAGCAGCGATTACGGCTATGGGTATAACTATTCGTACAAATATTACGCCAAGGACAATGATATTCCCAAATAGCCTGACAACAAACTATGAGACAGTTTGCCTGGCCCACCCTGATCGCAGTGCCTCTCATTATATTTATGGCCTACTTCATAGGCCGTTCTATTACGACATCTCCCTTCATAATAATAACGATCATATCAGCTATTTTCGTCGCGCTACTTACGTTCCAGAACCCTGAGAACGGAATTATCTTCCTGGTTTATTCCATGCTGCTTTCACCAGAAATCCCTGTCGGCAATGTTCCAGGCAGAGCAGTGGCCATCCGGGTAGACGATGTACTCATCATTATAGTTTTTGTTGCATGGCTAGCTCATATAAGCGTTCAAAAAGACTGGAAGGGATTCCTTATCACCCCTTTCGACAAACTAATGCTGGCCCTCTGTGGCATATATATTCTCAGCACAAGTTGGGGAATGCTCGAGGGGCGCATTAACCCCGTGAAAGGCATGTTTTACGCGTTAAAATATATCGAATATTTTATACTTTACTGGATCACTGTAAATACGCTCATTACTGAGACCGCTATCTACAGGTCTGTCCGTGCCGGCTTAATTACCTGCCTTATTGTAACGATTTACGCCTGGTCCATGATGCCAACTCACGCCAGGGTTTCCGCCCCGTTTGACAAGGTGGGCGGAGAGCCGGCATCCCTGGGCGGCTATTATCTGGTAATATTTTCTGTCCTTATCGCAGCTATTTTGCACGCAGAGACAACATCTTCGGCGCTAATACCTGCCGCGGTTCTGCTTTTCAGCTTCACGCCTTTCGTGCGCACCCTTTCAAGGGCATCCTATTTAGCTTTGATCCCGCTGACTTTGTCAATTTTGGTATTCACCAAAAAGAAAAAGATAATTTACGGGCTCTCTTTGATCGGCAGTATAATATTTATACCTCTGATAGCCCCATCGCTCGTTCACGATGCAATGGCCCGCGTAAATCAGACTTTTACAGCAGGCTCCTCGGCACAGTATAAAGCCGTTGGAAGCATAACAGACCAGTCAGCTCTGGAGCGCATTACCAGCTGGAAAACGATCGTAACAGAAAAATTGATGCGTACCCCATTCACATTCTTGTTCGGCAACGGCATTACAGGGGTCGGCTTTATTGACGGCCAATTTTTTTCGACCCTCGGAGAAACAGGGGTTATGGGCATAATTTTATTTTACGGGCTGATAATTAAAATTTTTCTATTCGCTAAAAAAGTTTACCACGAAAGCTCACGTCCGCTTGCACAGAGTTTATCCCTTGGGCTTATGACAGCAGTGCCTGCGGTGCTGGCACAGTCTTTTACCACAAACTCATTTATTATTGTACGCATTATGGAGCCGTTCTGGTTCCTTACGGGTTTGGTGGTCGCGATCCACACTCTTTCAGAACGACAGACAGACGTACCACTGGAGAGCGGCGCACAATGACAAAACATTCTGTGTCGCATGGGATATTAAAGAACGTCACCTGGAATTTTATCGGCAGCGGGTGGCTGATATTTTTAATGTTTTTCTCTACACCATACATCGTGCGCTCGTTCAATGTTGACCTTTATGGTATATACACGCTTGTCTTCGTAGTTATCAGTTACCTTTCATTCCTCCAGTTTGGTCTCACGCAGGCCACTATCAGGGCTATCGCTCAGCACCTTGCGTTAAACGATACCGAGAACGCCAGGATATCCTTCTGGGCCTGTATGCTTTTTTATATATGCATTGGCCTATTTGGCATGACGGCCATCATGCTTTTTGCGCGATATATTCTGGTGACGTTCGCAAAGATCGCCCCGCAATACCAGTCTATCGCGATCGTATCCCTTCGTATAAGCTCTACGGCATTCCTTTTCGGCGTTACGACAGGCGCCCTCACCGGCGTGCTGCGGGCGCTGGGACGCTTTGATATCGCGAACAGGATATCTATCGGCACAGGTACAGCCCAGATCGGCGGTACAGTAGCGTTATTAACTTTCCATTATTCCCTGATCCATATAGTCTCTTTTGTCGCACTGGTACAACTCAGCGGTCTGCTGGTCTACTCCTATGAGGTGTACAAACTGGTTCCCTGGATATTGCACCCCTCCTGGGACAAAAACGCTTTCGTAAAACTCTTCAAATTCGGCGGTTTTGTTTCAATCATATCCATAACCGATCCTATTATGATAAACAGTGACAAGATCTTTATTACATCCTTACGCTCTGTAGCGAGCCTGACTTACTACTCTATACCTTATACGATCGTTTCACGCCTTACTATAATACCTTCTGCGTTCATGGCTGTCATGTTCCCGATGTTCAGCAAAATGAACCAGATCAAAGATACGAACGCCAACCGCGAATTATATATTCGGAGCATACTGTACATGATGTATATATATCTGATAATGATGTTTTTTATTATCACTTTCGGTAAGCAGTTTCTCAACCTCTGGATCGGAGAGGATTTCGCGGTGCGCTCCTCAATTCCTCTATATATTTTAACTATCTCGGGCTTTATAAGCACATCGGCAACACCCTCATCAACCCTGCTGCTTGCAGTCGGAAGACCTCACTACCTCGCGTTACTAAGCGTCATTGAAACAATAATATATGTGCCTGTAAGCTATATGTTGATCCACAAATATGGTAGCACCGGTGCGGCTTCGGCATTGCTACTGTGTACCTTTCTTTACGCCACCGCCTTGCAACTCACTACGCTGAAAGTTGTGGGGATCGGACGTTTTACGTTCTTAAGGAAGATCTTTATACCCATGGTGCTCCCATTAATTACCGGCGGAACGTTGTTCTTTATACTTCACCGTCTGCATATGAAGTTGACTGCACCCCTCAACCTGCTCAGCCTTATGATCATTTTTATCATTTATGGAGCGGTTGTCTGGCACACCGGACTCGATGAATTCGCCAGATGCCGCCTGCGCGAATTTATAGCGTCTATTTTTTCACGTTCGAAGGAGGACAGTCCTTCATGATAACTAAAACACCTTCCGTCGGAGCGGTCATAGTAACCTACAAAAACACTGTCAACGTATTGAGTCTTGTAAATGATCTTGTTAAACAGACCGTGCCGCCGCGAGAAATATTCATTATCGATAACGGCGGCGGAAAATGCACACCGGCTTTCGATGGATTCCCCGGAGTACGTTACATCACGATGGTGGAAAACACAGGAAGCGCAGGCGGCTACAGCGAAGGGCTTCGTCTGGCCAGCGCCGATAACGATTACGTATTCACGCTTGACGACGATCTGAGACTGATGCCCGACGCGATCGGAAAACTGCTTGCAGGATTTACCGCCGCAAAAGGACACACCCGCGCCGCTATTTTAGCCGGACGCGAACGTACTTTTGATACCGGATCATTTAACGACCTGTCCCATAAAACTGCGATGGCTGATGCTGAAACTCCCAAATATACGTTCCCAGAGTTGAAAAGATATATGAATTTCGCCTGGAGGGGAAAGTTATTTTTGTCAGAGGCCATCAAAACGGCCGGCCTGCCGCGTATAGACTACTTCCTCTACGGCGACGATGCTGAATACTGTTTTCGCCTCGCTAATTTCGGGTATACCTTTTATCTCATTCCAGATCTGATCTTTTTTGACAGCCGTAAATCGAACAAGTCACAACTATCCCTTTTCCTTACGTCAATTCCAGTATATCGGGACTATTTTCGCACTTATTACGCCTTACGAAACGACCTGAACATACACCTCGAATATAAACAATATCCTAAAGTCGTCATAGTCATCGGACATTCTATAAAAATGATTATCGGACTACTGCTTAATCCTGCATCGTGCAGTAAACGTTACCTGATGGCGATTGCAGCAGGTTTGCTGGACGGTTTCAGATATCGTCTCGGTAAAAATGCGCGCTATCTGCCGGAGAACAAATGAAGATCCTTTTTGCAGGGTGGCATAATCCTAATTTCAGATCTATAACTGAGTACTGCGAGAGCGCGCTAGTGGATCTCGGGCACGATGTTATACCTTTTGAATACCGGCAGTACATGGCCCCGGGGGTATTGAGAAATGCGCTGCCGTTCGTTGATGCCCTCGATAACGCAAGGATAAACACAAAGCTCATAAACACGGTAAAAAAGATCAAGCCCGCACTTGTATTTGTGCTCCAGGGCGCCAACATTCTGCCGGGTACGATCGACCATATCCGCGAGACGTACAAAATCCCCTGTGTAAATTGGTTCATAGACTATCCTCCCAATTTCGATATTTCGCAGAAAATCGTTAAACACTATGACCACTTTTTTGTAAGCACCTCTCACGCGACGTTAAGACATCATAATCTCGGTAATACCGGTGTCAAAACACTCGATTTTGCCTGCGACCCAGACGTTCATAAAAAGATATCGTTATCGGAAGCGGAAGTAAGCAAATACGGGAATGATGTCGTATTTGTAGGTTCTTACTATCCCGAAAGGGAAAACGCGCTTTCGGCGCTTGGCGGCTTTGATGTTGGTTTATGGGGCCCTGCCTGGGAGAAACTTTCATCAAACCCTACCGTAAGAAGCTTCATTAAGGGCGGACAGACCACACCCGAAGAGTGGGTAAAGATCTACAACGCTTCAAAGATAGTGCTGAACATTAATTACGGCTTCGGCAGGCTTCCTGAGCTGGACTGCAACCCGGGCAGCACTAAACTTTTCGAGATCCAGGCCTGCGGGGCCTTCGAGCTTGTCGACAATAAAAAGGCCATAACCGATAAATTCGAGAACGGCAGGCACCTGGTAACATTTAACGACAACGCGGAGCTCAAACAAATGATACGGTATTACCTTGACCACGCCGATGACAGGGAAAGAATCGCGGACAACGGCAGAAAGGAGGTTTTGGCAAAACACACCTACAAAGACCGGATGAAGCAGATGCTTTCCACGGTTTTTCCGTGTAATGCCTGATTTGCCAATTAACTATGAAAAAAGAACAAAGTGCTTTTTATAAAACTTTTATTAAACATCCAGCTAAAAGACTCATCTGCTGGCTGCGCGGTATAAAAGCAGGGGAAAATACGTTCATATCATTTAAAGCGGGACTAAAAAGGCCATCGAATATGACTTTAGGGTCGGATGTGGTAGTGGAGAATTATGCACGTCTGGAATGCGTTAACAAATCATCACATTTATCTATTGGCAATGGAACCTTCATAAGGCCATACGCCTATTTAAAAGCGGACAACGGCACCGTGCGGATAGGGACAAATTGCGCGTTTAACGATTTCTGTGTATTGAATGGGGTCGGTGATATCACGATTGGAAATGATGTGCACATAGCTTCCCATACCGTTATCGTGTCCATGAACCATGTATACGCCGACCCCGGCAAATGCATTTTTGATCAGGGAACCAGCCACAAGGGTATCTCAATCGGCAACGATGTCTGGATAGGATCTTCGGTGGTCATACTGGATGGCGCCAAGATAGGCAGCGGCTCTGTCATCGGCGCAGGTTCCGTTGTGACAAAGGAAATACCGCCGTTCTCGATTGCCGTCGGCGTTCCGGCAAAGGTAATTAAACAACGTAAATGAAAAACGTACTCATTCAATCAAACTTCGCGTCCCTGACAAGGGGCGGTCAGAGGAGTATCTCTTACATCCTGCGCGACATAGACCGCGCGCGCTATGCACCCGTCCTTATTTGCCAGGAAGAGGGGGATATAACAGAACAGGCCCGCAGGCTGAATATACCAGTGTACATATTCCCTTTGCCTCACCTCCGCCCCGGTAATTTCGTGGCCGTGTTAAAAACCGTCGCGCGCCTGAGAGATATTATCATTAAACACCAGATTACCATCTGCCACAACGAAGATCTTCTGGCGGCATTTCTAGCATGGGTCGCGAAAACCTTTCTTCGGCCAAAAGTCTCGGTTATATGGCACGTAAGGGTTTTGGATCCCACCCCCATACGAAAAATGTTGTCACTGCTTTTCCTCGACGGAGTCATCGGGGTTTCAGGAGCTGTCGCGAATTCGTTCCCTCGGTCAAACAAAGTCAAAGTTGTATACAACGGCATCGACGCCTGTGAATTTGATCCGGCCAAAGTGAAGCCTTTTAGCTCGCGTCTATTTCCAGAAAATGTTCCGATCATAGGATACCTGGGGGCCCTTAATGAATTCAAAGGCGCTCACATAGTGATAGCTGCCTTACAGAAAGTTTTTAAAGAAAATGCTGACACACTGTGCGTACTGGTCGGCACGGGCGACGAAGCCTACACCCGGCGACTTATCTCAACAGCAAAAGACACAGGCATTTCCAACCGAGTAATTTTCCTCGGGCAGGCGCTGCCCGCAGTCACACAGTCCATCATGCGCAGATTCACTATTTTCACAATGCCGTCGCTGGCAGCCGAAGGTTTTTCGCGCAGCCTGCTGGAGGCGCTGGTGCTCGAACGCCCCGTCGTTGCCGCTGCCATACCAACAACTGCAGAAGCAATTATCCATAAAAAAACAGGATTGTTGTATGAGCCGAAAAACCCCGATTCCTGCGCACAAGCGATACTTACTCTTTTAAACGATCCGGTGCAGGCCGGCATATTGGGCAAACAGGCCAGGCTTGATGTTATTGAACGTTTCCCGTTAACAAACACTATAAAAGGTATTCACTCTATTTACGAATCATTTGAGAAATGAGATCAGGCCGCAAGTCGGAGAATCAATGAAAACAGTCATCATTCAATCGAACTATGCGACACTCGCCCGCGGCGGGCAAAAAAGCATCTCGTATATTTTGCGGGATATCGACCGCACGCGCTTTTTTCCCGTTCTTATGTGTCAGGAGGAAGGTGAGCTAACGGAGATCGCGCGCAAGATGGACATCCCGGTCGTAATTTTTAGATTGCCACGCTTACTCCCATGGCATTTACTGTCTTTACTACGCTCATGTTTCCGCATACGAAAGCTGGTAAGGCAATACCGCGCAGATATCTGTCACTGCGAAGATTTTTCTGCTTTTTTTCTTTTCCGGACTGTAAAATATTGTATGGCCGGCAAATTCAAGGTACTCTGGCACGTGCGCGTGATAGAACATACGCCAGTACGCAAATGGCTGGCATTGCATGTTGGCGACGGAGTGATCACCGTCTCCAGGGCGGTGGCCGATACCTTCCCGCCATCCACTGATATCCATATTATCCCTAACGGTATTGATCCACTTGAACTTGATCCTGAGAAGGTTAAGCCATTTATATCTCCGCGTTTTCCTGACAACGTTCCCATTATAGGCTATCTTGGCGCGCTCGTCGAGCAAAAAGGCGCCCACATACTGATGGCTGCCCTTCCGGCTGTATTTGCTGAGAACCCGACAGCTCTCTGTGTTTTAGTCGGTTCGGGAGAGGCTGCTTATATTCGCGCTCTCTCGTCCTTGGCCACGGAGCGGGGCATCACTAAGAATATCATTTTCTGGGGCGAGGCTCACGGAGCCGAAACAACAGCTCTACTAAGAAGCTTTACGGTGTTTTTGATGCCCTCATTTTCTGAAGGCTTTTCCAGGAGCCTGCTTGAAGCCATGTCCCTTGAACGGCCGACGGTTGCCTCCAACATAGCCGCGCACAGGGAACTGGTAGTCGCAGGTGTGACAGGTTTATTGTACGACGTTTACAGTCCCGCCGGTTGCGCAGCTGCGATCAATTCGGTGCTTGCTGACCCGGCCAAAGCCGCCAGCTACGGCAAAATGGGCAAAGAACGCACCTTGGCTTTCTACACCGTAGAGAAAACTATGAAAGGAATTCAAAAACTCTATGATTCGCTCTGAAACCGGCAACAAAAGGGTTTTGTACGTCGATTTTCCCCTGGTACCTTCCGGAGGGGGACAATTCAGTCTGGCCGCGATGGTCTGCAACCTGAGATCATGGTCTCCGGTCATGGCTGTCAGCTGTTACAGCGATGCCTACGATATCGCAAAAGCAAAGGGCGTGCCCATCGCTATCAGCCCGATAAGGAAACGGAACCTGCCCGTAGACCTGTTGAGGGCTTTATTACTGGTTAACAGGATCAAGCCGGCTGTCATCCATTGTAATTCAGCTACGACATTTTTTACATTTGTCTATGCCTTTATCGCCCGGATCAATAAAATACCTTTCCTGTGGCATTCCAGAGTATTAGAGACAGCCGGCTGGAAAGATGATGTCATCGTCCGCCTCGCCTGCAGGACGATAGCAATATCCGAGGCCGTCAAGAATAAGTTCGGGCGTAACACCGATAAAAGCAGCATATCGGTGCTCTATAATGCCGTGGATACAAAACGTTTTTGTTGCAACATGGATACGACCAAGCAGCGCGAAATGCTTGGGCTGCCTGCGGACCAGCTGCTGATCGGCGTATTTTCAAGGCTTGATTGGTGGAAAGGACATATAGTGCTTATAGATGCCGTGCAAAAAACCATCAGGCGCATCAACAGCGATAAAGTTACTCTGCTGATCGCCGGCGATGGGCCTTGCAGGGAAGAAATTAAAGCCAGAGCGCGCACGACTTTGGGCGCAAGAGCTGTTTTTATCGACCACAGGGCAGATGTCGCGGAGCTTATGAACCTGTGCGATATTATCGTAAACCCTTCAACGGAACCTGAACCGTTTGGAAGAACCATCATTGAGGCCATGGCCTGCGGCAAGCCGGTGATCGCCACAGGGATCGGAGGTCCGCTTGAAATAATCAGCCACGAACGCGACGGCTTTCTGTGCGAACCCTCAGCAGAACCTATGGCCTTGATATTAGAAAAACTGCTGATTGATCCGGCTCTGCGCGCTGCTACCGGATCCAGGGCCCGCGAAACCGTCCTCAAAAGATTCATGGTTCAGTCGCAGATAGCTGCGCTTGAAGATATTTACGACTCAATAACAAAAGGGGCGGTATGAATAACCACAAAAGCTGCAGACTGAACCTTGGTTCCGGCGGAAAACCTCTGGAGGGTTATATTAATGTCGACATCAACCCGAAAGCGCCGGGGGTCGCCATTGTGCATAATCTGGATGTCTATCCCTGGCCTTTTGAAGATAACACCGCATCCGAGATAGTTTTAGACCAGTGCCTCGAACATATAACAGACCATAATAGAGCCATGAAAGAGATACACCGTATACTTACACCGGGCGGGATCGCGAATATATCGGTGCCGCACTTTACCTGGCAATTTGCTTTCCACGACCCCACCCATAAACATTTCTTCGGCTATAACACATTTTTTTATTATGCCAGGGATTGTGGGTATTTCGATTTTCAGTTCTCAAAATGCAGGGTTAAGATCATTTTCGGGAAAAGACTTTCCTTATGGAACTTCCTTTTAGAACCATTCGCTAATCTCTTCCCGAATGCCTACGAACAAAGTCCATTGCGTATATTTCCCGCGATCAGTATTGACGCCGTACTGGAGAAATAATTGATGGCGCTAAGGTCTCTGATCAAGAGTATCACGCTGCCCGCCTATTTTTTCATCAGGGGTCTTGCCCTCTTTTTTTTTGCGTGTCAGAAAAATCACGTGCGCGGCCGGCCCTGAGCCGCGCATTTTGATACTACGTTTAGACCGTATCGGCGACCTGGTGCTTACGACACCGCTCTTTAAAATTTTAAAGCATAATTTTCCAGCGGCTAAGATAACGGTGCTCATAAGACCCGGAGCCAAAGATATCCTGGAAAACAACCCCTTCATCGAAAACGTCGTAATTCACAGCTCTTTCCTGGACGATATGCACGCACTGAAAGGCAGGTTTGATATCGTGATCGATCCGTTGATGAATTACGATCTGGCGCCTGCGCTTTTAGCCCGCTTTATTAACGCTGAATGCTCAATAGGCTTCGATATTGGGAACAGGGGTTTACTATTTTCATCGCCGGTTCAACTTTCAAGGGACAAGAAGCATTTTACAGCTCACTTTGCCGAGCTGTTGTCCCCGTTGAATATTGTTGTTGACCCCGCGCAGCTTACACCTGAAATATACCTTAATGAAAAAAATGCGAGGCCGCCATTCCCTGCGGATCAGGAGGAACCTCTCATTTGCATCCATCCCGGTGGATTTTACCCTTCACAACGCTGGCCGGAGGATTCTTTCGCGCAGCTGATCACCTTGTGTTCACAGAAATATCCTGCGGCGCACTTCGCGCTTCTCGGCACCGAAAATGATGTTATAACCTTGATAATGAATAGACTGCCCCCAAACACACTGCACAATATCCTGTCCCTGAAAGCCGGCAGCCTGCAGGACACGATTCGCATGATAAACCGCTCCGTACTTTTTATAGGGAATAATTCGGGTCTGCTGCACATCGCCACCGCCCTGAAAGTACCGACGGTTTCAACAATGGGACCTACTATCCAATGGCTCTGGCATCCGTGTGGGGTGCCGGAAAGAAATATTGTTGTAAGGTCGCCTGCACTTTGCCTGTCCTGCCTTAATGGTTACAGCGAGCACCATACCTGTTTAACTTCGATCGGTGTCGATGAAATGTTTTCAGCGGTTCAAAGGATCCTGGCATAATGGGAACAACAAGCGCGCTTCCCGGTATAACGATTATTATTCCTTCCTGCAACGGCTTGGAGCTTTTAAAACAGTGCCTGCCCGCTGTCCTTGACGAAAGAGCGGCTTACGGCGGTCAGACCGAAATATTGATTGTCGACGATGGGGGGAAGGACGGAACGGCGGAAAAGATACCGCAACTGTTCGCGGGTGTTAAGACCATAAAGAACAGCAGGAATTTTGGCTATGCCCGCTCAATAAATGCAGCTATCAGGAAATCCGGCTGTCCGCTGGTTCTTCTCCTGAACAACGATATGGAGATAAGCCATCCCCTGCTGCAGCCCATGTCTAGATTATTCACTGATAAGAACCTGTTCGCGGCACAGCCGAACATCGTCTCAGGAACAAGCGACAAAAATGAACATTACCTGGCGCATTTCAGGCAGTTGCCCGGCTTTTTCATATACAGCTATAGTAAGACCGAATTAAAATCAACGGAGCCGGTAAGAATGGACTTCGTTTCTGGCGGCTGCTCGATGTTCGACAAGGAAAAGTTCATTTTCCTCGGTCTGTTCGATGAACTATTTTCTCCGGTCTATTTCGAGGATATAGACATCTGCTTCAGAGCTCAGCAGTTCAACTGGAAGTCTCTCTATTACCCTGAGACGACCGTTTACCACCGACATCCCGGCGCGACGGTAAACGGCATGTATTCCTCTTTTAAGAAACAGTTCATCCACAAGAAAAATTATTTCGCTTTTCTTTTAAAGAATTTTATCTTTTTCAGATCGCCATTTCTTTATCCATTTACACTTGTTCCTTATGCTTTAATGAAGACATTCGCAAACCCCGCCTTTCTTCCTGGTTTCGCGTCAGCTTTGAAAGCGTACTTGTTCAATCGGAGGCAGCATGTGTAATGCGGATTGTATAACCTTTGGCGCGATGAATTTAACGACAAAGGATGTCGAAGGAAAAAGGATCCTGGAAGTCGGTTCCTGCAACGTTAATGGCAGCTTAAAGACCCTCCTTTCACATCTGCAGCCTGCAGTTTACACCGGTGTTGATATTTGCGAAGGCCCCGGAGTCGATCGGGTGTGTGAGGTGGGAGACCTTGCGAAAGAATTTGGGAACGAGTCGTTCGATATTGTCATTTCCACTGAGATGATCGAGCATGTCCGCGACTGGAAAACCGCAATTACCAATATCAAAGCCGTCCTGAGCCCCGGCGGCAAGCTTATACTGACAACACGCTCAAAGGGCTTCAGTTATCATGGCTTCCCATATGATTTCTGGCGCTTTGAAATTGAGGATATGAAAGCCATTTTTCCCGACTTTGAAATCCTGAACCTTATTAAAGATGATACTTCTCCCGGTGTACTGCTGGCGGCGACAAAGCGCGGAACGGCCCCGGTTAATTTAGCCGATATCGCTCTTTATTCCGTTGTCCTATCAAGGATCGCGCCCGAAGTCTCAGACCGCGACATCGCCGTGTTCCGTTTTAAAAGAGCCATCTTTATAATGGTAGAGAGCATAATTTTTTTCCCCGCAAAGTCTGTTCGGAGGCTATTAAAAAAACTATTGCAACTGAATTCTATCTAAGGAGCTAACGCAATGAAAGGAATTTCTGCAGTACTTATCGTCCGCAATGAAGAAAGAAATATCGAGCCCTGCCTTGAATCGATCAAATGGGTCGACGAAATAATAGTAATAGACCAGTCCTCTACAGATAGAACCGTTGAACTTGCGAAAAAATACACGAATAACATACATATCACGGCGAATAAGAATATCTGCAACCCTGACAGGGAATTCGGCGCTGAGATCGCTACAGGCGAATGGATACTGCTTATTGAAGCTGATGAAAGGATAACCCCGGACCTTAAAGCCGAACTGGCAGCAGCAGCCGTTGCGACAAATCCGATAGATATATTTTTCATGCCGGTGAAAACATATTTTAACGGCAAATGGATACGCACCTGCGGGTGGTTCCCGGCCTACATTCCGCGTTTGTTCAGAAAAGGGATCATAAAATTCGGGGCCGGAATACATACCAACGGCCTTTTTCTTTCCCAGAAGACAGCCTACCTGAAGTGCACGCTCGACCACTTTTCTTACGATTCAATTAACGGTTGGATCGCCAAGTTCATGAGGTACACGACCCAGCGGGCGGATGAGGATTTTGCGAACGGAAAGCGGCCTAACCTGAAAAACACTGTAATGTCATTTTTTTTACGACCCGTTTATTACTTCTTTCGAAAATACATCATTCAGCAGGGTTTCAGGGATGGATGGCGCGGCCTCTTCATAAGCATGTCATCACCCATGACAATCATTATGGAATATTTTAAGCTCATCGAGCTTGCTGACAGGGCAAAGAACAGCACAACGGCGGCCGCCATGAGCCAGGGCAAATGAAGGTTTGCTATTTCGGCGCCTACGACCCGAAATACGTCAGAAACAGAGTAATACGAAAGGGTTCTTGTTCAAAACGGCATTCAGTATGTTGAATGCCACATATCGCAAAGTATATATCACTGGACAATCATTAATTTCCTGCTATTGTTAAAGTGGTTCACCGTAAAGAAAGATTTCTCTACAGTCATTGTCAGCGAGACCGAGTATGTTTTTGTTCCGCTTGCCAGACTATTGTGCTCGATATGGAAGAAGTCCCTTGTTTTTGACGCCTTCTTTTCATACTACGACATGACAGTCAATGACAGAAAAACGGTAAGGCCGAACAGCCTTACGGCACGCAGATATCATTATTTCGATGAGCTCGGGTGCAGGCTTGCGGACCGTATCATGGTAGACACCGAGCAGCATGCGCAATTTTTCATCAGTGAATTTAACGTACCCGGGAATAAAATCGATGTTATCAGGGTTGGCGCCGATGAGTCGATATATTTTCCCGTCGAAGCCACTAAGTCGGAAAAACATTTTTCAGTGCTTTTTACCGGCACCTATATTCCTTTGCACGGGGTTGAAATTATCATCAAGGCAGCAGAGATACTTAAGGATGAACCTATTGATTTTCTGCTTATAGGAGATGGCCAGACGAGATCGGACACAACGTCTTTGGCGAGAAGCCTTAAGCTTAACAACATTAAATTCATGGACTACCTTCCTGAAAACGAGCTCGCAAGATATGTCAATGCAGCAGATCTGTGTCTCGGTATTTTTGGAAGCTCGCAAAAATCAACGCGAGTGATCCCCTGCAAGATCTATAGTGCCATAGCCTGCGCCAAACCCGTTTTGACGATGGATTCGCCTGCTATCAGAGAATGTTTTATCGATGGTGTCAACATAGCGCTTTGCAAACCGTCAAAACCCGAATCGTTGGCGGAGAAGATACTTGAGCTAAAGAACGACCCGAGCTTAAGGAAAACTATCGCACGCAACAGCTACAAACTTTTCAACGATACTTTTACACCAGCTCATCTCGTAAAGCCTCTCGTTGAACGTCTCAATTCTGGTGTAAACAAATGAAGATGGAAAATAACCCTCATTGCCTGCTTTGCGATGTGGAAGGTTTCATGCGCTACCGCGATCTGCCTGACCGCCTTTTCGGCGTTCCCGGGCAATTCTCCCACAGGGAGTGCCCCCAATGCGGCATGGTTTGGCTGGATCCCAGACCCACACCGGATGCTATTGGCCAGTGTTATCAGCAGTACTACACTCACGTTTCGAACACAAGCACAACAACGGACCGGTCGAACACACGCAGACCGCTGGGCTTGTTGCGGGATTGGCTGCGGACGCAAATACTTTGCGGTCATTACGGCTACGGGAACATTCTTCACAGACATGGTTTATGTTTCCTGGGCCGTGCACTTGGCTCATTTTCATTTTTAAGACGTCGCGCCGTCAATGACGCTATGGGCGAATTGTTGCCTCACTTCAAGCCCGGAGGAACTATTCTAGATATAGGCTGCGGCGCCGGCGACTACCTGGCTGCCATGCAGAATCTTGGCTGGCACGTATCAGGGGTAGAGCCTGATCCGGTTTCCGCTGAACGGGCAAGAGCGCGCGGTCTGGAGATAAAAACAGGCTCACTCGCGCAGGCCCGTATCGCGGATCACAGCTTTGATCAGGTAACAATGCGCCATGTTCTTGAACACCTGCACGACCCGGTCGCGGTGATCAAAGAATGTTTCAGGATACTGAAAAAAGGCGGCAGGCTGGTGCTGCTGACACCGAACAAAGACAGTCTGGGGCACAAACACTTCAGGGAAACATATTTTCATTTGGACCCGCCCAGACATCTTACTTTGTTTTCTACAAAAGCCATCGTACGGCTCTTCCAAAAGTCGCAGTTTACCGACGTTCGAATTAATACTCTTACCAGGGCCGCCGTGGGCAGTTATAATGCAAGTTCGATAATCAGGGATACAGGAAAGCTTGTTGACTCGAATATCCTGCCTCAAAAGGGCAGGCTTCTATTTTATACCAAAGAGATATTTCTTAATATGCTCGGCAAAGAATGCGGAGAGGAAATAGAAGTAGTGGCTGTCAAATAATGACCTTACAGGAGAGGATGACAAATGGCTATTACAAATGACTTATTGCTTACCGAGCTGCTGCAGCAAAGGCTCGTGAAAATGAAATCATTTTGTGTCGATAAAACCATAGCCAATTTCACACATCAATACGAGCTGCATAAACGTGTGAACAATCTTCTTAAGAGCGTCCAACAGTTGGTTGATACGCTTGGATCTTCTAAAAAGCTCAGGGTCCTTGACCTGGGGTGCGGTGACGGATTCAATTCCTTCAATCTTTATTACAATCTGAAGAATGCGAACATTGTAATCGACGGCGTAGACTTTATAGAAATGGACATTTATATCGCGAACAAGACAAAAGAGTACTTACAGATCGACAACGACAAGATCGTTTTTTCAATAGGTGACGCCTGTGATCTGAAATTGAGCCCAGAGCTTTTCGACATTGTAGTATTCAGCGAGGTTATCGAGCATCTGCCCGAACCTGAAAAGTCTATAAGAGAAATTTCAAAAGTCCTTAAAAAAGGCGGCTTTCTGGTATTAAGCACACCGAACGCGCACAACCCGGTCGTTGATGTGGCGCAAAAGCTCAAAGAGGTTCTCGGGAAAGTGGAACGCAAAAAAAGCGCGGTGGGATGGCAGGGAAAGTATCCCGGACATATTTCCACAATGAGCGTGGCGCAGCTGAAAGAACTGGTAACCAGGAACGGCTTCAGGACCGTGAACCTTAAGCGCGGCAGTATTTTATACGGCTCGAACAACCTGGACCGGCACCCGGTAATTTCAGCGCTGATAATTATCTTCGACAGAATACTTGACCATTTACCGTTCACCCGTTCAATTACGGAAAACATCACGATGGTCCTGGCAAAAGAGTAACTGGAAAGGGAGAATAAGTAAACCATGTGCGGAATTTGCGGATTTGCAGGCACACATAACCCGGAACTGCTTAGACGTATGGCCACGAGCATTTTCCATCGAGGTCCTGATGGCGAGGGGTTATTCGAGGATGGAGAACGGGTCGGTCTGGGTATGCGCCGCCTTGCCATCATTGATATTGCCGGCGGAAATCAACCGATATACAATGAGGATAAGACCTTAGCCGTTGTTTTTAACGGCGAGATATACAACTATAGGGAATTGCGCGACAGGCTGATCTCAAAAGGTCACAGGTTCTCAACGAATTCCGACACCGAGACGATCGTGCACGCATACGAGGAATATGGCGACAGCTGTTCATCGCATTTTCGCGGTATGTTCGCTTTCGCCATATGGGACACCCGCAATAAAAGACTTTTTATCGGACGAGATCATTTCGGCATTAAACCTCTCTACTACGCAGAGCTGGGCGGTCAACTATATTTCGGTTCCGAGATCAAATGCCTTCTGCAGCACGCTCCGCTCAACACCGGCATGGATTACAACGCCCTGGACAATTATTTTTCTCTCACCTACATTCCCGAACCTCTTTCGGCTTTTAAGGGGGTTCGCAAGCTTCCACCGGCGCACAACCTGATCTGGCAAAACGGCAAGATTACCATTAAGAGCTACTGGTCTGTACCAGCATACAGCCCCGGCCCGCGTTTGAGCGACAAGGAACATGCCGCTGCCGTAACACAGATGTTGATAAATTCTCTGGCAGAACAAAAGGTGGCGGATGTTCCACTTGGCGTATTCCTTTCTGGGGGTCTGGACTCAAGCGCGATAGTGGCTTTTCTTTTCCAGCAACTGAAAATACCGGTCAAATCATTTTCGATCGGATATCAGTCGGCGGATATGTCCTACGACGAGACAGCAAAGGCGCGCCTGATCGCGCGTTACTTCGGTTGCGAGCATCATGAACATATCGTAAACCCCAATGCATGTGAAATACTCCCGCTGCTTGCGGCCCATTTCGACGAGCCTTTTGCAGATTCATCCGCGATCCCTACCTATTTAGTTTCACGGGAGGCCCGCAAGCATATTACCGTAGCCCTTACCGGCATCGGAGGCGACGAGATCTTTGCCGGCTACCCGCGCTACATGGGCGCCCAGTTATCGCAAGACTACGCCCGGTTGCCGCTCTTTCTACGGCGCGGCATAGCCTCTGCAAGTAGATTGGTACCGGAAACAAGAGCCAGCCGCAATATCGGCGGGTGGATCAGGCGTTTCGCTGCCGGCGGCACCATGCCATTTTCGCAGCGGTACGCATTTTGGGTTACGTTCCTGCACGAAAAAGATAAACAGGCTCTCTACACCCCACAATTTTCCGAACAATGCGCTGGCAACGACTACCTTTCATCCGCCTTTGTCAGTGGTCTTAACGACCCTGATGATCTTTTCAAGCACGATATCAATACTTATTTAAGCGACGATCTGCTGTGCCTTGCGGACCGCTCTTCCATGGCCGCCTCACTTGAACTGCGCGTTCCATTTCTCGATGTGCGTTTAGTGGAGTACATGAGCCGCATCTCACTCGCCGACAAAACGCACGGGAGGCGACTTAAGAACCTGCTTAAGATCGCGCTCTCTGATGTTTTACCGCAATCAATATTACAGCAAAAAAAACAGGGCTTTCAGATACCTATCGGACGCTGGATAAATACAGACCTTAAGGATATGGTTGACGACCTGCTGAGCCCCGCCATGCTGGCTCGCGACGGTTTCTTTAATTCATCGGCTGTCATGAAAATGCTCTCAGACCACAGGAGCGGTTACCGCAACTTCACGGACCAGATATATTCCCTTGTAATGTTTCAGCTTTGGCAGATAAACATGAAAAAGCTGTATGCATCGTCAGGCAGAACCTCGCCGGCAGAGACTTACACATGCGCCACAAACAAAATATCACTTGACGCGCAGCTCAATACCAATCCGCGTAACAATATTCTGCTGATAAATATCGCCGGCATCGGCGACTTCCTCGAATCGCAAAAAAGCATCGCCGCTATCCGTGAAAGTTACCCTTCTGCACATATAACGCTGTTGGTTTCCACAAAAGTTGCTGAGTATGCCGCAGCCTGTAAACTTGCCGATGAAATACGAGTATTCCCGGTAAGGCACGGACGTGGCCACGGCAGGCTTTTCAGCAGGGAGACGCTTAAGCTTATCAAGCTTATCGGCATCCTTAAAGAACGGCGCTATAACACTGCCATCAATTTTTCGGAGATCAGCACATGGGCCGGCGCGCTGCGTATGTACATACTGCTGCTGGTGCTTGGTATCAAGGAAACCTACGGCCGCAATACTAATGGGCGGGGTTTCTTCATGAAATACGCCATCCCCGATATGCCTGACGATAATCACGGTCAGCACTGGTACTTTGCAAAACTGGTGGAGCTATTCACGGGCAGACAATCACTCAGAGAGCACAAAACGTGTATAACCGCTACAGACACAGGATCCGTTGGAACTTTTCTAAAAAGACACAACGTTGATGCCTCAGCTCGACTGCTTATAATCAGCCCGGGTTCTGACCGGCTTACCAGGCGCTGGCAGGCCGATCGGTTCGCAAAAGCCGCAGATAGTATTGCCGTCAAACATGACCTCACTACTATTATTGTCGGCAGTGCGAACGAACGGCAAACAGCCGAGGAGGTCCGCTCCGCCATGAAAACGACTTCGATCAATGGGGCAGGTGAGTTTTCCATAAGCGGCACCCTTGCTTTAATAGCTGGCGCAAAATTAGTTATCTGCACTAACAGCGCACTCATGCACATGGCTGGCATAATGTCCGTGCCATTCGTGGCGATAGCAGGCTCCGGCGACATACCGCGGGACACCCCGGACGGCGATGAAAACCATATGAGGCTGTTAAAAATACCCATACCCTGCAGTCCCTGCTATAATTATAGCTGCCGGCGTCTTAAAACCAATGAGTGCATGCAAATGATAACTGTCGAGCAGGTAATTGCCGCATGCGAAGAGGTGCTTCGATCATGAGAACTATTATCCAACGACTACCACATGAAAAATAAGGAGACTTTTATGACACCCTGCCCTTTTTGCGACTCAACTACTTCGAAAACGATTGCTTTCTCCTGGGTGCGTTGTTGCGGTTGCGGACTTGGGTTTAACCCCACCGGCTACGTGCCAACCAACGTCGCAACATCCGATGAAGACAGACAAGTCGTCTGGCATGATTCAGTCGATAAAATTAATATCAACGGCCTCTCAAAAATAGAATCAGTATTGGGACACAAAGGCAAACTTTTGGACCTTGGCTGTGGTCATGGTAATTTCATGAAAATGGCGATTGAAAACGGATGGGAAGCGGAAGGCATAGAGGTTTCAGAGCCGGCCATCCGTCAGGCACGTGACGTGTTTAAGCTGAAGGTTTACGACAAACCGCTCGAGTTCCTTTCCATACCGGAAAAAACCTACGACGCCGTTACTCTATGGCGTGTTCTGGACCTGCTGCCTGAACCGAGAAAAGAACTTGAAAGGATCAACAAGATACTCAAGCCCGGCGGAGTTATCTGGCTGCGTATCAACAATTTTGATTTCCACTACCCTGCATTCCGTTTAGGACAACTACCGTTGCTCAAGGGAAACGTTCACCCGGGCGTGGTTCACCGTTATGGAATTAATGCCCGTGCATTACGGACCGTACTTGCTAACACTGGATTTACCGGCATAACTATTTTGAATTCAGAACTGAGCAGCGGAGACCCGTATTCTTCAGGCGGCAATTTCGGGACCGCCCTGGTAGTTGTAACAAAGAAATTTCTCTTTGCCTTCTGGCAATTGGCAGCAAAGCTTTCGGCCAACCGTATACTGTGGTCATCTTCATTAAAGTGCTGGGCGCGGAGACCTAAATGACTGTTAAACTACTTCATCTTATAACCCGTCTCGACACAGGCGGATCCGCCGAAAATGCTGTTATCACCAGCACATGCCTGAACAGAGAAAAATATGACATGCTTCTAATTTACGGTCGCTCTGAAGAAACCCCGCGAGATTTTCAATTTCGTTCTATGGAGATGCCAAACCTTGTACGTAATATTTCACCAATAACCGATATAGGGGCATTTATAAGTCTTTACAAGCTGTTCAAAAAAGAAAAACCCGACATCCTGCATACCCATTCATCAAAAGCAGGCTTTCTGGGACGCTGGGCAGGATGGCTTGCAGGTGTCCCGCGCATTATACACACGCCGCACGGCCATGTTTTCTACGGCTACGAATTTGGCCCGTTAAAGGCCGCCTTCTATTTGTGGCTGGAACGCATCAGCGCGCTCATTACCTATAAGCTTGTTGCCCTTACCGACGGCGAGAAACAGGAATCTCTTGCCTGCGGCGTAGGCAAAGACGAACAGTGGACGATCATCCATAGCGGTGTTGATACGCATGTCTGCCTTCCCTGTGGCGATGCTGCGGCAAGAAAAGAAATGGGTATACCGCAAAACGCCCTGGTGATAGGCACTGTGGCACGGCTGGAACCGGTCAAAGGCGTACGGTTCCTTATTGAATGTTTTCCGACGGTCATGTATGCCGGCAATCCCAACGTGCATCTGGTCATCGCCGGTGATGGACAGGAACGCAAGATGCTTGAAGCACTCACAAAGAAATTGGATATTTTCCGCAGTGTAACATTCCTCGGTATGCGCTCCGACATCAGTAAAGTAATGTCGACGATGGACATCTACGTTCAGCCGTCGTTGAACGAAGGTATGGGAAAAACCATTATCCAGGCACAAGCCTCCGGTTTACCGGTAGTCGCGACCAGAGTGCAGGGAATACCGAACGCCGTTAAGGAACATGAAACGGCGATACTTGTGGCACCCGGTGATGCACAGGCTCTGGCACGAGGCATACTTGCCCTTGTAAACGCCCCGGAAACCAGAAAATGTTATGGAATACGCGCGAAGGAATGGGTGAATGAAGAACCCGAGCCGGGTTTTGAACGCTTCTGTTCGCCCTACATGGTAGCACTTCAGGAAAGGCTTTATGACTCAGCGACCATACGCTAATTTTTTTCACATTTCACTTTTTTCTTTGTTCACCGCTCTGATTATTTCTGTGGTGTCACCCGGCGCAGGCGGTGCTACAAAAGAGTACATTGTTCTTTCCTGCGCCGTGCACATTCATTCAACTTTCAGCGGCAAAGAGTTCAGCCTGGAGAGAATTGTGAAGGATGCTCGTGCGGCCAATATAGACTCTCTCATATTTACCGACCACGACATTATGCGCTGGGAATACGGCATTTGGCCGCTTACGTCGCTGCTGAAGCGCACGATAGAGCGGCCTTCGGTCATCTCGGCGGGTCCCGAACGCTACCTGGGCGAAATTAAGAACCTACAGGAAAAGAACCCTGATATCATACTGATCCCCGGCGTTGAATCCACCGCGTTCTATTACTGGACAGGCAGCCCGTTCGATAAAAGCCTTGTGCTTAACAGCTGGCACAAGCATATCCTCGTCCTGGGAATGCCCGAGCCGGAACAATACCGGCTGCTACCGGTGGTTTCCAACTCTCACGCGAAAAACAATCCATTCGACCAATATCACGGCGACCAGGGGGACAAACCATACCAGGCTCTGATAGATTATGCCAATGCTAATGACGCGCTTACCTACTGGGCTCATCCTGAAGCACCGAACTGGGAAAAACCTATTCAGATAGGACCTATCAAGATCGAGACGAAGCAATATGCTTCATCCCTGATGCACACAAAAGAATATACGGGCTTCGCTATTTTCGCTGAAGGTATGCGCAAAGCAGGCCAGCCTGGCAATGAGTGGGACAAAACACTTCAGGAATATTGCCGTGGCGCAAGGACACAACCCGTTTTTGTGATTGGCGAGCTGGACTACGGCGAAGATAAATCGTACCGGCTTGATGAAATAACTAACATGATCTACGTTAAGGACAGATCCGCCAAAGATATCATCGCATCATTGAAGGGCGGGAAAAACTATGTACGATGGGCTCCGCATGGCGCGAAGTGGAACCTGGATATGCCTTCGTTTTTTACACAGTCCGGAGAGATCAAGGCGCTCTGTGGTGAAACAATACACGCCGCAGGCCGGCCGAAGATCTTTATAACACTCTCAGCATCCGACTTCAAACAGCACCCGGTAACGATACGCATTGTCCGTAATGGGAAACTTTACACTACGCTTGAAGGGTCAGCGCCGAACACAATAATATATGAAGACCCTGCCTCGCTGGATCAGAAATTGAGTTATTACCGCGTATTAATAGATGACCCCGCAGGCAACCGCATTGCCACAAACCCCGTCTTCATTTCAAAAAACTAATGCGATTTTGTATGATTTTTGTTATACTATCAGTATGATAGTAGCAGTACATCAACCTCAGTACCTTCCATGGCTTGGCTACTTCCACAAAATCGCTCGATGCGATCTCTTCATTTTTCTGGATGACGTGCAGTACAAAAAACGCGAGTTCCAGAACCGTAACAAAATTAAAACACCGGGCGGGCCCCTGTGGCTTACCGTGCCGGTGCTTACCAAGGGCGCCTACTCTCAAAATATAATGGAAGTAAAAACGGACCCCACTGAAACACACTGGGAAACCAGCCATTGGAAATCGATAGAACTTAATTATAGACACAGCCCCTTCTTTAACGAACATGCACAGTTCTTTTCCGACCTTTACACAAAAAAATGGGATTCTCTTATGAACATTTCCCTGGAGATCATCCGCTACACTTCAAACTATCTCGGCATAAAAACACCGGTCAGAATGTCCTCTGAATTCGCCGTAACCACCACCTCAACCCAACGCATTATAGACCTTTGCAAGGCAACGAAAGCAGATACCTATCTTTCCGGAGCGGGCGGCAGGGACTATATGGACACCGGCCTGTTCGCCGCCCAGGAACTAGGCCTGGAGTTCCAGCAGTTTACACACCCCGAATACGCTCAGCAGCACGGAAAATTCGAGCCGTATCTTTCAATAATAGACCTGTTGTTCAACTGCGGGCCGGACAGCAGAAAACTACTACTGGGAAACTAACATGTACGAAAAGTATTGGAACTTCAGAGAAAAGCCGTTCGAGAATACGCCCGACTACAGATTCCTTTTCAATTCTCCACAGCACGAAGAAGGCTTCAGCCGTATGATGTATGTGGTCAAGGAATCTAAGGGCGCAGGCCTGCTTACCGGCGTGTACGGCTGCGGAAAGACCATGCTCGCACGCACGCTGATGAAAGAGCTGGAAAATTCTATCTATAAAGTAGCACTGCTTACCAACCCACGGCTGGACGATATAGAAATGCTGCGCATGATCGCCTATTACCTCGGAGTTTCCACACCGCCGACCCGCAAAGCCGACATCCTGATTGCCCTTGAGACCGCGCTGATGAACAACCTTAACGACGGCAAGAAAACCGTTATCGTGATAGACGAAGCCCACGCCATAGAAGACCGTAATATTTTCGAAGAGATACGCCTGCTGCTGAACTTTCAGAAAGACGATAAATTCCTGCTGACGCTGTTGATACTGGGCCAGCCGGAGCTGCGGGAAAAAGTGGAAAGCAACAAACAGCTGAACCAGCGCATCGCGATGCGCTTTTATCTGGAAGCCCTTAACCGCACTGAAACCGCGCAGTATATTAAACACCGCCTCACTATCGGTTCAGGCAACCCGGCGATATTCAACGAAGAAGCGATAGACCTGATCCACGAACGTTCAGGCGGCATTCCCCGGCGTATCAACCAGCTGTGCGATACCTGCCTGCTGACAGGCTTCGGCCTTGGGGCCCCGGGCATAGACCGCAAGATAGTCGACGAAACGATAAAGAGCATGTCCCTTTAACCTGCAAGGAGATCGATAATGAAGATCATTGCTATCGGCGCGCACCCTGATGATCTGGAGTATGGCTGTGGCGGCACGTTGATCAAGATGGCAAAGAAAAAATTCGAGATCAATTTAATGATCATGACCCGCGGCGAGATGGGCGGTAACCCCGACCTGCGCCAAAAAGAGCAGGAACAGGTGGCAAAAAAGCTTCACGCGAACCTTTTCTGGGGCCGTTTTAACGACACGCAGATACCTCTTGAAAAACAAACCATCAACACGATCGAATATTTTATAAAACGCCTAAAACCCGACCTGATATTCTGCCTTCATCCGCAGGACACCCATCAGGACCATCGCACCGTCGCGCAGGCAACCATTACGGCCACTCGCTATGTAAAGAACGTGCTTTTCTATGAAGTGCCCACCAGCACGGATTTCAGGCCAGCCAGCATATTCTCCGATCTGACCGGTGTTATCAACCAGAAGGTAGAACTATTGAAATTACACAAATCACAGGTTTTTTCCACTCGTATCGCCGACTTAAGCATTCTGGACGCGGCAAAATCCACCGCGCAGTTCCGCGGTATGCAAAACCGGGTGCGCTACGCCGAAGCTTTTGTGCCGCTGAGAATTTCACTGGACACCTTGAGGCCCTTTTAACAATGATGATGAAAACGCCGGCCTGGCTGAAAGCCTATCTGATGCTGGTAGCGGTTGTTCTTCTGTTCCTGTTGCAGCCCTCGGGCGGCACGTGGGCATGGCTGCACAATGTACGCTGGCTGTACGTATTCATAGTAGCCTTCCTTGTCACGCAGCTGCTGGTGCCTGTCTCCATAAAGATCGCCTGGCGCTTCGGGATATTGGACAGACCCGGCGAAGCGCGCAAACTGCAGGACCATCCAATACCGCGTATCGGCGGCCTTGCTATATTCATCGCGATAATTATCGCCGTAGGAAGGAACTTATATTTCTCGCCCCAGCTGCAGGCTCTCATGATAGCCGGCTGCATGATATATATCGTCGGATTTTTTGACGATATACGTCCCTTAAGCGCAACATTACGCCTCGCGATACAGTTGCTTGCCTGTTTCATAGTGGTCAACAGCGGTATACTGATCACCTCCGTCCCTGACTTTCCGGGGCACCATTACATACAGGCGCTGGTAACGGTTATCTGGCTGCTGGGCATGGCGAACGCAATAAATTTTCTAGACGGGATAGACGGTCTTGTTTCCAGCATGAGCGTGGTATGCGCCCTGTTGTTCTTTGTCATAGGCTGGCACACAAGACAAAGTTACCTTTCGTACCTGACTATCGCCATAGCGGGCGGCTGCGCGGGCTTTATACCCTATAACTGGCGGCCGGCGACCGTTTACCTGGGTGATGCGGGCGCCACTTTTCTCGGCTTCATGCTGGGCGGGGTAGCGGTGCTGGGTTCCTGGGGACATAATGACCCTATAGTCGCTGTCTCCACCCCTTTACTGATCCTCGGTATACCGATCTTCGATATGATCTACACGACCGTGGCCCGCATCAATAATGGTTGTGTTAAAAATTTTAAACAGTGGCTGGAATACGCAGGCCGGGACCACTTTCACCACCGGCTGATGAACCTGGGGCTTAATGTTCCTCAATCCGTCTTCTTTATACTGCTACTGAATATATGCCTCGGCCTCGGCGCGATCGTGATGCGCGGCACGAACACAACGCACTGCGTTCTGCTGGGCGTGCAGGGCGTATTGGTATTTGTTATAATTGTTGTCCTGATGGTCCGCGGCGCCGAGACAGCGCGCGGTTCTGACGGAGAATAACTGAATTTTTAAACGTCTCTCCCTGGAGGTAGCGAACATGAAGACCTTTGTGCTGGATACCAACGTACTGCTGCACGACCCGGAAGCGCTGTTCGGTTTTGAAGATAACAGGGTTGTGATACCGATAACGGTTATCGAAGAATTAGACGGTTTTAAACGCCTTACCGACGAGCGCGGGCGCAGCGCACGCATGATCTCGCGCCGGCTGGATGAATTTCGCAAATGCGGCAAGCTTTCGGAAGGCATAAAGATGAAGAACGGCGGCACCTTCAAGATAGAGTTCGAGGCGCACGGTGAAGCTATACCTGATTTTGTCACCTCAAAAGCCGACAACCGTATTCTCGGCATCGCGCTTTCCATAAAGAAAACCAACGGGCCGGTGTACCTTATCACCAAAGACATAAACCTGCGCATAAAAGCAGAGGCCCTGGGCCTTGAAGCGCAGGACTACGAGAGGGAAAAAGTAAAGATTGATGAGCTCTACGTCGGCTGGCATGAAATGAAGGCCACCGTTGAGCAGATAGATTCTTTTTACAAAACCCAGAAGATGACGGTCACGGAGGATTTTTATCCAAACGAGTTCGCCATTATCAAAGATATCGCCGGCTCCTCAAAAAGCGCGCTCGCGAAATACAGTTCCCAGCAGAAATGCCTTATCCCGCTGTTCCACACCAACGCCCAACCGTGGGGCCTGAAGCCGCTTAACACCACGCAGCGCTTCGCCATAGAACTCCTTCTGTGCAACGATATCAGTCTGGTAACGCTGGTCGGTGTTCCGGGCGCCGGTAAAACGCTGTTGGCGCTTGCGGCCGGCCTGCAAAAGACGATAGAAGAAAAACAGTTCAGGAGACTTTTCATCGCTCGCCCGATCATACCCGTGGGCCGCGATATCGGCTTCCTGCCGGGATCGAAAGACGACAAACTGGCCTCCTGGATGGGAGCTATTACCGACAACCTTGAATACCTTATTGACAAGAACACACCCGACGATAAAACAAACGAAAAGATCCAATATCTTTATGACACCGGCAAGATAGAGATCGAATCGCTTACCTACATCCGAGGCAGATCGCTGCCCAGCCAGTACATCATTATCGACGATTCGCAAAACCTTACGCCGCATGAGATCAAGACCATCGTTTCGCGCGCGGGCAAAGACACAAAGATCGTGCTGACCGGCGACCCCTACCAGATAGATAATCCCTACCTGGATGCCTCATCTAACGGCCTTACCTATCTTGTGGAACGTTTTAAAGGCCAGGAAATGTTCGGCCACCTTAACTTCCCCAAGAGCGAACGCTCCAAAATGGCGGCGCTTGCATCGGAGCTGTTATAGAATGGCTGAACGCACCGCGGACTTACATGTCCATACCAACCTTTCGGACGGTACATTTACACCCGAGGAAACGGTACAATACGCGAAAAGCGTCGGTCTGAGCGCCATCGCTATCACCGACCATGATACCACTGAAGGTGTTGCACGGGCGATCATTGAGGGTGAAAAGCAGGGTATAGAAATAATACCCGGCATTGAACTTTCCTGTGAGATCTCGGCCAGCGGCTCAGGTGAAATGCATATCCTGGGCTACTATATCGACTGGAAAGACGCCACCTTCCAGGGCTTCCTTACGGAGTTTCGCCAGGCGCGCCACACCCGTGCGCTGAAGATAGTTGAAAAGCTTGCCAACCTGGGCGTCACCGTTGACCCGGCCAGGATATTCGAGATCGCGGGGGAAGGCGCCGTGGGCCGCCTGCACGTGGCAAAAGCACTTATTGAAGAAAGCGTTGTCCCGAACATCGAAACGGCCTTCGGCAGATACCTGGGCATAGGCAAAGCGGCCTATGTCCCGAAAATAAAGTTGGAGCCGGAAGAGGCGATCGGCATGCTGCTGAAAATAGGCGGCGTGCCGGTACTGGCGCACCCCTACTACGCCCACTACAGCGATGAAACCGTTTTACAAAAACTCGTCGACTCAGGTCTGAAAGGCATTGAAGTCTGGCATACCAAACATCCCAAACACGCGGTTAAGCGTTTCCAGGAAATAGCCGAACGCTACAACCTTATCTCTACCGGCGGTTCAGATTGTCACGGCCCTTTCGGCGAACAAGGTGCCATCATGGGTCACCTGAAGATCCCTTACACCGTAGTGGAAGATCTAAAAAAAGTCAAGGCAGCCTGAAAGCCCTGGTTTTTGCCTAATTCCTTCAATTTTTGTATTATATGGATATAATGAAATCCCCAAATGATCGTATTGTCTCGGGCGTTATTTCGCTCGCCCTTAAAGAAGACGCGGTTCTCTGTGATGTTACTACTCTGCCGGTCATAGGGTCCAAACGAAAAACCAGCGCACGCTTTTTAGCAAAACAACCGGGGGTGGTCTGCGGCCTGAATTTCGCGGCTAAAGTTTTTAAGACACTGGATCCGCGCGTTACCACAAGGCTGCTGGTAAAGGATGGGGCGCAGGTAAAAGCGGGTGATGTGCTGGCAGTAGTCAAAGGCCCCGCCCGAGCCATTATTTCGGGTGAGCGCACAGCCCTTAACTTTTTGCAGCACCTGTCCGGTATAGCAACCTGCACCCGGCGGTTCGTTGACGCGGTCAAAGGAACCGGTGTTAAGATCTATGACACAAGAAAAACCGTTCCCGGCCTGCGCGTACTGGAAAAATACGCGGTTGTCTGCGGCGGCGGCACGAACCACCGCATGGACCTTGCCGCAATGGCGATGCTGAAAGACAATCATCTTGCCTTAATGGACGGCTCCTCAAAGTATTCGTTCTCCGAAAACCTTTCCAATGCAGTTCGCGCTATCAGAAAGAAATATCCTAAGGTCAAAGTAGAAGTGGAATGCGACACTATCCAACAGCTGAAAGATGCCCTGTTAACAAAACCCGACGTGGTGATGCTGGACAACATGCGACCGGCAGAGATACACCGGGCCGTAAAAATAGTAGACGGCTTCAAGCCCAGACCTTTGATAGAGATATCAGGCGGCATAAACCTGAAAACCGTTCGAAAATTCGCCATAAAGGGCGCGGACTATATTTCGGTCGGCGCTATAACGCATTCAGCGCCCGCGCTGGACATTTCGCTTGACATCGGTGACTGGTAATGGAACTGCTTAAGATATTGGAAGAAAATAGATTCGTTTCAGGTCAGCTTATTGCCGAGAAGCTCTCCATTTCCCGCGCGGCGGTGCATAAGCAGATCGGCTGCCTGCGGGCCAAAGGGTATAAAATAGTCGGCCACAGAAATCTCGGCTATTGCATTGTCTCAAAGCCCGACGCGCTAACCCCCGACGAAATAAAGGCATTGCTGCCCGCGCAATGCGTTATGGGCAGAAAAATACTTTGTTTTGACCGCATCGCCTCCACCCAGCTTAAGGCCAGGGAAGCTGCTGAAAACGCCGAAGAGGGTACCGTTATAATCGCCGAGGAACAAAGCGCCGGCTTTGGCCGCCTGGGCCGCGAATGGCACTCAGGCAAAGGCGGGCTATGGTTTTCAGTGATCTTAAAACCGGTATGCGCACCTTCAAGCGTGGCGCAAATACCACTGCTGATAGCGATCGCACTTTGTCGGACGATCGAGAACAAGTCCGCGCAGAAAGCTTTGATCAAATGGCCGAACGATGTCTATGTCGACGGAAAAAAAGTTTCCGGTATTATTACTGATATGGCTGCCGATATAGACCGTGTGCACTGGGCGGTAGCCGGTATCGGCTTGAACGTCAACAATGAGATACCGGCCGATCTTCAGGGAACCGCCGCATCCCTTTCGATGCTCTGTTCAGCGAAACAGGAAAGGGCGGCCTTGCTTGCGGCACTGCTTATTGAACTGGATGCCGTGTATACTGAGTTTACCAAAAACGGCTTCAGCGGCTTTGGCGGAGAGTTTACCGACCGCTCCTTGCTGATTGGCAAAGCGATTACCGTTCATAGCGCGGGTTCAACGCTTAAAGGAACCGTGAAAGGCTTCACCGCCGAAGGCGCGCTCCTGCTGGCCACCGGCTCCAGAATTGAGACGATACTGGCCGGCGATGTGACGATAGAAAAGCCGGCAGCCGAAAAGACCCCGGCGCAACCCTCCTTATTCGGAGATACATTATGAAACGGAACGAGAAGATACCGCCCCGCGTCATACCGCGGTTGTCGCGCTATTACCGCATTTTGCGCGAATACGACCAGAAAACCTGGATATCTTCGCGTGAGCTTTCTCTGGACACCGGTTTTACCGATGCACAGATACGTCGTGACCTGGCCTATTTCGGCCAGTTCGGCCAGGCGGGCAAAGGCTACATCATTGAAGAACTTAAAAAAAGTATCAAAGCGATCCTGGGCCTCGATAAACAATGGAAAGTATTGCTGGTCGGCGTCGGCAACCTTGGCACCGCGCTGCTGCGCTATAAGGGGTTCCGGGAACAGGGTTTTGAAATAGTCGCGGCCGTTGACGCGGACGAGACTAAGTCCGGCAAGGTGGTCAATGGCGTCAAGATCTACCCGTTAAACGAGATAGCAAGCCTGGTAAAGACCAAAAACATTCAAATGGGCATACTGACCGTTCCCGAAGAGGTCGCGCAAAAAGCCGCCGAAGCGGTGGTTGCCGCCGGCATTCGATCGATCTTCAATTTTGCTCCTATTCATTTGAAGCTGCCGCCGCAGGTGCAGGTTCGCCATATTGACATGACCATTGAGCTGGAAAGACTTTCATTTATGAGCTCGCGGGACTGAAAAAAATACCATGGCAAAAAAGATAAAGCTCTACCCTATAACAGGCGGTATAACGCCACCGTTCATTAACCCCTCTGATGTAGGTATTGAAACACTGCCGCTGCCGAAACGCGTCGTGCTGCCGCTGGTCGATACTTTTGGCCGCAAAGCGACACTTACCGTCCGTTCCGGCGACAGAGTTCTTACCGGCCAGGTAATAGCCGAATCTACCGGTAAAACAGGCAATCCTGTTTGCGCCTCGCTATCGGGAACCGTATCGATCGAACCATTTCTGCACCCGCTCTTCGGCTGCCCGGTTGAGTCCGCCGTGATCACTTCAGACTCCTTGGACCGGGCCGCGCCGCCGCAAAAGACCAGGGGAGACTATTACCGTTACCCTGCACCCGAATTGATAACCGCCATACGTAATGCCGCTATTACCGGCTACGGCGGAGCAGCCCTTCATGACCAGCTTACGGAAGGGTGCCGCCATGAAGCCTCTGTGCTTATTGTTGACGCGACCGACGCGGAACCCTACGTCTTTGCTGAACCACGGCTCCTTATCGAGCGGGCAAAGGACGTAACGGACGGCATTCGCGTACTGATGTATATACTTGATGCCTTTAAATGCGTGATAACCGTTACCGCGCAGACAGCGCAGACGGCAACCGCGCTTAAAACTGTTTTATTCGACGAGCCTAACATTTTTCTAGCAACCCTGCCGCGCGTTCACCCGACGGGTTTTTCGCACCAGCTTATCAGAGCTGTTACCGGTGCGAAAACAATTCCTGTACGCGGCGGTGCCGTTTTCATAACGCCCTCAGCGGTGATCGCCGTCAATGATGCGATAAAAGAAGGCCGGCCTGCCATAAGCCGGGCAGTCAGTCTGGGCGGTAAAGGTCTGTCAACGTTCAAAACAGTACTGGTTCGCAACGGCACGCTGCTGTCTGATATAATGGCTTTTGCCGCCGGGAAAGATGACGACCTGTCCATGCCTGTTGCGGGCGGTCCCTTAAGCGGCAAAACCTTACCGTCGCTTGAAGTACCTGTACTACCCGAAACCGCGGCTATCACGTTCCTTTCAAAAGATGAGCTCAGTACTACGCCGTCAAAACAATGCGTTCGCTGCGGCGCCTGCGTACGGATATGCCCGGAATCAATTAACCCGGCTTTGCTCAGCGTGTCGGCCCAGCATAAAGACTGGCGGGAATTTGCACGGTACCGTCCGGATGCCTGCACGGAATGCGGCTGCTGCGCCTATGTGTGCCCCGCAAACAGGCCCATAGTCCGCCAGATCCGCGAAGGGAAAACCCATTCGCAAAGAGACAAAATATGAGCCATCACCATAAACGCAAACCGGTACAGGGAGACCTGTTCATACCGCACCAGGCCGAGCCGCATAAGCCAGAGCCGGGCAAAACAGAGCCGACACGGACTATTGAACCTGAGGTCACACTGAAGACAGTGCCTCCCCATGTTGTAAAAGAAATCTTCAGCACAGCGGTCTGGCCATACATTCACAACGGCTCGTCGACAAAAGAACTGGCCTTTGTATGGCTTGCAGCCCTGATACCCGGGTTCGCCATTTACATTTACAGCGGTACCGCGCATCTAGCAACGGCTCTGTGCGCGGTAGCAGGAAGCGTCCTGGCAAAAATAGTGTGGCAAAAAATGAGTTTCGTTGAAAATGACCGTCCGTTCGTTCACGCGGTTTATAACGGGCTTCTGGCCTCATTGTTAATACCGCCGGACATACCGTTATGGGTTACCTTATCCGGCATGATACTTGCCGTATCACTGACGAACGCCGCGTTATACAAGCTGCATGCGCGCTTAATCAATCCGGCGCTTTTGACCGGAGCGGTACTGTCATTAATATATCCCGCCAGCTTTCAGGCGATGCCGGCTATCGGCATGCCGCTGCTGCTGGCGCTGGCAGTCGGCGGGGTCTTTCTTGCGACTTCGAAATTGATAACACTGTTCCCGTCGCTGATACTCTTTTTAACACAGATGATAGCCAGATGGCTCAATTCATCGGCGACGACCGCGGTAACGGCCCTTACCGTGACCGCCATGCTGTTCCTGGTTCCCGACTATGATAACAGCCCGCTGTTCGCGCGCACCAAGCTTTTACAGGCGATGATCATTGCGGTGCTGATGCTGGCTCTGGGATCGTGGACACCCCTTGCGGCCCCGCTGCTTATTGCCATGCTTATCGCCTCACTTTTAACGCCTGTGCTGGATCGTATACATGCAAAATAAATCCGGTTTACTTATTTTCGATCTGGACGGTACGCTGATTGATTCTGTCGTTGACCTGACCAGTACGCTGAATTTCGCGCTTGGCCGGCAAAAAATAGGATCACTCGGCGTCGATAACGTCAAATTACTGATCGGCGACGGGATAGACGACCTGCTGATAAAAGCGGTTTCAACCATAAAACATGCCGATGTTGTCAAACTAAAAGGAGATTTCACGTACTACTACATGGACCACCTGACCGACAAGACACGGCTGTACCCGAATATTGTTGATATACTTGAGAATGTCACGTTTGATAAAGCCATCTTGACCAACAAAAGGATCGGCCCCACTGAAAAGATATGTTCGATGCTTGCTATAACAAAATATTTCAAGACCATCATCGGCGGGGCGGAAGGCATTAAGCTTAAACCGGATCCGGAACAAATTTTAAAACTTACCGCCGGCTATGATCGTGAGAAATGCTACATGATCGGCGACGGCATAAACGACATCCTGGCGGCCCGCGCGGCGGGGATACGCTCTATTTCGGCCGGCTACGGCTACACCAATAAAGAAAGATTACTGGAACTGAAACCCGATATATTCGTTGAAGATACGGCTTCGCTGAAAACATTCTTATCAGGATTAAAGGGAGAGGCTTATGCTTGAAAAACTAAAGCAGGTAGCGGAAAGGATCAGATCATTAAGAGAGATAACCGGTTTATCGGTCGCGACAATAGCTGGAAAACTAAAGATCAATAAGGCTCTGCTTGAGGGCTATGAAAAGCGGCGCCAGCGACATACCGGTCAGCATTCTCTATGAGCTTGCCGGCATATATAACGTTGAATTGACCGCGCTGCTCACGGGCGAAGAACCCAGGATGCACGAATACTCGTTGGTACGCAAAGGCAAGGGGGCGCGCGTGGAACGGCGCAAGGAATATGACTACCAGGACCTGGCCTATAATTTTAAGGGCAAGAAAGCGGAGATTTTTTATATTACCGTAAACCCGAGGGATGCCTCCCACAAACACGCACCCTACGCGCACGAGGGTCAGGAGTTCGCCTACATGCTCGAAGGTTCCATGAAGGTGCTGCTGGACAACCACGAGCTTGAACTGAACCCCGGCGATTCATTCTATTTTGACCCGCGGCATGCGCACGCCATGGCCGCGCTGCATAATAAGCCCGCGACGTTTCTGGCGGTTATCATAAAATAACCCGGAGGGAATATGGCCGCGATATTGGACAAGTATCTTAAGAAAACAACATTCGGTTCCTATGAGCAGTTCATTCAAGATTTTAAGATAGAAGTGCCGCCGTCATTTAACTTCGCCTTTGATATTGTCGATGAGATCGCTAAAAGATCGCCGGAAAAGACCGCGCTGGTCTGGTGCGACGAAACGGGAGCCGAAGAAAAATTCACGTTCGCACAAATGAAGGAATACAGCGACAAGGCCGCCAACTTTCTAGTCTCCATCGGCATCAGGAAAGGCGACCCGGTCATGCTGATCCTGAAGCGCAGATATGAGTTCTGGTTCGCAAGCCTTGCGCTCCACAAGATCGGTGCGATATGCATCCCCGCCACGCACCTGCTGACGGTTAAAGACATTGTGTACCGCAACAACGCGGCAAAGATCAAAATGATAATCTCCGTCGCGGACCAGGAAGTGATCAACCGCGTTGACGAAGCCGCAGCGCATTCCCCGACACTGCAGCACAAAGCCACCCTGGGAGACTTTAACGGGTGGCTTAACTTCAACACACGCTCCGCTGCCGCATCGGGAAAATTTGAAAGGCCGACGGGGAAACTTGCATCTAAGAACAGCGATATATTCCTGTTGTATTTCACCTCCGGCACTACCGCGATGCCGAAAATGGTGCGTCATGATTTCACCTATCCGTTAGGACACATTATTACCGCGAAATACTGGCAGAATGTCACCACGGACGGTCTGCACCTTACGGTCGCCGATACCGGCTGGGCGAAATCGGCATGGGGGAAGATCTACGGCCAGTGGATAGCCGAAACGGCGATCTTCGTGTATGACTACAACAGATTCGTTCCGAAGGATATGCTGAACGTGATCACGAAGCACGGCGTAACCACTTTTTGTGCGCCCCCCACCATATTCCGCTATTTGATAAAAGAAGATCTTTCGAAATTCGATTTCTCAAAATTAAGCTATTGCATGGTCGCAGGAGAGCCGCTTAACCCCGAAGTCTACAACCAGTTCCTGAAGGCGACCGGCATAAAACTGATGGAAGGGTACGGCCAGACAGAAACAGTAGTACTGGTAGCCACCTACCCATGGATGGAACCTAAACCAGGATCCATGGGCAAACCTTCACCGGGTTTTGACGTGGATATCGTCGATGAAAATTATAAATCCTGTGAAGCAGGCGAAGAAGGCCAGGTTATAATTCGCACCGGCAAAAAACCGCCGGTGGGCATGTTCGGTGGTTATTACGGTGATGACGCGCTTACCGGCAAGGTCTGGCACGACGGCATGTATTTCACGGGAGATATGGCTTACCGCGACGAAGACGGCTATTTCTGGTACGTGGGCCGCGCCGATGACGTCTTCAAAAGTTCCGGCTACCGCATAGGGCCCTTTGAGGTAGAAAGCGCCCTGCTTGAACACAAAGCCGTTCTTGAATGCGCCATAACCGCTGTCCCCGACCCGGACCGCGGCCAGATAATCAAAGCCACGATCGTTCTTGCCAAAGGCTACACAGGCAGTGACGAACTGGCGAAAGAACTCCAGGAACACGTAAAGAAAGTAACCGCCCCGTATAAGTACCCGAGGATCGTGGAATTCGTGACCGAACTCCCCAAAACCATCAGCGGCAAGATCCGCAGGGTGGAAATACGAAACAACGACAAGAAAAAGTAGCCTCTATATTGAATTATTAACATAAATATGTTATATTCTTTCAACTAAGCGGCCGAAAGGCCGCGATCTCGCACGCTTCCGGATTGCTCTTGGTCCCCGCCTCGGCGGGGTAAGAGATAAGTAAGGAAGCGGAGGTCCGCCGTAGCTTTAGCGAAGGCGGAAAAAAACCAAAAGGAGTCGTAACCACATGGCAAACATTTCCATGAAGGCGTTGTTGGAAGCCGGCGTTCATTTCGGTCATCAGACCAGGCGCTGGAACCCCAAGATGGCGAAGTACATTTTCGGCACCCGTAACAAGATCCACATTATCGACCTGCAGAAAACCGTCAAAGAACTGAAAAAATGCTACAAAGTCGTTCGCGATGCCGTCACCGAGAACCGCACGATCCTTTTCGTCGGCACCAAGAAACAGGCTCAGACCCCCGTTAAGGAAGAAGCGATACGCTGCGGAGCATTCTTCGTCAGCGACAGATGGCTCGGCGGAACGCTCACCAACTTCGAAACCCTGAAAAAATCAATCGCCCGCCTGAATGAACTTGAAAGAATGAAGGCTGACGGCATATTCGGCGTACTCTCCAAAAAAGAAGTTTCCATGAAAGAAAGAGAACGCGCGCGTCTGGTGAAATCCCTTGAAGGCATCAAGGACATGAAGAACCTGCCGGGCATGCTCTTCATCGTAGATCCTACCGAAGAAGCGACAGCGGTAGCAGAAGCACGCAAACTTAACATTCCTATAGTCGCCATTTGCGATACCAACTGTGACCCCGACCTTATAGACCATCCGATCCCGGGTAACGACGACGCCATCCGTGCGGTAAAGCTGTTCTGCTCGCTGATCGCCGACGCGGTGCTTGAAGGAAAGGGCATGAGCCAGAAATCAGCCGAAGGTGAGGCAGCGGCAGCCGCTGCAGCGCCGAACGCCACCATAGAACAAGTTGTTGCCGCCGCTGAAATGAACACACCAGCAGCAACCAAAGAAAGCGAGGTACTTAAATAATGCCTACCATGGAACTTATTTCTAAACTGCGCGGGATGACCGGTGCAGGAATAGCTGATTGTAAAGTTGCGCTTGTTGAATCAAAAGATGATATAGACCTTGCGATCAAATGGCTTCGCGAAAAAGGCATTTCCTCTGCCGTAAAACGCGCCGAGAGAAAGGCCAATCAGGGCCTGGTGCACTCCTACATCCACGCCGGCGGAAAACTTGGCGTGCTGGTGGAAGTTAACTGCGAAACGGACTTCGTAGCCCGCACGGATGATTTCCAGAACCTTGTTAAAGAGATCGCCATGCAGGTAGCGGCCGCCAACCCGTTGTATGTGCGCCGTGAAGACGTGCCGGGCGAAGTTATCGAAAAAGAAAAAGAGATCTATAAGAACCAGCTGAAGGAAGAGGGCAAACCCAAACCCGAAGCGGTAATGGAAAAAATAATAGTCGGTAAACTTGAAAAATTCTACAGCGAAGTCTGCCTGCTGGAACAGCCGTCCATACGAGACACATCCGGCAAAGAAAAAATCAAAGATAACGTCGCAGCGGCTATCGGCAAGATCGGCGAGAACATAGTAGTGCGCCGCTTCGCCCGCTTCCGTCTAGGGGAAGAATGACCTACAAAAGGGTTTTGCTTAAACTTTCAGGCGAATCATTATCCGGCGGGAACAGCGCCGGAGGGATAACGCCTGAAGGTTTGTCTAAGGTAACAACAGAGATCAAGGAAGCCGCAAAAAACGGCGTCCAGATGGCTATAGTTATCGGCGGCGGCAACTTCTGGCGCGGCGCTACAAAAGATATGGACAGGGTCACCGCCGACTATATCGGTATGCTTGCGACGGTAATGAACGCCCTTGCATTGGCGGACGCGCTGTCCGCTAAAGGCATACCTGCTGTGGCACTCAGCGCGTTTAACGTATCGAAGATCGCGCAGCTCTATACCAGGGAAAAAGCGGTCGCCTATCTTAATGAAGGCAGCGTCGTTATATTATGCGGCGGTACCGGCAATCCCTTCTTCACCACGGACACCACCTCAGCGCTGCGCGCGCTTGAAATAAGCGCTGAAGTCGTTTTAAAAGCGACCCAGGTAGACGGTGTTTACGACGCGGACCCTAAAAAGAACCCGTCGGCCAAACGATACGATACGCTGAGTTTCAGTGAAGCAATAGAAAAGAACCTTAAGATAATGGATCTGGCCGCGTTCTCTCTCTGTCGCGAGAACGAACTTCCCGTGATGGTCTTTGATTTTCATAAGACCGGCAATCTGGCCAAAGCCGTTGCCGGCGAAAAGATCGGAACTATAGTTAATGGAGGGAACGCTTGAGTTACGCACAGATGATAAAGAACGGCGAAGAACCGATGAAAAAAGTTATAGACCGAATGCAGACGGAATTCTCATCTCTGCGTACCGGCAGGGCGAATGTGGCTCTGCTCGCTAATGTCAAAGTTGAAAGCTATGGATCCATGATGGCCCTTAATCAGGTCGCCGGTCTCTCTGTCCCGGACGGCCGCACCATAGAGATACGCCCCTGGGACGCCTCACAGCTGTCGGCTATCGAAAAAGCGTTGCAGAAAGCGGATCTGGGCATGGCACCGATCAACGACGGCAAACTTATACGGCTTGCGGTGCCCATGATGACCGAAGAACGCCGCAAAGAAATGGTTAAATCCATTCACAAAATGGCCGAAGAATTCCGTATCTCCATACGCAATGAAAGGCGCAAGATAAATGATGAGATCAAACAGGCCGAAAAAGACAAAAAGCTTACCGAAGACGAACGCAAAAAAGGCGAGCAGGAGCTGAACAAATTCACGGACGCCTACATACATAAGATAGACGAACTGATAAAAACAAAAGAAAAAGACATAATGGAAGTATAGTTCATAACAGGAGAGAACAAAATGGCATTCAAGATCGATTCAGATGCGTGTGCGCAGTGCGGAGTATGCGAAGGGACGTGCGGAGTTCAGGCTATAGCACAAATTGACGGCAAATATACGATCGATGCTGAAAAGTGCGTGGATTGCGGCGCGTGCGCCGAAGCCTGCCCGGTGAACGCGATCAGCGCGGTAAAATAAGAATTCTTTTTTTAACACCTCCCCTGTGATAAAAGAACTTGAAGGTCAGCGGCTGCCGCGCCACATAGCTATCATTATGGATGGCAACGGTCGTTGGGCGAAAAAACGCGGGCTGCCCAGGATAATGGGCCACAGGGAAGGCGCTAAAACAGTTAAGGAAATAGTTACGGCCTGCGCGGAACTTGGCATAGAGGTGCTTACGCTCTATGCCTTTTCTACGGAAAACTGGTCCCGGCCGAAAACCGAGATCGCGGGCCTGATGAAGATCCTTGAGACGTACCTTAAATGCGAGCTCAGAACTTTCCAGGACAATAATGTGCGCCTTGCAGTTATTGGCGATATGAACGCCCTGCCTGAAAGTTCGGTGAATGCTTTGCGCAAAGTTACCGCGGCCACGGATAAGAACACCGGCATGGTGCTTAACCTGGCCCTTAATTACGGCGGTCGTCAGGACATAGTGAACGCGGTCAACCAGGCGCTGAAGAACGGCGCTACAAAGATCACAGAAGAACTAATTACGGGAAACCTTTATACGGCCGGTCAGCCGGATCCCGATCTCCTTATCAGAACATCGGGCGAAATGCGGATATCGAATTTCCTTTTGTGGCAGACAGCGTACAGTGAATTTTTTGTTACCCAAGTCCTTTGGCCGGATTTTAAAAAGAAACATCTGTATAGCGCACTTGAAGAATATCAAAATCGTGAACGCCGTTTCGGGGGCCTGAAATAATGCTGCTACCACGTTTAATTACCGCGATCATCGGCATACCGTTAATACTCCTTTCGGTGTTCTGGGGGGGCATACCCTTCTTTCTTCTCATCATGGTAGTAATGCTGTTCTCTCTATGGGAATTTTTGCTTATGGCGGAGGCAGCGGGGTATCAGACACTGAAAGTGACCGGCATGGCAACCGGCTTCGTGCTTTTTGTGTCTATATTCCTGAACAGCGCCATGTCCTGGTCTGTCGCCGACAATCAGGGAACACCCGCGATACTATCCATTTTGTTGATCCCTTTTTTCGCAGTTGAATTTTTCCGCAGAAAACCTGAAAGGGCGATAGAACGGGTCGCTATAACGTTCTTCGGCGCATTTCTTATTCCCTGGTCGCTGGGACACCTGCTGTTGATCCGAGACCTCCGCCCGGCGGGCATGGGCTATGTGTACCTGTTATTCATCACCACCTGGTTCCTGGACACCGGCGCCTACGCCGTGGGCCGCAAATGGGGGCGTATACCGTTATTGCCTGCGGTCAGCCCCAAGAAAACGGTGGAAGGTTTCGTCGGCGGCCTGGTTACGGGCTGTCTTACGGCAATACTTTGTAAATATGTTTTCTTGAAGGATTCCTTAACAGTAAGCGAAGCTGCCTTTATAGGTATACTGCTTGCATTGGTGGGTCAGTTCTCAGATCTCGCCGAGTCGCTGCTAAAACGCGACGCGGGCATAAAAGATTCCGCGAACCTTCTGCCCGGGCACGGCGGCATGCTGGACCGTTTCGACTCTTACCTTTTTGCCGCCCCGGTCCTGTACTACTTCCTTACCATCCTGCATAAATAACCAAGGTCATCATGAAAAAAATAGCAATTCTGGGTTCTACCGGCTCTATTGGCAAACAAGCTCTGGAAGTCGTGCGGGCAATGCCCGGCAGCTTTAAAGTAGCGGCGCTTACCGGCCATTCAAATCTCAGCGAATTAAAACGCCAGGCATCCGAATTCCGCCCTTCCTGCGTCGCGGTTAATGACGAACATTCTGCCTTAGATCTCAGGGTTTGGTGCAAAGAGAACAGCTTAAAGATAGATATCGTCTCAGGAATAGAAGGGATCATTCACGCGGCTACCCTGCCTGACGTGGACCTGGTACTGTCCTCTGTTGTGGGTGCCGTTGGTCTGAGGCCGCTTTCCGCCGCCATAAAGGCGAGAAAGACGATAGCGCTGGCAAACAAGGAAGCACTGGTTGTGGCCGGCTCTATTATAATGAAGCTTGCCGCAGAATACGGCGTGAACATTCTGCCTGTCGATTCGGAGCATTCGGCGATCTTCCAGTGCCTGAAAGGGGAGAACGTAAAGCAGGTAAACCGTATATTTCTAACCGCTTCAGGCGGACCCTTCTACCGTTGCGAAGACCTTTCACGCATTACCGTAGCGCAGGCGCTGGCCCACCCGACATGGAAGATGGGCAAAAAGATAACTATTGATTCGGCTACCCTGATGAACAAAGGCCTTGAGGCGATAGAAGCGCACCACCTATTCGCCGTACCGATAGAGAAAATAGAGATCGTGATACACCCCCAATCCATAGTTCATTCCATGGTAGAATACATAGACGGCTCAACGATAGCCCAGCTCTCCAACCCGGATATGAAACTGCCGATACAGTACGCTCTTACCTGGCCGGACCGCGCGGCAGCGCCCGGCATAAAGCTGCTGGATTTCTCAAAAACAACGCAACTTAATTTCGACACGCCGGATTTTAATAAGTTTTCCTGCCTGCGACTGGCCCTGGAGGCTGCAAGGATCGGCGGCACCATGCCAGCCGTCATGAACGCGGCGAATGAAGCGGCGGTTGAATTATTCCTTAAAGAAAAGATACAATTTACTGACATAGCTAAAATAGTAGAGGAAGCTATGTCCGCTCATCACAGCATACAGGCGCCTGGGATCGAAGATATAATCGAAGTTGACGCCGCCACAAGAGCACGGGTACATGAGCACTGGAGAACAAAATGACCATGCATATGTTCGGTTTTGAAATAACAATCGTACAGATACTTTCGACGGTTATCGGCATAGGGATGCTGGTGTTCGTTCACGAACTGGGCCATTTCACTATGGCAAAACTTTTCAAGATCAAGGTGGAGCTGTTCGCCCTTGGTTTCGGCCCCGAACTGTTCGGCTTCACTATCGGTGAAACCCGTTACTCTATTTGCGCCATTCCTCTCGGCGGCATGGTAAAAATGCCGGGAGAAGACATAAACTCGGCCTCCGGATCAAAAGATGAGTTCCTGTCGCAGCCCTGGTATAAAAGACTGCTCGTCGCGATCTGCGGGCCGCTTATGAATTACGCTTTGGCGGTCCTGATATTCACGGTCATCATTTTTCACTGGGGCCTTTCCAATCCCTCTGATAAACCGGTTATCGGTGAAGTGGTGCCGGGAATGCCTGCGCAGACAGCCGGCCTTATACCGGGCGACAAGGTAATGAAGGTCGACCAGGCGACAGTCTCCACCTGGGAAGATCTGGCAAAATATATCCACAGCAAAGCGAACGTCATCAATCTTGTGATAGAACGCGCCGGTAAACAGTTGAACGTCGCGGTCACCCCGAAGTTCGACGCGGCATCCGGCATGAACCTGGTGGGCATAGCGCCGGAATTTGTTATGGAGAAAGCCAGCCTTTTCAAGTCCGTTGACCTGAGCGTTAGATACGCGGTCTTCCAATCGGTGTTCACGCTGCGGTATCTGGGAGAAAAGATAACCCGCTTTGAAAAGCCCGAACTATCGGGACCTATCGGCGTCGTGCAGTATCTCGCCAAGGCCGCGAAAACCGGCCCTGAGCAGTTATTGCACCTGCTCGGTGTCATCTCCGTAGCGCTGGGCCTGTTCAACCTGCTACCCATACCTATACTGGACGGCGGCCTGATATTTTTCTCGCTCATAGAGGGCATAATCCGCAAACCACTCAACAAAAAAATAGTCGCGACAGCTAACCTGGTCGGGCTCTGCATAATCATCGGCATATTTCTTTTCGCGACATACAGCGATATCGCACGGATCAGTTCAGGGTTCGATAAAATAAAATAATGCATACCAAAAGAAATTCCACTAAAAAGATAACGATCGGATCATTGACGATAGGAGGCGGTACTCCTATCGCTGTGCAGTCCATGTGCAACAGCGATACGCGCGATGTTAAAGCGACCGTCAGGCAAATAAGAACCTTGCAGGATGTCGGCTGCGAGATAATACGGGTCGGCGTTCTGGATATGGAAGCGGCCCGGGCGCTGGGCAGGATAAAAAAACAGATAACCATTCCTTTAGTGGCAGATATTCATTTTGACCATCAGCTGGCGCTTGAAGCGATACGGCAGGGCGTTGATAAACTACGCCTCAATCCCGGCAACATCGCCGACAAGTCTAAGGTTGAGGCCGTGGTAAAAGCTGCAAAAGAACGCCGGATACCGATACGCATAGGCGTTAATGCCGGTTCTTTAAAAGCCGTAAGGGCGGTGCATACCGCAAAAGATAAAGCCTCGGCCCTGGTGAAAGGGGCTCTGTCGCATATAAAGATACTGGAAGAACTTAATTTCGCAGACATCGTTATTTCGCTGAAAGCCTCGGATGTGGAGACGACAACGCTGGCCTATGCACTGATGGCCGGCAAAAGAGATTATCCACTGCACCTCGGCATAACGGAAGCAGGCTCCACTTTTCGCGGCACCATAAAGTCTTCAGTCGGCCTTGGCATTATGCTGGCCCAGGGGCTTGGCGATACCGTACGGGTCTCTCTTACTGCCGACCCCGTGGAAGAAGTTGCCGTTGCCTACCAGATATTGCAGGCGTTGCGCCTGAGATCCACCGGGATAGAAGTGATATCATGCCCGACCTGCACACGCACTGAAGTTGATCTGATAGGCATAGCGAACAAGCTTGAAACAGAATTATCTAAAATACAGAATTTAACTAAAGTTGCCTTTGCGAAAAAACCGCTTAAGATAGCCGTTATGGGCTGCGTGGTGAACGGCCCGGGCGAAGCCGCTGAAGCCGATTTTGGCATCGCCGGCGGAAAAGGAACAGGATTACTTTTCAAGAACGGCAAGGTGATCGGTAAAGTGGCACCTTCAAAATGGGTAAAGACTTTAATAGCTATGGTGCGTGCAGAAATTAAAATACAGGGGTAATGTATGGCAGAAGTGATCTATTTGACCCGCGAGGGCCGGCAGAAAATGCTCGACGAGCTTGAAAACCTCAAGACCGTTCGCAAACCCGAAACAACTAACGAACTGGTACGTGCCAGAGAACACGGCGACCTGAAAGAAAATTTTGAGTATCACGCCGCCAAGGAAGCGCTTGGCAATATTATGCGCCGCATCGGCGAATTGGAATCGAAGCTGAGCCGGGTGCAGCTGATAGAAGACCAGGGCCTGGATGTGAACACAATTTTCATCGGCGCCAAGGTAACTGTTAAAGATGAGGACGGCGACACATCTCAATACACGATAGTCGATACCGAGGAGTCAGATCCCACCGTCGGCAAGATTTCGGTGCAATCGCCGCTCGCGCAGGGCCTTATGGGACACAAAGCTGGAGAAACGGTAAAGATAACCCTGCCCACAGCCAAGATCGAACTAAAAATAATTAAAATAGAGAGATAACATGCGCTATTCAAAATTCTTTGTACCCACGCTCCGCGAAGCACCGTCTGACGCCGACATTATTTCAGCCAAGCTTATGTTGAGAGCCGGAATGATACGCAAAGTCGCCTCAGGCCTGTATGAATGGCTGCCACTCGGCCTTCGGGTACTAAAGAATGTTGAACAAATTATCCGTGAAGAGATGAACAGTATAGACGGTCAGGAAATTTGGATGCCAATAGTGCAGCCCAAAGAACTGTGGGAAGAGACCGGCAGGTGGGGATTTTACGGCAAAGAACTGTGCCGGCTCAAAGACCGCAAAGGCGCCGAGTACTGCCTTGGACCCACTCACGAGGAAGTCGTGACAGATCTTGTACGCCGCGAAGTTAGAAGCTACCGCCAGCTGCCGTTAATGCTCTACCAGTTCGGCACAAAGTTCCGCGACGAGATCCGCCCGAGGTTCGGCGTAATGCGCGCCAGAGAATTTTTGATGAAGGACGCCTATTCTTTCCACGCCGATGAAGCTGACGCCGAAACATACTACAAACGCGCCTATGATGCTTACAACAAAATATGTACCCGCTGCGGCTTTAAGTTCCGTGCCGTTGAAGCAACCACCGGCGCGATAGGCGGCTCGTTCTCTCACGAATTCATGGTACTTGCCGACACCGGCGAAGAAACCATAGCCAACTGCGAATGCGGATACGGCGCCAACCTTGAAAAAGCAGAGTGCAAACTACCTGAACCCTGGCCATCCAAGCAGGAACCGCTTCCTATGGAAGAAGTTCACACACCCAACCTGAAGAGCGTTGAGGAAGTTGGAAAGTTCATGAAAGCAAAACCTAATAAATTTATTAAAACACTTGTTTATGTTGCCGACGGCATACCCGTTATAGCCCTTGTAAGAGGCGACTACGAAGTAAATGAACATAAACTAAAAAACATACTGGACGCTAAAGAGCTGAACCTGGCCGACGAAACCGTGATAACAAAAGTCACCGGCGCCCCCTGCGGCTTTGCAGGCCCGCACAGCCTGGTTGATCAAACTGTAAAAATAGTTGCCGACCATTCCGTAACCGACATGGTTAACGCCGTCGTTGGCGCCAACAAGCATGATTACCACTGCAAGAACATAAACATAAACCGTGACTACAAACCCACCGTTGTCGCCGACATCCGTAACGTGGTAGAAGGCGACCTGTGCAAAGTCTGCGGCAAAAAAATAAACTTCTGCCGCGGCATTGAAGTTGGCCATACTTTCAAACTTGGCACCAAATACTCCAAATCTATGAACGCCGTATACCTGAACCCCGAAGGCAAAGAAAACCTTATGATCATGGGCTGCTACGGCATAGGCGTTTCCCGTATTCTTGCCGCGACAATTGAACAATCCCACGACGACAACGGCATAATATGGCCCCTGGCCCTTGCACCCTTTAAGGTAAGCATAGTAGCCGTAGACCTCAACCACGCCCCAACAAAAGAAGCCGCTGAAAAACTGTATTCAGAACTTTCCACTCTCGGCATTGAAGTGCTGCTGGATGACCGGGATGAGCGCGCCGGCGTAAAATTTAAAGATGCCGACCTGATGGGCATACCCCTGCGCGTAACCATAAGCGAAAAGACCCTGGCGCAAAACAGCGTAGAATTCAAACTCCGCCACGAAGATTTCAAAAGCGCCAAACTTATCGCCCTCGACAAGATAATCGAAGAGATCAATACTCGCTGTAAAACCTTTGGATTGTAAGGAACTGGACATGAAGATAGTAACCGATTCAATCTCTCTCGAAGAACTTAAACAAATGGCCGCAGGCTTATTCGGTGACATGGTAAAAGCCGTCGTTGATATTGAACGCAGCGTTATTGCAGTTGACGCCGAACTGCATTCTGACCTTGAGGCATTGCTATTAGAAAATGGTTCAAAACAGAAAGATGTGTGGGGTATTAACCTCTATCCTGAACTAAATGGAGAGGATTTTGTTGAATTTTCCTCTATGATAAATATGCGCCCATCGCAAGACAATATGAGCCGTGGCGTTGATGATGAGAAAACCCGTAAACGCATTGTCGACGTCGTTACAAAAAGGGTGACAAAGTGACAACCCAACACGCCCAGCTAGCCGAAGGGCGCTGGTTCCAGATGTCATTTTTAGACCAGATGGCGAACATCGGCAGCGAAGTTGAACGCGCCCTGAACTGGAAAACCAGGAACAACGCTGCATACACGCAAAAAGCCTTTATACGCACACTTGAACTACTAGACCTTACGTTAGAAGATGCAAGAAATAATCGACGATTAAAAGAACTTGCCCGCGTCCGAGAAGCCATAGTAGATTATTTCAGCGGTTCCAATGAGTTCGCCTCAACAGAAGTATCATGGAAAAAATACTTCCTAAACTTCGCCTACGCTGCACGTAAGAACCACTAAGCCATAATTGCTCAACTACCGGCTTCAAGCTCCGATGAAATAGCTAAACTCTTACTGTATAATGAAATCATGCTAGCACTGAACAGTCCACTTGCTGACAATAGCGATGTTGCGTCTGTTCATTTGATTCATTATCACGATAAGCATTATTATGATAACATGCCTTGTATTGATATAAATGGAAATATTTATGAGTGGGAATCGATGCTTCCAGTTGGGATCAAAATTATTAAGTGGGAGAATACAACCAATGGACCGCAGAACGTACGTTAGGGAAAGGCGTCCGGGGCATCCTTGAAAAGTGACGTGAAACATATGACGCAGATGGTTTGTGATGCCGTTATTCTGGGATATTCGCTGTTAGAAGAAAAATGAGACAGGTATCATTTTTCTTGACACTGAAAACATAATGTACTAGAATTCGGTTAGTTAATTGCTCTTTCGTTAGATATTTGCCGCTCGAAACTTCAGCACAGGAGGGCTTGCCCTCCGAAGCTTTAGCGTAGGAGGGGCCCCGCATCGTGAGGAAGTCCCGTGAAATCCGGGCACTGCCCCGCAACGGTAATAGTCGCCAAGGCGACTTAGTCCGGTCTATACGATGCGACGGAATAACTTTCGCGGGAAAGATGAGGTATCCACTATTATTTTTCAACCCTTGCTTTCTTCGAAAGCAGGGGTTTTTCTTTTGGAGGTAAAATGCTTTACATCAACACAGGGAACGGGAAGGGGAAGAGTACCGCGGCTATGGGGCAGATGTTGCGCTCTATCGGGCAGGGGTGGAAGGTTTGCCTGGTGCAGCTTTTTAAGGGGAAGAGCTTTTACGGGGAGCAAAAAACCTTTGGGAAGTTCAAAAAACAGCTTGATTTTTACTCTTTTGCCCCCAAACACCCGGGGTGTTTTCCAAAAACTGATAGAAAATTGGTGCGGAAACAGTGTTTGGAGGCTCTTTCGTTTATCCACAAGTTACTCACAGGCAGAAAACGATACCAATTATTAGTGATGGAAGAGTTCAATATAGCCATCCGGGATGGCTATATGACCACTAAAGAAGTACTTGAAGTAGTCAACGATTTTTACAGTATATCGGACATTGTAATAACAGGCAGAGGCGCGCCAAAGGCTTTGATCGAACGGGCTGACCTTGTTACCGAGATGAAGGAAATAAAGCACCCCTTCCGTAAAGGCATAAAATCTCGCAGAGGGATAGAATTTTAACATGGGAACCCTTATTTTCATAACCGGTGGAGCTCGTTCCGGCAAAAGCAGACTGGCGACAGACCTGGCGGGGCAGGCTGGTAAGCACGTGGCCTTTATTGCCACCGGGCAGGCCCTGGACAAGGAGATGGCGGAGCGCATAAAGAAGCACCAAAGCGACCGGCCTGCCGGTTGGAAAACCGTTGAGGAACCCTTAAATATTGCATCGGCTATAGCGAAACTACCGAAAAATACACAGGCAGTGATCATCGATTGCCTTACCTTATTGGTAACGAACCTGATGCTTTCAGGAAAAACCGATAAGCAAATTAAAGATGCGATTAAAAACGTTATAACGACAGCGAAGAGTATCAAAGCTACCGTGATCGTGGTTTCTAACGAAGTTGGGGCAGGAATTGTGCCAGAGAACAAAATGGCACGGGATTTCAGGGATATAGCAGGGATAGCAAATCAAATAGTTGCAAAAGCAAGCGACAAAGCCTACGCAATGTTTGCCGGTTATCCGGTGAAGTTAAAATAAAGGAGCAACGACCATGACACTTAAAGAAGCGATCTCAAAGATCACCGACCTGGATGTGACGCTGATGAACAAAGCGCAGGAGAAACTGGATAGCTTAACAAAACCTCAGGGCAGCCTTGGGCGCCTGGAAGAACTGGCCAAACAGATCGTCGCTATCAGCGGCAATATAAAACCTGAGATAACCAACAAATATATCGTCACAGTTGCTGGCGACCATGGCGTAGCAAAGGAAGGCGTCAGCGCATTCCCGCAGGAAGTTACACCGCAGATGGTACATAACTTCCTTACCGGCGGGGCCGCTATCAATGTTCTCGCCCGCAACATCGGAGCGAAAGTTATGGTCGTGGATGCAGGCGTTGCATCAGACATTCCGGCTCACCCCGACCTCCTGATCAGGAAGATCGGTTATGGGACAGCAAACATAGCCAAAGGTCCCGCGATGAGCAGGGAAGACGCTATTAAGGCTCTTGAAACCGGCATAGAATTAGTCGCCCAGCTTAAGAGCAAAGGTGCGCACATAATAGGAACCGGTGATATGGGGATAGCCAACACCACTCCCTCCAGCGCGATAGTTGCTGCGATAACGGGCGCGGCAGTGGAGAGCCTTACGGGCAGGGGCACCGGCATTGACGATAAGGGCCTTGATTTGAAGATAAGCGTGATAAAAAAAGCTCTCTCGCTTAATGCTCCCGACAAAAACGATGGGATCGATGTGCTCAGCAAAGTCGGCGGCTTTGAGATCGGCGTTATTGCCGGTATATTTATAGGCGGCGCCGCGAACCGCATTCCCGTAGTTATCGACGGTTTCATTTCCGGCGCAGGCGCGCTCATCGCCTCAATTATCGCCCCAAAAGCAAAACAATATATGATCCCTTCGCACTGTTCAGTAGAGGCAGGCCACGCCGTAACACTTACTTTCATGGGTTTAAAACCTCTATTCAATATGAATATGCGCCTTGGCGAAGGAACCGGTGCCGCTCTTGGGATCCAGTTCGTTGAGGCCTCAGTAAAAATACTGAACGAAATGGCAACGTTCGCTCAGGCAGGAGTTTCTGAAAAATCGGAAGAATCGAAGGTCAACTAAATGCTCGGATTCCTTACTGCTCTGCAGTTCCTAACGATCATCCCTTTACGATTATCTCGCGTTCCTGCAAAGCGTGATTTTGCGACTGCTATTGCGACATTTCCTTTAGCGGGAATTTGCATAGGACTGATCGTGCTGTTATCCAGGGCTGTATTTTCGTACGTACTTTCCGGGACTGCGCTCAGTGTGGTTATGGTGATAACTCTTATGGTAATCACCGGCGGGCTGCATTTGGACGGGCTTGCAGATACTGCCGACGGGATCGGAGCCCGCGCAGACCGTGAAAGGACGCTTGAGATAATGCGTGACAGCAGGATCGGTACCATGGGCGTTTTGGCGCTGATTTCTGTCATATTACTGAAGGTCTATCTGTTCGCGTATCTACCGACGCATAGAATGTTTGCGGCTATTGTTTGCACTATGGCGGTAAGCCGCGCATGCCAACTGATACCAATGTATTTTTTTCCGTATGCCAGAAGCAGTGGGAAAGCTTCTTCCTTCATTGAAGCGCTTTCAAAACCGGCGGTCTTTGCGGCACTGTGCATTTCAGCTATTCTGGCAGGCAGCTTGCTGCATTACGCAGGTATTATCGCACTGTTGGTTACCGGAATCACGGCTTATATAATCAGCCGGGCAGTAAGCAATAAACTGGGAGGTATCACCGGTGATGTTATTGGCGCTGTCAGCGAAATATCCGAAATAGTTTTTTTGGTAACGATAATTGCCTTGCAAGGGGTGCCTCTGTGAACAAACCCGGTGTATTAAAACAGCTAAAGCCTTTCGGTGTCACGCTTGATGTGCTGGTCGCAACGGGCATGATGATGTACATTTATGACCCGGCGATAGGCAAGCCGGCCTCTGTCAGAAAGACAGTTGAGAAAGAAACGATAAAAGCGCTTAACGATATTAATATCGCGGCGCTCATAACCGCCGGCGTCGAGCTGGAAAGGCTTGGCCTGGAAGGCAGGCTGCCAAACATTTCGAAAAAGAAGTTCGAGACCGATCCCGTTGACCTTATCGCTGATGAGATACTCGGGCAGGGCATCGCGATGTATCTGGCAGGAACACGGGCGCTCTTTGAGTTCGAACGCCTGGATAAAAAGAAGCCTGGAATAATCGCGAAGCTGCCTCCATTCATGGACGATATTGTGGCAGGATTAATAGCCGGGGTAATGGTAAAAGTATGCTCAAATTGACAACGTCCGGCGTTCAGCGTTTAGCGTATAGTGTAACTGCCCTACTGCTGATAATTTCAGGAACTGCATTTGCGTATGAACGGATCATTTCGCTTGCACCGTCTTTGACGCGCGACGTGTATCTGCTTGGGATACAGGACAAACTGGTTGGCGTCACCATGTATTGCCCGGATTTCGCGAAAGGAAAAGAGAATGTCGGTTCCGTTCAAGCTCCGAATCTGGAACGTATCGCTGCGCTTAAACCCGACGTTGTGCTTGCCACCAAAGACGGCAACGATCGCCGGACGGTAGACAAGCTGCGGTCGATGGGCATAAACGTGTATGTTTTAGGTTCGCCATCGACGATTGATACTATTTGTTCTGAATTCATTGAACTCGGCAAATATCTTGGAGTTGAGGCAACGGCGAAAACGATAGTTAAGCAGGCTCGGGAAAAGATACAGACCGTCCGTACGCATATACCGGCAAACGGGCAGAAAAAAGTATTCTGGCAGGTAGGCGCTCACCCGATATTCACGGTCAGCAAGAACAGCTTCGTAAATGAATTCATGGCGTTGAGCGGGGTCAAAAATGTATTCCAAGATCTGAAAGCCCGTTACCCGCAGATCACCAGGGAAGCCGTTATAGCCGCTGATCCGGACATAATAATAATCGTTACCATGGACGGCGAAATGTCCACCGAAAAAGCTAACTGGGCACAGTTCGCTCAGTTAAGCGCCGTAAAGAACAACCGTGTGTTTTTCATACGCGATATGATGTTCGACAACCCGACACCCCTTGCCCTAGCCGAGGGAATAGAGAAACTCCAAACGATCTTTTATCCGACGACAAAATGAAACGTAATGTACCAACCTTCCTGATACTTATATTTGCGCTGCTTTGCAGCGCCATGGCATCGCTGCTTGTAGGGGCGGCGGACATAACGCCCGCGCAGCTTTTTAACGCCCTGCTGCACCCGCATGCCGGCGGTACCGTTTCAACTATAGTCTGGCACCTGCGTATGACCCGCACCGCAATGGCCATAATAACCGGCATGGGTCTTGCCGGCTGCGGCTGCGTCTTTCAGGGAGTGCTGCGAAACCCGCTTGCAGACCCGTACACGCTTGGTGTTTCGGGCGGCGCCGCTTTCGGCGCTACCCTGGCTATCGCTTCCGGTATTGCTGCCATGGGAATGTTTTTCCTGCCTATCGCCGCTTTTGCAGGCGCTCTGTTTTGCGTCAGCCTGGTATATGCCGCGGCATCACGGCGCGGTTTTTCGCAAAGCTCTTTGATACTCGGGGGTGTAGTGCTTGGCTTTGTGTTTTCCTCCATGGTGCTGCTGGTAATAGCTCTGGCAGACGCGCAAAAAGTGCAGTCAACGGTTTTGTGGCTTATGGGCGATCTTGCAACGGCGAGCGGTACGATGGTAATGCTAACCGGACTGTGCGTATTTTTCGGAATAGCGGCCTTATCATTTTTTGCCAGCGATCTGAACATTCTGACCCTCGGTGAGGAAAAGGCGATGCACCTGGGCCTTGAACCGATGAAACTCAAAAAAGTGCTTTTCGCCATAGCTTCGCTGGTGACCGGTGCGGTTGTCGCGGCGACCGGCATAATCGGGTTCGTGGGGCTGATAATACCTCACGCCGTGCGGCGTTTCACCGGTCCTGACCACAGGGTATTGATCCCGGCATCTGCACTTGCCGGCGCGGCATTCCTGCTGGTTTGCGACACGATAGCCCGCACTATCATCGCACCTACGGAATTGCCCGTGGGCGTAATAACAGGGCTTACCGGCGGCATATTCTTTCTGGGATATTTAATGACCTCCCGCAATAAGGTGTTTTAACGAATGATACTGGAACTGCGTAACATAACAGCAGGCTACGGCGGAATAACTGCGCTTAACAATATTAACTGCTCCATAGCAGAGGGTGAGATAACCGGTATTATCGGGCCCAACGGCGCCGGCAAAACGACCTTGTTCCGCGCTATTACAGGCACGCTCCGCCCGCGCTCGGGAAACGTATATTTTAACGGCATAGACATTCACAGCATCCCGCGCAGGGAGTTCGCCAGGCAGGTCGCCGCCATGCCGCAGATGCTTGAATCCTTCTTTCCATTTTCTGTTGAAGATTTTGTGGCTATGGGCAGGTTCCCGCACCACTCCCGTTTTGAGGGAACGACGGCCCAGGACGAACAGGCCACGGAACAAGCCCTTACCGATACCGAAACCGCTTCCTTCAGAACGCGTCAGATGAATGAGCTTTCCGGCGGGGAACGTCAGCGCGTGATGCTGGCGCAGGCACTGGCTCAATCGCCGAAATTGCTGCTGCTTGACGAACCTACCGCCCACCTGGACATAGGCCACCAGGTGCAGATGCTTGAGCTTATCCGTTCGCTTAACCGTGAAAAGGGCATAACCGTCGTGACCGTACTGCATGACCTCACCCTGGCCGGAGAATACTGCGACCAGCTACTAATGCTGAAGAAAGGCGCTGTGCACGCCCTTGGCATACCAGCCGACGTTCTCACCTATCAAAACATTGAATCCGTCTATAATACTGTCGTGGTAGTCAAAGAAAATCCGTTCTCGCACAAGCCGTATATTATCGCCGTGCCCGAAGAATACCGGAGCAAAAGGTATAACAATGAAACCCGGTAAAACGATTATGATCCAGGGGACCGGCTCCGGCGTCGGCAAAAGTGTGATCACTTCCGCCCTGTGCCGGATATTCAGACAGGACGGCCATTCGGTCGCGCCTTTTAAGGCCCAAAACATGGCCTTAAATTCCTTCGTGACCGAGACCGGCGGGGAAATAGGCAGGGCCCAGGCAGTACAGGCGCAGGCCGCAAAAGTTAAGCCTACCGTTGATATGAACCCTGTTTTAATAAAACCTTCCTCCGACATGATGGCGCAAATAATAGTGCTTGGCAAACCGCTCGGCAACAAATCGGCGGCCGGCTACACGAACTACAAAGGCAGGCTTTTTGGTACGGTCAAGAATTCGCTCCGCAATTTACGCAAAGAACACGATATAGTCGTTTTGGAAGGCGCGGGCAGCCCGGCCGAAGTGAACCTGCGCAAGAACGACATCGTGAACATGAGCATAGCACTGGCCAGCAAAACGCCCGTGATACTTGTAGGCGACATCGACAAGGGCGGCGTGCTCGCGTCAATAGTCGGCACATTGGACCTGATAAACAAAAAAGAATGCGCTCTTATAAAAGGCTTTATCATCAACAAATTTCGAGGCGATATCAAATTGTTCAGGGACGGCGTAAGGTTCCTTGAACGGCGTACGGGCAAAAAGGTGCTGGGCGTGATACCGTACTACCGCGAGATAGATATCCCGGAAGAAGATGCCATACCGTGGGAAAAGAAAAACGCCGCAAAAGACGGCAGGCGCGTTGTGAAGATCGCGGTGATCTGCCTTCCGCATTTGTCGAATTTTACGGACTTCGATGTTCTGGAGCAGGAGCCGGATGTTGAGCTTACCTATGTCAGAAAAGCAGCTGAACTCGGACAACCTGATGCGGTAATAATACCCGGCACAAAAAGTACGATCGCCGACCTTATGTGGTTGAAGCGGGAAGGCCTGGCCGAAAAAATACAAGTTCTTGCGCAAAACCGCGCCACGGAGGTTATCGGTATCTGCGGCGGTTTTCAGATGCTGGGGGATGAAATTATCGACAGCAACCGTCTTGAATCTAAGACCGGATCCGCACAAGGGCTTGGTCTTTTACCGGTAAAAACAAAGTTGGAACCCGCAAAGACATTACGGCAGGTCACGGGCCTGCACATTCCGACAAATACTAAAGTCACAGGATATGAGATCCACCACGGCCTGACAACACGGCACCATGGCTGCAAACCAGCCTTCAGGCTATCCGGGATACAAACCCTTGACGGCGCGATCAACAAAAACGGTTCTGTATGGGGAACCTACATCCACGGGGTTTTTGATAATTTTGCTATGCGCAATTCATTTATCAATACTCTTCGAAAGAAGAGGGGACTCGCACCGCGCTCTGTAAAGGAACGCGACACTGATATTGAATTCGATAAACTCGCGGACCATGTGCGGGGGAATATTGATATGAAAGCTTTATATAAGATCGCAGGAGCAGCAATGCCTGCTGGTGTCGGGAAGCTCGTGAGAATAAAATCAAGGAGAAATTTAAAATGAAATTTTTTGCATACATAATGACCGCCTTTGCATTTACCGTATCGGCCTTTGCCGCTGATAGCGGTGTATTCCTCTCGCTAACCAGGAAAGCTGAAGATATCGCAAGCCTGCCCACCAATGTTTCAACTATTTCAGGCAGCGATATCGCTGAAAAACACGCCCGAAACCTTGGGGAGGCCCTTCAGTCTGAATTGGGGTTTAACATCAATCAATATGGCACGCTTGGCTCAAATAGCAATATTACGATAAGGGGATCTAAAACCGAGCAGGTATTGGTGCTCATTGACGGCCGCCGTATAAATGACATAGCACTTGGCCTTGTGGACCTGAGTTCTATCCCGACAGATAACATTAAGCGCATTGAAGTGATCCGCGGAGCGGCTTCGGCGATCTACGGAGCCAATGCCTTTGGCGGTGTCATTAACGTAATAACGGAAAAGGCTGATGAGGCAGCGCCGGTCGCAACTCTCGCAGCGCGATCAGGATCGTTTGGTGAACAGACATACAGCTCGAAGCTCAATCTGAATAAAAATGAAAGATCGTTACTTGTCACTCTGGAGAAACAGCATCTTGACGGCTGGAGACAAAACAGCGACTACAATAATATCAATAGTTCGCTACGGCTTGGCCTGAACACATCGCGCTACGGTAATTTCGACTTTTCCAGCCAGATCCTTAATAGCGAGCTTGGAATACCGGGCGGAAATTTTTCGGCAGACCCCAATACTTTTACCGACCCGACCGCCGCTTCATCACCCCGGGCTCGCCAGAAAGAGAATAACAGATATGCCCGTATGGAAAATACATTTAACACTGGTGAGCACTCCCTGAAAACGTCGATATACGGATCCAATGACTCAAGGGATTACAGCGATCCAGACTCTGTATTGGACGCCCGTTACGGCACGATGGTTTTCGGCGGACAGGAGCAATATACAGGACCTTACAACATTACCGCGGGGACCGAATGGTGGGAGGAACAATATAAACAGACAGATCTGGAGCTTTCAGAGGTTGTCCTTAATAAGAGCCGCGTGAACACCGACATATTCCTGCAACGGCAAACCTTTGTCGGTAAATTCATGTTTTTGCCCGGTCTCCGCTTTGACTCCAACTCGTCATTTGGATCGGAAGCGTGCCCCAGCCTGAGCGTGGTTTATAAACAAAGTGATTCTTTCAAAATCTCTGCCAATACCGGTAAAGCGTGGCGAGCCCCGACATTCAGCGACCTGTATTTCCCTATGGACGCCTACGGAGACGTTGGCAACCCCGCGCTAAAACCGGAGGAAGGTATTTCCAGCGACCTTGGTGTTGAGGTCAAGTCGGGCAAAACCTCTGTTTCCGTAACGGGATTTCGTACCGACAATAGAAATCTTATAAGCTGGGTGCCGAATTCTACGGGCATGCTTTTCTCTCCGCAAAATATCAATACGAGCCGCAGCTCCGGCATAGAAGCCGGTTTCGATCAAACACTGGCCGCCGGCCTTGCCCACTCAATTAACTACACATACCTGTGGGCTGAAGACACAGACACAAAACAAGTGCTGATATATTCGCCGTGCAACACGCTTAACTACCAGATCAACTGGCTGATGCCGTGCGGCACTCTCCTGGGTATTTCTGCCAAATACGTAAGCCAGCAGATGGCAACCGCGACAACAACCCTGAACGATTACACGACCATTGGCGCACAACTTTCGCATAATTTCGAGAATATTGACATTTGGGTCAAGGGGTCGAATTTAACCGACAGAAAATATGTTACCCGCCAATACTACCCGCTCCCGGGCGCAACCTGGCAGGCAGGAGTCACTTACAAGTTCTGGAACTGACAAGGAGGTGGAAATAATGAAAAAAAGTAAAAGTAGCCCTAAGAAAGACGTGATTGCATCAAGGAAGAAATGCGTAGCCAAAGGCACCGGACTTTCGCATTACGTTCTTTTGGACAAGAAATAATCAACAGAAAAACCTCAATCAGCGGAGAAAGCTATTCTTACAACGGCTTTCTCCGCTTTAGAAAACACAACAAGGAAACAATGAAAAACATTAATAAATTCGCCAACAACGCCTCCTCCAGCGGCAAATACTTGAACACCGGCAACGGTTCTTCCCTGCAAATAATCGACATAAAACACAAAGAATATATCGGAGTGGTAGCACCTGACACCGCCTTCTGGGCCCTTGTCAAGAAAGATCAGCTGCACAAAGTATTTGACGATCCCAAATATATTTCCAGCTATTTAAAGAAAAGCGGACAATTCAAAAAGGAAATAGACGATCTCAGGTTCAACCTGAAACCGTCGGCTGTCTACTTTAACCCGACCGACCGCTGCAACTTGAACTGTTCTTACTGTTATATCCCTGAAAAGCTAAGAAAGAATGGCGACAACATGACACCGAAAAGGCTTTTACAGGCACTGGAAATATTGAAAAGATATTTTACCGAAAGCCTCGGAAAAGAACACAGGCCGCAGATAGTCTTCCATGGCGCGGAACCGATGGTCAACCACGAGGCAATGTTCCCTGCGATCGACAAGTTCGGAGATTATTTCCGTTTCGGCATACAGTCTAATGGTACTCTGCTTGACGATACTGCGCTGAAATTCCTTACTTCGCGCGGGATCAGCATCGGCCTTTCGCTTGATGGACCCACAGCAGGTATAGCAGACAAGACCCGCAAAACGTGGGCAGGAAAAGGTGTATCGCACACAACGATCGATCTGATAAAACGTTTAAAAGGCTACCGCAATTATTCAGTTATCTGCACGGTAACCAAAGAAAATATGCGTTCGCTCAATGAGACGGTTGAATTACTGCATAAATTGGAAGTGCCCACCTGCATGCTTAATCAGGTCCGGTGCACTCTACCCGGCGGGCAAAAGGCAAAACCCGCGGACGCCGACATGGCAGCCTACTACATGAAGGCGCTTGATCATGCGCATTCACTTTACAAAAAGACGGGAAGAAAAATAGTGGTGGCTAATTTTGCAAACATCCTGCTTAGCATTCTTGCGCCGAGCGGGCGCAAGCTGATGTGCGACATATCACCTTGCGGCGGCGGGCGCTGTTTTTTTGCTGTTTCCGCTCAGGGGAATATGTTCCCTTGCAGCGAATTTATAGGCCTGAAAAAATTTCAGGGCGGGAATCTCTTCAAAGATAACATACAAGATGTGCTGAGATCAGAACCATTCAAGCTGGTGACCAGACGGAAGGTTGAAGACATTGAACCCTGCGCACATTGTGCTATACGCCATTTTTGCGGCTCACCCTGCCCGGCAGAGGCCCATGAGATTCATGGATCTATGCAAAAACCAGGAGCCTTCTGCGAACTTTATGAAGAACAGGCACGTTATGCATTCCGCGTTATCGCAGACGGCAAAGAAGACGCCTACTTATGGGACAACTGGAAAAGCGGCATGACAGAAGCCCTTTAGGATACATGACCAACTAGTGTATTCTCATTGACATTTAAACGATAACCCGTTAGACTTGTAACGTCGCTATGTTTTCTGTCTAACGGGTATTTAAGTATGCGCGTTGATAAATTATTGAAATGTTCGATCGCGTCTCTGACACTCTCTCTTTTTTCACTGTGTTCAGCCGTGTACGCGGCGCTACCGGTGCCGGAGATAACCGGTGTAGCCCTTTCCACGACTTCTATTCAATGGAATTGGACTGATGAATCTGCCGCCTTGGTTGATGGTTACCATCTCTATTCAACGACCGCCCCTACCTTTATAATAATCAATGCAACCTATTACATCGAGACCGGGCTTCGTCCGAACCAGCAGGTAGACCGTTATGTAACAACATATCTCGGCCCGCAGGAAAGCAATGCCTCTGAGGACGATGCAGTATACAGTTATGCCTTTCCACCAGACGGCTTTACAACCGTCTCAACGGTCACGGTTTCGTCGGCATACATAGAATTCAGGTTCTCAAGCGCGACCTCATATGCTCTTGAGATCTCCACTGACAACGGAAACACCTACAACTTCTTCCGTCAGATATTTGTACCGTGGCAGACCCTTGCGCCATTGGAATGTAATAAACAATATATGATACGACTTGGCGCCGTTAACGGCGACGATGAACAAACGCCTGGAATTTACAGCTCAACATCAGTTTTTATTACACCTCCGCCTGACCCGGTGTTTTTTGCGACCGCGGTCTCTTCCTGTTCCCTGTGCTGGCAATGGACATCCACCTCGGCCTTTGCCGCCGCCGGGGTTACAGGATATAACCTTTATCATTCTACTACGACCATTGACGGCACTATACCTAACGATGGACTGGACGGACAACTTGTTGGCTCGGTGCCGGATGTTTCCATCAGCTCTTATACCATGGTATTTACAGACAGCGTTACGTTCATAAGCGCCAATTCGCCGCATACTTTCTGGCTTAGAGCTGCAGGCCTTATAGAAAGCGTCGGCAAGAAAGCCGTGACCAGATTCACGTATGCCACCGCTCCCTCTACGTGCACGCTTACCGAATATGATTTCCTGCATGTATTTGAAACCGGCATGGACCTGTCTTTTGCGGAAAATGGGCACGCCAGCTCCTACATAGTTGAATACTCCACCACCGGCGGTTTTTCCTCCGCGGTTAACAAAAAACCGGCAGGAGGACCGTCCAGTTCGCTATCCCAGCTTACGAATGACACTAAATACGATATCAGAATAGGGGCTGTCAACGGTGACAACATACAAACCCCGCTTAATGCTGAAAACCCTATGGCATATAGTGCGACTTACAAGGTAGCCACACGGCTGCCCGTTCCTGATAATCTTCATGCTTCACCCGTGACAGATACCATTATAGACTGGTCCTGGTCTACCGGTACGTATACGAACACCGCCAGCGCGACAGGGTACACTATCTATATCTCGTCTTTCTGGGTGCAAATAAACCAAACGGTGCTGCTGCCCGTTGCCCACATCGCCGGTAAAGAGAATAGTTCTTATCAGTTCGGCGCCGGTCCGGAAGGCCCGCTTATGACCAACAGCGTACATACCAGATATGTAGGCGCGACCCAGTTTTATGCAGGCTACGCATGTTACGGCAGCCTTGCCCCGGCGACGACAGGATGCACGTTTGCGACCCCGCCTAACGATGTGTTTTTTGATACGGTCACTGCCCGTACCATAAGCTTATGGTGGAAAGAACCGGAGATTCCTGCGACGATGTACCGCATAGAACGGTCAACGGTCATCGCCGAGTCCGGTCCATGGCTATTTGTTTCGTCCGTCACAGGAACGCGATTCATCGATACCGGACTTCAACCGATGACCACATACGCTTATCGCCTTGGAGCCTATAACCAGCTGGGGCAGTTAACAAATGGACTTGCAGCGGCAACAAACAATAATAGAAGGGATTACAGCTTTGTAAGCGGAACTGAAACGATTCACGTCGGGCCGCAGTTCTACGGCGTGGCGGTGGGGACATCCAGCATCTGCTGGAACTGGGTTGAAGTAGTGCCGGGAGTTTTGCGCTACAATATACTTTCTTCAACCAACACCATGTTAAATCCCGGGCTTAGTGTACCAGCTACTTCCTGGATAGAGACGGGTCTCAATGGAGCGGATACAGGATTCTCCCGTCGGATACAATCACAAACCGCCTTTGGCTGGGGCGATTATACGGATGCGACCTGCTATACTTTGGCCAATGCACCGTCAAACCCTGCCACCAGTTCTGTCGGTACCCACTCGCTCACGCTCTCGTGGAACGCCAACGGCAGCACCAGGTTCCTTGTACAACGGTCAACAGATAATGCGACATGGGCAATGATCCTTGCCCCAACAGTACTTACGATAGTACCTACGCTAAACGACATTCATTTACACTATCTTACGACGTACTACTATATGATATATGCCTACAATCAGAACTCGATCATGTCACCGGCATCTGTTCTTACTCAAACGATAACTACCGACGTGCCCTCATATGCAACTATTGTGAAACCAGGCTATTCAAATGCAATTGACTTGACCGCCTCCCTAACCGGTTTTGGACAAGTGCGCGTTACCATACCTGCAGGGGCAGCGCCTGTTGACGGCTATATTTTCGCGAATACCGCCGCAGGAACAAATCCAACTGACACTACAACGGGAAATATCAGCATCGCCACAAACAAGCTTAAACCCTCGATCTTATTAGAAAGTTCTATCATGGAACTTCACTATTACGATGCCTACGGGTCGACCGTAACGCAAACTTTTAACTCGCCCGTCAGACTATACATGCCGTACCCAGACGTAAACGGCGATGATCTGGTCGACAATGTCTTAACCAAAATGCACGCGCATACGCTGCGCATATATACTATGGACACTTTAAACATAACCTGGTCGCTTATGCCGACATCGGTGGTTGACGTTGCCTCGACAAGGGTCTATGCCGATCTCAATCATTTTTCAATGTACGCACTTGGAAGTCTGATTGCAATGAATTCGAGCGTAAAAGATGCGCTGGCCTTCCCAAACCCCTATAAACCGGGGAGTGGCACGCAATTTGACAGTTCAGCCCTCGGCGAAGGTATAGTTTTTCAAGGTCTGACACCGCGCGCCCATATCAGGATCTTCAGTATCGCCGGTGATCTAGTCGCTGACTCTCTTATCGAGAGCGACGATGGCCGTTATCTTTGGGACATTCGCAACACACAGGGCGATAAAGTCGCATCAGGACTCTATATTTACCTTATTAACAATGCTGACGATCCTTCTGACAAACTGAGCGGCAAACTGGCGGTCATAAAATGAAAAAAACCAGAACGGCGCTTATTATCTGCTTCACTCTTGTTACGGTGCGCAGCGCTTATTGCGTGACAGCGGGGACTTCAGGAGCGGACTTCCTGCGCATAGGTGTCAGCGCCCGGCCCTCAGCCATGGGGGAAACAGCCGCAACCCTTGACGGCGCAAGCGCCCTGTTCTATAATCCTGCCGGACTTTCAACCGTTGACAACGCCGAATTCACGGCGGCTCAGGTTAACTGGATAGAGAACATCAGTTACTCAAATTTCGGGGCCGCTAAAACATTTTCGTTCGGCACGCTGGCCCTGGGCGCGAATTACCTCAGTGTCCCGCCGATACAGATGGTGGACAATACCGGTACAAAATTGAACGATAACTACACGGTTAATAATATGTGTCTTACGCTTGGATATGCCAGAACGCTGGCGGCCGGTTTACGGGCCGGCGTCACGGCAAGCCGTATAAACAGCTCTATTGCGGATTATTCGGCGACCGCTTTTGCGGCAAGCGCCGGCATGCAGTATGAGATCTCCAGACCGCTCACCTTGGGCGTTGCGATCCAGAATCTCGGCAGTACCATGAAGTTTAACCAGGAAGGTGACCCGCTACCAACGAATTACAAGGCAGGCGCAGCCTATACGATATCTTTTGAAAATGAAGGTGATACCAGGGAAACATCCTTAGCGAATGAGCGCACGCTGACGATAGCCGGCGATGCGAATATGTCCCGGGAGGTCGGATTGTACGGGAACGCAGGGCTTGAATATTCCATGGTATTCAACGAAGCCATGAAACTGAGCTTACGCGGTGGTTACCGCTCGGACCTTAACGAAAAAGTGAACGGCTTCTCGCTGGGGCTCGGCACAAACCTCGGCGCTTTCACCGTAGATTATGCTTACTCCGGCCTTGGCGATCTTGGCATGGCACACCGCCTCACCGTCTCCTATCGAATAGCAACACCCGCCCAGAAAAGCAGGCGTTCCGCCCGGAAAAATAACTACCTGAATTAAAAGATTCGTGAAGTGATCAGTGCGCTTTAGCGGACTGACGCAGCAGGAAGGAATTGTACTTAATGCAGGCTACCGCGACAGCGCTGCCTATAATGGCGCCGGCAACGACATCCACCGGAAAATGCGCACCGACATAAATCCGCGACACACCCATCAGCGCGGCAATAATGAAATACGCGTACCAAAACCTTTTGAACCGGTAGGCCATGTAAACAGCCGACCCAAAAGCCGTCTGGGTGTGGCCGGAAGGGAAAGAGGCGTTGTAGAACATAAGCCCGAGCGTGTGCACACTGGGGCCGAATAACATCGGCGGGCGCAGACGTCCGAACATACGCTTAAGTATCTGGACCAGAATACCGCCTATCAAAAGTATAAGCACCAGTAGCAGTAATTCCCGCCAGAAAACATCCCTGCGTTTAAACCACAACAAGATACCTATCAAAACAACCAGCGGCGGCCCGGTGGCTATCCAGGTAAGCGTGCCGAAAAAAATGTCGCTCACCGGGTTGCATTTTGCCAGATTGCATTGCCTGAAAAGTTTCCAATCAAGCTTCCGCAGGGCCCAGGTCATATCTAAATGCTTCCCAAGCGCCGCGTCGGTATAGGCAGGGGCAAGTTTGGAGAGGTCGAACCGGTGGCATACGGTAATCTGGAATACCCTGATCTTACGACCGTTGCGGTATATCTCCAGTGGTATCGACGCGTCACATTTGCTGAAGGGATAATCAGCCGCGGGATCGGTCACGAAACGGTTGTCCGTCACAAAGACCGCATCTTTTCCGTCAAGAGCCGACAGATCCCTTTGCCAAAAGTCGTAGGCATCGGTTCGCTCGCTCAGGCAATAGATAGGCAGATCGCCGGGCACGTAAAAGCTGAGCTGGCTTGCGATATAGTGGCGATGCGCCAGCACGAATGTGCCGGGTTTCTGTTGCCCAACGATCTCAGCCACTTTCATACCGACGGTCTTCCAACCGTACAACTCATTCGTTACATCCACTTTTTCCGGCTTGCCGACACCGTCTTCTACTTTAGCCGCATCGGCGGCGCTTAAAAATGCCTCCGGCGGCAGTATTTTATAAACGGCCTGCAGCGGGACCAGAACGGTCAGGAACAAACCAAAACCCCATGCGAGATACGTGCTCCACTTACGCCAGGGCCGGTCTATCCACGATAGTGTGTAATGCGCGAGCAATGGTACCAGCATAAGATAACCCATGGCGGGCCAGTGAGGAAGGATCTCATTGAAGCTCGCTATGCCGTTAAAAAGCAGCAGCGTGGGTAGCGCGAAAGAAAGAGCAAATAGTTTATCGAATGAACGTGTGCTCAGCCAATTACGCAGTCCCGTTATCAAGGCAGCCCAATAAAAAAAGAACAGGAAGGGGGAAATATACCCGGCCTGGGCCCCCAGGCAGCGACCCAGCAATTCCGGTTTGAACTTAGGCAGACCGCCGCCTGAACCGAAGCCATGATGCAGCTGAAAACCGAACGAGGCCCAGCCGTTCTCCATGTTCCACAAGATCACCGGCGTGAACAACACAAAAGCCGTTAAAAGCATCGCGTACGGTTCTACCCGTGAAAGCCATTTTCGGTCTTTCGGCGAAAATGCGAGCACAGCGAAAACACCGGGCACCAGCAATATCGCGTTGTATTTGCTGAGAAGACCCAGACCGAGGATCAATCCTGAGGCATACCACCAGAAGGGTTTTTCCGTCGTCAGAGCGCGCTCGAAAGTCGAAAGGAAGGCCATCCAGAAAAAAGCAAGCAGCGCGTCGGGCACCGTAAGCACCGCCCCAAGGAAGGAGAAAACGGGGGTAACGTTCAGCAGCACGACCGACCAAAAGGCTGTCTTTTCGCCGTAGAACCTGCGGGCCAGTTGCCACAGGAGCAGGCTTGTTCCGACGAACAACAACACTGTCGGCAGCCTGACCGCGAACTCGCTATGGCCGAATAGTGAAACGAAAAGTTTGATAATATAACCGACCGCAGGGGGGTGGTCGAAGTAAGAAAGGTCGGGATGCAGGCTGTACGCGAAATAATGCGCTTCATCGTCGCCAAGTCCGATAGAGCCGATAACCAGCAGGCGCAGTATAGCGGATACGGCCACGATCAGCATTGAGAGCAAAGAGACACTCAAGCGTTCTTTCCCGTTAGCCTTAATTTCAGTACGCGCAGTAAATATTTTATGAGCGTCGCGGGTTTAAGTTTAGATTCACCGGTCCCTCTCGGCATAAATTCAATGGGGACTTCGATTATCTTCATGCCGGTCTTTTTCAGGAAATATAGCACTTCGCTGACAATGAATGGATCGCGGGCAGTTAAGTGAGGCAAGATGTTTTCCATGGCACTTCGCGAAAACATGCGATAACCTGAGGTTGGGTCTTTTATATTTACCCCAAGGACAAGGGCAAGATATACCCTGGCAAAATTGCTGATCAGCTGGCGCAGTAATGTGCGCTGCTCATCCCTGCCGCCGGGAACGTAACGGGAACCTATAGCGACATCAAAACCGGGGGCCTTTAACGATTCCCGCAACACAAAAATATATTTCGGAGCGTGCGACATATCGCCGTCCATCTCGACGATATATCGAGCGCCCATCTCGAGCGCTTTTTGGAAACCGTCAATGCCCGCCCAGCCGCGGCCTCTGCGTTCAGTGCGGTTAAGCAGGTGAACCCGGTCATTGGTCTGTGCGATATTCTCAACGATCCTGCAGGTGCCGTCGGGGGAATTATCATCTACGATCAATACGTGCAGATCCAGCGGCAAGGCGCAAAGCTCTGTTATCAAAGCGCTTACATTACCAGCCTCATTGTAGGTCGGCACCATCACCACAATATCCATAGGTATCCTTATAAAAGCTCCTGCAACGCTGACCAGACGAGTTCCGGTTTAAGCGTGTCCATGCAGGTCGGCTTATTTTCACAGGAGGGTTTGTAGCAGCACACACAAGGCATATCGGGCACCACTTTCAGGCCCTGCCCGTACATTTCCAGTTCGGCTGCAGAAGTGGGTCCCACCAGCGCCAGAACCTTCTTCTTCAGCCCAAGCGCCGCATGCAGCGCCATGGTATCACCACAAACGATCACATCGCACAGATCAAGCTTGGCGAAGAAATCAGGGAGGGCGTTATCTGTCCCGCTGCCGACCGCTTTACCGCGGCAGCGCTTAAGCAACAGTTTGATCAATGTGCTTTCTTCCGGCCCGCCCAGCAGCAACACCTTATAGCCCGCCTTGTAAAGCGCATTTATAATGTATACATACCCTTTGACCGTCCAACGTTTTAGCCTCCAACGTCCGCCGGCGCCGGGATTAATGCCTACTATCTTTTGATCACTGAGTCCATGCTTCTTTGAGAAGGCCTGCGCAACGGCCTGAGCCTCGCGCGAGACCGGCACATAGATCGGATGATCCGGACGTTTTAACCCTGCGATCTGAGACATCCACCATTGATATGTTTTTGTATTGGCTTTCTTCAGTCCGTCAAAAGCACTCATCTGAAGCCATTGGAGGGCGCGGTTATTGGAACTATGTATCCTGCGTTTCCCATCCAACCAATAACCTATTTTAGTATTCGCGCAGGCCATAGTCGCAAGGGTCAGGCTGAGCGGCGAGAGATCCAGGTTTATAACGACATCGAACTTTTCACCAGCTATTATCTGCCCGAAAACCTCTTTGCCAAACGGCCAGATCCGGTCGATCAGCGGATTGCTTTTCAACACATCAACAGAAACGGGCGCGACCACCCATGTTACATGGATAGAGCCGTATTTTTCTTTCAGTCCTGGGAGCAGGAAAGTCGTGCGCAAAACATCGCCCATGGCATCCAGCTTTATGATCAATATTTTCTTTGTTTTGGAAGGTTTGACAGAAGGCAGAGCCACGTAATGCCCGCACCGGCAGACAACGCCGGACTTCTTATGAAATTGGCATGGCCGGTCCAGGGGAAAATGGATACAATCAGTCAGAACGTTTGGTTTCATAACCGATATAGAATACCAGATTTTTATTTCGAGGTCAATTTTGATATAATCCCCTTATGAATGCACTATCAAAACTGGACTTATTACTGGCGGACTACGGCAAGGTTCTTATTGCCTATTCCGGAGGGGTAGATTCCACTTTTTTGCTGGCACGGGCGGTAAAAGTGCTTGGGAAGGCTAACGTGCTAGCAGTAACCGCTGTAAGCGAGACTTATCCTGCTTCTGAGATGGCGCAGGCAAGAAAGATGGTAAAGCTTATCGGGGCCCGCCATAAGTTTATTCACACCGAAGAACTTTCAAATAAGAACTTCTCTAAAAACCCTGTGCGGCGCTGCTTTTATTGCAAGGACGAACTTTTCCGTAAACTGAGCGGGCTTGCAAAACAGAATAAGATGACCCTGATCGATGCGACAAATTTTTCGGACCTCGGCGATTACCGCCCGGGGCGCGATGCCGCGAAGAAATGGATGGTGCGCTCTCCGCTTATCGAGGCCGGCATTACCAAAGACATGCTACGTACATTCAGCCGGGAAATGCATCTGCCCATCTGGAACGCGCCGGCCCAGGCGTGCCTTGCTTCCCGTTTCCCTTACGGCACACAGATCACCGCAGGCGGACTGAAAAAAGTCGAAGCCGCTGAAACGTACTTGAAAAAGCTTGGGCTGCGCACGGTACGGGTGCGCAATCACGGCGATATAGCGCGCATAGAAACAGACTCCTCAGAGATAACCAAACTCTTCAGCAAAACCAACCCTGAAAAGATCACGGCTGCCCTTAACAAACTCGGCTGGAAACATATCGCGGTGGAACTGCAGGGCTACAAAACCGGGAGTTTAAACCCATGAACGTTATTATTGAAGAAGTACGGCGGCAATTAAAAGCGAACGCCGATGAAAAGACCAGGCTGAGCGGCGAGCGTTTTTTTAAACATACGATAAGATCCTACGGTGTAAAAAGCGCCACGGTCGGCAAGATCGCAGGGCAAATATATAAGTCTTCGGTCAAAGATAAAAGCAAGAAAGATATTTTCGATCTGTGCCTGGAACTGTGGCGGTCCGGCTACATGGAAGAAGGATTTGTTGCCTGTGAATGGTCATACAACCTGCGCAAGAATTATCAACCGGAAGATTTTTTGATATTCGATAATATCGTGAGCAGCCATATCCGCAACTGGGCCTCCTGCGATACCTTTTGCAACCATACCGTTCGGCGCATTCATCGAAATGTATCCGGCCTTCCTTTCGAAGCTGAAGAAATGGGCCGTTTCAGACAACCTGTGGATGCGGCGTGCCTCGGCCGTGTCTTTGATAGTACCCGCAAGAAACGGAAAATTCCTGAAAGATGTTTTTGAGATAGCGGATATTCTGCTGATGGATAGTGAAGACATGGTGCAAAAAGGCTATGGCTGGCTGCTGAAAGTGGCAAGCCAGGTTCATCAGAAAGAAGTTTTTAAGTATGTTATGGAACATAAAGATGTCATGCCCAGGACCGCGCTTCGCTACGCGATAGAAAAAATGCCTAAAGAACTTAAGCTCAAAGCCATGCAAAAGTAGCCCCTCCGCTCCCACCCGAAACCTTACGAACCCTAAAGTCAGTTAAATCAGCAAACCGGCAATATTCATAGAGAGTGCGATATGGAATAATATCATTATGGATATATTCTCGAAATACGCTCTCGGAGATTTTGTGCTCGCCAACCGCATGATCATGGCGCCCATGACGCGCAGCCGGGCGGTAGACGGAGATGTGCCTAATCCTTTAGCAGCGGTTTATTACGCGCAACGGGCGTGTGCCGGATTGATAATTTCAGAAGGTTCGCAGGTAAGCTCCATGGGGAAAGGGTACGTGCGCACTCCGGGTATCTATTCCACCGCGCAGGTGGAAGGATGGAAGCGCGTGACCGAGGCGGTGCACAAGGCAGGCGGTAAGATCTTTTTACAACTATGGCATGTGGGACGGGTCTCGCATCCGGATTTCCACAACGGCGCTTTGCCGGTCGCGCCTTCGGCCCTGCCTGTTGACGGATACATTTTAACGCCCGGAGGACAAAAAAAGATAGTTACGCCCAGGGCGCTGGAGTTAAGCGAACTCCCCGGGATCGTTGAACAGTTCGCCGAGGGCGCTGAAAACGCGATGGAAGCCGGCTTTGACGGCGTTGAGATACACGGCGCTAACGGTTATTTACTTGATCAATTTCTCAGAGCGGGCTCAAATATGCGCACTGATGAGTATGGCGGAAGCATAGAGAACCGCACACGCCTGGCCGTTGAAGTAACAAAGGCGGTGATCGGTGTGTGGGGTAAAGGACGTGTCGGATACCGGATATCACCGCACAATCTGCTGCGTTCAATGTATGATCCCAACCCTAAGCAGACCTTCCCATATCTGGCTGCGCGATTAAGAAGCCTGGGTATCGGTTATCTGCACATGATCGAATCGCTTGGCGGCGGCAGAACACCGAAGGTACCCGATGAAGAAAGGATGGCACCGCATATACGGGAAATATTCAAACATACGCTGATCCTGAACGGCGGATACCTCTCAGAAAGCGCGAACCGTGCTATCAGGACAGATTACGCGGATCTGATATCTTTCGGTGAACCGTTCCTGGCGAACCCGGATCTGCCGTATAGATTTAAGGCTAAACTGGCTTTGAACATACCAAACCCGGCAACATACTATACCGGCGAAGCGACCGGCTACACGGATTATCCCGTATCGGGTAAGCAGGCTGCTGAAAAACAATGTGTGCCGGGATAATTTCAGAAATAAGGGGGCTTAATGAATAATAAAATACTGGTAACTGGCGCGACCGGCAATATCGGCAATTTTCTCGTGCAGCGGCTTAAGGAAAAAGGGGCCGATTTCGTTGCCGGCGTTCCCGGACCGGAGATGGGAAAACTCGACAGTTTAGGAATAAATGCCGTCGAGCTGGATTTCAATGATGATAAGACACTGGACAAGGCCATGAAGGGTATGGATACGCTGTTCATGCTGCTGCCTTTGGAAGAGCAAATGAGCGAATGGGGAAGGAATCTGGTGTACGCCGCCAAACGCAACAGGATAAAATTCGTGCTGCGCTCTTCCGTGATAGATTCAAACCCGGAATCGAAACACTTGCTTTTTAAGATACACGGGCAGATCGATCACATTCTGCGGGCCAGCGGCATACCTTTTTGTATAGTGCACCCCAACTCGTTCATGCAAAATTTCGTCGTGTACCTGGGCGAGATGATAAACAATACCGGAACATTTTCGTTCGCCCACGGGAATGCGCGGATCAGTTACAACGATGTACGCGATGTTGCCGCCGTTGACGCCGAAATAATAACCAACCCCGATCTTCATCGCGGCAGGGAATACATCGTGACGGGGCCCAGAGCGGTTACCGATCACGAGATAGCAGAAATGCTCTCGAAAGCGGCCGGTCGGGAAATAAAATATGTTCCCTTGAGCGAAGAACAATATACCGAAGAACTGGTGAAGGAACGGCTCTCTGAATGGCAGGTTAAAGTAAATCTCAGCCTTGAACACAATGCGTTGGAAGACAAACAGTCGGTGCTTTCGGGCATCGTACGCAAGATAACCGGGAAAAACCCGATATCATTCGATCAATTCGCGATGGATTACGCTGCAACATGGAAAAAAGTAAAAGCAGGCGCCTCAGCCGGGGGACGTTAAAATATATAAACACGGGGGATAACATGCTTTGGACTATCGCGGTAATACTTCTCGTTTTGTGGTTGCTTGGTCTCGTAAGTTCTTACACAATGGGCGGCTTTATACATGTGTTACTGGTCATCGCCATTGTATTAGTGCTTATCCGTGTGATCCAGGGAAAAAATCCGTTAAAATAATTATATCAGGTGTATAGTGCCTTATTCGCTTCAATTTACGCTAACCTCTAGATGATGACAAAAAAAGCTGCGTTGCGCAGCCTCCATCCATTATATGTAGCGGGAATCGGCGCCTCGGCCGGCGGGCTGGAGGCGCTTATCCAGCTGGTACAAACCTTCCGAGCGATATCAATATCGCTATCGTAGTGGTACAGCATCTTATACCTGAACATAAAAGCCTTCTGGTAGAAATACTCTCCCGGCATTCCGCCCAGAAGATCGTCGAGATTGAAAATAATATGCTTATTAAACCGAATCATATTTATATAATCCCGCCGAACGCGAACATCACCATTTCCGGCAACAGACTGAAAACAAAAGAACGCCACAAAGAATTTGACGAGCGGCACATGCCGATAAATGAATTCCTATTGTCACTGGCCAAAGAGCGGAAAAGACGGTCCATCGGCGTAGTCCTTTCCGGCACAGGGTTTGACGGGACTGACGGCATACAAGCGGTCAAGGCGGAAGGCGGTATCACGTTCGCGCAAAATGAGAGCACTGCCGCCTACTTTTCAATGCCGGTCAGCGCGATAAAGACCGGCTGCATCGATTTTGTTCTCTCGCCAAAAGAGATCGCCAAAAAGCTGACGAAGATCGGCAGGAAGGGCACTGCGGCGCCCGCCCAGGCGCATCACCAGACGTGCTGTAACAGCGCCGAAGAAATAAACCCGATACTACAGCTGCTGAAAAGCCGCGTCGGCGTTGATTTCACGAACTACCGTCGCACCACCATCCTGCGGCGGCTGAACCGCAGGCTCGCTATTTATAAGATCAAAAATTACCGGTCTTACTACAATAAACTTAAAGATGATCCTGCCGAAGCGGAGGCGCTTTACAAAGACCTGCTCATATCGGTAACATCCTTTTTCCGTGATCCGGCTTCTTTCGCAGCCCTTAAAAAGAAGGTGTTGCCGGAGCTCATAAAAAACAGAGCCTCCACGGCGCCCCTGCGGGTATGGGTCTGCGGCTGCTCTACCGGCCAGGAGGTTTATTCTCTTGCCATGATCATCGATGATTATATCGAAAAAAAGAAATTGCATGTAGCCTTACAAATGTTCGGCACGGACCTGAATGATGCATTGATCAGCAAAGCCCGCTCGGCCGTTTATGAAAAGAAACAGATACTTGGCATACCGCGATATTTCCTTGAAAAATATTTCATCAAAACAGACGACGGCAGATATCGGGTTCACAAAAGCCTGCGGGAGCTTTGCGTGTTCGCAAAACACAATATCATTAAAGATCCGCCGTTAAGCAAAATGGACATCGTCAGTTTCAGGAATGTGATGATCTACCTGGAGCCGGTGCTGCAAAAAAAAGTCGTCAATATGCTGCTGTACGCGCTTAAAAAAGGCGGGTATATCCTGCTTGGCTCATCGGAATCTTTTTCAGCCTATCCCGATCTGTTCCGGCTTGTTGACGAACGCAACAAAATATTCTCAAAATCCCTATCGGCTCCCCAGGGCAGGCTTAACCTTGGAACGTCCGAGTACGCGGAAGCCGGACCGAAGGGATCAAAGGACGCGACCATGAAAATACCGGATATAACCGCGGCTAAAAAGGGCCGTCTGGTAGGGGAAGAAGAGATGAAGTCGGCGCTTGCCGAGATACAATCGAGCAATGAAGAACTTCAAACCCTGAACGAAGAGATACTGACGGGCAAAGAAGAACTGGAATCCAGCAACGAAGAGCTGGTGACCCTTAACGACGAACTGCAGCACAGGAATAACGACCTCACGCAGATCAACTCTGATCTAAAAAATTTACTTTTTAATATCAATATTCCGGTGATCATACTTGACAAACAACTGAAAATACGACGACTGACCCCTCAGATAGAAGACGTTATGTATGTAGTGCACACGGACATCGGCAGGCCCATTTCCCAGATAAAGATGAGGATAGAGGTGCCTGGCCTGGAGCGGATCGTCCGGCGTGTTATCAGCGGTCTTAAAATATCTGAAACCGAGGTATCCAACTTAAAAGGCAAATGGTATTCGGTAAGAATAAGCCCGTATTATAATACAAAAGAGCAGGTTGACGGCGCCGTAGTCGCCTTTATCGATGTTACGTCCACCAGAGAGGCCCAGGCGGCATTGCGGGATTCACTGACGCTTTCAAAGAATATCATTGAAACCATAAACGAACCGCTGGTCGTTTTAGACGACAACATGCGCGTTATTTCCGCGAACGCTAATTTCTATAAGACCTTTAAAGTTAAAGCCGCGCAAACCGAACAGGAAAGCATCTACAAGATCGGTGACGGCCAATGGAACATACCCGAACTGAAAAAGCAGCTTGAGGACGTATTGCCTGAAAAAACTGCTTTTAACAATTTCGAAGTAACGCACAAGTTCCCCACGATCGGAGAAAGGAATATTTCATTGAACGCAAGGCAAATAGTGAGCGAATCAAGGAAAACTAAGCTTATCCTGCTTTCAATGTTTGATATAACGGAACTTAAGGCGGCTGAAAAGGTGCTTATAAATGCCAAGGAAAAAGTCGAGGAACTGGTAAAAGAGAAAACCGAAGAGCTCATGGATTCTCACCGGGAAGTAGACAGCCTGAAACGGCTTTCTGACCTGGGGGAACTGGCCGCGACCGTAGCCCACGAACTGCGCAATCCGCTGGCAGGGATAAATGCCGCTACGTACAACCTTAAACGCAAAACCATGGACCGGCCGGAACTGGCGCATCATCTTGACAATATCACAAAGAAGATAGCTGACAGCTCGACGATCATTGACAATCTGCTCAGGTTCTCTACGGCAAAGACACCAAGCTATGAGACCGTGAAGATCTACGACATTTTGAGCGATTGCATAGAAATAGTGCACAATAAACACTTGTCTAAAAAAATTAAAGTGGTAAATTCTTTTAAAAAGTTAAAACCCGTTACGTTGGAGGCCGATCCTCTGCAATTAAGAGAACTATTAAGCAACGTTCTGGACAACGCGCACGATGCAGTTGCTGAAAAAGGTAAAATACAGGTCATTGGTACTCACAACCACAGAAGCTTAAAGATCCAGATCAAAGACAATGGATCCGGCATCAGCGGGGAAAATCTAAAGAACATATTCAAACCCTTCTTTTCAACGAAGGCGAAGGGCACGGGGCTTGGCCTTGCGGTAAGCCTGCAAATAGCGCACGTACACAAGGGAACCCTTGAGATAGAAAGTAAAAAAGGCGCTGGAACAACAGTTACCATCACTCTGCCCCTGAAAAAACCGATAGCCGCCGCTCTACCTTCATAACGCCGCACCCGGTCAGCAATAGATGGAACCAGGTGATTCCACCTGTATTTCGTCTTTGCGACAATATGGTCACCATGGGCAACGGCAGATCAATATCACTTAAATACGTCCTACTATCCCTATCCGTCCTTATCGGGCTGATGGCCGCGTTGTCGGTCGCCCTGTTACTATATTCTAATAACTACTTTTACCGGTCACAATTCGAGAAAGCGGCCTCGGTGGCGCTGGGGATGGATGTGCGGTTGAACGGCAAAATGAGGGTTTCCGTATTTCCGGACGTGCACATCGTATTGAAGGATGTAAGTCTCGTATTTCAAGGACAGGAAGCGGCTCATATTAAGGAGGCAGGCCTTCACGTGGCTATCGCGCCTCTTTTGCATAGAAACATACTCATTAACAGTGTCAAGCTGATCAAACCGGATGTGTATATCAGGCGTGATGCTTCGGGAGAGATAAATTTCGAGCACTGGACAAAGAGCAAGAGCAGTGTATCAGCAGTACAGCTGAACGAACTGAGCGTCGTCAACGGAAATCTCATCGATTATACGGGTGATCGGGCGGCCGAAACGACGGTGCTGAACAATTTCAACCTTACTATACAGGGTCTTCGCATAACTCCCGGCAGCGCGGGAAATTCTAACGACGTGTCATTTAAAACACAATTTGACGTCGGCAGTTTCCGGCTTAAAAACCTTCTCTTTTCAGATATAAACGTGACCGCAAGCACCGGTGGTGGGATCGTTACCGTAAAGAAAGCCGAGTTTAAATTATTTAAAGGAAAAGGCAAGGCGGTTATCGTCGCATATCTCTCGGGTAAAATGCCGAGATACACGGTTTATTGTGTTTTAACAAAGTTCCGGCTTGAGGAATACCTGAAAGCGCAGCACTCGAACATGGCGGTGAAGGGACCTATGGACCTTATGGCGAGCCTTAAAGTACATGGTGACGACAGCGCTGAACTGCTCAAGACGGCTTCAGGGGTAATAGCGCTTTCCGGTGAAGGGCTTACCTATTACGGCATAGAGCTGGATAAGGAATTCGCGCGCTTCAAATCCAGCCAGAACTTCAATCTGGTGGATGCGGGTGCGTATTTTTTTCTGGGTCCGGTGGGTGTTGCGGTCACCAAAGGGTTAAATTTCGCGAATGTGGCCCGGGGCACGGGAGGATCTAGCGAGATAGTAAAATTTTATTCCAGCTGGAAGATAGACAACGGCATAGCACAGGCGGAAGACGTGGCGCTGTCCACAAAGCAAAACCGGGTGGCAATGAAAGGCTCTCTGGACTTTGTGAAAGAACGCTACAATGACGTAACGTTCGCACTGATAGACAGCGAAGGCCGCGCTCTGGTAAAGCAGCAGATCAGCGGTCCTTTCGACCATCCCGCGGTCAAGAAACCCGACATCCTTATGTCCCTGGCGGGACCTGCTTTGAACATCTTTAAAAAAGGAGTCAGTTTGGTCACCGGGTCGAAGGGAGAAAAATTTTATACCGGGTCGGTGCCGGCGCCAGCAAAACAAGCGAAGTAGCTGCTGTTAAAAGGCGATACCGGCAGTGAGTTGAATATCGTATTTGTAACCGGGGAACGTATATTCGCTGTTATCGGGGCCGACGGTAGTATTTACCAGCAAGCCGGCGGAAAGATCGTAAATATTCGTATACAGCACGCCGCTGGATATCACGCCGGAGCCGTCGTTAAAGTTACGGATGTAGTTGGCGCTAAAGGTCATATCTGTGATAATGAATCTGGTTATCGTAGTGAACAGCGCCCCGTAGTAACGGGACAGATAGTTAGGGTCGTACAAGTTGTTCGCCAGCAAAAAATCCTTTTTTGAAGCGCTGTTTATCGTCGTAACACCGCCCAGGCCGTTCGGTGCGATGATAGGCGTTTTAAGTGCATAGGCCGTCTTGTCGCTGAACAGATTTTCGTCGTATCCCAGGCTGTTATAGAAGAACTCCGTTGAAACGGTCAGCCGGTCGTTAAAATTGCCCAGGCGAAAACCCTTGGAAAAATTGATACTGGCCCTGGGATCCCAATCACTATTATTCCGGTAGATATCAAGCAGTCCCTGGTCCAGCCGGATTTTATTTACGTTCTCGCCTTTCGATATACTAGCTTCGCCGAGTATGTCCACGTACCCCACCCTGGTAGAAAAATCGTAACCCAGCATCGGATTATAGCTGTTCTTAGACCAGCCGGAGAATGCCATCTCGGTATCACCGGCCATGAATTCATATTTCATTGCGCCGCCCAGGTTATCGGAGGTCTGGGCATTACCGGTATCTAAAAAACCGTAAAGATTCTTTTTGGCTCCGAAGGGGGCGGTCAGCTTCAAGCCATAGGCGCCTTCGCGGTAGCCGATCTTGCGCACGAAAGGCTTCTTTTCCACGTTGATAAGATCCGTCGGGTTCCACAGAGTGCAGCGGCCCCATTGAAGCACCTGCTTACCGGTCCTCAGATATACCCGCCTATCAAGGTTGAAATCGAAAAACAATTCGCGCAGGACGAACGTAGTGGTTTTTGTCTGCGACTGATAGGTGGTTTCAACGTTAGCGAAGGCCTTGATATCATTCTTCATACGCACATCAAAAAAAGAATTGCTGACTATGTACGATTGCAAACCGTTCTCGGCAGCAGTGCTTATCCCGACGCCTTCCATGACACTGGTGATCTGACCGGAGAAAGCGATCGTTTTCTGCGCTTCTACCTGCTTGGCCGTGCTGACAGGCGCGGTAACCACGTCCGAGCTTGAGAACATCTCACTTTCGGACATTTCGCTCCCAAGACAGGGCGCAGTTCCCGCGCAGACAATTAAGGCGAGCACACAAAAATATTTGCTCATTTGCTGAGATTCTCCAGGTAAGCTTTGGTGAAGACGCTGTTGTTTATTTGGCCGGTCATAATATCCGAGATATCCACCACGGTTTTGTTGCCTTTCTCGAACTCGTCGATAAATATTTGTTTCACCGGCACGTATCTGCCGTCGATAACGGTGAATTTAATAAAATACGCTGTTTGCATAAGCGTGCCGGAAAGCGAGTACGATTCTTCTTTCAGCACCAGGGAATTGTCACGGCGCGTCCAGTAGATCTTCTTAGGGTAGTCAACATCGTTAACTTTAGCCTTTATCTCAAATTTATAAACCGATACCTTGCCGAGCATCTCTTCGGTAATCTTTTCTTTGCCCTGCGCGTCCAGGGCCGGGCCGTAAAGTTCCACCATCTTGCGGGTTTCAAAGTCCGAGCTGTGCGCGTCTGTGCCGCCGATGCTCTCATCGCGGTTCACATGCTGGAAGGTGCGGGTGTTTATGCGGTACATCCAGAAATTATCACCCACGCGCAGGTAGCCGTTGCCCTTCTCGTTTTCCGGCGCGTTCATGACGATAAGGAAAGCATCATCAGAATCCCGGCGGTAATAGCTTCATCTCAATAATTTTGGTGCCCTGATCCGGTTTTTGCTGTGTCAAAAGAACATTGGCCTTGATGTCCTTCTTCATCTTATAGTTCTCATCGATGAACTGCAGGATGGGAACGATACGGCTTTCGCCAAAACAAAGGGACGGCAGCAGCATAAGCGCGATAATAACTAATGATTTGAATTTCAATGTATACACTCCGTTCGTTCGATCTTGATCTTAACCCGCATTTATTCGAAATGCCCCAATGCTTTTGCGGGTGACAGGTTCGCCGCCCGCCGCGAGGGGAAATATGCCGTCGCCAGCGCTATGCCCAGTATCAGTACCACATTGCCGCAAATACCCCAGAAGCTGGGCAGAAAGTACAGACGGCTGTTCACCAACAGCATGCCCATGGGGTTATCCGACATATCGAACGTGATCCTTGAAAGCAGCCACATGCCCGCAAAGGCCGCTATGACACCGGCGATGGAAGCGAACAGGGCCAGGAAGAACGTTTCGAACATGAACGTATTCCTGACATCAGTCTTCTGCATACCGATGGCGCGGATGGTGCCGATCTCCCTGGTGCGCTCGCGTATCGTCATGCGCAGCGTATTAACGACGCCGAGCAGGATAATGAAGAACAGCACCAGGACGGCTGAAAGCGTGATCAGGTTCAGCACGCCTTCGAGCTTCAAAATATCGCTGGCGGTCTCATACATGGTGGAGACATCCACCACCGTGCCCTTCCACTTCTTTTTGCCGAGCTCCAGATATTTTTTCTTCGCATCATCCGTGTTGGCGGTTCTCTTAAGCAATATCCATTCGGGAGCCAGATACTGGTACAAAGGGGCTTTTGTTCCGGCAATAAAGGATGATAGGGGGACCGTATTTTTAGGCAGATGAGGATAGTAGGTATCGTAGAACTTTTCGTCGTTAAGCAGCACCGTGTTAATGCCGGGCGCGCTTTCATCACTGCAGATAGCGCTTACGGTATAGGTAAGCTCGGCCTTGCCTGTTTCGAATTTCTGATCATATGAGAATGAGAACGTATCGCCGGGCTCAACACCCAGGGCTTTGGCAAGCGAATGCGGCAGTATAACGCCGTCCTTGGACATAGCTTTTTCATGAGAGCCTTTTTCCAGTTTCAGCACTTTTGAGACCTTTTCTTTAGAATCGTCATCACTTTTATAGCCGAGCGCCGAGACACCGGTCTGTCTGGCGCCGCGGCGGGCGATGCCGGAAATATAGGCGAGGCCCGGGTTTAAACGGGAATGTATGTCATCAGCGATCCGTTTCGCGTTCTTCTGCGGATCCTTGATAACCAGATGTATGCTTGCCGTCTCCCAGGGCCGATACCCGAGGATCTCCCTGGTCTTTGCCGATTCCAGGAAAATGACCGGCTGCATAAAGATGTTATCGTTCTTCATTATCCCGACAACGGTAAGCCGTTCGGCCTGATCCTGGCCAAACATGTTGCGAAAACGCAGGCGGATGACATCGTTTTTTTGAACATTGAGATAGCGGGCTTTTTCCTGTGAGACTATGACAGGGTTTTCAACGTCCGTCCTCTCCAGGTCTTTCCAGCTCCCTTCCACTAGTCTGAAAGATGCTTCCAGTTCCTTAAGCCCTTCCTTGCTCATGCCGCGCGTGGTATCGGCGCCGACCAGGATCACATTGTCGGATTTGCCGTTGCCGATGGCCCGGCAGAACATGCTCATCGCTTCATCGGCGCGTTCAACACCCGGCTCGCCTTTTAACGCATTCATCAGGCGTTCTTTATCGCGGAACAGTTCCCTTGTGAGTTTGCCTTTTTCGTTGACGCGCACCGTTACCTGCCCGGTAACGTAACGCATGATCTTATTGAACATATTGTCGGAAATACCGTGGGAGAAGGAATTCGCTATAACCAGGATCATGATGCCCAGGGCTATGGCGATACCGAGCAATATATTCCTTCTTTTCTGGCGGAACAAATTCCTGAGGCTTAACATTATCAATAATTTCATATATTAATCCCTTTGGATGGCGTCAAGCGGCGTGATATTGCGGGCTACGCCCACCGGGTAGAGAGAGGCGACAACGGTTACCAGCACAAGCTGGAAGACCGTCAGAGCGATGTCCGGCGCGGTCAGCAGCGGGTTGAAAATATCGCCGCCGTAGAGCAGCTGGACCATATCATTAGAAGTGGTGATCTTGAACAACGGTATCAGCTTGACCAATATAATGCCGGCCGCGATCCCGGCGCCGCCGAATACCGCGGAGAGCAGTCCTGTCTCGGCAAAGAACATTCCGCCAATGAACATTTTTCTGGCACCCACGGCGCGCATCATTCCAATTTCCGAGGTGCGCTCCAGGGCGGCCATGGTCAATGTGTTTATGATTATGATAACCGCAACAATGAAGAGCAGGGTTACGAACAGGAACAGCGCGCTTTTTATGATCAGCGTCATACTGCCTATCGGGCCCGAAGCCTTATTCCACGTGATCGCCCTGACACCGGTACCTTTATCTTTCAGGGCCTTATTGAGCTTAGTCAAAGCGCTATTATAGGAAATACCATCTTTCAGTTTTACATAAATAACATTATAAGTGCCAAACTCACTGCCGGCATTAACATCCGTTGCCGCGGATGTTTGTTTAAGCTTCGCCGGCGTCTTCCCTGTCTTATTGTTTACTATCAGGGGTTCCGAGCCGAACAGAGAATCCATATCGGTATTTTCCATTCCCAGCAGCTTCTTTTCTTCTTTCGGGACCTCGACCGCGTTTTCCGACGCCGAGAAATAACCCATGCATTCGCGGTACGATTCTATATCGGTAATGCAAAAATGGCCGAAGATGGTGTTCAGCGCCCCGTACTTGATGATGCCCTTGACGCCGAAACGGATGTCGGTAGAAGAATTTACGCCGCTGGCCGTGCCCATCAACACTATGTTGGAGGAGACAACAATGTTCTTCAGGTCTTCACGTGCTTCTTTTGTTAAATTGGCCTCTATCAGCTTGCCGCCTTCCGGAATGATCCAGATATTCAGCGCGGTATAAATATGAGAATCGCGAATATGGGTCGGCATCAATAGACCTTTTTCGCCCGGGTTTAAAACGCGGCCTTCCAGCACCGTGAAGTTGTTCGGGAACATCTTCTGATATGCGGCGAAATCCACACCCATCAGGTAGGTGGCAGAGGGGGCATTCTCATCTTCTTTTAATATCATAGCCAGATTATTACCGACCGGAAGGAAACGTTCAACATAATCCTGTGACTGCAGCACGGCCTTAATGTCCTTATAGGTCGTGACCGGCTCAATAGCCGTACCCATCATGTTAATAAGGATGTTATCAGATTTCTGCTTATCGGAGATCAAGACTATATCGCCCATGAAGGAATTGACGATGTTCTTTTTAATACCCACATCCATACCGGAAATAACACCATTACCCAGCGTCATCAGCAGGGCACCGATAAACAGTATCACACCGATCACCAGGCTCTTGCCTTTATGCCTGAGGATATTACGCCACGCGATCTTAAGCATCAATTTCATGATTAATTTTCCAGGAGGCCGTCTTTAATTTTAACGATGTTTTTTGCGTATTTAAGGACGTTTGCGTCATGGGTAGAGAATATGAACGTTGTTTTTTCTATCTCGTTCATCTTCTTCATCAGCTCAAGTATCTGGGCGCCGGTAACAGAATCCAGATTCGCGGTAGGCTCGTCTGCCAGCACGATGTCAGGATTGGTGACCAGTGCGCGCGCGATAGCCACGCGCTGGCGCTGCCCGCCGGAAAGTTCCGCGGGGCGGTGTTTAGCGTATTCGCCGAGACCCACTTCCTCGATCAACTTTTCCGCGCGCTTGCGTATCTCATAGGCAGACTGGTTCCTCATCAGAAGCAGGGGGAATTCAACGTTCTCTATAACATCCAGCACCGGGATAAGGTTGAAGGTCTGGAATATGAAGCCGATCTTATTAAGACGGATGTCCGTTATCTGCCGGTCGTTAAGCGCGGTTATCTCGCTGCCCCCCACCTTAACGCTGCCCGTGGTGGCGAAATCGATACACCCGATCACGTTCAGCAGCGTGGTCTTCCCGCTGCCGGAAGGGCCGATGATGCTCATAAAATCGCCTTCCGCCACCGCCATGTAAACACCCCGAAGGGCGTGCACGGTAGTAGTGCCGAGCGGATAATCTTTTGTAAGTCCGTTGATCTCGATGATATTCATTGATTTTCTCCGTCCTGATAACTTGTTTCGCTACAGAAACTGTAATATAGCATTTCCATATTTCATATTCAACGTATGCTTTAAAAAAAGTTCACGAGAAGAAGTCAGCAATAATGGGATACTAATGATTCAGCACGGAGTTTTGATTTGCGAAAATACCGGTACACTCGTAACACATTTCACGTGCCCGATAAGGAGGCCAATTCATATGAGGAATTTTTCACTGCTGTTCATCGCCGTATCATTGTTACTGAGCATAACCCGCCCTTTGTATTCAGAAGACCTTAAAGAGAGCAGCTACTCGCCCGCGATGCAGACAAAGATCGCCGAAATGCAGAAAGAACTGGAAGCCCATTCCACCGAACGGCTGCGCGTATTGAGTAATCTGGATACATTTGATAAACTTGACTTCGAAGTATTCAGCAATCAGGAATGGACGAAACTGCACGAGAGCCATGCCAACGATGTGGTGGTAAACTGGCCGGACGGCCGCCGCGTCACCGGCCTTCAACAACACATAGAAGATCTGAAGGCGATGTTCGTTTACGCGCCCGATACTAAAATAAAAGTGCACCCGGTGAAATTCGGTTCAGATGATTTCACCTGCGTTATAGGGGTCATGACCGGCACTTTCACAAAACCGATGCCTGCCGGCAACGGGAAGGTGATTCAACCGACCGGAAAGCAATTTTCAATTACTATGTGTACTGTCGGCCGTTGGAAAAACGGCGTTATGATAGAAGAGTGGCTGTTCTGGGACAACGCGGCATTCATGAGGCAGATCGGCATAGGGCGGTAAAACAAATGAACAGGCTGAAACCAAAAGTCGCTGTCATCGGTGCAGGCAGCGTGGGCAGCACCTTTGCGTTCGCGCTGATGACCAGCGGCCTGGCCAGGGAGATCGCACTGGTGGATGTCGATCAGAAACGCGCTTACGGCGAAAGCCTGGACCTGAGCCACGGGCTGATGTTCATTAAACCGGTGAATATCCATTCCGGCGGTTATGAGGCTTGCGACGACGCGGACCTGGTGGTAGTTACCGCCGGTGCGCGGCAAAAACCGGGGCAATCAAGGCTGGACCTTGCGGCCGTTAACACTGAGATCTTCAGAACCATGATCCCGGAGATCGCCGCTAGAGCAAAAAACGCGATAATCCTTATAGTCACCAACCCCGTTGACGTGCTGACCTATGCCGCTATAAAATTTTCCCGATTGCCCCCGGGCCGGGTTTTCGGTTCCGGAACGGTGCTGGACACCGGCCGCTTGCGCTACGCCATCAGCGGCCATTGCGGCGTAGACGCCAGGAACATTCACGCCTACATCATCGGCGAGCACGGCGATAGCGAACTGCCGGTGTGGAGCGGCGCCAACATCGGCGGCGTGCCGCTCACGAACTATTGCGCCCAATGCGGCAGCGGCAACAGTTGCAACGGCGACAACGCGCTGAAGCAAATATTCACCGATGTCAAAGACGCCGCGGCCCAGATAATAGCAGCAAAAGGCGCCACCAATTTCGCCGTAGCAAGGGCGCTGGTAACCATAACCGAAGCGATCCTGCGCAACGAGAACTCCATCCTTACGGTTTCTGCCCCGGTAGAGAATTACCTGGGCATCAGCGGCGTATGCCTGAGCCTCCCCTGCATCGTAAACCAGGACGGCGTCAACAGATTCTTAAAGCTAGATCTCTCACCGCTGGAACAGGAACAGCTGGTAAATTCAGCAACCGCAATTAATAAGGTAATCAAATCGCTTAACATTTAATCCTCTCCATTACACTCAAAACCAAAAATTTTTGATATAATATAAATGTCGCTGCCAAAGCTTACATATGATGACAGGGGAATTCATGAGGGCATTGACGCTGAATATTTAAAACAAACACCTTGAGCACTTAACTGTGCTGGGTGTTTTTTGCTGTAAAAGGATAACGAATGTTCGAACAGGTATTTAAGAACATAGATGATATACTGCATAAAGATGCCGGTTGTTCAAGTGAGCTGGATTATGTAGAGCAGACGTCGTGGATATTGTTCCTGAAATATCTTGATGATCTTGAAAGAGACAGGAAGACCGCCGCCGAGCTTTCCGGCAAAACCTGCTCGAATATAATCAAGCCGGAATACCAATGGAATGCCTGGGCGTTTCCCAGGGGGAAAGACGGCAAGCTGGATCACCATAAAGCCCTTAATGGCCCCGACCTTACAGAGTTTGTTGATACCAGGTTATTTCCGTACCTGAAAAAGTTTAAAACCGAAGCCGAAAGCGCCGATACCATTGAGTACAAGATCGGCGAAATATTCAGCGAGCTGAAAAACAAGATACAAAGCGGTTACATCCTGCGCGAGGTGGTTAACCGTATAGAAGAGCTAAGGTTCAGATCCAGCGCAGAAAAGCACGAGATGTCCCACCTGTACGAAGATAAGATCAAAAACATGGGCAACGCCGGCCGCAACGGCGGGGAATACTATACTCCCGGGCCCTTATTAAAACAATCGTTAAGGTTACCGCGCCGGAGATAGGCGACAAAATATACGACGGCGCCGCCGGTTCCGCGGGCTTTTTATGTGAGGCCTTTGAGTATCTGAAAGAAAGCAGAAAGCTTACTACTAAAGACCTGGACACCCTGCAAAAGAAAAGTTTTTACGGCAGGGAAAAGAAATCGCTTGCCTACATAATCGGCATAATGAACATGATATTACACGGCATAGAAGCGCCAAACATTGTGCACACCAACACCCTTTCCATAAACCTTGCCGACATACAGGAAAAAGACCGTTACAAAATTATCCTTGCCAACCCGCCCTTCGGCGGTAAGGAGCGCACCGAGGTGCAACAGAATTTCCCGATTAAAACCGGCGAAACCGCCTTTTTGTTCCTTCAGCACTTCATAAAAATCCTAAAAGCCGGCGGCAAGGCAGGCATAGTAATTAAAAACACCTTCCTTTCAAACACCGATAACGCCTCTGTTTCCCTGCGCAGGCATTTGCTTGAAAGCTGCAACCTGCACACCGTTTTAGACCTCCCCGGCGGCGCCTTCACCGGCGCGGGAGTGAAAACGGTAGTCCTCTTCTTCGAAAAAGGCGCCCCGACAAGAAAGACCTGGTTTTACCAGTTAAACCTCTCCCGAAACCTCGGCAAAACTAATCCGCTAAACGAGACCGACCTCACCGACTTCATTAAACTGCAAAAAACTAAAGCCGAATCCGCCAATTCCTGGACGATGAACATCGCAGATATCAATAAAGAAACTTATGACCTTTCTGTAAAAAACCCAAACAAAAAAGACGAAGTGGCCCTGCGCGATCCGAAAGAGATTTTAAAGGAGATCAAGCATCTGGACGAAGAGAGCGTTGCAATTTTAAAGATAATAGAAAGGGGATTGTAATGCCTGAAATCAATTTGAGTCAGTCTGAAGCCCAAGCACTGATAGATATGGAAAAAGTGAAGATTGATGACCAGACTACAAAATATCCTATACTCGGTGGTAGCATCACGATACCGCTTGTTTCTAGAAATAAACGTGAAAGCTTTTTACTGGATGTCAGCAGAGGGAAGATTGATTTATCAAAAGGCACGCATCAGAACAGGGCATTGCAGATAGTTATTCTGGTAAGACTGGATTTTGGCGGCAGGCCGCACAGAAATCCTGATAATCAGGAAATACCGGCACCCCATTTGCATGTTTATCGTGAAGGCTTTGGAGATAAGTGGGCTGTTCCACTCCCTGCTGCTCACTTCCCGAACATAAATGACCCGTGGCAAACATTGCATGACTTTATGAAATACTGTAACATTGTTGAGCCACCCAATATCGAACGGGAGTTATTTCAATGATAAATGAAATTCAGAATTTGCTTGATAAATACTTGTTGTGGCTGAAAGACAGAACAGCCCTTCGCCAGGTACAGGACTGGATTGAAATAACTACGCCGTATCTTGACAGACATAATGACTATATGCAGATTTATGTTAAACGAGAAAATGGCGGGTACATTCTCACTGATGATGGATATACGGTAGGTGATTTACGGCAATCAGGCTGCGAGCTGGAAAGCAGAAAAAGGAAGGATTTACTTGCGCTTACCTTGAATGGCTTTTGTGTTGCATTGAAAGATGATGCGATTACCACACACGCTTCATCTGAGAACTTTGCATTGAAAAAACACAATCTGGTGCAGGCGATGCTCGCGGTAAACGACCTTTTCTATCTTGCAGCGCCGATGGTTTCAAGCCTGTTCCTTGAGGACGTTACCTCATGGCTAAACACATATGAGGTGCGTTATACACCGCGCGTAAAATTCTCCGGTAAGTCCGGCTATGACCATATGTTTGATTTTGTTATCCCTGCCTCCAAGAACTACCCAGAGCGCATTTTGCAGGTAGTAAACCGCCCCAATCGGGATACGGTACAGTCATTTGCTTTTTCCTGGATAGACACAAAAGAAGTCCGCCCCGACAACTCGCTGGCTTACGCCGTGTTAAATGACACCGATCACGCACCAACCTCAACAGTTCTTGATGCTCTTAAAAATTATTGTGTTAAGCCCATTTTATGGAGCCAGAGAGAAGATATAAAACTGGAATTGATTAACTGAGTGGCAATAAGCATCAGATGGAAAACAGGGGAATCTTAAGTATAAAAATAAAACTAAAATGAATATCGAATTATTTAACTCAGTGTTATTCACACATAAAATTTTTAAATGAAGAAAGTTATACTTGAGGCTATCATTTCGGCGTTTTCGTTAACTGCTTTCGTCTTAGGGCTGCTTAGAAGTTTACAAGCACTGTCTACGCTTAAAATTCCGACTTATCCAATCACATATTTTATAATTCTATTTTTAGTATTGCTTATATCTTGGCTAGTGTACTATTTCAAGAAATTGCACACAGTAAATCTTCCTTTAAGAAGCATCAAACTACCGTCAACTAATAATGAAAATTCAAATACCAATACTATCGAAATCGTAAACATGTGGAATTCGTTATTATTGAGGTTGATTGACCAAATGATAAAAACAAAAACATGGATAGACAGTGGCAATACACCTGCAAAGGTAATTGAAATCCGAAACCAAAATTCAGAACTAGTCTTTGTGGTTCAGCAGGGCAGCTTGAATGGCATGCAATCAGATTTGGAATGCAGTTTTTATATCGAAGAAGAGCGATTATGCCATGAGATGGCCTCACTCACTATTTTCAATGTTCAGGATTCAATTTCCTCTGCTAGGGTTGCCGAAATTAAAGATGAGCAATCAATTAATGCTATAAAACAACAAATAATATCGTCAGGAATACCATTCATGAATAGTGGGATGTTTATCAAACCCATTCTTTCTAGGGATATCAATGATTATACAACAACTGAACTTGAGAGAATTAAGAAACTAATGTTGTACTTTTACTTACGTTATAATAAGCTGGTAAACTAAAGGAGGATTTATGCCAAAAATTGAAGGAAAAATAATTCGTATTCTAAGTAATCAACGGGTCATCATAGATGTTGGGATCGAGCAAGGGGTCAAAAGTGGGATGATATTTAAAATTGCCAGCGAAGCTGAAATGATCAAGGATCCTGTTACAGGAAAAGATATTGAGAAACTCGAAATAATTAAAGGTGAAGTGATCGCGCAACATGTTCAAAATAAATTCACCATTTGTGAAACTCCACTGATAAATGACTACGCTGTTACTTTAGCTGCTTTATTTGGATATTCGAGTTCAACCAAACGCGCTTCGTTAATCGTAGACCAAAAAGAGATCACGCCATTGTCTGACTCTGCTGTTGTCAAAGTCGGAGATATTGTAATTTGCCAGGTTGCCGATGTAATAAAATAATATTTAATAAAATGAAAAATACCTGGCAATCAAAAAATCTTGGTGACGTTTGCGATGTTATAGGTGGTGGTACTCCATCAAAGGCGGTGGATAGTTTTTTCGGTGGGCACATTCCGTGGGCTACTGTTCGGGATATGAGAAGCGATATTATTGAAGATACAGAATGTAAGATTACGGATAAGGCTGTAAAAAGTAGCTCAACAAATATTATTCCCAAAGGGAATGTGGTTATTGCAACCCGGGTGGGGCTTGGCAAGGTGTGTTTGTTAAAGCATGACACCGCGATCAACCAGGATTTGCGCGGAATTCTACCAAAAAACGCGAAAGAACTTTCAGTAGCCTACTTGTTTCGGTGGTTACACAGCATTGCCCATGTTATTGTTGCCGAAGGAACTGGCGCAACTGTACAGGGTGTAAAACTTCCATTTATAAAAGCCCTGAAAATCCCGCTGCCGCCGCTTGCCGAGCAAAAGCGCATCGTAAAGATTTTGGATAAAGCCTTTGCTTCGATTGTGAAAGCAAAGGCGAACGCCGAAAAGAACCTGGCCAATTCCCTCGAGCTGTTTGAATCGTATTTACAGGATGTCTTCGGAATGTCGACCCTTGGATGGAAAGAAAGGGCTATTGAGGAAATTGCCATGGTCATTAATGGCTATAGTTTCACGAGCCACGACTTTTCGTCAAAAAATCATGTCAAATCAATTAAAATTACTAATGTAGGAGTCAATCAATTTGTTGAAGATCCTGAGAATCTTTTGCCGAAGGGCTTTGCTGACAAACATATGGAATATAAAGTCAAAAAGGGTGATATAGTATTGGCATTGACCAGAACACTTATCTCGTCAGGTTTAAAAGTGGCCATAGTGCCTGAAAGTTATGATGGCGCTTTGCTGAATCAGCGAGTTGCCGCGATAATAGTCAATGAAGATGTTGTCAATAAGAAATATCTGTACTCATTTTTAGGCGGCAATTTCACAAAAAAATATGTTTTGTCGCATGTGAATACCTTAATGCAGCCAAATCTGTCAATTATTGATTTGAAAAGATTACCTGTTCCTGTTCCTTCAATTAAGCAACAACACCAAATAGTCGCAAAACTGGACGCGCTTTCGGGTGAGACTAAGAGGCTGGAAGAGATTTACCGGAAAAAGATAGCGAACCTGTATGAGCTGAAGAAGGCCCTGCTCCAAAAGGCTTTTAAGGGGGAGTTGTAACCAATGAAGATAAATCAACAGCCGGCCAAACAAAATAGTTTCACGGAGTTCATCCTTTACACCACGCCAAACGGCAAGGTGAAGGTTGAGATATTCCTTAAGGACGAAAACATTTGGCTTACCCAGAAAAGAATGGCTGATCTTTTTGGCGTCGGTGTTCCTGCCATTAATAAACACCTCACAAATATCTTTAAAACGGGTGAACTACTGGAAGATTCAGTTATTTCCAAAATGGAAATAACTGCTAATGACGGGAAATCATACTCAAACTTATTTTATAACCTTGATGCGATTATTTCCGTGGGCTATCGTGTCAATTCTCGACAAGCTACTTTATTCCGAATTTGGGCTACAGAACGGCTAAAAGAGTATATCATCAAGGGTTTTACCATGGATGATGAACGACTTAAGAACCCCAACAATATTTTCGGTAAAGACTATTTCGAAGAACAGCTTGCCCGTATTCGTGACATTCGCAGTAGCGAACGTAGGTTTTATCAGAAGATTACAGATATTTATGCGCAATGCAGCGCAGACTACAGTCCTGATGAAAAGATTACCAAACAGTTTTTCGCTACGGTGCAAAACAAACTGCATTGGGCAATTAGCGGCCAGACTGCTGCGGAAATCATTCACGCCAGAGTTGATAGTGGAAAGCCCAATATGGGGTTAACCAGTTGGAAGAATGCGCCCAAAGGCGCTATTAGCAAAACAGATGTGAGCATTGCGAAGAACTATTTAAATGAAAAAGAGCTTAACGGTCTAAATAGAATTGTTTCTATGTACCTTGACTATGCCGAAATGCAGGCATCCCGAGGCAAAGTGATGTACATGAAAGATTGGGTAATCAAGCTTGATGCATTTCTACGTTTTAATGAAAGAGAAGTACTGCTGGATAGTGGAAAGGTTAACCACAATGTTGCTGTGGCTTTAGCAGAGAATGAGTACGAAAAGTATAGGATTATTCAATCGAACACCTTAGAATCAGATTTTGACAGAGTTGTTAAACAGATTGAAAAGGGCAAGAAATGAACGAAGCGGATACCCGGGCGGAACTAATTGAACCTCAGCTGAAGGCGAGCGGGTGGGGCATTGTTGAGGGTTCAAAAATATTGCGGGAATATTATATTACTGCCGGAAAAATTCAGGCCGGCGGGGGGCGGATGGAGAAACTCAAGGCTGATTATGTGCTTTCCTATAAAGGCCGTAAGCTTGCCGCCGTTGAAGCCAAAAGCGATGAAGAGGAAGTAGGCGAAGGCGTGGCGCAGGCAAAGAACTACGCGCAAAAGCTGTGCCTGAATACCGCCATAGCCTGCAACGGGAAGGTTATCTATCAAATAAACGTGACCACTGGCCGGGAAGGTGCCGTCGCCGCTTTTCCATCGCCTGTCGAATTGTGGAATACAGCTTTTGAGAAACAGAATATGTGGCTGGATAAATTTAATACCGTGCCGTTTGAGGATATCGGCGGAACAAAAGAATTGCGCTTTTATCAGGAGATTGCCGTTAATAAGACCATGGCGGCTATAGCGGAAGGCAAACAGCGCGTTCTGCTAACCCTTGCCACCGGTACGGGAAAAACGTTTATCGCATTTCAGATAGCATGGAAGCTGTTTCAAACCCGCTGGAATCTGAGCCGCGACGGCGCACGCAGGCCGCGCGTGTTGTTTTTGGCGGACAGGAACATATTAGCCAACCAGGCCTTTAACGATTTTTCAGCCTTTCCCGAAGACGCGTTGGTGCGTATAAGCCCCGAAGAGATAAACAGGCGCGGCGGTGTACCCACCAACGGCAGCGTATTCTTTACCATCTTTCAGACCTTTATGAGCGGACCGGAGAACACACCTTATTTCGGTGAATACCCCAAAGATTATTTTGATTTTATCGTTATAGACGAATGCCATCGCGGTGGGGCCAATGATGAAGGCAGCTGGCGGGCTATCCTGGAATATTTCTCGCCTGCGGTGCAGTTGGGCTTAACGGCTACGCCGAAACGTGAAAACAACGTGGATACGTACCGGTATTTCGGCGAGCCGGTATATGTGTATTCGCTTAAAGAAGGCATTAACGACGGCTTCTTAACCCCGTTCAAAGTAAAGCGCATTAAAACTACTCTGGACGATTATGTCTATACCTCAGATGACAGCGTTTTGGAAGGCGAGATAGAGCAGGGGAAAGTATATACCGAAACCGATTTTAACAGGATAATTGAGATAAAGGAACGCGAGGCCAAAAGAGTTAAGGTGTTTTTATCGGAAATTAACCAGAAAGAAAAATCTATAGTATTTTGCGCCACGCAGGACCATGCGCTGGCTGTGCGGGAGCTGGTAAACCAGTATAAAGAGAGCAAGGATCCTTTTTATTGCGTGCGCGTTACGGCCAACGACGGCGCCATGGGCGACCAGTATTTAAGCGATTTCAAGGATAACGAAAAAAGTATACCTACCATACTTACCACCTCACGCAAACTTTCAACCGGCGTGGATGCCCGCAACATCCGCAACATAATACTGATGAGGCCGATTAACAACATCATCGAATTCAAGCAGATAATCGGACGCGGCACACGGCTGTTTGACGGCAAGGATTATTTTACCATTTACGACTTTGTGGACGCCTACCGGCATTTCCTCGACCCTGAGTGGGACGGCGAACCGCTGGATGCGCCCGATGACGTTGAGCCAAAAGAACCAAAAAAACTTTCCGAGGTAAAGGAACCGAAACCGGTAAGCGATCCTACCGGGCCGGTGCAGAAGATTAAAGTTAAGCTTGCGGATGGAAAAGAACGCGAGATACAGCACATGGTTTCAACCTCTTTCTGGGGCGCTGACGGCAAGCCGGTTTCCGCTGAAGAGTTTATGCGTAATTTGTACGGTGCCCTGCCGGAATTCTTCAAAAATGAAAAAGAGTTGCGGCGGCTATGGTCTGATCCGGTGACACGCAAGGCGCTTTTGGATAAACTATCTTCTGCCGGCTATGACATGGATGTGCTGGCCAGCCTGCAAAAGCTGATCGACGCCGAAAAGAGCGACCTGTTTGACGTGCTTGAGTATATCTCCTTTGCAGTAAGCCCGATTACCAGGGAAAAACGCGTCGCGATAGCACAGGAAAAAATATTTGAGGGCCTTGATAACACGCAGAAAGAGTTTCTGGATTTTGTACTGGACAAGTATGTTGAAGACGGCGTAGAAGAATTGGGCCAGGAAAACCTACCCGACCTGCTTACGCTTAAATATCGCGCGCTTGAAGATGCCACCGCTATCCTTGGCGGAGTTCAGAATATCCGTTCAACGTTTATGGGGTTTCAAAAGTATTTGTATGAGCGCTAATGTCGTTCCGTAAGTATGGGAAGTTGTATATTTAAACACCGAAAGTTTTTTCTTGACAGCAGGGAACAAAAATTATATAAATGCGTACTTAAATGAACAAACAAAATAAAGCGCCCCTTTTTGACACCCTGCTGGCACATGCCAAACGAAATGTGACATCCTTCCACACGCCCGGCCATAAGAATGGCCGCGGCATAGACGCGAAACTCAAAACATTCACCGGGCCGAACCTCTACAAATTCGATGTCACCGTTTTTCCGGAAGTTGATTCCCTGCACGATCCGACGGGACCTATCAAAAAAGCACAAGACCTGATGGCGGACCTGTACGGCGTACAGCATTCGTTCTTTCTGGTGAACGGCTCCAGCTCCGGTAATACCGCTATGTTCCTTGCCGCCTGTAAACCGGGCGATTCCGTTATCGTTTCCCGCAACGCGCACAAATCAATCTTGTCCGGTCTTATAATGTCGGGCGTATGGCCTATCTGGATACAGCCGAAGATAGACCAGAACCTGGACCTGATATTTGATTCTTCGCCAGAACAGGTGTTGGCGACCCTTAACAAATTTCCGGAAGCCAAAGCGGTTTTCATAACCAGCCCCACGTACTCCGGCATCGCGACCGATCTTAAAAAGATCGCCGAGATCTGCCACGAACGCGGAAAGATACTGCTGGTAGACGAAGCCCATGGGCCCCATCTGAAATTCCATCCCGACCTGCCGATGTCAGCCGTCGAAGCGGGCGCAGATATGTGCGTGCAGTCTACCCACAAGATCCTCTCGGCGCTGTCACAGGGTTCGGTCCTGCACTTTAACTCCAAACTGGTGGACATCAGCAGGGTCAAACGGGTCGTCTCCATGCTGCAGACGACCAGCCCCAATTACCTGATACTGGCGAGTATGGATCTGGCGCGCCAGCAGGCTTATTTACATGGTGAAGAGATGCTCGGCGAAGTCATCAAAGCCGCCGAATGGGGCCGGGCCCAGATGTCGAAACTGAAAGGCTTCCGCCCCCTGTCCCGCTCGGACATTCAGGCCCATGGCTATGACCTGGACCTCACAAAGCTCACCATCAACGTTACCCGCTCAGGCTTCGATGGATACCACATTGAAAATATCCTTGCAAAAGAGTATAATATCCAGATCGATTGCGCCGACATATTCAATTTGATCGCCATTATGGGGATCGGTTCGAACAAGGCGGACGTTCAGGCGCTGGTCGCGGCCCTGACCGATATCGAGAAGAAATATAAGGGCACGCAGCAGAACTGGTACCTACAGATACCGTCGCTTTCGACCGAGATGGTCATGATACCGAGGGATGTATTCCTCTTATCAAAGACCAAACGCGTTCCGTTAAAAAAAGCCGCCGGACACATCGCGGCACAGGCGCTTACACCGTACCCCCCGGGCATACCGGTACTTATCCCAGGGGAGCGCATAACACAGGAGATCTGCGATTACCTGCTTGATATTTCCGGAAAAGATATCCGGGTCAGCGGACAGGAGACAGAAGAGCTTCGTACCATCAAAGTCGTAGCGAGCTAAAATGCACCTTCACACTAACATAACGCGGGAGTTACCATGAACAAAAAAGACATGAGCAAATTCAAAAAGACCCTTGAAGACAAACGTAATGACCTTGTAGAGGTCGTTAAAACAAAAAAAGAACGCGATCTTATAGATAACGAGATAGGCGATGAAATAGACAGCGCCGCCCAAAATTCCGAAAAAGAGATGATGTTCGAACTTACCGACAATGAAAAAGTGATGCTTGACGCCATAGAAGCAGCCCTGCGCCGCATTGAAAAAGGCACGTTCGGCACCTGCGAATCATGCGGCGGCAAAATAACCGAACAGCGTATTAACGCTCTTCCCTGGGTGCGCTACTGCATCAGCTGCCAATCAAAGGCCGAAAAACCCCGCTAAACCCGGTTTGACAGTCTACGCTTAAAAGCACTACTGCAGCAAATAAGGCCCTGCCACACGGCCTTATTTTAATTTAATTTATTATGAAAACACTCAACACTCGATTCGACGTCATGGTGATCGGCGGAGGGCCGGCGGGGTATTCCGCTGCCATTCGTGCCGCCCAGAAAGGCGCAAACGCCGCCCTGATAGAAGCCGACGCGATCGGCGGAACCTGCCTTAACCGCGGCTGCATACCCACCAAATTCCTCTGGGAAGCACTGCATCTGAAAAAAAAGATATCCAGCAGAGCCTCAGGTTACGGGATAATCGCGACGGCTAACCCCATTAACTTCACTGACGCAAAGAAGAAAAAAGACAAAACCGTTTCACAACTGGTAAAAGGCGTAGAGGGTCTTTGTGCGAGCCACGGTGTTACGGTTATCAGCGGCGGCGCCAGGTTCGTTGACGAACAAACAATTGAGGTTGCCGGAACAACGTACACCGCCTCAAAGTTCATAATCGCCGCCGGTTCAAGCCCCAGAGCGTTGCCGGGCGTTACGATAGACCATATCTCGGTCCTTGATTCCACGGATGTGCTGGCCCTTGAAACCCTTCCGTCTTCAATACTCATAGTAGGTGGGGGCGCGATCGGCATAGAGCTCGCAGGGATCATGGCCGGTTTCGGCTGTACGGTAAAACTTATTGAAAAAGAGAACCAGCTGCTGCCGAATGCCGACCGGACCGCTGCCGATGAATGTAAAAAGATCCTGGAGCGGGCCGGTGTCACGGTAGCGCTGGGCGTTAACTCAATAGATGAACACAAAGCCGGCTATGAAAAAATATTGATCGCGGCGGGCCGCCAGCCGAATGTGGAAACGCTGGATCTCTCCGCTGCAGGAATAGGCCACACCGCCAGAGGAATAACCGTTAACGCATACCTTGAAACGAACGTAGCTGGCATTTACGCCGCCGGTGATGTTACCGGGAAAAATTATTTTGCGTACACAGCTCAGAACGAAGGTGTTATCGCAGCGGAAAACGCCCTCGGCTCGAAACGGTCCGCGGCGCAGACCTTTGTGCCCTGGGCAGTATTTACAGACCCGCCGATCGCCTCTGTGGGCCTTCGCACTCAGGATATTCAGGCCGGAATGAAAGAGGGCTTCTTCCCTATAGCTGCCAACAGCAAAGCCAGTATCGAAGGTGAACGCACCGGCTGGGTGAAGGTTATAAGCTCCTCAGACGATACAATACTCGGCGGCGTGATAGCAGGCCCCGGCGCGCCGGAGCTTATTACCATTCTATCGCTTGCTGTTGAGAAGAAAATGAATATACAAGATCTTGTCAGAACTCATTTCTTCCACCCATCCATAGCCGAATCCATCTTTTGCGCGCTGGAAGACACCGTATCTGAATGTGTTGAATTACCCGGAAAAACCAAGAAAAATTTATAATATAAAAAAAAGGACCAGACCATGACCATGCGCACGCCATTGTACGAAGAACATGTTAAACTGAAGGCGCGTTTTACCGAGTTCGGGGGATGGGAAATGCCGGTGATGTATTCCACGATCATGTCCGAGCACAACGCGGTCCGCACAAAATGCGGCATGTTCGACGCATCGCATATGGGAGAATTCGTTGTGTCCGGCACGGGCTGCAAAGCATTCCTTGACCTTATGGTGGTCGGCAACATGTCGACCCTGCTGCCCGGGCAGGCCCGCTATACCCTGCTGCTAAACGATAAAGGCGGCATCATCGACGACCTGATCGTTTACCGGCGTGAAAACGACTTCTTTCTGGTCGTGAATGCCGGCAATATAGACAAGGATCTTGCCTGGCTGATTCAGCATAAGCCGGCAGACGTTACCATTGACAACATCAGCAGCAGCCTGTGCCTGCTGGCTTTGCAGGGCCCGAATTCCCAGGGAATACTGCAGCACCTGATCAAAGACCGTCTCGACAAACTTAACTACTTCAACTTTTTTAAACCTACTTTCACGAACCTTAAACCCGCGTTTTGCCTGCTGGCCCGCACCGGCTATACCGGGGAGGACGGTTTTGAAATCTTCATTTCAAACGCCGAAGCCACAGCCCTGTGGCAAACACTGCTGGCGGCCGGTGTAAAACCCTGCGGCCTTGGCGCCAGGGACACGCTGCGGCTGGAAGCCTGCATGCCGCTGCACGGCCATGAAATAGATGACGACATCACACCTCTTGAATCTTCATTAGGCTGGACGCTGTTCTGGGACAAACGGTTCATCGGGCGGGAGGCGCTCTGGCACCAGAAGATACACGGCGTCGGCACATACCTGACCGCTCTTTCCGTAGAATCTGGCGTTCCCCGTCAGGGTTATGATATAATCATGCAGGGCAAGATCATAGGCACCGTTACCAGCGGTACTTTTTCACCGACGCTTAAGAAAGGCATCGCGCTGGGCCATACGAACGTTAAGCTGACGCCAGGAACGGCCGTGCAGGTGATGATAAACGACAATTTAAAAGATGCCGCTGTAGTTACGCGCCCTTTTTATAAAAGAGCGCCAATAAGGGAGGCTGTATGAATATTCCTCAAGATCTTAAGTATGCGCCCACGCACGAGTGGGCAAAGGCTGAGGGCACAAAAGTAAGGGTCGGCATTACTGACCACGCCCAGCATGAGATAACCGACGTTGTGCATGTGGAGCTTCCCGCGGTTGGGAAAAAAGTAACCAAAGGCCAGCCCTGCGCCGTGGTAGAATCCGTAAAAGCGGCCTTCGATATATACGCCCCGGTCAGCGGCACTGTCACGGAGATCAACATAAACCTGGAAAACAAACCGGAACTGGTGAACGAGGCCAGCTACACCGACGGTTTCTTTTTTGTGATCGAAGCCGCTGATAACGCAGAACTCGACACATTGTTATCGCCGGCTGATTACGCAAAAACACTACAGGCATAGAACTATGAACTATCTTCCCATAACCGCAAACGACCGGGAGGCAATGCTTAAGGCCATCGGCGTAAAGAATGTCGCAGAATTGTATTCCGTAATCCCGCAAAAAGCGCAGGTCAAAGGCCTGAACCTGCCCGCCGGCATGTCCGAACAAAAACTTACCCGCACCTTTGAGAACCTGGCAAAAAAGAATTCTGCGCTGAGCGACCATCTCTCGTTCCGCGGCGCCGGGGTGTATGAACATTTTGTACCTTCCTTAGTAGAAGAACTGGCCAATCGATCAGAATTTACCACAGCGTATACACCCTATCAGGCAGAGGCAAGCCAGGGGACGTTGCAGGCCATATTCGAGTATCAATCACTGATCACAAAATTAACGGGCATGGAAGTCTCCAACGCCTCGCTCTACGACGGTGCCAGTGCCGTTGCCGAAGCGGCATTGCTCGCCATGCGCAGCACAGGCCGCACCAAATTACTTATTTCGAAGGCCGTGCACCCTGAATACCGCAAGGTCCTTGCCACCTATTTACAGGGAATAAATGCGCAGATCGTTGAACTATCCCTTGAGGATGGTACCACAACAGCTCTTGCAACGGACGACCATACGGCCGCCGTTATAATACAAACACCAAATTTTTTCGGCTCAGTCGAGAACATCAGTTCATTCAGGCAGGCCATTGGAGAAAGCGGAGCATTGCTGATCTGTGTGGCTAATCCGATTTCTCTGGGTATTTTGCGCTCGCCCGGTACTGAGGGCGCTGATATTTGCGTAGGTGAGGGCCAGGTGCTGGGAAACGCGACCGGCCTGGGCGGTTTTGGGTTCGGCTTTATAGCTGCCCGAAAAGCCTTAGCCTGGAAAATGCCCGGCCGTATCGTCGGCCAGACAACCGACACGAAAGGCCGCCGCGGTTTCGTGCTTACCCTGACTTCCCGCGAACAGCATATACGCCGGGAAAAAGCCACTTCTAATATATGCACGAATGCCTCGCTGAACGCCCTGACCGGCTGTATTTACCTTGCGGGTCTTGGGCCGAACGGTTTAGAAGCGCTTGCAACAGCGAACTTGCAAAACAGCCATTACGCGTATGAGCGCATTACCAGTATACCCGGCTTTGCTCCGGCGTTTAAAAAGCAAAACTTCTTTAATGAGTTCGCGGTCAGAACCGACCGCAGCATCGCAAAACTTCAGCAGGATCTTCTTAACAGTAAGATCCTGGGGCCCGTTGAACTTGGCATGTTCTATCCTGAAGCGAAAGACCAGCTCTTATTCTGCGTGACCGAAACAAAAACAAAGGCTGATATCGACACGCTGGTCGACGTCCTCGCCAAGGCAGGGAAATAACATGGAAAAATTACTTTCAGAAATATCAGACGCCGGCCAGACGGGGTATTCGATACCCGAGATAGATGTGCCTTTTAAACCGCTGGATTCACTGCTCCCAAAAGAGCTGTGCCGGGATGACGCGCCCGCCCTGCCGGAAGTAAGCGAGGTTGATATACGCAGGCACTTCACCCGCCTCTCACAGCTGAACTACGCCTTAACGACACAGTTCTACCCGCTGGGATCGTGCACCATGAAGTATAATCCGACCGTTAATGAAAAAATAGCCAACTTGCCGGGCCTTAAGAACCTGCACCCCTACCAGCCGGAAAGCACATTGCAGGGGGTTCTGGAAATACTGCACGGCTTGCAAAGCTCGCTGTGCGAGATAGCCGGGATGGATGCCTTTACGCTACAGCCGGCCGCCGGGGCGCACGGGGAATTTACGGCGATGCTGATGATACGCAATTATTTCCTGGCAAAAGGGGAAAAACGCACAAAGATAATCGTCCCGGATTCCGCCCACGGCACAAATCCGGCATCGGCCGCATTGGCCGGTTTTGAGATCATAGTTGTTCATTCAGAGCCGGACGGCCACATGGACACTGAAAAACTTAAAGCAGCGGTCACGCCCGAAGTGGCGGCTATCATGCTTACCGCGCCTAATACCCTCGGCGTTTTCGAGAAAGATATACTGTTGATCGCCGAGATAATGCACAAGAACGGCTCGTTGCTGTACTACGACGGCGCCAACCTTAACGCGCTTATGGGCACGGCCCGCCCCGGCGATCTGGGCTTCGACATCATGCACATAAACCTGCACAAAACATTCTCCACGCCGCACGGCGGCGGCGGACCCGGTTCCGGCCCGGTGGGCGTAAAGAAACATCTTGAACAATACCTGCCGACTCCTATGGTCGTTAAAGAAGGAAATACTTTCCGCTTTGACCACAACAGACCAAAAAGTATCGGAAAGGTCCGCTCGTATTACGGCAATTTGCCGGTTTTGGTAAAAGCGTATGCCTACATCGTCGCTCTGGGCGCAGAAGGCTTGAAAGCCGCCAGCGAACAGGCCGTTATAAATGCGAACTATATGCTGGCCCGGTTGAAAGATCTGTTCCCGGCTCCGGCGGGGGACCGCTGCATGCACGAGTTCGTGCTTTCCGGCAAACCGCTGGGAACCTACGGAGTTAAAACACTGGACCTTGCTAAACGCCTGTTGGATTACGGATACTACGCGCCCACGATCTATTTCCCGTTGATCGTTGAGGACGCCATAATGATAGAACCGACGGAAACAGAATCAAAAGCTACTATGGATGAATTTATCGAGGTTCTTAAAAAGATAGCCGCTGAGGCGGCCTCTGACCCTCAATTACTTAAAAACGCGCCGCATACCACACCGGTAAGCCGTCTCAACGAAGTGGAAGCCGCAAGGAAGCCAATATTATGCTTCAACTAAGAACACTGATATTATTTCTTCTGTGCGCGGCCTTTGCTATGCCGACACTGGCCGCCCTGCCGCATAAAGGCGGAAAACTCGGGCAGGATGTAACATTTGTTACCGATGACGGAATAATACTAAAAGGCTTGTTCGTGCCCCCGGGGGACAAGTCCAAAACAACGTTCATTCTGCTGCACGGCCTGGGCAGCAATCAGGAAGAGTGGCAGGCATTCGCCCATAAATTGCTTTCCGCCGGTTACGGGTTCCTGTCCTATGATGCCCGCGGCCACGGGGAAAGCATAAAGAGAAAGAACGGCTTGACGATAACGTACCAATCCTTCGGTACCCAGGGGAACGATTCCGGCTGGGCCCAGATGACCGGCGATCTTGAGAAAGCCGTGAAATATCTTACGAATGTTAAAGGAATAGCCGGCAAAAGAATAGGTATAATGGGCGCAAGCCTCGGCGCGAACGTCGCGCTTGTTTACAGCGCGGGCAATACGGACATTAAACCCATTGTATTGCTCTCACCCGGGATGGATTACGCGGGTATTCGCACGGAATCAGCGATACTGAGATTGAGCGACAGGCCGGTTCTTATAGCGGCCGCACCTGCGGACACGTATGCCTTCCAAAGCGCTCAGCTGCTGTATCAATCCATACAACAGAACAAAAAGGCCGCGCTGCTGATAGGCGAGAACGGCTTTCACGGCGTACAGATGTTCGACGGTAAATTTGACCAGAAGCTGATAAACTGGCTGAGAAAGTAAATGATCATCATTTTCGATCTTGGAAAGGTCATATTAAATTTCGACCTGACCATTATTTCCAGCAAGCTCTCGGCGATCTCCGGCACCAGCCAGGAATACATCGCCCAGCATTTGTTCGAGAATTCGCTCTCTAAAAAATTCGACCGGGGCCTGATGACGACTGAAGAGTTCTTTATTCAGGCCAGGGACAAGTTCAACCTTCCTTTAACCTTTGAACAATTCCTGCCGATATGGAATAATATATTCACGCCGATACCCGGCATGGAACAGCTGATAAACGACCTCAAGAAAACTTACCATGTGGGGATTCTCTCAAACACTAATCGGCCGCATTTTGAATATATCGCCGCCACATTTCCGGTCGTTAAAGACATGGATTGGCATCTTTCCTACGCAATGCATCTGATGAAGCCGGAGCCGGAGATATATAAAAAAGTTTCGGATTTCTACCGGGTGCCTGCCTCTGAAATATTTTTTACCGACGATCTGGCGCCCAACGTTGAGGGCGCGAAAGAAGCCGGCATGCAGGCGGTGCAATTCCATTCAGTTGGCCAGCTTAAAGAAGCCCTGGCCGCAAAAGGCGTTGCAACGTGACGCTCGCAGCCTTTAGCGCTATCGTTGAAAAAGCATTAAAATCCCTGCCGAAAGAATTTAGCGATATCCTGAAAGAAAAGCAGGTCGGTATAGTAATACGCGGCAAGATGCCGAAAGAAGTGAGGAACAAGTATCCCGGCCAGGTTGTTTTCGGCATGTTCATCGGCGTTACGTTCGGCCACCTTACCGTGATGCAGACCGAACCGACCCGCATCGAACTGTATAAAGAAAGCTTTGAGGAACATTTTAAAAACGAAACCCGGATGAAGCAGGAAATAGCGAAAACCGTTCTGCACGAAGTAGGACACTATTTCGGTTTTTCCGAGAAAAAACTGCATGATCTGCACCTGGGGTGAGTGTAACTAAATGAATTTTTTTGGTGTCAATCCATCCAAGCAGGAAGAACTTGAACAGCGCATGCTCAAACTCGGCATCCGCGAGGCCGACATTGAAGAAAAGTTCATACGCTCCGGCGGTAAAGGCGGACAGAACGTCAACAAAACCTCTACCTGCGTCTACCTGAAACACCTCCCGTCCGGCATAGAGGTAAAATGCCAGCGCGAGAGACAACAGTCCATCAACCGCTACCTGGCCCGTCGACTGCTCGCGGACAAAATAGAGACCATACAACTCGGCGCCCAAAGCCGTGAACAACAGCGCATAGAAAAACTCCGCCGCCAAAAACGCAAACGCAGCAAACGAGCCAAAGCCAAAATGCTGGACGACAAGCGCCATCAAGGCGAGAAAAAAGCCATGCGGGGATCAGTAGAATACTAGCTAAACTGTGGGGAACATGTATATCGGCTTCATCGCTGCCCGCATACTGACCGCCTACATGCTGTTTTCCGGTTTAGACACGCACCCACACACCTACCTTTACGCCTTCACCAGATATTCACTATGCGCAACCTGCATACATGGAATTTTCGTGGCAATCTGCAGAGGCTTTAAACTCTGGACCCTGATACTAATCGCCACCGCGATCACCTTCAACCCCTTTTACCACTTCCAACTCACCAAACTAACCTGGACACGCCTGGACATAACGATCGCGAGCATACTGCTGTTATCTCTTTTCTTACTTAGGGAAAAGTATTGATTGCACATATAAAAATGATATAATTAGACAATGATCACGAACAGCGACAAAATGAAAATTCAAGGGATATCCAAGAGATACCACGCAAAGCGTGTTTTGCTTTTCGGTTCAAGTACAATCCCAGAAAAGGAAAGCCACGATATTGACATAGCTGTTGAAGGAATAGCACCGAAAGATTTTTTCAGTTATGACGCCGACCTGCTATTTTCATTATCCAAATCCGTTGACGTAATAGACCTATCCGGCAATTCAAAGTTCATTCAACTAGTCCGCAGTGAAGGCGTGCTGATCTATCAATGCTTCTCGACAAACTCTAAATTTAACTCCTGATTCCTTTTCCAATTACTTATAAGATATTAGCTAACGTACTAAGAATCGAGTTTAAAAAACCAGAAATCACAGTCGCTATGCATATTACGCAATTTATGTACCAAAAAGGAGCTTCAGTTGATCATCTCTCAAATAGCCCTAAAGAATTGGCGTAATTTTAGAAAAATCAGTAATGTATCGATTGGGGATCGAGTATTTTTAGTTGGACCAAACGCAAGCGGAAAGTCAAATTTTCTTGACGTTTTCAGATTTTTAAGGGACATCGCGAAGCATGGCGGAGGGTTGCAAAAAGCCATTCAAGATCGAGGTGGTGTTTCAAAAATACGTTGTCTTGCAGCAAGACAGAATCCTGACATAGAAATAGAGGTCATACTGACTGACACACAGAATGACCCAATAACTTGGAAGTACAGCATAAGTATCAAACAAGAAGAGCGAGGACGACATGAACCATACATAGGCCACGAAAAAGTATGGAAAAATGGTAATCTCGTTTTAGAAAGGCCTGACAAAAATGACAAAGAGGACAGCGCAAGATTAAAGCAGACTCATCTTGAGCAGATCAACGCTAATTTTGAATTTCGTAGTATCGCTGATTTTTTCGAATCTATTCATTATTTGCATCTCGTTCCGCAACTTGTTAGGCATCCTGAGTTTTTTATTGGGCCTATGCAAGCAAATGACCCATATGGAAAAAGTTTTCTGGAAAGACTTGCAAAAACACCTGATAAGGTTAGAAAATCTCGGCTCTCAAAAATCGGAGATGCCCTAAAGCTTGCAGTTCCGAAATTGAAAGAATTATCTTTTATTCATGACGATATGGGAATACCACATTTGGAAGCGGCGCAATTCAGCGAGTTTGACCTCAAATCAGCAACCAACTTCTACTGCTGAGGCCGGAAGAGCCAATGTTTTGGCGACTTTTCCGGAAGCAGCTTTCCACGCAGTATAGCGCAAAAGGCGCGCTACGGTCAAATTGTTCTTTCTCTGATTTAAGATAACCTCCTTTTGTCCGGACAGGACTTCAAGCGGTGTAACGTACTTGTGGGCGCTGTGTGGATCGTTGTTGTGGATTTGTGGAAAGCTGCTGATCCACTGAACGACGTCATCAACCTGCTCGAAGGAAACCGGCGCATCCCTGTGATGTTTCAGGGAATTGATAAGCGACTCAATCCAGGCCTCATCGTCAGGGGTGTTTGGGCGTCCGTAGTGAACATCAGCGCCAAGCAGCTCTTTGATAATCTTCTGGGTTTTGACGGCCTTCATGGCAGAGCCTCTGTCCGAATGGGCAATGAGGTTAGTCATAAGATGTTCCGGCAGCAACGCAAGAGCTTCTTTAACGGCGTTTGTAAGATTGGCTGATGTAACACCGCCGATACAATAGCCGACATGAAGCAGATAGCGTGCCGGAAGAATCAAGACCGGTATGGCCCAAACGATAGTGCCAAACACTGTAACGAACTGCGTGCCGTCATAGCAAAGAAGCGAATAACCGTCGGCCATCAGCGCCTGAGCAGGAACGTAATTTGTTTTACGTGATCTGTAAAAGCTCAGCGGTTTAACAAGGTCTTTGCTTTTAAGTACGCGGAAAACGGTGGCCAGCGAAACGAAGAATTTGCCTGTTCTGTGGCCGTGTACGAAGACATGGCTTAACGGCTTGCCGATAAGTTCCGGCTCATAGACAGCGGCTTCAATTGCTTCACATTCATGTTTAAGCGTTTTGTTCCAGGCGGAACGCTGTTTAACGGGCTTAGGCTTAGCCCACCTGCGGAACTTTCTGGCCGCAAGGCCGAAAGTAATGCAGGCTTGATTCTGGGTTAAGCCGGAATTGACCGCTTCTTTGATAATATTTACCACTTGTTCTTTGACCTCTTTTGTAAAATGACCCAGCAGCGGGCCTTCAAGAGCTAATTCACTCTTTTTTTTAGCAATGATAGCTCGTGCCCCACTGCCGCCAGGGCATCCTTGGTTTCGCCCAGTTCCTTTGATACCTGCTGGAACTGTTCGACGGCCACAACGTGCTTTCTTCTGCCCGGCTTGGCGTTTGCTAGGGCTTCTATGGCGCCAGCGCGGACTTTCTTGCGGATTGCTACCAGATCCCAGGGTTTTAGGCCGTGGCGAGCCAGAATTGACTTTACTGGCGCTCCGGGAGCGGTGCATTCCAGGTAGATGTTGAACAACAGTTCGGGTGTCAGCTTTAAGCGTTCTTTTTTTGCAGTTATGATATTTTCCAATGATAGGCTCCTTTGGGTCATTATACTCAGTTTTAGCCGCGCGGAACAAACGGCAACGGCTTTGAGGCACGTCTTCTTCACATCTTGAACCAATGTCTTTGACCGGCCAACGGCAACGTCAAAGACAAAGGCTCAATAGTGAATTAACTGCCACTGATGAGGTCACTATCGCTGAGAAATAGGGGAAGCCATTTACGAACATTGGAGAGCTAAGGGCGCTAAACAAAGAGAGGATCAATTTTCAGATGGAACTCTTCGTCTAATTGGTCTATTGTGGTCTTTATTAGAAGATGATTCATTACTACTTCTTGAGGAGCCAGAATTATCACTTAATTCAGGAATAGTAAGAAAACTTTCAGCGCTAATGTATAGGTTACAACGACAAAAGAGAAGACAGATTATCGTAAGCACACATAGCGCCGATTTATTACTGGATAAAGGCATTGGAGGCGAAGAAGTACTACTGCTAATTCCTCAACCAGAGGGAACTGACGTAAAAGCCGCATCAACAAATAAAGATATTAAATACTTATTGGAAAGCGGATTTAGTGTTTCAGAGGCTGTAATATCCCACACAGTTCCGGAAAAGGCTAACCAGTTAGAGTTTTTCAAATGACTGCTGTATATATTAACCTTGCATTTGAAGATTCTCTTAGCGAAGCAGTTATTCGTCAAATGCTTGTGCAATCAGGGCGCTCATACAAAATTCACCGTTGTTTTTCAAACAATGGTAATGGATATTTACGGGCAAAAATCGATGGATTTAATCAAGCTTCAAAATACATGCCTTTTCTAGTGCTAACTGATCTAGATTCAACATATAATTGTCCTATTGAACTAAGAAATGATTGGTTACCTCTCAACAAACAACATTCAAATCTTTTATTCCGAATTGCAGTAAAAGAAGTTGAATCATGGGTATTAGCGCATAGAAACGCTTTCTCAAAATTCCTCGGAATAACTAAGGATTTAATTCCAATCAAAGTCGATGAACTTCGTGATCCCAAACAAACTCTAATAAATTTGGCCAAAAGATGCAGATATCGCGAAATTAGGGAAGGAATTATTCCAAGATTAAATAGTACAGCTAAACAAGGTCCGGACTATAACGGCCAACTTGTCAGATTTGTTGAGAAGAACTGGAATGTCAATCAAGCAAAAATTAATTCTCCGAGTCTTTACAGATCACTTGAAGCAGTGAAACGATTTAACCCAATACTTCCTCAGATAAACTAAGGAAAATTGGAGAGCAGTTGGTTGTGCGGACTAAATCCATTTATCCGCCAAATGAGGTTCTCGATCTTCATTCCTTCGGCTCAGCTGTTTGAGCCCCACTCCAAAGTATGTTGAGTGGAGGTGTGGGGCAAGTTCTGAGCCGGCGAAGATCGTGATCCGAAATGGATATACGGACTTACGGAACATAATCAACTGCGATGGCATAGCAAGTAAAGGCACAAGGAAATGAGAATGGATTTTGAATCGGTATTTCGGCTGATATTGGATAAATTCAAAAAAGAAAATATCACCTTTGGGTTGATCGGCGGGTTTGCTTTGCATTCAGCCGGGTTTTCCAGGGCTACAACGGATATTGATTTTTTAGTAGCCAAAGAAGATTTGTCAAAGGTCAGGAAGGTAATGCTAGGCTATGGTTACCAGTTGCTCAGTGAAACAGAAGATATTTCAAACTACCTTGGAGTAATGGAAGATCAAGGAAAGGTAGATTTCCTGCATGCTCACCGAAAATACTCACGCAATATGCTGGTTCGCGCTGTCGAAAAGGATATCCTTAAAGGTAAATTCAAAACTAAAGTAGTTATACCAGAGGACATTATCGGGCTGAAACTTCAGTCCAGTTCCAATGATCCTCGCCGCAAAGCAAAAGACATGGATGATATTGAGCATCTGATCGAGATAAACTTCAAAAATATCGATTTAACAATAATCAGGGAATACTTTGCTCTTTTTAACAGAACCGGCGAACTTGAAGACATTCTCAAGAGGATCAACAATGCTAAGTAAGCAGGAAAAACGCGAGCTACTGGCAGATGCGCGCAGTGGTCGGCGCAGAAAGATGTTTACCAAAGCTAATAAGATTCATTATAGCGCCGGTCCATCTTTGGATGACTATATTAAGTTCCTTACAGGTATACAAAAAGTTTTTGGACCGTTTCAAGTGGACAAGAAGCCCTCTATTACAGGAAAAACAAAACTTTAATGAAAATAACATTGGCGCAGATCAATACTACGGTGGGGGATTTGGAAGGGAACGCTGTGAAGGTTCGCTCGGCTATTGCCAAGGCTAAAACTGCTGGAGCGGACGCCGTGGTTTTTCCTGAGCTTACTGTTACCGGTTACCCGCCGGAAGATCTTTTGCTGAAGGCATCATTCCTTAAGGACAATATGGAGTGGCTGCGAAAACTGAGTTTAGAGGTTCAAGGTATAACCGCTATCGTTGGTTTCGCAGATGTTTCTGGCAGGGATGTGTATAACGCGGCGGCAGTGTTGCAGGACGGCAAAATAAAAGAAATTTATCACAAGGTCTTGCTGCCTAATTACGGCGTTTTCGATGAAAAGCGCTACTTTAAGTCCAGCACCAGTACGGATGGGATCGTAAACATTGCCGGCGTGGCCTGCGGCATAACGATCTGTGAGGATATTTGGGAAGATAGCGGGCCCGCGCAGATACACGCAGCCCACGGGGCGAAAGTAATTATTACGTTGAATGCCTCGCCATACCATGCCGGCAAGGTAGCCGAGCGCGAACTCATTATCCGCGACCAGGCAAAGTCGAACAAGGCGCATCTTGTTTACGTGAACCTTGTGGGCGGCCAGGATGAACTGGTGTTTGACGGTTCAAGCATGGTCATAGATCCTGAGGGCAAAGTTATCGCCAGGGCCGGGGCATTTACTGAAGAGTTACTTACTGTTAGTATTCCAAACACTGAAATTAATGTGGAACCATCTCTTGATCCAGTCGAGGAAGTATACAAGGCCCTGGAGCTCGGACTGCGGGATTATTTTTCAAAGAACGGTTTTAAGAAAGCCGTGCTCGGCATGAGCGGCGGGGTGGATTCCGCGCTGGTTGCCACAATAGCCGCAGATGTGCTGGGGAAAGAAAATGTTACCGGCGTTTTCATGCCCTCAGAATTTTCCTCCAGGGAATCTCTTGAAGACGCCGAAAGTCATGCGGTGAACCTTGGGATAACATTCATTAAGATCCCGGTGCAGGAGCTCTTTAAAGATTATCTTTCAACCCTTGAGCCGCAATTTGCAGGAACAAGCTTCGGCACGGCGGAAGAGAACCTGCAGGCACGCGTTCGGGGAAACCTGCTCATGGCACTATCCAATAAATTCGGCTGGATAGTGCTGACCACCGGCAACAAATCCGAGATGAGCACAGGGTATGCGACACTTTACGGCGATATGGCCGGCGGCTTCGCCTTGATAAAAGACGTTCCCAAAATGCTGGTATACGAACTATGCCGCTGGCGCAATAAGCAGTCCCCTGTTATACCCGAGCGGGTGCTAACAAAAGCGCCGACAGCCGAGCTGAGAGCTAATCAAAAAGATTCCGATTCATTACCCGAATATCCGGTTCTGGATCCGATATTAAAACTATACGTTGAACAGGATGCCTCCGCAACGGAGATACTAGCGCACGGATTTAATGAAGCGGATGTGGCCCGTGTGATACGCCTTGTGGACCAGAGCGAGTATAAACGCAGACAGGCGCCGCCGGGCGTAAAAATAACTCCGAAAGCCTTCGGCAGGGACCGCCGCATGCCGATAACGAACAGGTATGCTAAATGAACAAAAATATCGCCTGCATCAATCCAAGCTGGCTCATAAAAAAGAAAAAAGATTTCACGGACGGGATAGCCGGCATTGAAAAACTCGGCTTTCACGTATTGAATAAAGAATGCATTACAACACTGCCTGCGCCACGGGCAAAAGCGGCACAGATCCATGCCGCCTTCAAAGACCCCAACGTTAAGCTGATACTTGCACAGAGAGGCGGCTACAGCGCCCTGAAAACCCTGCCGTACATTGATTTCAATCTGATTAAAAAACACCCGAAACTCTTCGGGGGGTTCAGTGACCTCTCCACACTGCTTAACCCGATCTATGAGAAGTGCGGCATCATCACGCTTCATTCTCCTATGCTCGTAAATTTTTCGCCGCGCAGGCCGTTCGTAATACGGTCTTTCATGAACGCGGTGAACGGCTTTCCCAACAAAGAGCTTTTTGCCGGAACTAAGATCAAGGTTTATAAACCCGGTAAAGCAAGCGGCATACTAAAAGGCGGCAACCTTATCACCCTGACCGCCATGATAAAAACCCAATGGGAAACGAACGTTGACGGTTGTATCGTATTCCTTGAAGATGTGGATGAGAAACTTCACTCGATAGACCGGTATCTGACCCAGTGGATCCTTCTTGGAAAACTGCAGAAAGTGGCCGGCATAATCTTAGGAACCTTTAACGGCGTTAAAACCGATGACGTTTTCAAGATCATTTCATCCCAGATGAAGATAAAGGTTCCGGTGGTTCGTTGCCCGAACATCGGCCATGTACCTAATAAAATAACGCTGCCTGTAGGCGCAAAAGTATTGCTGGATACCGGCAGGAAGTCGCTGCGCATCCTTAACCTGAAAGGATTACCAGGCTTATGAACATTATCTGGATCGTGCTTATGTGCGCGAGCATTATTATCGCCATCTTCACCGGCAAAGTTGACGACCTGACAAAGGCCATGTTCGACGCGGGAAAATCAGCTGTTGAGGTTTCACTGTACCTGCTCGGCATAGTATCCATCTGGCTCGGCATAACAAAAATACTTGAGGAGGCGGGTCTTATACACCGCATTTCAAAATTCTTCAAGCCGGTGATCGCAAGATTGTTCCATCTTCCTGATGACCACCCCGCGATCAGCTCTATAACCCTTAACATCCTTGCCAACTTCTTCGGCCTTGGGAATGCCGCAACACCCATGGGCATAAAGGCTATGCAGGACCTGCAGACATTGAACGACAAGCCCGATGAGGTATCAGACCAGATGATGCTTTTCATAGTTATCAATACGGCGAGCATTCAGATGATACCTTTCACGGTAATAGGAGTGCTGGCAGCCTACGGGGGGATGAACCCATCAGCCATCGTTATCCCGACGCTTATAACGACAGCTCTGCTGGCCCTCACAGGCATCAGTGTGTTGTTCGCTTTCAGGAGGATATTTAAATGAATACCGCCCTGATAGGAAAAGCGACCGCCTACATAATCCCAATATTCATCCTCGGCGCGATCGTTTACGGCTCTATTCGTAAAGTACGCGTCTATGACTCATTTATTACCGGCGCCAAAGACGGCCTGCAGGTCGTTATCAGAATATTCCCATATCTGCTGGCGATATTCATGGCGGTAAAAGCCTTTCAGGCCTCCGGTGCCTTCGACCTTATACGCCAGTACGGCGGACCGTTCCTGGCAAGATTCGGAGTTCCGCCCGACATTATTTCACTGTGCCTGATAAAACCGCTTTCAGGCAGCGCATCGCTCGCGGTATTCACCGATATAGTTAAAAGCACAGGCCCCGATTCCATGGCAAGCCGCATAGCCGCTGTGATAGTTGCCAGCGCGGAAACAACATTTTACGTAATTGCGGTTTATCTCGGCGCGGTCAGCATCAAAAAAACCCGCTATCTCGTTCCGGTTTGCCTGATAGCAGATATAGCAGGGATGCTTTTTGCTGTGATAGTCGTACGATTCTTATTTCACTAACATGTGCAGAATATTAGCTATCACTTCTTTTGACGTACAAAAACATACATCGTTCATTGACGGTTTTTTTGGGTTGGCTGCCTGCGGGCAGGTGCCGCCGGGGAACGAGCCGGGCCATATGGACGGGTGGGGGATAGGTTATTATATTAACGGGGCGGCAAAAGTTATAAAGAGCGGTAATTCTATTGTCAGTGAAAAAGACCGGTTTTATGATTCTCTTAATGAAATTAAAACATCGTCCGTGCTGATACTTCATCTGCGCAAGTCCGCCTGGTCCGGTACTACCGCTGAAAGACACGCGCATCCCTTCGTTTACAACAATTGTTTGTTCGCCCATAATGGTGTAGTAACGGATTATCAATCCCTGTATCCTGAGATCAGCGAAGCCAACCGCCCTGCCTACGATTCGGTCGATACCGAGGTCTGGTTCCGCCATATTATTGACCAAAAGGGCGCGACCATAACAGAAAGACTCACCGCCTCGGCGGCCCACATAAGAAAATATTTTCTTTATTCCGCCATGAACTGCGTCTTAACAGATGGCACTTCCCTGGTAGCGCTCAGGGACAGCAACAAATGGCCGGATTATTACTCGCTCTTCAGCGCGACAGTGGACGGCAGCGATTTCATCTGTTCACAGGAAATAACCAACGCCCCCTGGAAACCGTTAACGCAGGCTGCTCCTATCACCGTCAGTCATCGCTGACCCACTCCTTTTTCATTGACAGAAACCCGGATAATATATATAATTCAGCCGACGGTAATTTTATGAAAATACCTACACCTTACTACTTGATCGACGAAAAGAAATTACTGCTTAATCTTAAAAAGATAAAGTATGTAAGGGATAATTCCGGCGCCAGGTCCGTACTGGCGCTTAAATGTTTTTCTACCTGGTGCGTTTTTCCGCTGATGAAACAGTACATGGACGGCACCACCAGCAGCTCGCTTTTCGAGGCACGGCTTGGCCATGAGAAATTCGGAAAAGAAACACACGCCTACAGCGTTGCCTACACTCCCAAAGAAGTCAGCGAGCTAAGCCGGTTCTCAGATAAAATAATCTTCAACTCCATCTCACAACTAAAAAGCCTTTCAAAATACACACGCGGCATAAAGATAGGTCTGCGGGTGAACCCGGGCATAAGCTATTCTCATTTTGACCTGGCAGACCCGGCGCGCAGGAATTCCCGACTGGGAGTCGTCCTCAAAAAAGACGTTGTTTCAGTAGCGGAAAAGCTCAGCGGTGTGATGTTCCACTTCAACTGCGAAAATGATGATATAAAGAACTTCACAAAAACACTGAAGTACATCGGCGATCAATACGGCAGTATACTTAAGAAGTTGGAGTGGGTTAGCCTGGGCGGAGGATTGTATTTCACAAAAGAAAGGTATCCGCTGGACGAATTCTGTAGGGCATTGAAAGCCTTCTCTAACAAATTCGGCGTGCAGATCTACCTTGAACCCGGGGAAAGCGCCATTACCCGCAGCACAGAACTCGTTACAACAGTGCTCGACGTAGTGCATAACAAAAAAGACGTCGCGATCGTTGATGCCTCCACGGAAGCGCATATGCTTGATTTGTTGATTTATCGATTAAATGCTAAAATAGACGCCGCGGGAAAGGGCACGAACAAATACGTGGTAGCAGGCCGCTCCTGCCTTGCCGGTGATGTATTTGGGGAGTATAGTTTTAAGAAGCCCTTAAAAGTTGGCAGCGAAATATGCTTCGCCGATGCCGCAGGCTACACCATGGTGAAGAAGAACTGGTTCAACGGTTTGCAAATGCCTTCGATCGTTGTAAAACGCCTGAATGGAAAAATTGAAGTGATACGCCGTTTCGCATACAAAGATTTTGTCACCAGCCTGTCGTAACAAAAGGAGCGTACATAGAATGAAACGGAATGTGCTTATTGTCGGGGCCGGCGGAGTCGCTCATGTGGCGGCGCATAAATTTGCTCAAAATAACGACCTTTTCGGCGATATCATAATCGCCTCCCGTTCGCTCGACAGCTGCAATTCCATCATTGAAAGTGTACAGCGCAAAAAGAGTTACAAAGACCCTGCCAAACATATCCAGGTGCGGCAAGTTAACGCCATGGATGTGCCCGCGCTTTCCAAGCTGATCAAAGACACCAACACATCTATAGTAGTGAACCTCGCGAATGCCTTCGTTAACATGTCCGTTCTGGAAGCCTGCATCGAGACCGGTGCGGCCTACATTGACACGGCTATTCATGAGGAGCAGGATAAAGTTTGTGAGAACCCGCCCTGGTATGCCAACTATGAATGGAAACGCAAAGACCGTTGCAAGGACAAAGGTATCACCGCTATTCTGGGCGCGGGCTTTGACCCGGGCATGGTGAACGCCTACTGCGCCTACGCTGTTAAGCATCATTTCGACAAAGTGGATACCATTGATATTATGGATGTCAACGCTGGTTCTCACGGCAAATATTTCGCCACCAACTTTGACCCCGAGATCAATTTCCGCGAGTTCGTAAAAGTCTGGACCTGGATAGACCGCCAGTGGGTTTGCAAACCAACCCATACTGAAAAGCTCACCTATGACTTTCCGGTGGCGGGTAAACAGACTGTGTACCTTACCGGACACGATGAACTGCACTCGCTCTCAAAGAATATCGACGCCAATACGATCCGCTTCTGGATGGGCTTTAGCGACCACTATATAAATGTATTCACCGTTCTGAAAAATATCGGACTGCTTTCGGAAAAACCGGTAAAAACGGCGGAAGGCCTTGACGTTGTGCCGTTAAAGGTGGTGAAAGCCTGCCTGCCGGACCCTAAATCATTAGCCGCCAATTATACCGGCAAAACCTGCATCGGCTGCCTGATAAAAGGGAAAAAGGGCGAGGCCGACAAAGAAGTTTTCATTTACAATGTCTGCGATCATAAAGATTGTTATAATGAAGTTGAATCGCAGGCGATCAGTTACACAGCCGGCGTTCCGGCGGTCGCGGCTGCCATCCTGATAGCTCGGGGCGACTGGGACATAAAGACAATGGTCAATGTTGAAGAACTTGACCCTGACCCGTTCATCGAGCTTTTAAACACCATAGGCCTTCCGACAGAAGTTATGGAAAAATCCAAACAAAAGTTCCGCCGCAAGAACTCTGACAAGACCGTGAAACAGTGATCTAAAGATGACCCGCCAAAAGCTGCGGTCGTTATGGAAGAGCATGCAACCGCAGCTTGCGGAGCACATGTCCCGGTTTACCGAGGCAGGGAAAAAGACCGGGGCCGAGCTTTTCGCCGAACTTGCTTTCTGCCTTTTCACACCTCAATCAAAAGCGCTTTCCTGCTGGGCAGCCGTTAAAACACTGCAAAAAGAATCACTTCTCATGAAGGGAAGTGCGGAAAAGATCGCCGCGGTAATTGCGGCAAAAGGCGTGCGCTTCAAGAATAACAAGGCGCGATATCTTGTCGAAGCCCGTTTAAAACTTTTTTCATCGGAAGCCGTACCCCTGCACCGGCTCATCTCCTCATTTAAAACACCTCAGAAAGCACGCGATTGGCTGGCACATAACATTACAGGCCTTGGTTTGAAGGAAGCCAGCCACTTTCTGCGCAACATCGGACGCGCAGGCGATGTAGCTATCTTAGACCGGCATATCCTGAAAAACCTGCAACAGCTCGGTGTTATCAAAACGGTGCCATCATCGCTTTCAAAGAGCGTCTATTTCTGCATCGAAGAAAAGATGCGAGTTTTTTCTAAAAACGTCAAAATACCGATGGCCTACCTTGACTTGATCTTGTGGTACAACGAAACCGGCGCATTGTTCAAATGATCAGCCGGAAGCAAGAATTTTGCGGACGTTAACAACGGTAATAAGGGTAGCGCCGACAAACCCCTTCGCGTTATGATAAAAACCCGCCGCATTTTGCATAGTCTGCATAGTCTTATTAACCGCGCTCTCGCTCCAAACGTCCAGAGTATTGCCTATCGGCGTCAGACCTGTTGACAGAGCGGAACTCATATATGATCCTGAGAATAGTGCGGCCGGCAGGTAGGTTTCCTGGGACAAATAGGCGTTCGAGGCGAACAGCATCGTCATGCTCATCATAGTTAACGTAGCTATGAACAAAAATCTATCCATAAAAATGCACCTCCTTATAAGCAACGGCTAATACATTGTTCCATCTTTCAAGGCTTTCTAAAATAGGGTGGTTCGCTGTCGGGCTGATATTTATCATTATCGGCCAAAGTGATTCCAATATCCGTCATAAAATGGTATAATCCCAGCATGAAATATTTCGTTACTACCATGGGTTGTCAGATGAATGTTGCGGACTCCAACACCATGGCCTCTCATCTGGAAAACCGTGGATTTAAGCATACTGAATCCAGGGCAGAGGCGGATGTAATTATCCTTAATACCTGCTCGGTACGAGAACACGCTGAACATAAAGCTATGTCGTTCATCGGCAGGCTCAAACCGTTCAAAGACGCCAAACCCGGCCTGCGCATCGTAGTTACCGGCTGCGCCGCTGAACGGATGGGGAAAAAGCTGCGGAAAAAATTCCCTATCGTAGACCTTGTGGTCGGCGCAAAACAGATAGACCATTTTCCCGAGATATTTGACAATGCCTTTCCTATACAGGCTTTACCGGGGTTTGAAGCGGCGCCTGTTCGCGCCCTCTTACCCTCAAGGGCGAAAGAATCAGATGAAATGGCATTTGTCACCATCATGCGCGGCTGCCAGAATTTCTGCTCGTATTGCATCGTGCCCCACGTACGTGGCCCGGAAAAATCACGCTCTATGTCCGAAGTATTGGTAGAGGTAAAAGCTTACGCCGCTGACGGTTTTAAGGATGTAATGCTGCTCGGCCAAAATGTTAACTCATACCGTGCCGTGGAGGGTGGGCAGACTTTCGATTTTCCCGACCTGCTGGCCAGGGTTAACGAGGTAGAAGGCATCGAACGCATACGTTTTATGACCAGCCACCCCAAGGACTTAAGCGACAGGCTTATAGAAGCACTGGCCTCGCTGGATAAAGTTTGCGGTCACCTGCATCTGCCTCTGCAATCGGGCTCCGACAGGATACTGGCCGCTATGAACAGAAAGTACGACACCGCCCACTACCTGCATATCGCAGGAAAGCTGCGGGACCGGCTACCCGATATAAGCCTTACAACGGATATACTTATCGGTTTCCCCGGTGAGACCGAGGATGATTTCCAGAAAACACTGACCATGATCGAAAAGGCCGGGTTTAACGCTCTTTTTGGCTTCAAATATTCAAGGCGTGAGGGCACAGCCTCGGCTGCCATGGCCGAGACAGTATCGGAAGAGGAAAAGGACGCGCGTTTAAAGCGCCTGCTGGAACTGGCTGATAAGATCTCCATACGCATCAACAGCGGCCTTGTCGGCTCTGTGCAACAGGTGCTGGTAGAAAAGACCGACGGCGCACTTTGTACCGGAAGGACCCGCTCGAATATAAAGGTCTTTTTCCCGGCTCCGGAGGGAAATAACATCAACGGTTCTATCATAGATATAAAGATAACACTGGCCAAGATCAATACGCTTGTAGGTGAACTATGCGTAAATTAGTTGTACCTTTAATAATTATATTCGTTATTTTCATGACCCTGTTCTATTACGACGTCCCCTGGAACATGATGCGCCCCGTCTTTCATCAGGAAACTATCGAGAACACGGCGATCAAATACGGTTTCGACCCGTTGCTGATCAATGCCGTCATTCGCGCTGAATCCAGTTTTTTCTTCAGGGCCCGCTCAAGCAGGGGCGCGATCGGACTTATGCAGCTGATGCCGTCGACCGCAAGGGAGCTTGCGTCTGAACTGAACATGAAAGGATTCTCCGATACTGACCTTGAAAAACCTGAAGTTAACATACGGCTTGGCGTCTATTACCTGAGCAAGTTACATAAAGAATTCAACGGTAACCGGATACTGGCGCTGGCCGCCTACAATGCCGGCCTCGGGAAAGTGCAGGAATGGTATAAGCAAAACCCGATCCTGGCCTTAGAGATATCGGATATCCCTTACGAAGAAACGCGCGCATACGTTAACCGAGTGGAGCGCACCTACACATGGCTGAAGCGAATTCAAAAGGTCAAAAAGGCACTGCAGAAAAAGGGGGTCTAACCCCTTTGATGCAGCAATACCGTGAGATAAAGGCGCGCTATAAAGACGCGATCCTGTTTTTCCGGCTTGGCGATTTTTATGAAATGTTCGCCGATGACGCCCGCGAGGCCTCAGCCCTTCTGGAATTAACGCTTACCAAACGGCAGGAATACCCGATGTGCGGCGTGCCCTATCACGCGGCGCCGGCCTACATTAAGCGGCTGGTAAAAGCAGGGCGCAAAGTGGCTATCTGCGAACAGCTTGAAAACCCTTCTGCTATAAAAGGCCTGGTAAAACGAGATGTCGTACGTTTGATCACCTCCGGCACCATCATCGAAGATTCTCTCCTGGAAGCGGGCCGCAATAATTTTCTCGCCGCCTGCTGTTTCTCGGACGATCAAAGCACCGCGGCGGTCGCTTATATAGATATATCGACCGGCGAATTTTGCGCTACCGAAACGACCCGCGATAAAGCCGCTCTGGAACTCGCGCGCCTGTCACCTCAGGAAATAATAGCACCTGCCTCGCTGGCGAACTCGACATTAATAAAAAACATGGTCGCGGGCACCAAAGCCGCAGTGACCACCCTTGACGACTACTGTTTTTTACCGGCTGAAGCAGAGACTCGTTTAAAAGAAACCCTGCACGTCCAGTCAATGAAGCCTCTCGGGCTTGAAGGCCGGAGTTTTGCTGCGCGCGCGTGCGGGGCCATCATCACCTATCTTGAGCGTACTCAGCTCGCCCAGATGCCGCCGTTATCGACGATCCGTTATTATTCCCTGGACGATTACATGCTGCTGGACCCTATAGCCATACGGAACCTTGAGTTGCTGGAAGGGGCCTCCGGCGATACTAAGGGCCGTTCCCTGCTTAACTCCATCGATGAAACGGTCACACCTATGGGCGCCCGCCTGCTGCGGCAGTATCTTTTGCGCCCGCTCATTTCCACCGCGAAAATAAAGGCCCGCCAAAATGCGGTTGCATACTTCATTGCCGAGGGCATGGCCCGGCGCGACGTCAGAGAGCTGCTTACAGAGGTCACCGACATTGAACGCATCGTTAACCGGGTGGCGAACGGCACCGCAAACCCCAGAGAGGTCCAGGCTTTACGGCATGCGCTTGAAGCGGTACCGCGCCTGAAGGATGCCTGCAGAGGGTCAGACGTGGATCCGTCCCTCTCGCATATAACCGCGCGATTGCTCGCCCCGGACGGGCTGTCGTCGACCATCTTCAGTGCCATCGCAGACGAACCGCCGCTCACGCTGAAAGAAGGCGGCGTAATAAAAACAGGTTATAATGCCGAACTGGATGAGATACGTTCTGTCAGCACAGATTCAAAGCAGCATATTTCGGCGATGGAAACACGGGAGCGCGTGCGCACGGGAATAAACTCTTTAAAAATAGGTTACACCTCCGTATTCGGTTATTACCTGGAGGTGACCAAAACGAACCTCGGTCAGGTGCCCCAGGATTATATACGAAAACAAACCGTTGCCGGCGGTGAGCGTTTTATCACGCAGGAACTGAAAGACTTCGAGAACAAAGTTCTTTCAGCTGAAGAAAAGATCAGAAAACTGGAAGAACACCTTTTCCGTCAGGTTCGCGCCAGGGTAACCGAACATGCCGCCGAATTGCTGTCGCTGGCCGCGGCCGTGGCGGAGATCGACATACTCGCCTGCTTCGCCGAGACCGCCGCCATGCGCAACTATTGCAAACCGGAAATTGACGATAGCTTTGATCTGGTGGTAAAGGACGGCCGGCACCCCGTCGTAGAAGCCTCGATCGCCACCGGTACCTTTGTTCCCAACGACTGCGAACTTTCGGGGACCGGTGCACATATCATGCTGCTGACGGGTCCTAACATGGCCGGAAAGTCTACGTATCTGCGTCAGGTCGCCCTGATCAGTTTGCTCGCGCAGACGGGCAGCTTTGTGCCGGCCGGCAGCGCGCGCTGCGGCATCATCGACAAAATATTCACGCGCATCGGCGCTGCCGACAACCTGGCGGGCGGCGAATCCACTTTTATGGTAGAGATGCACGAGACGGCGAACATTCTCAATCAGTTCACTGAAAGATCTCTTATAATCTTAGACGAAGTGGGCCGCGGCACCTCTACCTACGACGGTATTTCTATCGCGCGGGCGACATTGGAACACCTGCTGGCCGTCACACCGGGAAAGGCGCGGCCCAAGGTTCTTTTTGCCACCCATTACTTTGAGCTCACCAGCATGCCGCAGCAGTATAGCGGCATGATCAACCGGAATGTCTCGGTCAAGGAATATCAGGGCTCGGTGGTTTTCATGCACAAGATCCTGCCGGGGGCCGCGGACCGCAGCTACGGCATACACGTTGCCGCCCTGGCCGGCATACCGAAAGCGGTGGTAACCCGTGCGCAGATAATTCTGCGCGAACTGGAACGGGCGGCCTCTCTGGTGCAAAATGAGGATATTCACGCCCCGCAGCTGGCGCTGGATCTGGACGCGGTGACTAAAGCGAGTGAAACAGCTTCATCTTTAGAAAATATTTTGGTACAATTGTCCAAGCTAAACGCGGACAAAATGACACCGCTGGAAGCACTGAAACAACTGGCTGAGTGGAAAGAACAACTGTCCCGGGCGAATGACTGACAACTTAAACTGAGGTGACCGCTGATGAACAACAGACGCAAGGAAGACCGATTCCCGGTGTTGCATGAAATTGACGAACCCATCGAGCTCGCATTGAACAAGGAAGTGGTGCCGGGCGTGCTGGTAGACCTCTCTGCGACCGGCATGTGCATACTTACTTTCGCGACTATCGCCATCGGTACCGAGATCAGCATGACGGTGAACCTGCCCGGTTTCAAAAGCAAGCCTATGGCGGGCAAGGTCGTCTGGTCCATTAACAAAGGCGAGATGGTCCGTACCGGCATCGCGTTCAATTCCATTGACCCCATAGATTTCCGCCATATCAACCGCATGGGCTTTGATTTCACGGATTGCGACACAAAAATAGAACTCGGCGCGAAAGACGTATGCTTTGAGAAATGTTCCTACTACGCCTTGTGCGCGAAAGACGAGAAACTTTCCAAGAACGCTCATCCGCACGTATAAATGCCCATCCGGATACTTGCCGAAAACACTATCAATAAGATAGCGGCGGGGGAAGTGGTTGAGAGACCCGCCAATGCCGCGAAAGAGCTTGTTGAAAACTCCCTCGACTCGGGCGCGACATCTATTACGATCGATATTTCCGGCGCCGGCAGGAACCTGCTGCGTGTCAGCGACAACGGCTGCGGTATGAGCCGCGAGGACCTCGCGCTGTCCGTGCAAAGGCATGCCACTTCAAAGATATCCGAGTTCGACGACCTTATATCTCTCGGCACCTTCGGCTTCAGGGGCGAGGCGCTCTCTTCCATAGCCGCTGTTTCAAAATTCACCATCCGCAGCCGCGGATCGAATGCGGACGAGGGGTGGCAGATAACAGTTAACGGCGGGACCTTAAAGGAAAGCCGGAGTTGCGCCATGGCGCAAGGCACGACAGTAGAAGTAAAAGACCTTTTTTACAACACCCCCGCACGGGCGAAATTCCTGAGATCAGACACCACGGAAAAACACCGCCTGCTTCGCATTATCGAAGAACTCGCTATCGCCTGGCCAAATGTAGCCTTTACTGTGAACATAGAAAACAAAACTATCCTGCGCGCCGCGCGGGCTGCGTCCCGGGAAGAACGCGTGCGCGATATTCTGGGCTCTCAATTCATTGAATACCTTATACCCGTCAAAGCCGACCATCCGCAGGCCTCTATCACCGGTTTTGTAACAGCCATAGAACACAGCCTCACAGCCAGGGACTCGCAATACTTGTTCGTCAATAACCGGCCTATCAACCTGGGGAAAGCCTTCACTCACGCCATCTATCAAGCCTATCACCAGCAGTTGCCGATAGGCCACCATCCCGGCGTAGTCCTTTTTATAGATCTTGACCCTGCACAGGTCGATGTGAACATCCATCCCACAAAACGTGAAGTGCGCTTTGCCAGCGAGAGGGAAATATATTCGCTGCTATCAGCGGCTATAACACAAACTGTGACGAGAGCGCCCTCAATGCCCGCTGGTCAAAAACCATCAAAAGTAAATGTCCCGGGTATCGTCTCCAGCGTCAATAAAGAGCCGGTACCATACTCCCGTTCGAACAAGGATCATGCTGCTGAGACGTTTTTTTCCAGACCGGCAGTTCACGAAACTGCGCAAGAGTACCAAGACACAACCCTTAATGAAACCACGGTACTGGGCCAGGCCTTCAATCTGTATGTGATCGCCCAGAGAGGTGAAGAACTGCTTATAATAGACCAGCACGCGGCTCACGAACGGATCAATTATGAAGAGTTCCGCAGGGAATTCGACAAAAAAGCTATTAAAGTACAGCCACTGCTTCTTCCGTTGAATATTGAGCTATCAGCCAGCCAGGCGGCTCTGCTGCTTGAGAACCAATCGCTGCTGGTATCTCTCGGCTGCGCTATAGAGGCATTCGGAAAACATACCATACGGATCACCGCCCTTCCGGCCATAGTCGGAACGGAAACTCAGACTAATGACTTGATAAACCGCATCATAGAAGCCCTTTCCTCTGAAACGAACGTAGACCACGAAGACAAAATAGAAAAAGTAATACGCGCCGCCTGCCGCGCCAGCATTAAACAACGAGACCGCCTGACGAACGCAGAAATGGCCCGCCTGATACAAGACCTTTTTAAATGTGAAAAACCCTATACCTGCCCCCACGGCAGGCCGACCGTGCGCACGATAAGCAAGGCAGAGCTGCACCGCTATTTTGGCAGAACGTAAGTTTTCCGCTTGACTATTGGAAATGAAATTTGTATAGTTTCGCTGTAAGAACGATTTGAATTGATGGTATCGCGAATTTAGCCCTTTTGAGTTGAGAAGGGCTTTGTTTATTGTAAAGAAAATCTGGAAAATCTAATAAAAAGGAGGTGTTATATTATGAAGAAAGTTCTCTTTGCCGCATTCCTTGCGTCTATCGTTTTCGCAGGTTGCAAAAAAGCTGAAATGGCACCGGAAGCAACCGCTCCCGCAGCCGCCCCGGTTATGACCGATACAACAACCGTTACGACCCCGGCAACAACAGCCCCTGCAACCCCTGCAGCTCCCGCAACAAAATAATGTTATCATTCATTATTCATGAAAAGAGCAGAGAAACATTTTCTGCTCTTTTCTTTTTTTGGTAAAATGTACGCATGAAAACAGAACCGGTTATAGTTATAGCAGGGCCCACCGCCTCGGGGAAAGCGCTGTCGCCGCTGCGGTAGCGTGCTTGACCGGCGGAGAATTGATCTCGGCTGATTCACGACAGGTTTATCGTTATCTTGACGTAGGCACCAACAAGGCGGGCAATAAGAATGCTTCTTCAGGGTTCTGGGAACTAAACAGCACTCCACAGCACCTTATAGACATTGTTGAACCCTCTGAAACATTCAATGCCGGTGATTTTGTAGAGCGTGCGAATGTATTGATAGAAGAAATACGGTCACGCGGCAAAAGACCGGTAATTGTCGGAGGCACCGGACTGTACATAAAAGCGCTTATCGACGGCCTTGCCCCTATGCCGGACCCTGATGAAACCCTCAGAGTTCAGTTGAAACGGGAATACGTTGACCATGGCGCAGATCATCTTTATGAACGCCTGAAAGCATTGGATGCGGACTCCGCCGAGAAAAACCGAGGCAATCCCCAACGGCTGATACGGGCCCTGGAGGTCTGCATTCTGAGCGGCAAGAAGATCACGGACCTGCAAAGAGAAACCGTACCATCCCATCACGCTTTCATGCAATTCGCGCTAAACTGGCCCAGAGAAGAATTGTACAATAACATAAACGCGCGTGCCCGTGCCATGCTGGATGCCGGTCTTATTGAAGAAGCCCTTGCCGTATTGAACAAGGGATACGCGCCCGATTGTCCCGGCTTGGACGCGACCATCGGTTACCGTGACGCCCTGGCATATACCGGGGGTGAGATCTCAAGGACACAGCTTGAAACTAAGATCGCGCTTGATACCCGCCACTACGCCAAACGCCAATTGACCTGGTTCAACCGGGATAAACGAATGCAATGGATAGACACTTCACAGGCAGCATTCGATCCGGATAAGATTGCGCATTCTATTATCAGCAGGTTGAAAAACCTTGACAAAAATTAGATGTAAATGTAATATTATCGCAAATGGATCATAAAAATCGCTTCAGGCTGATGTTATCCATATTTATCATTTTTCTGATCAATACCGTCGCAGGTGCAGTTACTACGCCGGTCTTGCGTCAGACGGGCGGCACAACCTCCTTATACGAAGACTTCGATGGAGACAACCAGGCTGATGTTATTACCGCGACGTATTCAGCCGGCTCCTGTAAAATATCCTCTCACCTTTCACATAACAAAAAACAAACCATTTCGGTCTCAATAGCAGGGATCCCGGCAAGCGACATAGGGATAATCTCACGGGATATAGACCGGGACCAAGACAAGGACCTGCTTGTCGTAAATAATAGATCACACAAGATATTGCACGTTCTCATTAATGACGGGAAAGGATTCTTCAGCTCTAACGATACGTTTTTTGTCGCGGCGCACAATTTCGCTCCTGAGATAACCCAAAAGAACCGGCAAAATTCTGAAGACAACCAATTATCAACAAATCAATTTTCTCTCAAGCTTCTTCCAGATACAGCGGCATTCATATTCTCGCTTGTAAGCGGCAGGATATTTTGCGCAAATACGTATTGCAATTTCAGCCGGCTTGCGTTTGTGTATGCAGGCGAGTCGTTTACCGTATTTTCACCCCGCAGTCCTCCCCTGTTGTAAACTGATACTTCCCAAAAACGCCTTGTACCATTGTCTTCGCACTCGTGCGTAATTTGTACGCGCGAAAAAACACCACAACTATTGAGTATATCTATGAATAAATCAAAGCTGCGAACAGTCTATGCTGCCATAGTTTTGTTGTCACCGTTAAACATCGTTTTGGCTGCTGATACACTGAATCTGTCGGAGGTCATCGATAGATCCGTCCGTTCGAACTACTCTTTGCAGGCCGCACAAAAACAACTGAGTATTTTAGAGGGAAAGGTTATCCAATCCGAGGCCATACCTAACCCATCAGTTGAAGGGTCCTTAAGCCAGGTCGCTATGAACGACCTTTCTACCGCCGGCAGCGCCAGAGAAGTGGGGATCACACAGACGATCGAGACCGGGGGAAAACGACAATTGAGATCAACGATCAGTGAAGCAGACCTTTCGTCTGCTCGTGCGGAATTTGAAGCAGCAAAGCGTTCCATAATAACGCAGGTGAAAGAAAGCTATTGGAACTATTCTTTTGCACAGGAAAAAGTGGAATTTGCGCAGGAAAACCTCGAATTCCAGCAGAGATCTTTCGCCAGGATTCAAGACAGTTTCCAAACAGGCAGCGCAAAACTCGCGGACGTGGCCAGAGAAAAACTTGAAGTCTCAAAAGCAAAGAACGACCTTCTGGTTGCCCAGGAATATCTTAAAACGGTCAAAGCCGACCTGAATGCATTAATGGGAAGAGACTTTACGGCACCCCTTTTTCCTGCACACAAGCTTGATAGTAGGATCTATGACTTCAACGAATCTGAACTGCAGCGCATCGCATATGAGACACGGGCGGAAACGATATCTCTCGCAGCGCAGAAAGTGGGAGCAAAAGCTGAATTACAGCTCGCCCGGCGCACCCTTTTACTGCCGGATCTTGACACCGGTTTCTCCTATCAGGAAGGGGCCAGGGCTGATAATCAGCCTAGTCTGGGCGGTCATGTAGGCATAACGCTGCCGTTGTGGTATACGTTCAAGGGTGAGCGGCTCTCTGCACAGAGCCACATTGAAACGCTGGAGATACAGGAGAAGGATACCAGGCTTGCCATCTCGCTGCAGGTGCACAAAGCCCTTCTTGAACTCAATCTTTCATCAGATCAGATAAAGCTTTGGCGTGAGGCGGTGGATGAAGCAACGGAAGCCGCACGGGAAGCCGAGCAGGAGTATTTCGACGGCACGGCGGACCTGCTGATATTTACACGCGCACGGCAAGATCTGGTGAATGTAAAGCTGAATTACATAGGATCGCTTAAAGATTATTTGTCTAACCTTGCGGAGCTTGAGCAGTCCGTCGGTAAGGATCTTAACGGAGGGGTACAATGAAGAAATTTTGCATTTCAGTTTTACTCTGGGGCATTATGGCTTTTAACATTGAAGCGGCCTATGGAACCGATGAAATTAAACTCACTCCTGAACAGCTTCATACACCGGTTCTAGAATTCAGCAAAGTTGGTGAAAAAGCGTTAAATGCCAGCATAGACATCCTGGGTGTTATCGCCTACGACACCGACAAGGTTATCCAACTGCGCCCGGAAAGATCCGGAAAGCTGGAGAAATTCCTGGTATCTATAGGCGATAGCGTTGATGTCGGACAGACCATTGCCGGATACACTGTAGAGAACGATACCTCATCAATGAAGGAGTTGAAGTCAACGTATAAGGGGATGGTCATGGGTATATACGCCGAGCCAGGTGACAGCCTTGACCCAAGCATCCCGGCAATGTCGATAGCCGATACCTCTTCTATGCGGTGCATACTTGATGTGTATGAAAAAGATATTAAGTATGTAAAAAAAGGCGAGGACGTGGAAGTCTCCGTCTCGGCCTTCCCGGGAAAGATATTCCGCGGCAAAGTCACCTACGTTTCTTCCCGCGTTGACGAAAACTCAAGGACTATAAAAGTGCGGGCCGATATCGCTAACCCGGGGGACGAGCTTAAGTACGGCATGTTCGTAAGCGCGACCGTGAAAGACAACAGCCACCGGGCATTGATGATACCCGAAAATTCTCTTCAGCAGTTGACCGGTGATACGGTGGTTTTCATTTTAAAGAACGACAAAACGGCCGCCCCCAGGCGCGTAACTACCGGCCAGCACCGCGGCGGATTTGTAGAAATACTTTCCGGCTTGAAAAAAGGGGAAACGATCATTTCAAAAGGCGGTTTTGTCTTGAAGTCGGAACTTGAGAACAACAACTGAGGCACCTATGATAAAAAAACTCGTTTCATTCGCGCTGCATCAGCCATTTTTTCTTTTATTGATAACGGCGATATTTATAGCCGCCGGCGTATTCGCTTTCAAAGCCCTGCCGATCGAGGCCTTCCCGGATGTCACCGACGTGCAGGTAACGGTCATCTCGCTTTTCCCGGGGCATGCGCCGGAAGAGGTGGAAAAACAGGTGACCATGCCGGTGGAACTGGCCCTGAGCGGCCTGCCCCATTGCGCGAGAATGTTTTCGCACAGCCAGTTCGGTCTCTCGTACGTCATCCTAACCTTCGACGACAAGGCCAACGACTACTTTGCGCGCCAGCAGGTTTTGGAAAGGCTCTCAGGCATTGACCTGCCGCCCAACGTGCAGCCGCAGCTGGCGCCGCTCTCGACCGCCATCGGCGAGATCTACCGGTACCGCATCAAGGGGAACGGTCTTTCGCCGACGGACGCGAGAACGATCCAGGACTGGACTATCAGCAGATACCTCAAAATGATACCGGGTGTCGCCGATGTTACCAGTTTCGGCGGTATGATAAAACAGTATCAGGTCAGTCTTGATCTGGCGAAAATGAAGTCCTATAAGGTTACATTGCAGCAAATTATGACCGCCCTCGGCCGGGGCAACTCGAATTCCGGCGGAGGCTATATTGAGCAGGGTGAGCAGCAGTATATTATTCGCGGCATCGGCCTGCTGCGCTCAGCTGAAGATATAGGCAACATTGTTTTAACGGAACGGGGCGGCACACCGCTGTTGATAAAAGACATAGCTGAAACAACCACCGATTCCGTGCCAAGGCAGGATATCGTCGGCCAGGACAACGAAGACGATGTGGCAACGGGTATCGTGCTTATGCGAAAAGGGGAGAATCCGTCCGAGGTTTTACAACAGGTGCACGAAAGGGTGGAAACGCTTAACAATTCAATGCTGCCCAAAGGCGTGCGCATAGAACCTTTTTACGACCGGACCGCCCTGATACATGCGACTTTAAAAACTGTTTTCAAAAACCTTATCGAGGGCGCCTTGCTGGTTGCGCTGGTGTTGTATCTTTTCCTGGGTCACTTTAAATCCGCGGCGATAGTCGCGGCAATAATACCTCTTTCACTGCTGGCAACATTCCTGGGGCTCGAGCTGCGGGGAATACCGGCCAACCTGCTGTCGCTCGGTGCGATCGATTTCGGGATCATCGTGGACGGCGCGGTGATCATAGTAGAGAATGTGTTCAGAAAGCTGTCGACCCACCGAGATAAAAACCTGGAATCCATGAAAGGGGCCATAAAAGAAGCCGTCATCCAGGTCGGAAGACCGACATTATTTTCAATGCTGATCATTATCATCGCCCATATCCCCATCCTTGCGCTGCAGCGGCAGGAAGGGAGGATATTTGCACCCATGGCCTATACCATAATATCAGCGCTGATAGGATCGCTCTTTTTCTCTATGACGCTGGTTCCCTTATTCTGTTTCTATTTTTTGAGGGGGGACTTACCCGAGCACGACAACAAACTTGTTTCATTGTGTAAACGTATCTATAGCCATTTATTATTTAAAACACTGAAGAGGCCTAAAACAGTGCTGATCTGCGCGATATCACTGGTCGCGGCGAGCCTTTTCATTGTGCCGAAACTGGGGACGGAATTCCTTCCGGAATTGAATGAAGGGACGTTATGGATCAATATCACTCTGCCGGCCGGCGTATCGCTCAGTGAGACGTCACGGATCTGCCGCTTTATCCGTACGACACTGATGAAATTCCCGGAGGTCAACACCGTCATATCAAAAGCCGGCAGGCCTGAAGACGGGACCGATCCGAAGACTTTGAATATGACGGAGACGTATGTCGATTTAAAACCTGAAGGCGAATGGAAACGAAAGATCACGCGGGGACAGCTGCTGCATGAAATGGATGAACAGTTAAGCGTGCTGCCCGGAGCCGACGTAAGTTTTTCGCAGCCGATACGGGACAACGTGCTTGAGAGTATTTCGCAGGTTGACGGCCAGGTCATCATCAAACTTTTCTCCAGCGACCCGTTAACGATATATGATACGGCCCGTAATGTGCTTGGCGCTATCTCGAAAGTACGCGGTGTCGCGAAAGCGTTCATTGACCGGGCGGGGGAGATACCGCAACTACAGATAACCATCGATCGCCAGCGGGCCTCACGCTACGGCCTGAATGTCGCGGATGTGCAGGATGTTATTGAAACAGCCCTTGGCGGAAAAGAGGCGACTGAGATATGGGAAGGTGAACAAAAATTCGGGGTCATGGTCCGCCTGCCGGATAAAGCGCGCGAAAATATCGGCAGCATCAGGAACCTGCTGATCGACACCCCTTCAGGTATGCGTATACCGTTGGAAGAGATCGCCGCTGTTTCCATAAAGAACGGCAGGATGAATATCAGCAGGGAGAACGCGATGAGGGTCGCCGCCATAAGTATTTTTATCGGCGACCGTGATATGGGCAGCACGGTTAAAGAAATGCAAGAAGTGGTAAAAAGATCGGTATCACTTCCCAAAGGTAACTTCATTGTCTGGCAGGGTGAATTTGAGAATCAGCAAAGGGCGATGAAGCGCCTCGCGGTCATTGTGCCGATAATCGTGTTCCTGATATTCGTGCTGCTTTTCGATGCTTTCTCATCGGCAAAAAACGCGTTCCTGATATTATTTACCATACCGTTCGCGATCGTCGGCGGCATACTTATATTGTACGTTACGAAGATGCCCTTAAGCGTTTCAGCGGTGATCGGCTTTATCGCATTATCGGGGCAGGCCGTGTTGAACGGCGTGGTCATGCTGACCTATTTTAATGATCTGCGAAAAACAGGAATGAAACAATTCGAAGCGGTCTATAACGGTGCGATCGTGCGGCTGCGTCCGGTGTTGATGACGACGCTGCTTGCGATGTTCGGTTTTCTGCCAATGGCCTTATCTAAGGGCATAGGTTCAGAAGTACAAAAACCGCTGGCAACGGTAATTATAGGAGGCCTTATTTCGGCGACGGTAATGACCCTGTTCGTGCTTCCGGTATTGTACTTATTTTTCGAAAAGCCCGATGACCCGGCATAATTGAAAAATGCTGGAACATAAGACTATAAATTTGCTATAATCTAGCTGAGGATTCAACATGATTCAAGTACAGAACATCTATAAATATTACGGCGATACCAAAGTCCTGGATGACGTTTCGTTTACGATCGAAAAGGGCAGGATTCTGGGATTCCTCGGGCCGAACGGCGCGGGGAAATCCACGACCATGAAGATACTGAGCTGTTTTATGCCGCCAAGCTCCGGTACCGTGATCATCAACGGCATGGACATAGCCGTCGACCCGATCAAAGTAAAAAAATTCATCGGTTACCTGCCGGAAAACCCGCCCCTGTATTACGACATGAAAGTGGACGAGTATCTGACCTACGTCGCGCAGCTGAAGGGCGTCGATCCGGATATGATCCCTTCGCGCCTTACCTGGGTAAAAGAAAAATGCGGTCTTATGGACCGTTCAAAAAAACTTATCAGCACGCTTTCCAAGGGTTTCAAACAGCGCGTGGGCATCGCCCAGAGCCTGATAAACGATCCAGAAGTGCTTATTCTGGACGAGCCGACCATCGGCCTTGACCCGCGGCAGATCAGCGAGATACGCAATCTGATAAAATCGCTTTCCGGCGAGCGCACGGTGATCCTCAGCACGCACATACTCTCCGAAGTAACGCTTATCTGCGACGATATCCTGCTGATCAATAAAGGAAAGATCATGTTCGGCGACACGCTTGCCAATATCGGGCAAAAGGCAGACCTTGAACAACTGTTCATGAAATACACCTACGATTTTGTGGAGCCCGCCGCCGAACCTTTTGAGGAACCATTGAATGGATAAGATCTGGATAATCGCGAGTAAAGAACTCAGGGGGAATTTTGTATCACCCATAGGCTACATCGTGCTCTCGCTGTTCTCCGTGCTGGCGGGCTGGTTCTTTTTCAACCACGTCAACAGCTTTAATTCACTGGTCACCTATTACCAGATGTCACGGCAGCCCGACGTGCTCAATCAGATAAACCTTAACCGCTTTGTGATCGTGCCGCTTTTCCAGGAATTGCTGATGCTGCTGAGCATCTTCCTGCCTGCGATAACGATGCGCCTTATCGCCGAAGAAAAAAAGCAGAAGACCCTGGAACTCTTATTTACCTCACCTATCCAGACGTATGAGATCATACTCGGCAAGTACCTCTCGGTGCTGATGTTCTTCGCGATCATGCTCGCCCTTACCCTTATCTATCCTCTGATACTGATAATTTACGGCAGCCCCGGACCTGAACTGATACCTATTGCCATCGGCTACATCGGGCTGTTCCTGGTGGGCGGCTGCATACTCAGCATCGGGGTGTTCGCCTCCTCCATTACCGAGAACCAGATCGTCGCCTTTGTGCTCTCCATCTCTATCGCCATGCTGTTCTATATCATCAGCCTGCCGGCCGCTAACGTCGGCGGGGTGTTCGGCGACATCATGAGCTTCTTAAGCCTGAAGGACCAGTTCAACGGCATGGCCAACGCCTTTATCGATTCGCGCGCCCTGCTGTATTATATTTCATTTATATTCGTATGGCTGTTCCTGTCGCACCGGGTCATTGAGGGGTTGAGGGTTCGATGAATAATAAAAAATACTACTATATTGCCGGCATCAGCGGCGCGATCTGCCTGTTGTTCTCCATCAGCTATTTCCTGATCAAACGGGAGATATCGCCGTATGTGCTTATCAACCTTGTCGCCGGCATCGGCCTGATATCCTACTTCCTGTATTACAATATCAAAGATGTTGAAAAGCTCTTCGTCAATCCTTTGAAAAAGGAGAAACACACGGTCGTCTATCAAACCGCGCTGGTCCTGCTGGTCGTGATAGTGGTGAACCTGCTTTCAAGCCTGTTCTATTTCGGGAAAGATCTTACGCGCGACCGGGCATCCAGCATATCCGATGAATCGCAGAAGGTGATACAGTACATCAAAGAGCCGCTTGTGATACAGGTCTTTTCGACGCAAGACAAGAATGAGTTCGAAAAGTACCTGTTGGAAAGCTATAATTTCTACAATAAAAATATCACCTTTAAATTCGTCGACCCCGAAAAGAACCCCCAGCTGGCACAGGACTTCGGTATTACCAAGAACGGCCAGGCGGCTATAACCTACAAAGACGGCCATTTCGTCATAGGTTCCGTTACCGAACAGGACATCACGAACGGCATAATCCGCATGACCCAGCCGGTCAAGAACAAGGTCTATTTCATGACCAGCCACGGCGAACACCCTCTAGACGATCTAACGTCGAACCAGGGCTATGGGCTGGTGGCGCGTGAGATGATAATGGAAAATTATGCCGTCTCCATGCTGAAGCTTGAGCCGCCAAACTATTATATTCCAGGCAATTGCACGATACTGGTGGTAGGCGGGCCGCGCAAAGCGTATACCGAGATGGAGATACATGCGATCAAGGAATATTTAGATGCCGGCGGCCGGGCCGTTTTCATGCTGGACCCGAATGTTACGACCGGGCTTGAAAGCCTTTTGCTGGAACGCAATATAAAACTGGAAAACAACGTTATGATCGACGTTGCTTTCCCGTCCCTGGTAGAGCGCATGATCGCGCAGGCCAACGGCCGCAGAGCTGCCCCTAAACTGCTCTTGCAGACCATGGTAAAAGATTTTCCTGAAAATGAAATTACCAAAGTGCTCAAGGACAAATCGCTGATTTTCCCGGTCACGCGCAGTATCTCCCTGGCGGACGAAAGAAAATTCGCGTTCGACCTTAAGGTGCAGCCGCTCGCCAGGACCACCGACAAGGGCTGGGGGGAAACCAATCTTGACGCGGTGTTCGGTCACGGAGCAATCCGGGGAATGATAAAAGAGCGCCAGGGTCCCAGAACGGTTGCCATGCTGGCAGTAAAAGGTCCGGCGGAATCCAGCAACAAACTGGTGGTTATCGGCGACTCCGATTTTGTCAACAACGAATTCGTTCATCAGCTGTATAACCGTGATTTTTTCATGAACTGCCTGAGCTATCTCAGCAACCAGGCTAATATGATATCGGTACGCCCCCGGCATATGTTCGCCTCAAGGCTTGATTATGACCCTAACACCATGAGCCGAATATTTACTATTTCAGTCCTGGTATTCCCTCAATTGCTTCTCATGGCGGGCCTTTCTATCTGGTGGCTTAGGAAACAATAGGGATAACGCCTCCATGAGCAAAAACACGCGCCTCTTCCTTTACCTGCTGCTGATACTTCTTCCGATCTATATCGTTTCCTATCTGGTGATCTCAAGCCGTCGTGACTTGGCTGGCAAACTCCTGAAGATAAAAAGCGCGAACATAACCGCCATAGAAGTCACGAACGCTGCCGGCAGGTCATCTCTTAAAAAGCAGGGTACAGGCTTCGTTTTCACGGAACCCTTCAGCGGGATAGCCGCCGACGATGACAGCACAAAGAAATTCTTCAACCTATTCTCAAAGCTGACGGTTAAACGAGACCTCGGCGTCTATGATGAAAACGGCGCCCGGACTTTCGGGATAACCGCTTCGTCGCCGAAGGTACAGATCAGCGAGGGCGATAAGAAAACCGTATTCATTCTCGGCCGCCGCAGCACTGTGGAGCCGCAAAGTTACATCTATAACCCGGAAACAAAAAAACTGCTGTTGACTGAAAACATCGCCGAGGTGCTCGGTAATGTAAAACCCGAGGATTTCCGCGAACGCCGGCTGTTCAACTTCGAAGCACCGGACATAAAGTCCGTCGATGTCCAGCTTAACGGCGGCCGCCGGATGCTCTTTAACAAAGAAGGCGCTGACTGGTACGTGAGCGATATGAGAACGGGACGCAGGTATCTTTGCGACGGCGATAGCGCCGCGTATTTTGCCGCTCTGGTGGCAAAGACCTCCATCATAGATTTCACGCCGCTCGATCACCCCGTTGCAAAGAACACGGCCGGCCTTAATTCACCGCGCGCGACCCTTGCGATCACCACAAGCTCTGCGCCGGTGCACCGGCTGGAGATAGGCAACACCTACGACAAAGACCGGCTCTACACTGCACTCGATGGCGCGCCTTCGGGCGGCATACCCTCCCAATTCCTTCTGCAATTATCTACGCCAACGGCATCCTACTTCAGGACCACTCTGGCTGATTTTATGCCGGGCCGCATAGCACGGTTCACCAGCGCCGGGGGCGATGTGCCGGTCATCTATGAAAAGAACCGCGGCAGGTGGTACCGCACGGCGAAGAAAAAGCGCCCCTTCGAAGATGAAAAAATAGAACTTTTCATGAATGTTCTTTTCAATCTGAAAATAGGTACTTTCATTTTCGACGAGCCGCTCGGCACTGTTGAAAAAGAATATACTTTTTATGACCGCGACGGTAAAACACTGATGAACCTGCAGATCGGCGGCAAGTCCGGAGAATATAGAAAAGTTCAATTCAAGGATAAACACGGTGTTTTCGGCATCGACCGTGCGCAAATAGAAGCATTGGATCTGTAACTCGGAGGATAATTAATTATGCTTAAGGTAGACAGGGTTACTAGAAAATACGGGAATTTTACGGCGGTGGACCGGGCGAGCTTCGAACTGAACACCGGGGAGATCGTCGGCTTTCTGGGGCCCAACGGTTCGGGAAAAACAACTCTTTTACGCGTTATCACCACATACCTGCTGCCGACCGACGGCACGGTCACTATCGACGGCATCGACGTTACCAAAGATTCCCTTGAAGTGCGCCGCCGCATCGGCTACCTGCCGGAAAGCAATATCCTTTACCCGCAAATGAGGGTGGACGAATACCTGCATTTTGTCGGCAAAGTCCGCGGTCTGGAAGATGCGAAACTTAAAGAACGTTTTGAGTGGTGCGTTGAAGCAATGAAACTCCAGGAAGTGGTTTACAAAAAGAACATGGAATGCTCCAAAGGCTATAAGCAACGCATCTCCCTTGCGGCGGCACTTATTCACGATCCGCAATACCTTATACTGGACGAACCGACCGTGGGCCTTGACCCGCTGCAGATATTCATGATGCGCGACCTGCTGCGCGGGATAGCCAAAGATAAGACGATCCTGTTCAGCTCGCATATCCTGCAGGAGGTTGCGGCTATCGCCCCGCGGGTAATAATAATCCACGACAGCAAACTCATAGCGGATTTTTCCTTCGACAGCGAGACCAACCGCACTGAAAAGCTGGAACAGATATTCGAGTCAGCTATTAAAGAGAAAGCCGTGTCAGCCCCGGAGGTTGTCCAATGAAAACAGGCTACGTTATATTCCAGCGGGAATTGCAGGCATACTTTAACTCATCTATCGCCTATATTTTCGCGATCGTCTTTTTGCTGCTTACCTGCGGGATATTCATGAACGATTTTTTCCTGGTATCGGTCGCCGATATGGAAGCCTATTTCGCGCCGTTGCCGTACCTTATGATCCTGTTCATCCCTGCCATCGCGATGCGCCTGTGGGCGGAAGAGCGCAAGGATAACACCTACGAACTGCTGGCCACTCTGCCGATAAAACGCATCGAGCTTATTCTCGGAAAATATTTCGCGTCCTTCGTATTCTTTCTTATCACTATCGCCGGCACGCTGCCCATGGTCGTTATGCTCTACGTGCTTGGCTCACCCGACGGCGGAAAAATATTCGCGAGCTATCTGGGAGTTATATCTTTAGGCGCCCTGTATCTGGCAATAAGCTGTTTTCTCTCCAGCATATCCCGCGACCAGATAGTGGCATATCTAATAAGTGTTCTGGCGCTGAGCCTGTATTACGTCAGCGGCAATGAAATGGTCGCGAGCGTACTGGACGGCCTTTGGCCTTCTGCCCAGATCGGCAGCTTCCTGAGAGATTCATTTTCAGCCGTCCCGCACTACGAATCTTTTACCAGAGGGATAGTGGATTTCCAAAGTTTGTTCTACTTTATTTCCATAATAGTTCTGGCTCTTGCCATGAATAACCTTATATTGAAACGGGACAGATACTAAGTGAAAAGCAGATCATACTACAATTTCATCATTGCCGGTTTAGTGCTGCTCTCTTTGTGCGTAGGGCTGCTGTTGAACTTTGCCATAAGAAAAAGGGAAACCCTGCGCATTGACCTCGGCAAAGGTTCTATAACGTCGTTAAGCCCTAAGACCAGACAGGTGCTTGCTAAGCTGCCTGAACCCGTAAAGGTGACCTATTACGTGACAGAGCGCAGGCGTATGCCGACTGCGATGCGCAATGTGGGCGCCGATGTACAAGCCCTGCTGCGCGAGCTGAAAAGAGCCGGAGGGAAAAACTTCACCTACGAAGTGGTTTATCCCAGAAGATAACCCGCAGGTCGCCCGCACGCTGGGGCGCTTTCATATCTCATCGTTCCAATTCAAAACTATTTTAAAAGACGAATACAGCGTCAACACCGTCTGGTCCGGCATTCTTATAGAATATAAAGGCCAATCAAGAAGCATCCCCTATATCACCGGGGAACATCTGCATTTTGTCGAAGACAGCATTATTACGCACATCCACCAGATAGAGACCGGCTACAAACCCTTTATGGCCGTTTACGGCGACCCGAGCGCCAGCTATAACGATGTCTACAAAACCATAACCGGCTTTAACTTCGGCGAAGTAAAACCGTTTAACTTTGGCAAAGGTGGTGGTCTCCCGCAGGATGCGGACATGGCCTTCATCTTCCAGCCTGATAACCTTTCAAAAGAAGATGTGGAATCCATCAAAACATTTATACGGGACGGTAAAGACGTTATAATCACGTTCTCACCATTCCTGATGAACCCTGCACCGGGTCGGTATCATTACGAAGTAAAGCCGCGGTCCGCAGGCGTGCTGGAAGACTACCTTAACGACATCGGCATACGATTCGACGATAAAATAGTGATAGAACAAAAAGAATTCAAGAACAAACCGTTCATGCCCACCATCCTCAGCTTCCAGGTAAATTTCGAGGGGATGAAGTTGCAGCGGGGCGGCACGCTTTTTTACCCGTACACGGTGCCGATTATTTCCGATAAACTTAAACTGAGAAAGAACGGCTACGCCAGCGAAGCCCTTATTTACAGTTCCAAGGACTCCTGGGCAGTGCCGTTCTCTCCGGACAAAGACACGTTTTTTGATGACGCTGCATTCAACACTAAACCTTCTAACAGTTCCGATGTGCAAACATTAGCCGCGGTGATAACCAGCGACAAAGCCTGGGAGGGAAGGCTGTTCCTTTACAGCAGCGGTTACTTTTTCAGCGACCAGGTCAGCGCACTGGGAGCCAACCAGCTCTACCTGAAGAACCTGCTGTTGACCTACGCCCAGCCGGAGGTAATGAACTCCATCCACGCAAGCTCTGAAAAACTGCCGACCATCGCACCCCAGCCGGCCGCAGTCCGCCTTCTGTGGCGTATGCTGGCGATGTTCCTTATTCCGCTCGTATGGCTGGCGCTGCTGCTGTTAAAAATGGCCCAACATCAATTTGGCGGCAGCTCACTGAAAAATGCCGATCTGCGTTTGTCCGGCCAGATAGCCGCATGGGTGTTGGCGCTTATGATGGTGCTTGCCCTCTCCCGCCACGCCGGCAACGCCACGGTGGACCTTACCCGCGGCCGCACCAACAGCCTGAGCTCCCTGACCATCAGCTGGCTGGCGGAACACGTTACAGAGCCCGTGACAGTCCGCTACTTTACATCACCCGCCGCCGACATGCCGCTTGAAGTGCGCGCGATGGTTGGCGAAGTGGAAGCCAAGCTCCAGGCTATCGCCCGAAGCTCCGGCGGAAAATTCACCGTCGCCGAAGAGACCGTCAGCGATGACAGCGGCGCGGCGCAAAAAGAACGGCTGAAAAAATACGGTATTAAGCCCTTTAAGATGAAAGTTATCTCCAACGACCGCTATATAGAAAAAATGGTATATTCAGGGCTGGTATTCGAAAAGGCAGACGGCAAATTTGAAGCTGAACCGGTGCTTACCAAGAACAACGTATCACGCCTTGAATTTGTGGTGGTCTCCTCCCTGAAAAGGCTGATAGAGCAGAAACGCCCAAGTATCGCCTTTGTGGGAGACCTGCCGCATTATTCGGCCGGCGAGTTCTGGGAGCTGCAGCAGATAGAGATGCAGACCCAGCCAAAATCCGAGGATGTTTACGGCCGCTGCATAGACCTTCTGCGCAACGAAGGCTACACCGTCAACGTCTACGATTCAAAATCCAACAACCTGACTTTTAATGAAGATATGCTTATTTATCTTCAGCCATGGGTGATATCTGATGTGATGAAAAAAGAGTTCAACCGTTTCCTGGGCGAGGGAAAAAGTGTCATCCTTGCCTGCCAGCATTATTTCATGCAGGCCCGCAAATACGCCGGCCGCGGATATTCGATGGTCTATTGGCCGCAGCCGCAATTCTCGCGTGTCAACGAACTGCTTTCACCCTACGGCATAGAACTGGTTCTTGAGGTATTTTTCGACCACAGCACCGCCCCCATTGAAACCAATGAACAGATCCGTTTCGGCACCTATAAGCGCAAAGATAAACGGGCCCCCGACGCCCAGCCCTTCATCATCCGCGCAGTACCGGCGAACTACGACCATCAATCATCTATCACCTCCAGTCTTTCCGACATTCTTTTTATCTGGGGCAGCCGCCTGAAGATGCTGAAAGACACCTTCCCCGCAACGCTCCAGTGGCGCACCCTTATCGCTTCCACGGAAGACTGCTGGGCGCTGGATTGGCACGGCGGCTTTTTATCCGAACAGATATTGCAGGGGGGAGAATATTTCGACAAACGCCAGCCGCTATGCGTAATGATAGAGGGCATGTTCCCGGCGCTGTATAAGAACGCGCCCCCAACCGCCCCCGGAAAGCTTCTTATCGCCGGCTCATCAAAAATATTCGACAACAACCAGATAGACACCACGAGATACGACAACGAACGCTTCATTCTGAACTCAGTCGCCGAACTAACCTACGGCAAGGACCTTGCCAAGATCCAGGCCAGCGGCGCCGAAGAATCCAAAGGCTTCGGCTACGTAGAACCCTACCAAAAACTCCTCTGGAGAGCCTTCATCCTGGGCCTCGTCCCATTCCTACTACTGCTCTACGGCCTGCGCCGCACCAAAAAGCGCCGCTCAAAAAATATGCTATAATTCCATGATAAGCATCATAGGGGAACACCGCAATGGGCACAAAAATTAGAAACAGTGCGAAATGGAAGATCGCAAAGAGAATGTCTTCCTATTTGAAAAGAACCTACAATGTCAGATCAGTAAGGGTGTTTGGAAGCCTTGCGAATGACAACATTGGCTTGTTTTCCGATATAGACATAGCCGTTGACGGCCTTAAGGATAGATATTTCTACAAAGCCTACGCCCATATATCAGAATTAGCCGGAGACATTCCCGTTGACCTCGTAGACATAAAAGATTGCGAATCAAAACTAAGAATCTCCATAGAGAAAACAGGCGTGGAAATATAACGTGCTTAATAATGAAATTATCGCAACTAAAATAGAAACCGAGCTGGAGAATATTAAAAGACTTCAGCAGAACATATTCACACATATCCCAGGCAACGTTGACAAGAAGATACCACTGGGAGTAGGCTGGCACAAATCCCTGGTTGAACAGATGCAGCGCTCCCGTTAAAAATTTACGCAGTGCTGTTATATCGAAACAAACAAAAAGTTCCTTAGACGAATACAGAGCCTTCCGCCATGTGGTACGAAATGTATATGCCTTCAATCTTAACCCCGCAAAAATTAAACCGCTGGTAGCGAATCTAACTAATATCACAAAAATGCTTGAAAAAAACCTAAAGAAAATAAGACTATATATAACCGAATAAGCACAAAGGACTCGATAGTGACCTGGGGTGAGCTTACCGTTTAAAAACCAATATCAAGGCCACACCGTCACCCGACGGGGTGGCCTTTTGGAATAAAAAGTGGACATAAGATACATTTAGTCTCAATAATGTTTATGAGAATCGATTGTTGAGGCACTTACGGAGGTAGTTTAATGAAGAAATTGTTGGACAGCATTAAGGGTGTTACTCTTCAGGATATTACGAATATGATACTCATTGCAGGTGTGTTTGTTGCACTTTGGCAACTTAAATATTCAACGACCATCGATTCAGCGAGACTGATGATTGATTTTAATAATCAGCTTAGAAATTGCGAACATAATTACTGCAAAATACTGAATGCAATAGACAATGATCTGCCATTGTTGAAACCAAAAGGTGAATTTAACGATATTGATATAGACAACTTTTTGGTTGAATGGGAGCTTCTTAATCAGCTGAGAGAAAAAAGACTGATTTCAGATGATATGTCTTATGATGCGTTTTCTTATGAAGTTGAAAGAACTTGGCGTAATAAAGAGATCCAGAATTATATCGCTCAGAACCGCCAAAAAGACAAGGATCCTAGTCTTTATGTGGGTGTTCAAGAGTTAGCTCAATATTATTCCAAGTTTGATAAAATTGGAAAATAATTGGGATATGGGTGATGAGTCAACTCGACAACTTGGTTGCCGATGGAAACGATGAAAGATCAAGACAATATCTATATTCTGTCAAATTTAATAAGACGTATTCGATGAGCTCTTAACAATTTCGCATTCGACATTAACCAGCTAACTGTATTACAATATATCACAGGAGGTGGATTATGAGAAACGTGGTGTCTATCAGTCTGCCGGATGTATTGGTTAAGGAACTTAAAACGGAAAGTAAACTGGAACAAACCAGCGTCAGTGATGTGGTAAGAAAATCCGTCAAAAACTATCTTTTTAAGGCTAAGTTTGACCGTGTACGCAAACGGGCGCAAATGCAATTGGCCAAAAACGGTGTCAGCTTTAAATAATCGTCACAAGGCGACAAAGACTACAACCCCCAAAAGCTGACCCCAATCTACCGGTACTTCATATATCACTTTAAATATGGTATACTACGCGTGAATGGAACGTGCAATTCTCGTTAGTGTACAACTTCAAAATACCTCCGACCAACAGGCGCAGGAATCATTGGAAGAACTGGCCAGGCTTACTGAAACGGCCGGGGCGGTGCCGGTTGAGTTAGTGGTGCAAAAACGAAAGGCTATAGACGCGGCGTATTATATCGGTTGCGGCAAGGCTGTTGAGCTTGCGGAACACGCAAAAGAAACCGGCATTAAAACAATAATTTTTGACGAAGACTTGCGGCCCAGCCAGCAGAAGAACCTGGAAGAGCTGTTCAGCGCTAAAATAATAGACCGGTCACGGTTGATCCTTGATATTTTTGCTTCACGGGCGCGCACGAAAGAAGGTATTTTGCAGGTTGAGCGCGCGCAGCTGGCGTACTATAAGCCGCGCATTACCGCCAGATTCGGGCGCTTTGAGCAGCAGACCGGCGGTATCGGCACCCGCGGGCCCGGCGAGAGGAAACTTGAAGTTGACCTGCGCCGCATACGCGACCAGATAGTGGAGCTGGACCGCCAGATTGACCAGATAAAAGAACACCGTGATGTTGTGCGGTCTAAAAGAATAGAGTCGGGCGAGTTGACTGTTGCGATAGCAGGTTATACTAACGCCGGTAAATCCACACTGCTTAACACGCTTTCGGGAACTGAATCCGTTTACGCCGACGATAAGCTTTTCGCCACGCTGGACCCGACTACCCGCCGCATAAAATTGCCTAACAAACGGTCGGTATTATTTACCGATACGGTAGGCTTCATACGCAAGCTGCCGCACGACCTGGTAGCGGCCTTCCGCGCGACGCTGGAAGAGATATCGCAGGCCGATTGCATACTGCATCTTGTGGACGTTTCGCACCCTGAATATAAACATCAGATAACGGTCGTTGACGGCGTTTTGAAAGAACTGAACGCGCAGCATATACCCACACTGCTGGTTTATAACAAGGCCGATGCCTTGTCGCGCACTACCCGCAGCGCGCTGCTGAGAAAGGACAACGTACTGCTGATCTCGGCAAAGACCGGCGAAGGTATACCGCAGCTTATGGCGGCATTAGAAAAGATCCTGGTGCCGAAACTGGCGAAGCATACCGTAACGCTGGATCACGGGCAGGACAAACTTATATCAAAGCTGTTCGCACAATCCATCGTGAAGAAACAGGTCTATACGGCAGACAAGGTTACGTTAAGCCTTTATTGCACACCTGAGCAGTGGAAAAAAGTTCAGGCGCTTATCTGGAGAGCATCGTGACACTTGCAAACCAAATAACATTACTGCGCATCATATTGATACCGGTCTTCATTATCTCACTCATTGAAGGCAGCCATGTGTGGCCTGTGGTGATATTCACCTTCACGATAATCACGGACGCCATCGATGGCTTTGTAGCACGCAGGCGAAATGAAAAAACCAAGCTGGGATCGTTCCTGGACCCGCTCGCCGACAAGATGCTGATGTTCGCCTCATTTATATCCCTGGTTTATCTAAAGGTAATACCCCTGTGGGTATTTGTGCTTACCATAAGCCGCGACGTGGTAATACTTGCCGGCTGGTTGATAATATATTTTATTACCGACTCACTTGAGATAAAACCGCGCCCGCTTGGAAAAATAACCACCATCATACAAATGTGCACGATCTGGTTCATACTTATCGGCGTTCAGCCCGTTGTGCAAATCTCGCTTCTCTATCTTACCGCCGCTGTTACGGCGATCTCCGGCATTGACTATATTATAGTCGGTTCCAAAAAAGTGGGTCTAAACTCTTGAACACATTCACCGTCGCGATACTGGGCCGTCCTAACGTCGGCAAATCAACTATCTTTAACCGCGTGATCGGGCAAAACCGGGCGCTGGTGCACCACACTCCCGGCACAACCCGGGACCGCAACGAACACCTGGTAACGCACGGCGGCAAAAACTTTACCCTGGTAGACACGGGCGGCTGGGCGGACGATTCTTCAGTGTTTTCTCCCGCGGTGCGGGGCCAGATGGAAACGGCCATGAAACAGGCAGACCTTATCCTTTTCACGGTGGACGCTAAAACCGGCCCCACTAATCTGGACAACGATCTTTTCCGCCTGCTAAAGAAACAGAACAAGCCGATCGTATTAGTCGTCAACAAGATTGACGCGCCCTCCGACGAATACCGGCTCGCCGAATTTTATAAGTATGGCATCAGCGAGGAAGTTACCGTCTCGGCAGTACACGGCACCAATTTCCAAAAGCTGTTGGACACGGTAGCCCGTTACGTTCCCGCGGGCCTGCCGGAAGAAGCCGCCCCTAAAAAAGAATCGGCGATCAAGATAATTCTCTGCGGCAAACCAAACGTCGGGAAATCCTCCCTGATCAACGCGCTGATAAACGAAGAACGTGTTATCGTCGACAGCCGCCCCGGCACTACCCGGGAAGCCATTGATGTTCGTCTTGAAAAAGACGGTCATAAGTACGTAATCACGGATACCCCCGGCCTGCACCGCCGTCATAAATTCACCACCGATATGGAATATCTCATGGCGCTCTCCACCCGAAAGGCCGTGGAACACGCTGACGTCGCCGTGTTGTTAATGGATGCCACACAGGAGATCGGCGAGACGGAATCGCGCATAGCCCAGATCATTCTGGAAAGCGGCAGGGCCTGCGTTATCGCTATGAACAAGTGGGATGCCGTTATAGACCGGGAAGCCGCGACAAAATTCATACGCAGGGAACTTGAGCTGAAAATGCCGTTCTTGGCTTACGTAAAATTGTTATATGTTTCGGCGAAAGAAGGTCTAAGGCTGGACCGTATTCTGGATGAAGTCCGGGCCGCAAAAGAAGAACACGGCAAGACCGTGGCGCAGGATGAGCTGAACGAAGTCATCCGTACCGCACAGAGCAGGCGTATATTGTCGCGCATGGGAAAACACCTGATAATCCAAAAGACCGAGCAGATAGGCCACAATCCGCCCGCATTTGTATTTGTGGTAAACAACCGGGAACTGGTGCATTTCTCATACGAACGATACCTTGAGAACTGCATCCGTGAGAAATTCGGCTTTGCCGGCACACCGATAATGTTAAAGTTCAGGAGCGGCAAACGCGGCGGACCTAACGCTGATAAACCCCTAAAGACACAAAGCGGCAAGGCCAAGGCATTTAAATCCGACAGCCGCAAGAAAAAACACTAGTCATGAAATATATAATTTATTTCGTTTGCTCTTATGTATTCGGTTCGATACCGTTCAGCTGGCTGATAGCAAAATTCTGCAAAGGCATAGACCTGCGGGAACATGGTTCCGGCAATCCCGGCGCGACGAACGTTACCCGCACCTGCGGCGTCGGCCTTGGAAGAGTTGCTTTCGCGCTTGACCTTGCCAAAGGCATGCTGCCGGTCCTGTTGGCGCGCCAATTCCTGACGCACGATGCCGCACCGCTTATAGCCATAGGCGTCTGCGCTATCGCCGGTCATATGTGGACGATCTTCCTTAAATTCAAAGGCGGCAAAGGCGTTGCCACTTCGGCTGGCGTATTCTTCGGCTTATTACCGTTACCGACGGCGTTAGCTCTCGCACTGTTTAGCGTTGTCTTCCTCATATGGCGTATGATATCGCTGGCATCGATCGTAGCCGCCCTGTCGCTTCCCGTGATCGCGATACTCACTCATCAAAATACGGCTTTCACCGTTTTTGGAGCGCTCATCGCGGTTTTCATAGTAATCAAACACATGCCCAACATTAAACGCATCCTCGCGGGCACTGAACAAAAATGGACGAAAGAACAAGGAACCGCTAAATGAAAAAAACGATAGCTGTTTTAGGCGCAGGCTCCTGGGGCCTTACCCTGGCAGAGCTGCTCAACAACAACGGCCATGCCGTGACCGTTTGGGAATATAATGCCGACGCTGCCGCGCGTCTTGAGCGCGAAAGAAGCCTTTCATTTTTTCCGCAATTAAAGCTGCATACGGACATTTCAGTGACCGCCGATATCGCCGCTGCCTGCGCTGAAAAAGATTTCATTTTACTGGTGGTACCTTCTCACGCATTTCGGGCCACGATCCAGGCTTTGAAACGGAGCGGCGCCGACACCTCCAAATCGGTCTTTGTCTCCGCTACCAAAGGCATCGAGAACGATTCCCTTAAACGCATGTCGCAAATAATCGCCGAAGAGATCCCTGATGCGGCGCGACGCATCGTAGTGCTCTCTGGCCCCACGCACGCCGAAGAAGTTCAGGCACGGATACCCACCGCCGCGACGCTTGCTTCTATAAATAGTAAAACGGCCGAAGCCGCCAGAGAGATACTGTCTACCTCCTATTTCCGCCTGTATACCCATAACGATGTTATCGGTGTTGAGACGGGGGCCGCGCTTAAGAATATTTTAGCTATCGCATCCGGTATTTGCGACGGGCTTGGCCTTGGCGACAACACAAAGGCCGCGCTGGTTACCCGCGGCCTTAGAGAGATGGTAAAGCTCGGTGTTACCATGGGCGGCCAACCGACAACCTTTTTCGGTCTCACCGGTCTTGGAGACCTGATAGTAACGTGTTTTTCTAAACACTCGCGCAACCGCGCAATGGGTGAAAAACTTGGCAGGGGCGAGAAAGCTTCTGATGCTGAACGTGAACTGATAATGGTCGCTGAAGGGGTTAAGACTTCCAGGTCCGCTTATGACCTTGCCAAGAAATATCAGTTGGACCTGCCAATAATCAACGAGGTTTACCGGGTACTCTACGAAGGCAAAGACCCTAAGGAAGCGGTGCAGGGGTTGATGAGCCGCGAATCCAAACCCGAAAGCATGCCCGGCGTTGACGGATTAGTATTGTAATATAAAGTCCCGAAGTTGATTTCCGGGGGAACGATGAACAAAAAAGGTCTTATAACAGCTTTAACAAAAGTGCTCAGCACCAAAAAAGAGGCGCGGGACGCGGTTGAAACCCTTTTCGCCACGATCAGGCAGGAATTGCGCCTTGGCAGAAAAGTGATAGTATCGGGCTTTGGCAGTTTTCAACCACACGTGACCCGCGCAAAACGCGGCAGGAACCCGGCCACCGGTGAAAAGCTGCATATTCAACCAAGAAAGAAAGTAAGGTTCCGCCAGGCAAAAGACTTATTCTAGTCTTAATTTGCCGACGATTTCCTTGACAGATACCGGCCACTTTGGTAACATGTGATGAATCTGAGGGAACAACATGGTAGATACGCCCCCTATTCCCGATAAAGAATACTTTTCCATCGGTGAAGTAAGCCGTATAACGCAGTCGCCGCCATACGTGCTTCGCTACTGGGAAAGTGAGTTCAAAAGCCTGCGGCCGCCTCGCAGAAGCTCGGGTCAGAGAAAATATACACGCAGAGAGATCGAACTGGTCTTTCGTATACGCGAACTGTTGTACGAGAAGAAATACACGATAGCAGGCGCAAAAAAGACGATCCTTGGCGACAAACGCAAAAAGCCTGAAACACAATTGCACTTTCAAATGGGTCCGATCATAGACCCGAATGTCATAATAGAAGTAAAACGAGAGCTGGAAGAGATCCTTAAAACGTTAAAAGCTTAAAACAAGAACAAGACCCCATGATTTATCGGGGCGTAGCGTAGTTGGCTAGCGCACTCCCTTGGGGTGGGAGAGGTCGGCGGTTCAAGTCCGCCCGCCCCGATGTCAGTTAACAGCCCGTAAATTTTAACAAATTTACGGGCTGAGGTTTAATTAAAGGTAAAAATCATGAGATGGTTCCTTAGATCAAAGATACATAAAGCTACGGTAACCCAGGCTGAAATAGCCTACACCGGCAGCATAACCATAGATTCCGCACTGCTCGAAATAGTAGGATTACTGGAAGGGGAGAAAGTGCTCGTCTCCAGTATCACCAGCGGCGCGCGCCTGGAAACCTACATCATCCCCGGCCCCAAAGATTCCGGCGTTATCTGCATGAACGGTGCCGCCGCCCACTTAATTAAAGCCGGTGAAGTAATAATCATCATGGGCTTCGAACTCTCCGACACCCCCGTCCAACCCAAAAATATCCTCGTAGACCACAAAAACCATTTCGTAAAATATCTGCAGAACACGCCTACAGAAAAGGCCTAGTTAAACTTGTTTAAGTTATTGAGCACCAGGAAGATTGACCAAACACAACAACTGATGGTGGGGGATATAGTTGTTGAGGTGACAAGGAAGCAGGTGCGGCGGTTAAGGCTTTGCGTTGCGCCGCCGCTGGGCCTTGCGCGGATAGCGGCACCGCTGTTTATCAGCGACAATGTCATCAGGGCGTTCGCTCTGTCAAAGATCGCCTGGATAAAAAAACACCAACTCAAATTTGCCGGGATGGCGGTAGAATCTCCCAAACAGTATACCTCGCAGGAAACGCACTCCTACCTCGGAAAGACATATACGCTGCTGGTTGAAGAACAAGCAGGCAGACAAGGCGCACGTTGTGAGGATAACAAAATAATCATTCGGGCGAGGCCGCAAGCCGGAATGAATGCGCGAAAAGAAATACTGTATAGTTGGTACCGCGATAACCTGAAAAAATTGTACCCGGCCATCGTCGACCGATATGAACGCTTAATGAAGGTTTCGGTCAATGAAGTCGGCATTAAGAAGATGAAGACCCGGTGGGGCACATGCAACAGGGTCTCAGCCAGGATATGGTTGAACCTTGAACTTGCCAGGCAGCCGCTGGAAAACATAGAATACATTATAGTTCACGAAATGGTGCATCTGTTGGAACGCGGCCATAACAAAAGATTCTATTCATTAATGGACGAGTACCTGCCGGGCTGGCGCCAGTGCAAGCATAGCTTGCACACCACAAGATTATAATAATCTGACACAACTAATAGGAAGGTGTTTAGTGAGCAGGGCGATCGAGAGCAAAGAAGAATTCGATAAAATACTTAAGGAACAGCCGCGCGTGTTCGTACTGTTTTACGCTTCATGGTGCCCTTACTGCAGGGCCTTCCTTCCTGTTTTCGAGGAACGAACAGCCGGGGATGAAACCGATTTTTGCCGCGTCTCAACGGCACAACTGCCTGAGTGCGAAGATAGTTTCGCGATAGAAGTATTGCCGACTGTGATATACTTCGAATCCGGGAAAGAACGTGAACGCCTGAAGGGCACGAGGGGCAAAGGGCTTACGGCAGAAGAACTTTCCGCTTTTCTCGGTTCCTGCCGGGACTCCGGTGAACCAACTTTGCCGCCTGCGAGCCAGGCGCAAAAAAAATGCCCTTTCTGCGCCGAGATGATCCAGCCCGCGGCTATCAAGTGCCGTTTTTGCGGAGAGTTCCTTACGCCGCGAACCGGGACAAAGTGGTATAGCAAAACATCTTTCATTGTCACAGCATTTTTAATGGTGGGGCCCCTGGCGCTGCCTCTGATATGGATACACCCCGGGTTAAGTAAAACAAAAAAGATAATTATCACCGTTGTACTAGCGGGTGTCTCATATTTCGTTATCGTACAACTAATCACCTCCATAAGAACCATTACCTCGTATTACAAAACCCTTAACTCTTTCTCAATTCAATAAAAAGAAATCGGTCAGTACGCGGCATTGATTTCCGTTCTTGGAAATGACAAAATCAAAACACGTAAAATATTCCTAAAGGAGAATTCGCAATGATCAGAAAAATTGCGGTGTTTGCTGCGGCGATATGTATTTCGTGTTCGGTATGGGCGGATAAAACGGACCATTTTAACCTGTCACTGGTGCCTCCGGTCGAAACCTCGTCGAACCGCTACATCGAAGGATTGGACCTGGGTATTCTTTCAACGACAAAAGACAAGGTTGAGGGCGTTCAAACCGGTTTCATATATGCGGCGAACAAGGATACTTCGACAGGCTTGCAATTTGCCATGGTAACCAGATCGCACGAATTCTACGGTCTGCAGGAAGGTTTTGTAAATATGAGTGAAAAATTATACGGAGAAAGTTCGGGCTTTGTGAATATCTCGAAAGAAGTATGGGGCGCCTCCAGCGGCTTTGTTAACGTCAGCGAAAAAGTGAAAGGCGTCATGGGCGGCTTTGTGAACGTTTCCGACGAGATGAGCGGTTTGCAAATAGGCTTTGTGAACTACACGCAAGACATTGAAGGCATTCAAATAGGCCTCGTAAACATTATCACAAGATCTTCACTGCCGGTAATGGTTATTGTTAATGGCAGGTTTAAATAATAACCGGATCATACGTTTACACCAAAAAGGGCCTGACACGATATGTTCGATGTCAGGACCCTTTTTAATGCCTTGCGCTACGGCACGTGAATATATACAATGAGGCCATGAGAACGTTCGTCAACAGCAAACGCGACATGATCATCATTGTTTTAGTTGTTCTCGCCACAACACTTCCCTTTGTGAACCGCGCATTTTTCATCGATGATTACTATCACGTTACGATGGCAAAAGGGATCATTGAAAACCCGCTAAGACCGTATGATTTCAGGAGCGACGATAATATAGAGAATGTAAAAAGCTGGGAGCGGGGAAACCTGCCCCGCATGGTCAACCCGCCCTTAATGCATTACTACCTCGCCGCGATCATTTCGTTGTTTGGTTCCGCTTTGTGGAAACTCAGGCTCTCTTACCTGTTGTTCGCATGTGTGGCGGCGATCGCCATGTATCTGATGGCAGGAAGATTCACACGCTACCCGCTGGCAGCGGCGCTGTTGTTCACATGCAGCCCGGCTTTCGTGCTGAGTTCATACACCTTAATGCTGGACATGATGATGATCGCGTTATTCCTGGCAGGCTTTGAATGCTTTATGCGCGGTTGTGAAAATGATAGTTGGACTTATTTGATCTGCGCCGGTATATTGCTTGCCCTTTCACCTATGGTGAAATACACAGGTTATTACACATATCTGTTCGTTGGCGCCTGGTTCTTCTTAAATTACCTTAAGGACTTTAGAAAATACCGGTATCTTGTCATATTCGCGATCCCTTTTTTGATAACAGCGGGTTGGTACTGGTGGAATGTAGCGGCATACGGGCAATCGCATTTGCTCGCCTCGGTCAAGAGATTCGTGCCGGGATCGAATATATTCAAGTTGATCGTGAGCCTGGTGTTCTTGAGCGGGGTCAGCCTGTTTACTTTCGTCTACGAAGCCCTATTGATTAAAAAACATATATTGGTATTATGCGTCTCCTTCCTGGTCGGCGCTGGCCTGACGGTATTTCTCTGTTCTCCGTTCGGAGGATTCAATATCACGCAAGCGGCGCTCCTTTCCGCGATGCTGCTCAACAGTCTTACCGTATGCTGGTTACTTCTAAACCAGGCCCGCCGAAATAATACATTTCTTTTATTCTGGTTTTTCACCGGTGCGATCCTGGTGATACTGCCGATCCCCTGGGTGGCCGGAAGATACTATTTATTAGTGATGCCGGCGCTGAGCATATTGACGATAGAAATGGTTGCACAAAATTTTGAAAGGTACCGGATGCCGCTTATCTGGCTTACCGTGGGCGTCACTGGTATCGGCACTATCGCCCTGGCGTCTGCCGATTATATGCAGGCCGGTGTTTATAAAGCCATTGCCCGTGACGTAGAAACCTCGGATGCAGTTCAAAATGCTCCTGGAAAAAAAATTGTGTTGGGGGATACGTTCTTCGGCTACAGCTGCTATTTGAAAGATAACGGCTGGCGTGTTATTTTTGACAGCTCTCAGGTTTCACGCGGCGATCTTTTACTCGCGTCGATGCAGTCTATTCCCAGAATATCGCGCCCCAGATGGGATCTGAAATTGAAAGAGATCGCCCATTTTACATACCGGACAAGGTATCCTTTTCGAATTATGGACTTGTACTCCAGCGCGGGCTTTTACGCCTCCTCCGGAGGGGCGCTGCCATTTTCAGTTTCGACCGGGCCTTTAGACACGTTCGTATTGTATCTGGTGATTTGACCTTATGTCTTCAATTTGGTAGTATTTGCAATAACAAATTGCACTTACGAATTGTAAACAGATACTATCAAACCGGGGTGCACCCGGAAAACGTTTGAACGTTTTCCGAGTGCGGGCTAAGCTCAGTAAACTTTCAGCTCGGATAACTCGCAGTACAGATTAATGTGAACAGATACTATCAAACCGGGGTGCACCCGGAAAACGTTTGAACGTTTTCCGAGTGCGGGCTAAGCTCAGTAAACTTTCAGCTCGGATAACTCGCCGCACCGTTTTATGGGAAGCTTTCGTTGTTGTTGCCGGGGTGTAGCTCAGTTGGCTAGAGCGCACGGTTCGGGACCGTGAGGCCGTAGGTTCAAATCCTATCACCCCGATGTTTTGGAGCTCCTCTGTGGTAAGAGCCGAAGGCTCTTCAATAATCGCGACATCCCCGCGTTTTGCGAGAACGCCATCCCCCGACGGAGGAGTCGGGGGAGTTCTTCGGCGGGGATAAACATGGAGAACTCCATGAAAACGACGACCCGGGCGCATGTTATTATCAGCGGCGAGGTACAGGGCGTGGGATTCAGATATTTCGTGTCCAACGCGGCCCGCAGGTTTGATGTGAACGGCTGGGTACGGAATGTGCCTGACGGTTCCGTAGAAGTGGAAGCTGAAGGAAACCGCGAGACGGTTTCAGAGTTCCTTGCATTTATCGAGAAAGGCAATACCTGGGCCCGTGTTGACGATATGAAGGTAACATGGCTGGAGCCGGAAGGCTATTCAGGTTTTGATATTGAACCATAACTTCTCTGTGAGGGGCGCGAAAGAGCATGGAAAATTTTGATCCCATTCAGCTGTACTTCAAAGAAATTAAAGAGATGGGGACTCTGACACCGGAAGAGAATAAGGCCCTGTGGGCCAAAGCTTACAAGGGTGATAAAAAAGCCCGCAAACGCCTGGTGGAAGCCAACCTTCGTCTAGTAATACCTATCTCTAAAAGATATTTTCGCGCCGGCATGGACTTTCTCGATCTCATCGAAGAAGGGAACATGGGCCTTATGCGCGCCGTTGAAAAATTCAACCCTCACCGCAAGATCCATTTTTCCACGTATGCGACCTACTGGATAGGCCAGTCGGTACGGCGCGCCGTTGAAGAACAGACAAAAACCATCCGCATACCGCCGCATATCTGGGACGGCATGAGCAAGCTGATAAAAAAATGGAAGCCGCTGAAAGAAAAACTCGGTCGTGAGCCTACCGTGGCGGAACTTGCAAAACAGCTTGGGCTTAACAACGCCCAGGTAGAGAACCTTCAAAGCGCTTCAAAACTTTCCCAGGGCACCAGCTCGCTGGAAGCACCGATAGATGAAGAAGGTACTATACTGGTGCGCGACATCATCTCCGATAAAAAAGGCGGAACGCCGGAGTCGGTGACAGAGTTGCTGCGGACGCAGGCAGAACTTACCCAGGCGATGGGGCATCTGCCGGAACGGGAGCAGGAGATAGTCGCGTTACGGTTCGGGCTCGGAGGGAAAAAACCTCTCTCGCTTGAAGAAGTCGGCACTAAATTAAAGCTGTCCCGTGAACGTATACGCCAGTTGGAAACACGTGCGCTGCAACGGTTGAAATCAGCGATTATAAGATTAAAACTTTATTAAATCTAAGGCGGCAAGATGGTAGATACAACCCTTGAATTAAAATCCTGCATAAGAGATATTCCGGATTTTCCAAAACCTGGCATACTGTTCAAGGATATTACGACGCTGTTGTCCCACCCTGAAATGTTCAAACTGGCGATAGACGGCATCGCGGACCATTACGTCGGAAAAGGCATTCAAAAAGTAGTAGGTATTGAATCGCGGGGATTTATTTTCGGCGCCCCGGTTGCCTACAAGCTGAACGCTGGGATAGTGCCCATACGAAAAAAAGGCAAGCTGCCGTACAAGATAATTTCGGCGGAATGCACACTTGAATACGGCACCGACACCCTGCAGATGCACGAAGATGCTATTATTCCCGGCGAAAAAGTATTGATCGTTGACGATCTTCTAGCAACCGGCGGAACCGTAACAGCCGCGATCGAGCTGGCGAAAAGACTTGGCGCGGATATAATAGGCGCCGCCTTCATTATAGAGCTTGGTTTTCTAAAAGGCCGCGAGAAACTTTCCGGCACAGACATATTTTCACTCATAACGTATTAAACCTTATATGCCCTGGTAGCTCAACTGGATAGAGCAGATCCGTCCTAAGGATAAGGTTGGAGGTTCAAGTCCTCTCTAGGGCGCGCCCGAGCGTTATGGCGCACTGTTTGTGCGACAGCGACAAAGTCCCGCTGTTGTAGTTGGGGGACCAGAACATGTATGACCCGCCGATGTAGTTTAGCGGCGGGGCAGCGGAGGGAGTCCCCGAAGGGGGCGAACGACCACTGGGAAGTTTATGATAGACCTACACACCCACTCATTATTCTCCGACGGGGTTCTGATCCCCTCAGAACTTGTTTACCGTGCAAAGGTCGCCGGCTACACGGCTATCGGCCTTACCGATCACGGCGATTTTTCCACATTCGACTATGCAATTCCACGTTTAAAAAAAGTTGCAAAAACACTCTCAAAAGCTTATGACATAATAATAGTACCGGGCGTAGAAATTACCTATGTTCCACCGGCCCAGCTTGCCTCGGCAGTCAAAGTGTGCCGCAGGCTGGGAGCACAGTTGATCGTTGTCCACGGCGAAACACCCGCTGAAACGGTTCCGCCCGGAACAAACCATGCCGCTATTATGGCCGGCGCTGACATTTTGGCGCACCCCGGTTTTATCGACGATGAGGATGTTCAACTGGCAAAAAAGCTAGGTGTCTATCTTGAAATAACAACCCGGAATGGACATAATAAAGGCAATCCCCATGTCGCAAAGCTGGCAAAGAAATACGGGACGAAACTCGTTTTGAATACGGACACGCATAAGCCGGAGAACCTGATGACGATGGAACTGGCCTATGCGACGCTGGCAGCCTGCGGTATGGTAAAAAACGATTATGAGACAATGCAGCGAAACGCCAAGGAGCTACTTACATGACCAATGATATGTCACGCCACGAACTGAATAAGAACAACCTTGCCGAATACATGGACGGCAGTATAGAATGGGCAATGAACAACCGAAACACTTTTTACGCCGTAGCGGGCGCAATAGTCGGTTTAATAATATTCGGCATATTTTTCTTCAGCCGGCTGCAGGAAGCCCGTTTGCGCAACGAAGAGAAATTATCTATGGCCCAATATATGGTTCGCAGTAACGATGCTTCTCAAGTGGGCCAGGGTATGGGCACGCTCGCTGAAGTAATACGCGCCGATGCGAATTCCTCAACCGGTATCCGGGCGGCCATCACCAAAGCCAATGCGCTCTCGGCCCAGCAAAATTATAACGACGCAGAAGCGACGCTACAAGAAGTCCTCAACACCGGCAAGGGGGATAAAAGGCTTCTCCCGCTCGCCAGTTCAGTACTTGGAATATTGTATGAAAATACGGGAAAATACCAACAGGCTATTGATGTTTATAACAAATGCCTTGCAAAATTCCCTAATAGTTTTTTGTCACCGCGTATCTATGAATCTCTCGCGAGGGTGCAGGAGCTCTCCGGCAAGGCACAGGAAGCAAAGGGGACTTACGAAAGAATAATCACCTTGTACCCTGCGTCTGCATGGGCAGCCAACGCACAGGAACGAATAATTAATATTTCCGGAAAATAACTTGATGAAAAAACACTTACGTCGCGCAGCCGCTCTCGGCATATTAGTACTTGCTGCTACCGGTACCAGGAACGTCTGGGCATCTTCTCTGGATATAGAAACCGACTATCGCCTGCGCGGTGTAACCTTTTCGAACACGCATTTTGATTCCACTGTCAGCACCGATTCTTTCAGCTATTATTCGCAAAGACTTCAGTTATCGGTAAAGGGTAACTTCGTTCCGGATATCGAAATAGGTACAAAATTGACCGCGCTGGGCGTCGCGGGGTCCACTTCAACTTTCATTCCGGTGGGCTATCCTAATACGGATATGCAGCCATTCATTGAGACAGCGTACGTTAAGATCACCAATTTCGCGGAACAGCCGGTCGATGTGACGATCGGCAAGCAGAACATCGGGATCGGCAACGGCATGATCTTTGATGACAACGGTATCGGTTTCACCGGTTTCAAGCTGCACGGCCGTTATGATTGGCGGCTGCCGCTGGACACGACGCTCTTTTCCTACAAGGTAGCAGAAAATTTTAAACCGAACACGGATAAAGACATTTTCGGGATCACGGAAGGCACAACCTGGAAGGAACAGTTGATAGAATTAAGTTATTTCCAGCAGCAGGATTTTTCCGGTGCCCTGTATACGAAGGGTCAGCCTTCTTCACAAGATCCGAACCTTACGCACAGCATGCTTACCAGCCGGATCGTGAAAACTTTTATTGACCTGCACCTGAACCATGAAGAAAAGATCTCGGGCTACGACTTTGAGATAGCCAAACAAGGCGGTGTAGCATCCGCTCTTCTGAGCGATACACAGATACCGTTCGACAGCCTGGGTTACGTGATCAGCGGTAAATTGATAGGGGAAAAAACGAAACTCGGCAAAGTTAAGGCGATGGCTGCCTTCGCGTATGCCTCCGGTGATGATAATCTTGGCCTTTCGGGAACAGACAAATCTTTTTCACCGGATATGTGCCGGCGCTATGACGGCCTCGAGCGCGCGGGCTACGGCGAGCTGCAGGCGGCAACACCGACCGATCTGTTCCTGCCGGCGCCATCTGCCTATTCCGGCATTAATACGCTCACGATCGGCGCGGATTTCACACCGCTCTATGCGTGGACCTTCGGCGTAACCTACTATCTCTATTCGGCCTCGCAGGGTCCTAAAGGCGCACCCGAGGCATCCGGGCTTGAAAGATTATTCAACGCTGAGTTTTCACTGGGGGAAGAGCTGGACTTGACGATAAAATTTGAATACTCAAAATATTGCGAAATACGTTACTCATTCAACCGCTACACACCGCCGACATTTACCGCCTTCTGGCCGAAGAACGACCCTGCCACCCGCATGCAGTTGGAAGTAGGAACGCATTTCTAAGAGAGACATTCCATGAAAAAATTACACATAGCCTTTTTGTGGCACCAGCATCAGCCGATGTACAAGAACCCTTCGACCGGGATCTATGAATTACCCTGGGTACGGCTGCACGCGACCAAAGACTATTATGATACCATTGCTATACTTGATGAGTTCCCGAAAATAAGATCGAATTTCAATTTCGTGCCTTCACTGCTGATGCAGTTGGAAGACTACGCGAGCGGAAAAGCGCACGACAAATTCCTTGATCTTACCCTGAAGAATGCCGAAGATCTGAGCCAGGAAGACAAGATCTTTATATTGTTCAATTTTTTTATGGCGAATTGGGACACGATGGTGCACCCATACCCCCGGTACAGCCAGCTGCTGGAAAAACGCGGCAGGACAACTTCCAAAGATGAGTTGAAAAGAACGCAGGGATATTTTAAAGCCGCGGAGATGCGCGATCTGCAGGTATGGTTCAATCTCTCCTGGATGGACCCGTATTGGAAAGAGCACGACCCGTTCATACAGCAACTGTGTGAAAAGGGGAAGAACTTCACCGAAGAAGACAAACAAACCCTGGTAAAAAAACAGCTTGAAATTTGCGGCATGGTCGTCTCTAAAGCGCGGGAGGTGCAGGACCGCGGGCAGATAGAAGTTTCAACGACACCTTTTTATCACCCCATACTTCCCCTGTTGTGCGATACCAACAACGCCTTGATCGCATCGCCCCACATGACCCTGCCGAAAAAACGCTTTCAGCATTGCGACGACGCCCGCCATCAGGTGGAAAAAGCGGTCGCGATGTACACAAAACATTTTGGGAAAGCACCGCGCGGCATGTGGCCCGCCGAGGGCTCTGTCGCTGAAGAGATAGTACCGGTCTTCGCGAGCTCTGGTGTCAATTGGATAGCCACCGATCAGGACGTTCTTTTTCATACTCTAGGCAACGCGGATCATTATTGCACGCAGTTGTATCAGCCCTATAACGTTAACATTCTTGACCACAGCATTAAAATGGTGTTTCGCGATCACGCCCTCTCAGATTCGATCGGTTTTGTGTACGCTCGTTGGGATCCACATGCCGCCGCTTCCGATTTCATGCGCAAACTCCACGGGATACGCTCTTCTCTGGCGCACGCTCAGGGCGAGCACCTGGTAACGATAATACTGGACGGCGAAAACTGCTGGGAATATTATAAAAATGACGGCTGGGATTTTTTACGCGCCCTCTACAGCGCTATCAGCAACGACCCGTGCATTGAGACCGTAACAATAAGCGACTATCTTGAGCGCAACCCGCCAAAGGAAACACTGCACCGGCTGTGGGCCGGTTCCTGGATAAACGGGAATTTTAACATCTGGATAGGTCACCCGGAAGACAATACTGCCTGGGAGTATCTTGCCGATACACGCAAGTTCCTGGCCGATTATGTAAATAACAACCTTGATAAGAAGGATACCCCGAACGTATTGGCGGCCTGGGAACGCATATTCATAGCTGAAGGCTCGGACTGGAACTGGTGGTACGGCGATGATCATTCATCTGATAATGATGAGATGTTTGACCTGCTTTTCCGCCAAAACCTGATAAATGTCTATGAACTGCTGGGTGCCAAGATACCGGCCAACCTGTATAAACCTATTAAAGGCCTGCTTAAAAAGAAGCCGACCCTTGAACCCGTTGACTTTATCACACCCAAAATAGATGGTAAGGTAAGCAGCTACTTTGAATGGCTGGCGGCCGGCTACTACGAAGTAGGCCATACCGGTGGCTCAATGCACCAGGTGGACACCCTTTTAAGAGCATTTTATTACGGCTTTGACCTTAACAACATCTACCTGCGCCTGGATCTGACCATTCCCCTGGCCAGCGAATTGATCAAAGATATCTGCATTAAACTCAACTTTTTGACCCCGGCAGGGCATGAAGCGATAGTCTGTTTTGAGGCAGGGGGGAATCTGAAAGAATTTATACTAAGAACCCCCTCCGGCTTTGAAAACCTTAAGACCGCGGCTGCCCAGAAGATCATAGAGATAGCGATCCCGCTGGCAAAGATGGAGCTTCCTCAAGATCCCTCAGCTCAGATAGAGTTCGTTATAGCCATCCTTAAAAATGGTTCAGAAGTTGAACGCTGGCCCAATGAAAGTACGGTTTCCTTCCCCATACCCAGCGAGGAATATAAGCTCCGGAGCTGGTCAGTCTGAAAAACGGCGGACAATACGCAAGTTAGGCAGTAGGCAATAGTAAACCAACGACAACGAATTGTCAACCTTAAAAAACTCTCGTTGTCATGCGAAATTTATTTCTCTATCACTCCGCAACACGCTCCGTCAAAAACCTCAAAATACGCCTTATTGACGTCTTAAATCGACCGTCAGATACCTCAAAATCAATACGGTATTTGGTTCCGATAAGTTATGTTATGTTAAGTTAACGCTATATACGGCCATTGGCAACCAAACTACAACTATTGTCATATATATCACGCATGTCCTCGAAAATATTGAATTAACGAACCAAACTTAATATTTTACTTTAACTTATTATTATTATCACTCAAATTCGGCTATTTATTCGTAACTTTCCTTCCTGTTTATTTTTATCAGAATTATGGACTTTATAAATTGAGCTACTTCACTGGATGCAGATCACAGAAACTACTCCAAATTTTGGCAAAACATAGAATTTATGAATCGCGCAAAACAGGCCAGATGTAAACCTGCTATAAGTTTAATGGTTTACAATAGGACCACAAAAACAGAGGGTTTGAGCAAGAACTTAGAAACTAGGATTTGGTTGAAACTGGGGAGGAGGAGGGTGAAACCTGCGGAGAGCCGGGATCGCGAACAACGATACTGAGACCCATAAGAGCATAGCCGCCCAGGATAAGGAACGGTGACAAATTAGCCGCCCAATTCTGGCCAAAAGGGTCAGCCAGGGTAAGCACATAATACCCCAGGCAGGCCGTAATGATACCAAAAATAAGCACCTTTTTCCCAACTCGGGACAGGGAAAAAACAGGTTTAACTGCAGCCGCAGGGGCAGAAACCCTTGAAGGACTTTTTTGCTGGATGGCTGAACGGGATAAACGTGACCTTTTGTTTTTCATAGTTAAAAGAGTATTTCTTTAAGGAATAGGCCCTTGGCCGGGGCTGTAGGACCGGCCAAAGAACGCTTCTTTGAGCGCAGGATAGAACCGATCTTCTCCGGTTCAGTTTTCCCCAGTCCCACATCAACAAGGGTACCTGCCATATTGCGCACCATTTTGTACAGGAACCGGTCACCGGTGAAGGTAATGGTGATCTTACCTGCAGCGGAGCTTATACGTATGGATGCAATCCTTGCGACTTTATCTAAAATTACGCTGTTTTTGGCATCGAACGAGCTAAAATCATGCTTGCCGCACAAGACTTTTGCCGCCTTACGCATAAGTTGAACATTAAGAGGCTGCCTGATATGCCAGGCGTTGGTTCCATGCCAGACAGATCTATAAGACCGGTTCCAAATGTGATACTGATAAGACTTTTTAACGGCATCGTAACGCGCGTTAAAGCCTTTGGAGACCCGTTTAACCTGTTTAATGGAGATGTCCTGCGGAAGAAAGCCATTGAGCGCATGCTGAATGTTGAGCGGTGGTATCGAGGTGGAGGTTGTAAAGCTGGCGGCCTGCATATGAGCGTGAACACCGGCGTCCGTGCGGCCCGTAACGGACAGCGCAACGGGCTTCTTGAGCAGTTTTTCAAGAGCTTCTTCCAGCTTGGCCTGCACGGTCCGGAGGCCCGGCTGAACTTGCCAGCCGGAAAAACGAGTTCCGTCATATTCAATGAACAGCAGGAACGTGCTTTCGCTACTGGTTAACGACATCTGAGAAACGCACCGGCTCTATCTTCTGGTTCATTAAGTATTGTTTCAATTGCGGCTGGCAGCAATGCGCAAGCTCCGCTTCACGCCAAAGCTCGCCGTAACCGGGATGCGTCATAAGTTCGGCAACGCCGTAATCTTCATCCACATTTCCCCAATACCAGCCCTCGATAAAATGATCCACGACCCGCAAACCGTTATCAATAGCAAGTTTTTTTGCTGCTTCAAAGGCTTCTCTGTCTGGATAATGTTGCGCAAAAACCCGCATAAAAGGTATTTTGTATTCTTTCGCCACTTCACAGGCAGCAGGGAAGACCTCGTTAACCAGGTGAGCATGATGGTGGCTGTCAAAATGATCTGCGGTGAAGCCAAATGAATAGAACTTATCCAACTGCCGGCGGAACTCCACCTTAAGGCATTCGTGGTTCAATATACCGTCCGCCCAGCCGGTCACGATCCCGTGGCCGTGCTCCACATTGAAATATTTATCTATATCGACATGGATGCCCAGCGAAAGGCCGGGATGCTCATGCGCCATGCGCACAGCCTCGTCGGTACCTTCCTTCTCCACAAATAAAGAAGCGCTGGTCACCACACCTGTCTGGTGAGCCTGCAAGATACCTTTATTTATGTTCTCGCGGTAGCCGAAATCATCGGCATTTACTATAAGTTTTTTCATCTTTACTCAATTATACTAAATATTCCTATTTTATCAAGCTTTTTTTATCAAGCGCTTCGGCTATCTGCACGGCGTTAAGAGCGGCGCCCTTAAGCAGGTTATCGGAAACGACCCAGAACGTAAGTCCCCTGGCGCAGGAAATATCTTTGCGCAGGCGGCCGACATAGGTAACCTGTTTGCCTTCCGCAGCCAGCGGCGTGGGATACTTCTTGTTGGCCGGGTCGTCAACCATTTCAATTCCTTCCGCCTTGGAAAGCAGTTTGCGCGCCGTTTCAACGGAAAGTTCTTTTTCCGTTTCTATCCACACATTTTCACTGTGTGAGCGGTACACGGGAACGCGCACGCAGGTAGCGCTCAGCTGGATGGAATCATCGCCCATTATCTTGCGGGTTTCATTGACCATCTTCATTTCTTCTTTGGTATAGCCGTTCTCGGTAAAAACATCTATCTGCGGTATAAGGTTGAATGCTATCTGGTACTGGAACTTATTGGCCGCCGGGATAGATTCCCCTTTCGCCCAGGCCATTGTCTGGCTTTTAAGTTCATCCATGCCTTTTTGCCCCGCGCCGGAAACCGACTGGTAGGTGGAGACCACAACACGCTTGATCTTCGCTTCGTCGTGCAGCGGTTTCAGGGCGACCACCATCTGAATGGTGGAGCAATTAGGATTAGCGATAATTTTCTTGTCAGCGGCGAGGTCACCGGGGTTTACCTCCGGCACTACCAGGGGGACCTCTTTGTCCATACGCCAGGCGCTGGAGTTATCGATAACGAAGCAATTATTCTTCGCAAATATGGGAGCATACTCTTTAGAGATATCGGAGCCGGCGCTGAACAGGGCAACATCAAGATCCTTTGTGTTTTCCGGGCACAACAATTCGACTTTGATATCCTTGCCGTTGAACTTAACGATCTTCCCCACCGAACGCTCGGAAGCCAGCAGCCGAAGGCTTTTGACCGGGAACTTTCGGTTCTCCAGCATCTTTACCATTTCAACGCCTACTGCGCCGGTCGCGCCGACCACTGCCACTCTATATTTGCTCACGTTCATTACTCCTGTTAATTAAGTATACGCTCTCTGCGACTACAACATTGATGCGACGAAATCGCCCATCTCTCTGGTGCCCATGCCCATCTTTCCTGCCGCAAGGGATTTGATCTTGCCGGTCTCAAGGCACTTGATAACAGCTGCCTCTATGGCTTTACCGGCTGCCACTTCGCCGATAGTTTCCAGCATCATGCCGCCTGCGCAAATGGCCGCGAGCGGATTAATAACGTTCTGGCCGGTATACTTAGGCGCTGAACCGCCGATCGGCTCGAACATGGAAACACCGGTGGGGTTGATATTGCCGCCCGCTGCGATACCCATGCCGCCCTGTATCATGGCGCCAAGGTCCGTGATAATATCGCCGAAGAGATTGTCGGTAACGATAACATCGAACCATTCCGGGTTCTTTACCATCCACATGGTCGTGGCGTCAACGTGGGCGTAATCAGGTTTTATATCGGTATATTCTTTGGCGACGTCATAGAACGCGCGCTCCCAAAGATCGAAGGCATAGGTTAAAACGTTTGTTTTTCCGCACAGCGTAAGCTTCTTTGCCTTGTTGCGCCTGCGGGTCAGGTCGAAAGCGTACCGGATGCAGCGTTCGGCGCCGAAACGGGTGTTGATTGATTCCTGCACAGATACTTCCTGCGGCGTGCCCTTGCGCAGGAAACCGCCCGCGCCGACGTAGAGACCTTCGGTGTTTTCTCGTACCACCACGAAATCTATGTGTTCGGGACCTTTATCTTTCAAAGGGCAGGCCACGTTCGGATACAGTTTTACCGGGCGCAGGTTAATGTACTGGTCCAGCTCAAAACGCAGACGCAGTAGCAGCCCTTTTTCAAGGATACCGGGCTTAACATCGGGATGGCCGATGGCGCCGAGATAAATCCCGTCGAGTTTCCTCAATTCCGGAATAACGCTGTCCGGAAGTATCTCGCCTGTCTTTTTATAACGTTCACCGCCGAGGTCGTAGTCGGTATAGTTGATCTTGATACCGAATTTCTTCGCGGCAACGTCAACCACTTTACGGCCTTCGCGAATTACTTCCGGGCCCGTTCCGTCTCCCGCTATGACACCTATCTGGTAAGTTTTGTTGGGCATGGTACACTCCTTATTTTTTCTTAGATTTTATATACGGCAGCAGGCCGCCTTTTTTAACGATGTCCTGCATGAACTGCGGGAACGGCTGCGCCTGGTACGTTTCTTTTTTTGTAACATTCTTAATGATACCTTTCGAGAGATCAACCTCTATCTTATCGCCCATACGAATCCCTTTTACCGCTTCGGGGCATTCAAGGATAGGCAGACCGATATTGATAGCGTTACGGAAGAAGATGCGCGCGAAGGAATTCGCGATGACCGCGGAAACCCCGGCGACTTTAATGGATATACCGGCATGTTCGCGCGAAGATCCGCAGCCGAAATTATTCTCGCCTACTATAAAATCTCCCTGCTTCATATTCTTGACAAAATCCTTATCAAGGTCTTCCATGCAATGTTTCGCCAGTTCCTTATGGTCGGAAGTATTAAGGAAGCGCGCGGGTATTATTTCGTCGGTATTGATGTTTGAGCCATATTTGAACGCATTACCTTTGAGTATCATTATATATCTCCTTGGATTAGAGCTGATCCGGATCTATTATTCTGCCCTTGATGGCCGAGGCCGCTGCAACCGCGGGGTTCGCCAGATAAACTTCCGACTTCAGCGCGCCCATGCGCCCTACAAAGTTGCGGTTCGTAGTTGCCACGCAGCGTTCGCCGTCTGCAAGTATGCCCATGTGGCCGCCCAGGCACGGTCCGCACGTCGGCGGTGAAACTATTGCGCCGGCATTCATGAATATTTCGAAAAGGCCTTCCTTCATCGCCTGCTTCCAGATCCAGGGCGTCGCCGGTATCACCAGCATGCGCACATTCGAGTGCACTTTTTTGCCCTTGATTATTTTCGCCGCAAGCCTTAGGTCCTCTATGCGTCCGTTGGTGCAGGAGCCCACTACCACCTGATCAATGGTCAGCTTATTAAGATCACGCGCATTCTTTGCATTCGACGGCAGGAACGGTACCGCTACCTGCGGCAGTATCTTTGAACAATCTATCTCTATTACTTCAGCATATTTAGCATCCGCATCGCTCGAATAAAATTTATATTTGCGCTGGGCGCGGCCTTTAACATAAGCCTCTGTTATCTTATCCGGCGCTATAATACCGCTTTTGCCGCCAGCCTCGATCGCCATATTCGTCATGGACATGCGGTCCGACATGGAAAGTTTTTCTATCACAGGGCCAGCGAATTCCATGGCGCAATAAAGCGCGCCGTCAACGCCGATGCGGCCGATGGTGTTTAATATAAGGTCTTTTCCGCCGACCCATTTGTTAAGTTTACCTTTATAAACGAACTTTATCGTCTGCGGGACTTTGAACCAGACTTTACCGGTGATCATCGCAGCCGCAAGGTCGGTCGAGCCGGAACCTGTTGAGAACGCGCCAAGCGCTCCGTACGTGCAGGTATGGGAATCGGCGCCAAGCACCACATCGCCCGGCACAACAATTCCCTGCTCCGGGAGCAGCGCGTGTTCTACACCGCAATTGCCGCCCTCGTAATAATGTTTCAGTTTCTGTTCATGCGCGAACTCGCGAACGAACTTAACCTGCTCCGCGCTTTTGATATCTTTATTCGGCGTGAAGTGATCCATGACAAGCACCACTTTGTTTTTGTCGAATACTTTCTTAGCGCCAGTAGCGCGAAATTCCTTAATAGCAAGCGGCGTAGTAACATCATTGCCAAGGGCAATATCAACCTTCGGCTCAATGAACTCGCCCGCTACAACAGATTTTTTACCGCAATGCGCGGCCAGTATTTTCTCAGTTATCGTTTGACCCATTTGTTTCTCCTATTTTTCCGATGCTATTTTATTTATTGCCTGCAGGTATGCTTTGACGCTTGCTTCAATAATATCTGTAGATGCGCCGCGGCCTGTGTAGCTGTTGCCTTTGTAATCGGCCCGCACGTTTACTTCGCCCTGAGCGTCTTCGCCCCCGGAAACAGCGCGGATCGTATAGTCGCTGAGGCTTGCTCTAATGCCGGTTATCTTTTCTATCGCTTTATAGGCGGCATCTACAGGGCCGTCGCCTGTCGAAGCTTCCTGTGTGATAACAGGTTGTTTGGCTTTCTTAGCGTTGCAGGCAATGCGTACCGTGGCGGTTGGAACTACGCCCGTGCCGCTGGAGGTTTGCAGATATTCCAGCACGTAGACCGCAGGGGCCTGCGCGATGCCGGCCTCGACGAGAGAAAGGATATCGTCGTCATAAACGCACTTTTTCTTATCGGCAAGGACCTTGAACTGGCTGAAAAGTTTTTCTATCTCTTCAGTCTTCACTATGTAGCCGAGATCTTTGAGGCGGCGCACAAAAGCGTGGCGGCCGCTGTGTTTGCCGAGCACCAGTTTGTTGGACGGTACGCCGACAGCCTTGGGATCCATTATTTCATAAGTCGTGCGCTCTTTCAGCACACCGTCCTGATGGATGCCTGCTTCATGGGCGAATGCGTTGGCACCGATAATGGCTTTGTTCGGCTGAACCGCGACACCGGTAAGTGTTGAGACCATGCGGCTGGTCTTGTAAAGTTCTTTCGTATTTATGTTACATTCAACGTTAAGCAGATCATGGCGTGTATGCATAGCCATGACTACTTCTTCAAGTGCGGCATTGCCGGCGCGTTCGCCTATACCGTTTATGGTGCACTCAACCTGCCGCGCACCACCCGCTATAGCAGAAAGAGAATTCGCCACCGCAAGACCGAGGTCGTTATGACAATGGACCGACACAATAACCTTGTCTATGCCTTTCACACGGTCACGCAGGCCGCGTATGGTGCGGATGTATTCGTCAGGAAGCGTGTAGCCAACGGTGTCCGGAATATTAACGGTTTTTGCACCGGCCGCTATCACAGCCTCTATAACGGCGCACAGATAATTAAAATCTGTGCGAGTGGCATCTTCCGCGGAAAACTCTACATCCTTGCAAAGCGAGCAGGCGTATTTGACCGATTTAACGGCCATCGCCAGCACTTCATCGCGGGTTTTGTTCAGCTTGCTTTTTATATGAATGTCTGAGGTGGCAAGGAAAACATGTATACGGTTGCGCTTGGCATACTTAACGGCATCCCAGCAGGCCGTAATATCCTTCTCATGGGCACGGGCAAGGCCGGCTATAACAGGGCCGTTAATCTTTTGAGCTAACTGTTTGACGGACTCGAAATCGCCCGGGCTGGAGATAGGAAAACCGGCTTCCATAACATCAACGCCAAGCTTTGTCAGCTGTCTGCCGATCTCAAGCTTTTCGCGTATGTTCATGCTGGCGCCCGGTGACTGCTCGCCGTCGCGCATGGTGGTATCAAAAATAATTACATTATTGTTTTTCATTACGGGTTACCTCATTTAAGTTGTAGATCAGAGTTATTTCGTGTTGTCTTTGGGTTTAGCATCCAAAGTTCCGGTGTCTTTCAAAGGCGCATTAAATCTGCCGCGCAATCGAAAATACCGCAACACAAGGCCGGTAAGCCCCGATAGGACGTAAAGGAGGAAAATTATGAAGATGGTGTTTTGAGGATAGGTTATTATCAGCATGATGCCTATTATAAAAACCAGCAGTATCTGCAGCGTTTTAGGCCGCGTTAATTTGAATTTCTTAAAGCTTGAGTATGGCACTTCCGAGACCATAAGGAACGATATGACCAGCATGGTCAGCGGAATACTTTTAAAGAACAGGGGCATTTTCTGCATGATCACCGGTATGGTCTTTACCGTGATCTCCGGACCTTCAACGAAAAGTTCGTAGCTGAGAACAAAAGAAGCAAGCAGTGCAGCAGCCGCCGGTGTCGGCAGTCCCTGGAACTCTGTAGCGGGAACACCGCTGGTATCATCGTGAGCCTTAACGTTAAAGCGCGCCAGCCTGAGGGCGCCGCACAGCAGGTAAAAGAAGGCGATAGCCGCACCGATCCTTCCCATTTCAAAAAGCACCAGCTGGTACATCAGCACCGCGGGCGCAACGCAAAAAGAGACAAGGTCCGAAAGAGAATCGAACTCAACGCCGAAATCGCTGGTGGTTTTAGTCCATCTGGCAACACGGCCGTCCATCATATCCATGATAATGGCCAGCATTATGCACCAGGCTGCCGGCACAAAATCCATGCGTATGGCATACAGCATAGAGAGCATGCCGAACATCATATTCGCAGCAGTAAAAAGGCTGGGCAGCAGGTAAATACCGCGCGGCATTTTAGGGATCATTTAAAGTTCCCTAACACCGTTATACCGCCGACCGTCTTATCGCCGGGTTTAACAGAAACAACCGTTGCGGCAGGCAGATGAATGTCTACCTGCGAGCTGAATTTAATAACGCCTATTTTCCCGCCCTTTTCCACCGTGTCGCCCGGTTTTACCCAGGAAACGCAACGGCGGGCAAGGATGCCGGCGATCTGTATCACCTTCATGCGCCCGTGTTTCGTATCGAAAGTCATAATGATCTGCTCGTTCTCCACATGCGCCTTTGGGTCCATTGCCGGCAGGAATTTTCCCGCCTTACGCTCAACGGCAACGACGGTGCCCGCAAAAGGCGAGCGCTGCAGGTGCACATTAAAAACCGAAAGAAAAATACGTATTACTTTTTCCCCGTTGTTCTCCGATACTTCCATCACAACGCCGTCTGCTGGAGAAAGCAGCTGCCCCTCAACATCAACGATGGTCCTGGAAGGATCGCGGAAAAAATACATACAGAAAAGCGCCGCCGCCAGCAGAACAATGGAGACCGCCTGCATGACCGGATGCTGCCGTGAATACATAAGCCCTGCTACACCTAATACGCCTGGAACAGCAATAAATGGTATACCTTCGCTCACAATAGTCATAATAGAGTGATTTTACCAGAAAACATGAAGGATTGTCAATAAAAAGCTACGGATGGTCAGGCAGCAGGTTTCTGGGAAGGCAACAAATCGCGGAGCCAGCCGAAGAATGTTTTTTTCGTGCGTTGAAGTTTAAAGGCGCCGATCTTGGCATTGGCGGCGGACTCGCCGCGTTCTATCAACAGATCGAGCTTATCGAATGCCGTCCAGTGCAGGTTCTTGATATCCGGTGAGATGACGATATCGGCCTCTTCCAGATACACTTCGTTCAGTATGATACCGGTAATGTATTTGGCGCGGTCTATTATCTCGCGAGCTTTGTCAGGCTTTTCAAAATGGCCGCCCAGGCTTTTCACGTCGCTGCCGATCACCACATCCGGATGAAAGTACTTTTTAAGCGGCCGGATGGGAGTGGAACCGGCATAGCCGCCGTCCGCTAACCAGCAGCCGTCCACCAGTATAGGCGGGAACACGCCGGGTATGGAAGCTGAGGCAAGCACGGCTTCCCTGAGAGAACCCTTGTTAAAAACTTTTTCTTTGCAGCCGTTCAGGTCTATTGCGACGCAAACAAAAGGTATCTTTGTTTCCCGGATATCTATGTCCGGCAGAAGGCTTATAATAGGTGCATTAAGCCTGTCGATGCCTATGAAAGAAGCGCGGGTTTCCCCTATGATGTGCAGGTAACCGTTCTTGATAAAATCCCGCATCTTTATAAGGAACGAATGGTGGCTGATCGCTCCCTGCATGAGAGAGCTTATCTTCATATCTTCGATCGTTTTACTAAGGAGCATGCGAATTTTTGTTTCGACAATATTGATATCCGGTTCGACGGCGTACAGTGCCCCGACGATAGCCCCCATAGAAGCGCCCGCTATACAATCAACAACGATATTATTTTTTTGCAGAGCCTTAAGCACACCGATATGCGCAAGTCCCCGCGCCCCGCCGCCGCCAAGAGCAATTCCCACTTTTGCCATAACGCACCTCTGATATCGATAGTATTGCGAATTATTTTATCTTATCCAGCAAAGACACCGCGAAAAACATCTCCCCCATAAGCATAACACTAAAACTCAGTTTAAACAACCTGAATTTGCCGTCCACTATCCGGGCGTTCGCGACGATCTGCCGGCACAGGTTCTCATGATAGCCGTTACCCTTAAGCGTGCAGTTAAGGTTCTTCTCCATAACTTCAACATATTCCGTGGGCGTATACTTTGCGATATCTCCGAAATAAAGTATATTGTCTTCCGGCGCAGGTCTTTCGGGCCTGTGGTTAATTTTGTAAAGCCATCCCGTCAACTTCGATTTAGGCATAAACGAGGCCACGCACAACAGCACCGAGAGCACCAGAAATACACTGCTTATTTCCAGCCAGATGTTGAAATTGATATTTATGAACTTCACCGCCGTCAACTGCAAGCCAAGGAACGTAAGTATATTTATATTCTTCGTCTCGGCGTACCGTACCAGCAGATCAATAGAATCAAACACCTTCCACAATGCCATTTCCATATTATACCACCCTCTTCACAGGTCGATTAACAGACGAACGTTTGCTGCTTTTTCGAGCCGCCGATCTAACTACTTTTACTTTTTTTATGCCCGCATACTTAACCGGTTTTTCCATCACCCGCCCGCGGCTTCTTTTTGCGGCGATCTGATACACTGCATCATCTTTTCTCTTGCCTATAGCCAGGACAAATATCTCTTTGCCTATAACCCTGTAGACGATCCTATGATCACCCACGCGATATTTTCGGAATCCCCTAAGGGTCCCATGCAAGTAATCGCCATACTCCAGAGGAGCAACCATTAACCTCATCTCAATAGCATTTTTAATACGCGACGCCATTTCCTTGTTAAGAGCTGGTATATCTACTTCAAGAACATGAAGATCATATCGTACTTTCACTTTGCGATTTTAGCCCATACTTCCTTGTGAGAAACACACTTTTTTTTCCAACCGGGCTGAGACATTCGCTCAGAACAAAGCTTTTCAAAATACTCATCTTCCACAAGATCTATACCTTTTAAAATAAAGTCCCTGCACACACTTGAAACAGACATCTGTCGTTTCTTCGCAATGTCCCGCACCCTATCCCGCACCGGCGGCTCAAGCAAAACGAGTGTTCGTAAATTATTCATATTATTTACCTCCAAACAAAGTGTATCTGATGTGATACACTTTGTCAATACGACGTATTTTTCCAGCGACAGCTCACCGCTGGTATCGTAAAAAAACCACCAGCCGTTAGGCGTGTGGTTTTAAAATTAAAATCTGTCATTCAAGTTCACTTCGTTTCCCCGCGCTTCTTTTATTGTTCAGACAGAGTAAAACTCTTCTATCTCAACTTGTATATCATTTAGAATAGACCTTAGAAGCCCTCTACCCAGGCCTTCGCCTTTGTGTATTGGAACAACCGTTGATCTGCCGTCTTGGTGTTCCCAAAAGCTGTGACTGCCTTTCTGTCTAATCATGATAAAGCCTAGCTTTTTGAGTTTTTTGCAGACATCTCTTGCGGGAAGAGGGTGAAGCCTGGTCATACGGCCATCTCTATATGTTGAACACCTACGAATTCGGTACGTTCAAGACGTTCGTGCTTAGATTTCATAACCTCAACACATAGTTCAATAGCCTCTTTTACGCGTGTCATCAGTATAGGCATTGTTTTCGCCTGAGTATGACAACCGGGCAAATCTGGTACCTTTGCAACTAGCATTCCGTCTTCGTCTTTCTCAATAACGACTATGAATTTCCTTGTCATAATACCTCCTGAATATTTTTCTAATTTTATAATATATTCCCGCCATTATCAATAAAACTTCTTATTTTAAAAACCTAACTGGCCGCAGGCGGCGCCAATGTCGAGTCCTTTGGGTTCGCGTATTATTACGGTGCAGCCGCGGCGGAGTAAGTAGGACTCGAAGAGTTCTATTGTTTTTTGGTTGGGGCGTTTCCAGCTGGATTTTTCTACGGGGTTGAAGGGGATGAGGTTTATTTTCATAATGGCGAAATCGCCGCCGCATTCTTCGAAGAGTTCAAGGAGTTTGCTTGCGTGTTCCTGGGAATCGTTCAGGTCGGCGATCAATATGTATTCTATTGTAAGGTGGCTCTTGGTGCGTTTGGCGTATTCAAGGCCGGCGCTTAATATTTCTTTGGTGGTATAGGGGACTTTTGACGGGATTATTTTGCGGCGTGTTTCATCGTCGGGGGCGTGCAGGGAAATGGCCAGGCGGACCGTGGTGTGCAGTTCGCAGAGGTCTTTAATTCTGGGAACTATGCCCACTGTCGATAGTGTTACGTGGCGGCGGCCTATGCCGAGGTGGTTTATGTCTGTTATAACGTGCAGGGCGGCTACTACGTTGTCGTAATTAAGCAGAGGTTCACCCATGCCCATAAGCAGTACGCCTTCTATGCTGTTGCCGGTGTCCTGGCGAACCCTGAGGATCTGTTCTATTATTTCGCCCCTGGTCAGGTTGCGGCCGAATTTTTCGCGGCCGGTAGCGCAAAAATAACAGCCTACCGGGCAGCCCGACTGGGTGGAGATGCATATTGAATTTTTAGAGCCGCGGGGCAAAAGCACAGTAGACAGCGGAAGATCGTCGGCGGTTTTAAAGTCATACCTGACAGAGCCGTCTCTTTTGGAGGTGGTCTTCTTAACCAGCGTAAGACCATACAAGGAGTACTTCATGGAAAGTTTTTCACGCAGCCCGGCGGAAAGATTGGAGCACTGCTCGAAGCCGGTGACGCCTTTTTTGTAGACCCACTCCATAAGCTGCACGGCGCGGAAGGGGCTTTCCTTCCAGGCTTCTAAAACTTCTTTAAGTTGTTTCGGCTCAAGGTCGAGAAAGTATTTCATTTAGTTTTTACCAATTTTACGGCGAAGAAGCCGTCCATGTTCTGTTTGTGTGGCCACGTTCTAAAGTAATTTTTATCGCCGGACAAAAGTTCAACCGGCAAAATCGTGTCCAGCTCAACCGGGGCAAAACCCGGGTTATCTGCCAGGAATTGTTCTATTACCTGATTGGTCTCCTCGGGCTCATTGGTGCAGGTACTATAGATTATTGAGCCGCCGGCTTTGACCAGCGTTGATAAATGGCGCAAGAGGGTTAGTTGCACGGCAGGGTATTTTTTTATTACATCAGCCTGCGCGCGGTTCCATTTTATGTCCGGTTTCTTACGCAGTGTGCCGATTCCTGAGCAGGGGGCGTCCAGCAGCACGGTATCGAATGTGCCGGTGAATTTCGCGGCATCAGCAACGGCGGCTTCTGCGCAGGTAACACCCATGCGGGTGAAAGTTTCTTGTGCCTGGGATATGCGCCTTTTGTCGGTATCAATAGCGGTGATAGAACATTTGTTATCGGCGAGAGCAGCGATATGGGCTGTTTTAGTACCGCTGCCGCAACAGGCATCAAGTATTGTTTGCGCACTTATCGGCTGCACTAAATGGGCTATCATCTGGGAAGCTTCGTCCTGCACTAACAGGGAACCGTCGTTCATGCCGGAAAGCAGTTCAAGCTGGGGATTAGCGGCTTCCAGGTTTATGCCCTCCGGAGAAAATTTGGTGCACTCGGCGGAAAACTCGGCCGGGATCGAAGCGATGGCTTTCTCACGGGAAGTTTTTAATGTGTTAACACGCAGGGTAAGATAGCCGGGATCGTTGTTGGCGATACACATAAGTTCTGTTTCGGTTACACCGAACCTGGAGAACCAGCGCTTTATCAGCCAATGCGGGTAAGAATATTTAAGGGCCATGTTCTCGGCGGTATCGGCGGAAAATTTGGACATCAGATCGGTTTCTTCGCTCAGCCTGCGCATAACGGCGTTAACCATGCCGGAAGCCTTCGCTTTGTGACAGGCCCGTGCAAGTTCCACGCTTTCGTTAACGGCGGCGTAGGGCGGCACGCGGTCGCCCATGAACATGAGTTGGTAGATGCCAAGACGCAGTATCGCGCGGACAGTAGCGTCCGTATGCCGTACATCTTTCAGGCGGGAGTTAGCGATGAAATCAAGGGTGTTCATGCGGCGCACGACGCCCCATACTAAGGAACGAGCAAAGCCCTTATCGGGGCATTGCTTGCCGTGTTCGTCAAGAACTGAATTAATAAGCTGGCTCAGGTTGGTTACTTCAGGTTTATAGGCGGCAAGGATACGTACCGCAAGCTGTCTTGCCGTTTCTGCCATTAATATACGACCTTGGGTATGTTGAACTTCTTTTCTTTCATCTGTTCAGACATCGCCTCAAGTTTTTCTATGCGGTCTTCAAGGGGCGGATGGGTAGAGAACAAATTAAGGAACGCCTTGCCGCTGAGCGGGCTTACTATGAACATGTGTGCCGTCGTCGGGTTGGGGTTGGCTACCGGGTTTAGTTTTATACCCGCCGTAAGTTTGCGAAGCGCGTTAGCAAGAGCAAGCGGATTTTTGCAAAGCGCGGCTCCGTCAGCGTCAGCCTGATATTCTCTGGAACGCGATATCGCCATTTGTATCATCATCGCAGCTATAGGCGCAATGATCGCGACGACCAGCATCATAATAAGGCCGGCGTTGCCGTTGTTGTTATTGTTATCGCCGCCCCTGCCGCCGAACATCATGCCCCACTGGGCGATGCGGGCCAGCATGAATATTGCGCCGGCTATGGTTGCAGCCATTGTCGAAGTAAGTATGTCGCGGTTACGTATATGCGAAAGTTCGTGGGCCAGCACACCCATAAGTTCATCGGGGCTGAGCAGCTCCAGTATACCGCTGGTAACCGCCACCGCTGAATGAGCAGGATTACGGCCCGTCGCGAATGCGTTCGGCATAGGGCTTTGCATAATATAGACGCGCGGCATCGGCAGGCCGTCTGCCGTGGCAAGGCGCCGTACCACTTCAAATATCTTTGGTGATTCAATTTCAGTCGTTTCTTTAGCGCCATACATCATCAGCACTATTTTATCGGAAAACCAATAAGAGAAAAAGTTCATAACCGCGCCGAACATAAAGGCCATCATCATACCGTGCCGGCCGCCTATCGCGCCGCCAATAATGATGAATAGTATTAACAACGCAGCCATCAACAAAAATGTTTTAAATGTGTTCATTGGTAACCTCCCGCATTTATAACAGCATCGTACGAAACCCGAGTAGCGAACAGTAGGCTGTGGAAAGTTTAGCTTTCAATTTTAAATACAAATACAACATGTTGATTATATCAATTTATCGCCGGGCTGTAAATGAAGGCCTTGGACATAGGACCAGGCTGACATGGCCTTTTTATTGGCGGGGTGAACTTCCGTTACCAGCAGCGCTGATTCACCGCAAGCTACCACAATACCTTTTTCTTTAACAAGTTCAATTACCTCGCCAGGTCTGCCCGAAGAACTGTTCACCGTTGCGGATAATATCTTCAGGGTTTCCCCTTTAAGAGTGGTGTATATGCCCGGCCATGGTTTTGTGCCGCGCATCAGGTTAAATAGTGTCAAAGCGGGTTTTGTCCAATCTATGCGGCCGTCTTCTTTTTTAAGCTGGGGTGCGAATGTCGGAGTGCCCTCCTGCTTTTTTTCGGTGCAGTTGCCGGCCTGTATCTGTTCCAGGGTGTTGAGCATGTCCTGTACGCCAAGTTCCGTCAGACGGTTCAGCAGGGCCGGGGCGTCTTCCTGAGGCATTATCGCCGCTTTGGTCTGGGAAAGCACCGGGCCGCTATCAAGGGTTTCTTCAAGCCAGAAAATAGAGACGCCGGTCTCGCGCTCGCCGTTAATAAGCGCCCACTGGAACGGCGCAGCGCCGCGGTAGTGCGGCAACAGAGAAAAATGAATATTGAAACAGCCGTAGGTCGGAGCGGAAAAAACTGAACGAGGTATAAGCTTGCCGTATGCCACCACTACGCCGATATCGGCCTTTAATGAAGCGATCATGTCGGCGGAACTCTGGTCCAGTTTGGCAGGCTGCAGCACGGGGATATTTTTAGAGGCGGCGCAGATCTTCACCGGAGGAGAAGCAAGCTGCATTTTGCGGCCGGAGGGTTTATCGGGTTGACACACCACTGAAACAACTTGGTGCCCGCCTTCTACCAATGCTTCCAGGAACGGTACGGCTACCTGCGGCGTTCCGAAAAAAATTACCTTCACCACGTCCCTTCTTTTTTGCGGCGTTTTATCTCTGTCTGCACGTATTTTTTGTCAGCCGCGGAAATATGTTCTAAAAAGGTTTTTCCATCAAGGTGGTCTATCTCATGCTGCAGCACGCGGCTGAGAAACTGTTCGGCCTCCAGCGTGAATTCCTTTCCTGCCAGGTTCCTGGCGCACACGCGCACCTTGCGGCAGCGTTTTGTTTTTACCAGCATACCGGGAAAAGACAGGCAGCCTTCTTCATCGGTAATTTTGCCTTCTGTTTTTTCTATCCTGGGGTTTACCAAAACCATTGGCAGGCGCTTGCCCTCGGGGCGTATATCTATAACGCACATGCGCACCGGGACGCCGACCTGGTTGGCGGCAAGGCCTACCCCAGGCGCGGTGTACATGGTTTCAAGCATATTGTTGGCAAGCTGTATGATCTCAGGCGTAACAACGTCAATATTTTTGGTCTTCTGCCTGAGCACCGGCTCGCCGTATTTGCAGATCTTAAGTAGTGCCATAACGAAATTTTATCAATTCCCCGGAGAAAACGCAAATTCGTTTGAATTACGTATTGAAAAAATATATACTGAACCTATTATATGAAACAAAACTTCAAAAAGAAACAAAGATCCGGCACACAAAAAAACACGGCCGCGACCGCACAAGCTGCTATTTCCGCAGACAACGGCAAATGGCTTACCGCGTTAAAGATAGTAGCAGCCGCGTATGTTTTAGTTTCCTGTTATCAGTTGTTTAACCTCGCGGCAGGGCAGAGGTGGTATTACGATGTTTTTGACTATCTTCCTAAAGAAACACTGGATCTTCGTTACGCTTTTTCTTTTTTCTGGAGTTTGCTTTGCGTTGCGGCGGGGATCGGCCTGTTCTTTTTGAAAAAGCCGGCACGTATCGCGGTAATGGTGATCAGCGGTCTGACGATGGCGGCTGCATACTGGCGGCATCCGTATGCCGCCCTGCTGAAACATACCAGGGAACTGGATCTGCGATTTCCTACCATGTTCGCCGGGAACGACGCGCTGGTGGGATTTTCTTTCGCCAAACTTACGGGTGTCGTTATTTTTCTTCAAATAACCACCGATGTGCTGCTGTGCTCGGCCCTGATCTACTTTCTTACCCGCCCGAAAGTTAAATGTTTTTTCTCATCTTGATACTGAAAATACCTTTTTCTTCGATCTCCTTACCCTGCAGCTTAAAACCCATTGCCTGATAGGACGGAACCGCAAAGCGCGATGATTGCACCCAGATCTCGCGCGCACCGTTATATTTTTCTTTTATCATTGAGATAGCCCGCTGCAGCAGGGTTTTACCTATACCCTTTCTATGGTACTGACTGTCGACAAAGAAGAGATTGATATGGTTACCGTCGCGCATCACCAGTGTTCCCACCAGAGATTTACCGATCCAGGCTGTCAGGAAAATACTGCCTTCAGCCCCGGTGCGTTCAGCCAGCGCCTCGGGGGAGACAATGCTTATAAAAAGATCGATCCCTTCATCCGTAAGGTCTTCGGCGATGTGCGCGCGGAACTCGCGCATTATAAGCACGGAAACCCACGGTTCTTCCCCCGGTGTCAGCTCGCGTATGGTCAGGTCGGTCAGGGTCGGTGTCATTACTGTTGTCTCCTATTATTTCGGAAGGCTTTGCAATCTGGCCCGTACTTCGGCTTTGTCCCTCGGATCGGTGGTCATGGTGTAATACGCCTCGAAGGCACGCCGTGCGTTTGCATTGTCCCCGCCTTTTTGCAGGGCGAGGCCCATATTGTAATAGGCGTTCAGATAGTTGGGAGAGCGCTGCAGCACTGCCTGAAAGATCGCGGCCGCGCGCATCGGCTCATCCTTCATCGCGATAAGCCCCAGTTCGTTGCCGGCGTCGGCGTTACTGCCGTGCTCCCAGGACCACGTAAATTCGGTCACCGCTTCATCCATCATGCCTGAGGCTTTCAAGGCGCAACCGCGGTTGAAATGCGCCGAGGGCGATTGCGGCTCTTTGGCAAGCACCTGGGTGAACCATTTCAGGGAATCCTGATAGTTACCCTGCTGGAAAGCAAGCGTACCCAGATTATTTATCGCGGCATTGAGGAACGGCTCAACCGCAAGAGCGTGCGAGTATAATATGAGCGCCTCATCATATCTTCGCAGCGCCGCGAAAGCAAGCCCCAGGTTGTTGTAGGCGGCAGAGTAATACGAAACGATATGTTGCGAAAAGAAATCGGCGCCGGTTACCGTCCGCAACTCACCCCGCATTGCGTAAAACTGAAAGGGTAACTGAGTCGGGGCGTATTCCCCTTTTGCGCTGAGCCGGTAAAGAACGCCGGCGGGATAGCTTAAAAGGTCGGACGGGAATTTTGCCGGTAGGTCGGCGTAAACGGCGCGCAAAGCCTGGTTGTAGACCAGCAATACCCTTGAAAGTTCTTCCCCGGAGGCGATATCCCGCGACGGCAGCAGTTCCGGATGCAGGCGTTTTAACTCATTGTATCCCCAGCGGGTCCGGTAATAGGACACGAGCGAAATGTCTTTGCGCTTGCCGCAGACGGTCTGTGCATAGGTGGTGATAAAAGCCGATGAATCGTCGGGATCGTACAGCATGGCGCCCGGCTGCATGGTAACGCGCACGTTCCGCCCGTAATCCCACGCCCGGTAATCAGTTCTATAGCTGCACTCCGCCAGATGCAGCCCCAGCGAGCCGGCGGCGATAAGAACAGCGGCCGCCAGCCGTGTGCGGGCGACGGTCATGGAGGCAAAACCGGCTGCTATAAAAATAGCGAAAAAAACATTGGGCAGCACCATATGCGGCTCAAGTATGGGAAGTGTTGTGATCTCGGATTCCGGCAGATTTGAGATTATTATGAACAACGGACCGCTGAAGATCAACGCGCCGAGACAGAACTGGAAGAAGCGTTCCTTGCGGCGAGACCAAAAACCCCATAGCCCGAATATGACGCCGGGCAGTGTGAACTGGGTTATGAGTATTTTAGTATAGAGCAGCAAGTGTTTATTTATCCCGCCAAACGACCAGCTGAAATTGCTTTCTTCAGGGTGCAGCCGCATGCCGCCGTAATCCGCCCGGGTAACAACGCGCAGCAGGTTATGCAGGTTGGCCGGATGTCCCCAATCCGCCGCCGGGTAACCCATAGAGCGCAGGGGCAGGAAAAGATATATTGAAAGGCCGGCTGCGAAAAACAACGCGGACATTACCATATTTCTGGCCGTGAGCGCATCGTTCTTCCAGGCAAGCCAGGCGAAAGCCGGGAACACGAACAATATTGTTTGATGGCTGGCGCAGGCGAGCGCGCCGATGAAAGCAGCGCTCAGAATCAATGGCGTGCTTTCCTCAGCAGGCCGGCGCTGTGAGACACGCAAGGCGAGCAGCAGAAGAATAGCGCCGAAAAGACCGTTGAGAGAATACATTTCCGAAACCTGACTGAGCCGCCAGAGGGCGGGTGCCTGGGCGAACATAATGACCGCTGCAAGTGTTACCATCCCCCCGCCGACGATAATTCCGTCCAGCGCGCAGGCGACCATAGCCGCGGCCGCGGCGCCGAATAGCGCTGAAAGTACGTTCATGGCATAGCCCATATTGCCAAAAGGCATAAGTTCCCTGAACGCCTTGCCCGCCAGCGCATACAAAGGGTACCCGGGCGGGTGCGCGATACCCAGCGTAGCGGCCGCTACTACCAGGTCACCCGAATCGCGGTAGGGCGCAACCGTAGGGTGCAGGGTATATAGATAGAGCGAAAAGACCGCGCAAAATACGGCGACGTAACGCATTTTCTAAATTTTCCTTTTACCTGCTTTCTTTATCGCAGAAAATATGTCTTTGGGAACGGGAATACCGTCCGGCGCCGTACGTGCAGTACATAAAGTGCAGATGTGTCGGCGACCTTTTCGGCCTGGCATTCTTTCCGGTACGTCCGACAGTGCCGAGCACATCGCCCGGCCGTACCAGCGTTCCAAGCTCTACCGCAATGTCTTTCATGTGTGCGTAATAATATAATCCGTCGCTCGCCATATCGTAGACCCAGACGTAGTTGCCGCCGCGGATCGGGTTATCCGGCGTCCAGCCGGTATTCTTCCCGACAACGATCCCGAACGAGGCGGAAACTATGTTGACCGGCTTATGCGTTTTGTCGTCAAGACAATCCTGGTTCTTATCATGGATGAAAAGATCAGCGGCAGGATGGCCCGCGTGTTTAGTGCCGGTAAAGAAGTCATATTTCGTGGCAACATAATACCGCTCCTGCCCGGCGGAGGTATACCCCTCCAGCGGGTACACCAACTCTTTTTTCAGAAACTCCCTGCCGCTCATGTTCTTAAAGAAATTTATCAGTTCGTTGTGCAATAATTTGAACTCCGCTATAGCCATGGGCCGTGCGATAGTCCCGTCCCGCACCTGTTTTTCGGCCGCGTCCCACCGGTCAACTATCTGTGTGTCGGTAAGAGCAAAACATTTGGAAACCATTAACATAGAAAACAGCACAAGCAAAATTTTCGCAGCTCTCATATTTCCTCTTTTACAGCGTATCCTGTGGGTCAACGTCTATCAGCAGCTGGATGCCTGGTGGAAGTTGTCCCGATTCGGCTATTTCTTTTGTTACCGCTACTAGCGATTGTCGGCTGCCTTTCAGCAGCAGCTGCCAGCGGAAAAATCCCTGCAGCCTGGAACGGGAGGCGGGTGTGGGTCCGAGGATATCGATCCGTTCGTTCAACTTTTTGGCCTGGACCACAATATGATCATGTATCGCCTGCGTTGTTTCCATAACACGCTCTTCATTCACACCGCGCACAAGAATATTCAAAAGGCTGCAAAAAGGCGGATACATCAGCTGTTTACGAAATTCCAGCTCTTGACGGTAAAAGTCCAGAAAGTCATGTTTTCTGGCAGCGCGTAAGGCGTAATGCTCGGGATGCCGCGTCTGGATTATAACCTCGCCGGACAACACGTCACGGCCGGAGCGGCCCGCGACCTGTGTTATCAGCTGGAATGTGCGCTCGGCGGAGCGAAAGTCGGGCAGGGCAAGGGCGGTGTCGGCATCTATGACACCGACCAGCGTAACGCGCGGAAAATCAAAACCTTTAGCGACCAGCTGAGTGCCGAGAAGAATATCAAATTGTTCGTTCCTGAAATCGTCGTAGGCCTGCTGGTACACGCCTTTTTTTGAGGCGGTGTCGGCGTCCAGGCGGAAGATACGGGCCTGCGGGAAAAGGCGTTTCAGCTCTTCTTCCACCTTCTGGGTACCGACGCCGAAAACCGATATATCCCGGCTTTTACAGGCGGGGCAGACGTCCGGATTACCGCGTTTGTGGCCGCAGTAATGGCAGCGCAAACCTTCCGGATTTTTATGATAGACCAGAGATATCGAACAATTGGGGCACTGCCAGACATTACCGCAGGCATTGCAAATAATGCTGGGTGAAAAGCCCCTGCGGTTAAGGAATACGATCGCCTGTTCCCTGCGGGCCAATACTCTGGTCATCGCGGCTGCCAGGGATTGTGAGATCACTTTATAATTTTTCGGCATTAGCTTAATGTCCAAAATTTTTACTTCTGGGAGCGGGCGGTCGTTTATGCGCGTGTCAAGTTCAAGCAGGGTTAATTTATTATTAGTCGCCGCGTAATAACTTTCAAGCGCAGGTGTCGCCGAACCCAGCACGACCGCGGCTTTGCACAGGCGCCCAGTTCCAGCGCAACATCCCGGGTATGATACGATGGCTTCTGCTCCTGCTTATAGGTAGGTTCATGTTCTTCATCGATGATGATCAAACCGGTATCGCGAAAGGGCGCGAACAGGGCGGAACGCGCGCCCAGCATCACGCTGATACGCCCTTCCCGCGCGGCCTGCCAGGTAAGATATTTTTCACCGTCGGAGATCCTGCTGTGCCAGACACCGACGACTCCGGGAAAGCGGCTTTGCACGATGCCCACGAACTGCGCGGTCAATGAAATTTCGGGTATAAGAAAGATGCAGGAGCGGCCCTGTGCGATGACCCTCTCTATCAGGGCCAGGTAAACCTCTGTCTTGCCTGAACCGGTGACGCCCCGCAACAGGAACGGCTCGAAACGTCGGGCATCAACAGCGGCGAATATGGTATTCACGGCACTTTTTTGCTGTTCTTCAAGGACAGGGGCCACCGTGGCAATGGGAAGAGCCGCAACAGGTTTTGATATTTTTTGGATTCTTTTTGGCGGGCGCAATTTAAGGGAAGCGACGGTCGCGAGTGCTTCCCCCAGGGAACAGAGATAATTATCAGCGATCCAGCCGGCGAGGCTGAAAAGACTCGGCAGAACGAAGGGGCTCTCGTCAATAACGGAGATTATATCTTTTGTGCCGCTAACGGTTGATTCATTAATTGTCGAGACAACAAAGCCCGTCATGGTACGGCGTCCGAACGGCACCGAAACACGCACGCCGCGCATGACTTTGCCGGCAAGTTCCTTCGGTATACTGTAGTGGAATGTTTTATTCAGCGGGACGGGAAGTGCGATCTCGGCGAAAAGGGAAGCAGTAGTCGGCGCGGCGCGGTCGATCATGGATTTTGCGAAAGAAAGGCCATTACCTGTTTAATGTCGGACCAGGTATCTTTTTTCAAATTCGGATTTCTTAACAACGCCGCAGGATGGTACGTGGGCATCAGTTTAATGCCGCGGTACTCCAGGAACGTTCCGCGGAGCTTCGTTATTCCTTCGTCGATCTTTAGCAGATGATGCACCGCGGAATTGCCTAAGGCGCATATAACGGCCGGCTTGATAATATCTATCTGTTTTTCCAGGTACGGCAGACAGGCCGCGACTTCTTCGGGTGATGGCGGACGGTCGTTGCCGCGCTGCTCTACGTTGGTAGGATCCGTTACCGGATGGCACTTGACCACATTGGCAATATAAACATCCTCACGTTTCAAACCCATAGCTTCTATGATCTTGTTAAGCAGCTGGCCGGCGCGGCCGACGAAAGGTTCTCCTTGTCTGTCTTCATCGTAACCGGGGCCCTCGCCGACGAACATAAGTTTTGCGTTCGGGTTCCCCGTACCGAAGACCAATTTAATGCGTGACGTGCCGAGCGGGCATTTGTGACATTCAAGCATAGCCTCTTCCAACGCAGAAAGAGCTTCTTTTTTTGAGCTGAAAGCCTTTGATCCGGAAGTCGCCTCAAGGCACATCTCTACCTCGCCCCACAGGCCTTCCTCCGCGATCGCCCGTTTAGCAAGGTCAAAGATATCTTGTTTTTTAATGTATGGCATCCAGTATCCTTTGGGCGATATACGCTTTGGTGCCGCGAACTTTTGAAGGTTTACCGCGGGGCCCGATGAGCAGGACCTCAGACGAATCCTTCCCGATGACACCGGGCTTATTCGCGACTATAAGATCAAGGTTCTTTTCAAGAAGCTTCTTTTTTGCGGCAGCGATAAGATCGCTTGTTTCAAGGGCGAAACCTACCAGTACTTGTCCGGTCTTGCGTCTGCCCATTTCCTTCAATATATCGGGATTAGGGGTCAGCCGGATCACCGGAGCTGAGACAGATTTTTTTATCTTTACGCGGCTGAGCGCAACAGGCCGCCAGTCGGCCACGGCAGCGGCGCCTATCAAAACATCGCACTGGGAAAAGTGTTTTTTAACCGCGTTGAACATATCCCGGGCCGAGATCACATTCACTATCGTTACGCCTTTCGGCACGGGTTGAGGGACGGGCCCCGAAACGAGTATTACGTTCCAACCGCGGCCTGCGGCTTCTGCAGCGAGCGCGTATCCCATTTTCCCGCTGGAAGCGTTGGATATATAACGGACGGGGTCAATATATTCACGGGTTGGCCCGGCCGTGATCAGGCACGTAAAACGCGGCATGAATTAAAACTGTACCTGCGGGTTCACCTTGGCTTTTTCTTCAGCCTTGTAGTACACATCCTTACGGCCGAAATTGAATATGCCGGCAATAATATTGCCGGGGAACCGGCGGGTAGCGATGTTATAGCCCTGCACCGTTTCGTTGTAACGATTGCGGGCCACCGCAATGCGGTTTTCAGTGCCGGCAAGTTCGTCCTGCAGCTGGCGAAAATTCGCATCGGCTTTAAGCTGCGGATAATTCTCGGCGATCGCCAAAAGCCGTGAGAGCGCGCCGTCCACCTGCTGGTTGGCCTTTATTTTTTCGTCCACAGAACGGGCCCCTGCAAGCTGCGCCCGTGCGGCCGCCACATCTTCAAATATGCCCTTTTCATGCTTAGCGTACCCTTTGACCGTATTCACCAGGTTCGGGATAAGATCGCCTCTGCGCTGCAGCTGGTTCTCTACTTCCGACCAGCGGCCGGTGATCTGTTCATTAAGGGTAACAAGATTGTTATACTGGCCCAGAATAACACCGCCAGCCACCACCACTATCGCGATAAGCACGCCCAGCACGACTAACAGTTTTTTCATGATAAAACCCCTTATTCGAAGCTGTCTACAACCGTGATGACTTTTTCTATGTCCGACAGATATTTGGCCAAAAGATCGCTCAGCTCTACCGCGTCAAGGTCTAACTGCCCTCTGCGGACTTTCATAGCCTGTTCGAAAGTATCAACGCTAATCCCAAACCGCACAGCAGCATGTTTTAGCGACTCCTGCTTATCGCCCGGGACCGGTTCCCCGACGATCTTCAGCGCGTAGCGAAATAGCACCATAAAAGAAGAAACGGAGCCTACCAAAAGAGAGCGGAGTCCCTGTTTATTCCCCAGTGCCATGAGATACGATTGGCGAAGCCGTAACAATTTGCTGCGCAGTTCATATTCGCACTCGTGCCGTAAATGCCAATCGCGTATTTCCATGCCCGCGAACGGGTCTTCTCCCACCAGCACCCGGTGATTATTTTTCATATCCAGGAACTCTATCGGAAAAACGTCGGAGGAATTCCGGAATTCCTCTGTTGTGAATATCATCGGCGGATGGTTGCCGATCTTAACCCACTTTTCCATAAGAGCGCTGACGGCGTCCAGATAGCCTATGGACACCTTGTCCGTAATGATCAATATATTGTAATCGGCTCCCGCGCCTTCCGCTTCGTTACTGGCCCTGGAGCCGAACAGCACGACAGACTTCAAATTTGTGCCCGATACTTTATTAAGCCCCTCAATAAATTTTGTTAGAACTGATGCCATATACGCCTCTTTTATTCAGTATTTGCGTTTTCTAAACGCTATACGCTCAACGCTGCCGATTACCAGCCGCGCGAAGATCCGCCCCCGCCACCGCCGCCGCCGCCGAACCCGCCGAACCCTCCACCGCCGCCGAAACCGCCCCCGAATCCGCCGCCCATATAGCCGCCCGGGCCGCCCCGTCCGCCGCGTTTACGGCTGAGCCGTGACAGGAGCGGCACAAAAACAAAGAAGAATACCAACAGGACGATCCTCAATATATTCTCGCTATCGTTCGGCTTTTGCATGTTTTTAGTATATTTTCCATCCAGAGTAACTTTAGCATCCTGCGCTATCACCTGGGCGACAGCAAGCGTCCCCATCATGACACCCGAATTGTAATCATTCTGTTTGTAATACGGCACCACATATTCATCCATTATGCGACCGGCTTTGCCGTCCGGTATTATCCCTTCAAGACCGTAGCCTACTTCGATGCGCACTTTGTGATCGTTCACTGAGGTCAGGAACAAAATGCCGTTGTCCTTCCCTTTTTTTCCGGGTTTCCAGGCGGTGAACAGCCGGTTGGCATACCCTTCGACGGAGTCTCCGCCGAGATCTTTTACGGTGACCACGGCTATTTCTGCGGTAGTCTTCTGGTCTACTTCGGCGATCAGATCGGAAAGCTGTTGTTTAGTTTTTTCATCCAGTACACCCGCGAAGTCCGAAACGACACCGGCAGGTTGAGGCAGGTTTTCATCGGCGACAACAGCGGAGGGATACACACAGGAGAACAGAAAAAGGATCGCAACAAGTGATTTTTTCATTTAATAAGTTCAGTTGTTTTTGCCACGATCTCCGCCAGGTCAGCAAGACGGCCGGTGCCGACGCTGCCGCAGGCAAGCTCGCCATGAGCGGGAGCAACAAATTCATAACCGTACTCTTTAAGTTTTTTAAACATTAGCTACGGTCGCCGGATGGCCCCACATACGGTCATTCATGGCCGGACAGATCAACACCGGCGAGGCAGCCGCAAGAATGACGCTTGAAAGCAGATCGTCGGCCCTGCCTGAGGCCAGGCGCGCGATCAGATCTGCGGATGCAGGGGCGACGACTATAATGTCGGCTTTGTCGGAGAGAGATATATGCTCAATATCCCAATCGATCGTATCGAACATTTCCTGGTAGACGGTGGAGCAGGAAACGGTTTGAAGGGTGAGGGCGGTAACGAAACGCGCGCCGTTCCGGGTCAGAACGCAGGTAACGCCGGCCTCCTCTTTTTTAAACAGCCGCACCAGGTCCGGAGCTTTGTACGCTGCTATGCTTCCGGTAACTCCCAGGACTATGTTCTTGTTCTTAAGCGCGGGCACCGGTTAATCTTCCCTGGGCAGCTTTACATTGTGTTCTTTATGTTCGAACACATGATGGGGCATCGCGAACTCGTCGTTCACCGGCGGCGGAAGGTCTTTGACTTTTTTTACTTTTTCGGCGACTTCTTCCGGCGTTACTTCGCCGCTGGTAATATCTTCAAGCGCTAATTGAATAAGTTCGGCCGCAGTAAGGCCTTTGCCCTCTTCGGAATGCTGCAAAACTTTCAGCCAGTCCTTCACCATCTGCACATACTTAAAACGGCCCTTTGACGATTCCTGCAGTATTTTTTCCAATTGGGGCAGCTCTGTAGAGGCTGGAACGTTATTCTTGGTCACGTGCGTCTCCTTTTATACAGCTTTTAAAAATTCAGGTCTTGTGCGGCCAGACGGCTTATACGGCGGTGTTCCGCGCGAACGATCGATATAAGGTCTGCTGACGCCTCTGCCAGATCGTCGTTGATTATCAGATAATCGTAGCGTTTAAGCGACTTAAGTTCTTTACAGGCATTCTTCACGCGTAACGCTATGACCTGCCCGGTATCCTTGCCGCGGGCTAACAACCTCTTTTTAAGCTCGGCGATAGAAGGGGCCATTATATATATCATCAATGCTTCGGGAAAAAGCTTCTTTATCGCCAGCCCCCCCTGCACATCAATGTCAAGGACAATATCCGTCCCGTTACGTATAGACGTAATAAGGTGTTTTTTCGGTGTGCCGTAATAATGCCCGTGCACCACAGCCCATTCAACGAACGCGTTCTGACTGATCATCCGTTTGAAGACGGCTTCCGATATGAAGAAATAGTCCCTGCCGTCAACTTCCCCCGCCCTGGGCGTCCGGGTGGTACACGACACGGAAAACCGTATGCCGGGCAGGGCTGCGAACAGCGCCGAGCACAACGTGGTCTTACCCGCGCCGGATGGCGCCGAAACAACGATGAACAACCCTTTTTTGACGGCCATATTCCCTAGTATAATACCAAAATACGAGATATGATGCAAATACAGCAAAGGGCTGAAAGCCGTAGCTTTCAGCCCTTCCCCCAGAAAGTTCCCCCATTGAAACTTGTCTGTATTAAATACCCATCAGCAACGCAAGCTCCGAGACGTGCTCCTGCTCATCGATGATGATGTGCCGAATCTCATGCTCTATCGTTTCATAGACGTAGGGCAGATCTTTTTTATTATCCGTCGCCTTTTGATATATCTGTTTGTAGAAATCAATTGCGTGTTTTTCCGAGCTCATGTTCGTGTCGAATATTTCTTTCCTTTCACGGGCAGGTTTGGTAACGTCCATCGCCATTGAAGGCACGCCGCCCAGGTAATTCCCTACGAGGTTCCTGAACATATCTTCATGCTTTTTCTCATCACCAGCGATCTCTTTAAGGCGTTCCACTATCTTCTCGGCGTCAGGCCCTTTCACCATTTCAGCATGGCTTAAGTATTGCACCCGTGCCGCATGTTCAAGCTCAAGACCTTTGTTAAGCATAGTTATTAATTCATCTTGTATTGCCATTGTAATGCTCCTTTAACGCTTGCTCTTATGGCAATATAGTACACAATCGCAGCGCCGGCTCCAATTGCTGTTTTATCCTTTTTGCTGTCTTTTTTCTACGTGTGAAAGGAAGGTTCGTCGGAAGGTTATTATTTTTTTGATTTGCGGCCGGCCATGACGACACCCAGCTGTTCTTCTATCTGCGCCATCTCTTCGCGTATCAGCTTGATCTGGTTAGACATCTGTGCGATATCTTCCCGCATGGGTTTAAGCTGTTCCGTTATCTGTCCCGCAATACCTTCGGTAACGTCTTTGCGTGCGGCGGTAAGGGTGTTCATGTCGTTTACCAGGCTGACATAACGGTTTTGGATAACCTCGATCTTATAATTCAGGGCGGCGATAACACTGTTGATATCCGTTGTTTCAGCCTGCGGAACATTGACCTTTTCCGCGGCAGTAGAGACTTGCACGCTTGGCACGGTATCGGTGGAACCGCCGGCAGCGCCAAGCGGTGCGGGGGCGAGCCGCTGTCAAAGCGAAAATCAAAATTAGGATCGGATCTTTTCTGGCCATAATTTCGCGATATCCTTTGGCGGTCTGGCGGTGTATTCCACGCTTTTGCACGTTGTCGGATGCGTAAATTTTATGCGATACGCGTGCAACAACTGGCGCTTTATTACCTCACCGCGCAGAACTATTTTCCCGCCGTAAACTGAATCACCCAGTACCGGGTGCCCGATGTAGGCAAGATGGCTGCGGATCTGGTGCGTGCGGCCGGTCTTCGGGTGCACTTCAAGCAGCGAATAATTTTTCGAGCTGAAGATAGTCGTAAATTCCGTGACAGCCTCTTTTTTCGCGATGCCGCTGACAGCGATCTTTTTCCTGTCTATCGGCGATCGGCCAAGGGGCGCCTCGATGTAGCCCAGTCTTTCCTGCACTTCTCCCGAAACTGCGGCCAGATAGGTTTTGCTGACCACCCGTTTTTCAAACTGTTTGGAGAGGCTGGTTTTAGCCCGGTCATTTTTAGCTATTACTATCACACCGGAGGTGTCTTTGTCAAGGCGGTGGGCGAGCAACGGCTTCCATTTTTTCCCCGCGTAACCGGCGAGGCCGTTCAGCAGTGTGCCGTCCTGGTGGCCGCACGCGGGATGCACAACAACGCCCGGCGCCTTGTTGACGACCAGGATGTCGGCGTCCTCATGAATGATGTCCAGCTTCATTTTTTCAGCCGTTATACCGCTGACCGGGGCGACGATCTCAATAACGATCTCGTCATTTACTTTAACACTGTCGCTGGGCTGCGCCACCATGCCGCGAGAAGTAACAAAACCTTCTTTTATCAGGCGGTGAAAAAAGCTGCGCGAATACCCCGCCACCTGTTCGGCAAGAAAGGTATCCAGACGTTCGGCCTTTTTATCGGCAATGAGCGTTATTATTGTCGAGTCTTTTGCTTTTTCCATGGTCTTTTAATCCTAGTATCAATGCTCCAGCTACCAGTGAGAACAACGCTACTACCTGGCTGGGCGAGAGGCCGAACCATACGCCTCCGCGATCGTCGCTTCTAAGGAACTCCATATTGAACCTGAGCAGGGCGTACAATATAAGGTATGCGCCAAGCGCGAAACCTGTTTTGTGACGGTGCCTGTTGTAAAAATCCAGAAAGACGAATATGACAAGATTGCCGGCAGCTTCGTACAGTTGCACCGGATGAAGGGCAACGTTCAGCGGAGCAAGGGAGTGTGCATTCAAATAGGTTACCGCCCAGGGCAGGTTACAGCTTGAACCGTAACAACACCCCGCGAAAAAACAACCTATCCTTCCGAAAACATGCGCCAAAGCCAGCGCCGGGGCGATAATATCGCCGAAAACCCACACGTTGATCTCGCGGTGTGCCCTTAAATAGAGTAACGCCGCTATTGTTCCCGCGATAAACCCGCCGTAAAAGACCAGACCGCCTTCCCATATCTTGAAAATAGCCGCAAGGTTCGCGCTGTAATAGGGCCAGTTCTGGGCGACGTACGCCAGGCGCGCACCAAGCAAACCCGCGACAATGATATACAGCCCAAGGTCCATTACATTATCTTCGGAAATATTCTCGTGTTTTCCCTGAATAGCAATATAACGCAGCGCCGCGAACAGGCCCAGCGCGACAAGGACGCCGTAGGTCCTGATCGTAAATGGGCCGAGCTTAAGCAGTACGGGAAACATGATCATCCTTTTCGAACAACGTCGCGATCACTAACAGCGTGCCGCCGATCGTAATATAGGAATCCGCCAGGTTGAAGGCGGGCCAGTGATAGCCGCGGACGTAAAAGTCCAGAAAATCCGTCACGGCTCCTAGCCACAGCCTGTCCATAAGATTTCCTATCGCGCCGGATATTATCAGCACGAATGCCGCGTTGACCTGAACGCTGAGCGTGTGGCGTTTTTTTGCGAACCATATAACAAGAGCGACCGTTATAACACCCGTTATTACAGCCATGACAACATTATTGTTCTGCAGCATGCTGAAGGCGATACCGGTGTTCCCCAGATGAACGATATTGAACCCCGGGAAAATGATCACACCGCTGCCCACTTCGAACAAGCTGCGTATACCCATTTTGGTAAGTTGATCGGCGGTGATAAGGGCGGTAATGATCAGGGCTACAGCGCGGCTCTTCATTCGGCGACGGCTTTCGTGCAGCGGCCGCACAGGCCGTGCTCACCGACATCGCTGATGTGGCGCCAGCAACGAACGCATTTCTTGAGCGGTGACGGTTCGCTGACCAGGACCTTTGTTTCAACCGCGTTTTTATCAACGACAATATCGAAGGTTCCCAGCGCGTAATGCAATTGTTCCATGTCTTTGTGAGAGAAATCCTCGTTACCGACTATGGCAACGCTCATACGGGCGTCCAGGTTGGAGCCGATCAGCTTTTCCCTGCGCAATATCTCATTCATGCCAAGGGCCTGTTCCCTCATCTGCATAAGCGTTTGCCAGCGGAGCAGTGATATCTCGGTATACAGGCGGCTTTCATCTGTCTTCGGGTAGTCCGCAAGGAATACGGAGAGGGGCAGCGAGGCATCCAGCTTTTTAAGCTCCTGCCAGGCCTCTTCAGCGGTGTGCGAAAGTATCGGCGCGCTCAGGCGTACCAGCACCGAGCAGATCTCCAGCAGCGCGGTTTGCGCGCTGCGCCGGGAGGGCCAGGTTTTTCCGTCGCAGTAAAGCGTATCTTTGAGCGCATCCAGATAAAATCCGCTCAGGTCGACCGTACAGAAACGGTTTATCGCCGTCGCCGCGCGATGGAACTCGTAAGTATCAAAGGCTTCGTTAACTTCTTTAATAAGCCCCTGCAACAGATGTAAGGCGTACCGGTCTATTTCACGCAGTTCGACGTATTTAAGCGCATCTTTTGATGGGTCGAAGTCCGATATATTTCCAAGAAGAAAGCGTACGGTATTACGGATCTTGCGGTAAGAATCAGTCAGGCCTTTTATGATCTCAGGCGATATGCGCATGTCCTCACGGTAATCGCTTGAAGCCGTCCACAGACGCAGGATATCCGCGCCGTACTGTTTTATAATTGCCTCGGGTGCTACGACGTTACCCAGGGATTTAGACATCTTCTTGCCTTCACCGTCAACAAAGAAACCGTGTGTCAGCACCGTACGATACGGTGCTTTGCCGCGCAGGGCGACAGACGGTAACAGCGAGGTCTGGAACCAGCCGCGGTGCTGATCGCTGCCTTCAAGGTACAGGTCCGCCGGCAATGATAGATCCGGAAAATTACCGCTCGCCAGAACAGCCTCGTAGGAAACGCCCGAGTCGAACCAGACGTCAAGAATATCTTCTTCCTTGCGGAGATTCGCGCTGCCGCATTTCGAGCATTTGATATTAAGGCCTGCGGCCAGTTCATTGGCGGTCTTTTCATACCAGATATCCACGCCATGGTCGGTAAACAACTGAACTATATGGCTGATCACCGTGTTATCCAGCACCGGCTCACCGCAGTCTTCACAGTACAGCACCGGTACGGGAACGCCCCACAGGCGCTGGCGGCTCAGGCACCAGTCGGGCCGGTTCTCCACCATCGCGCCGATACGGTTGGCGCCGTAATCGGGTACCCATTTGACTTGTTTTACGGCCTCTATCAGGCGCTGGCGTAAATTATCATGCGTAACCGACATGAACCACTGAGGCGTAGCGCGGAAAATGATCGGCTTTTTGCAACGCCAGCAATGCGGGTAAGAATGAGTGAATTTATATTCATCGAGCAAGGCGCCGAGCGCTTTAAGTTTTTCAACGATCAAAGGCGTCGCGGCAAAAACCTTGGTGCCCTTCATGTCCGGATATTCATCGGTGTAGGCGCCGTAATGGTTGACCGGCGAGATGATGGGTAATTTATATTTCAAGGCAGCGATATAGTCTTCCTGTCCGTGGCCCGGCGCGATGTGAACCACACCCGAACCGTCTTCAAGCGTGACATAATCGGCAAGTATACCGACGGATTCGCGCTCTACCAGCGGATTGGCGCAGCGGATTCCCTCCAGGTCTTTCCCTTTGAATTCTCCGACTACCGTATATTCTTTCGCGCCGATCTTCTCAGCGATGACCGGCAGCAGCCGCTTTGCCAGAATAAGATTTTCGACATGGCCGTCTTGCGCCGTTATCAGGGCGTTGACATATTCGAAATCCGGGTGAAAAGCCAGGGCCACGTTCGCAGGGAGCGTCCAGGGAGTCGTCGTCCATATCAGCACGGAAGGCGCCGGTTCTGTTGCCAGCTTTAACGTTGTCGAAACGACCTTGAATTTGACATACACAGAATGGGATACATGATCGGCATATTCCACTTCCGCTTCGGCAAGAGCGGTCTCGCAGGAGGGGCACCAGTAAACAGGCTTCTTCTGACGGTATATGTAGCCTGCTTTAGCCAGGTCGCCAAACACTTTCGCGATTATGCCTTCATACGTATGGTCTAACGTAAGGTACGGTTTTTCCCAATCGGCAAAGACGCCGAGGCGCTTGAACTCATCGCGCTGGATCGCCACGAATTTTTTGGCAAAATCCGCCGCCTGTTTGCGAAACTTAACTTTGTCAACGCTGTTCTTGTCCAGCTTCATCTCTTTGAGCGCCGCCTGTTCTATAGGCAGGCCATGGCAGTCCCAGCCGGGCGTGTAGGGGGCGTCAAAACCCTTCATGGACTTTTGTTTAACGATAAAGTCCTTCAATATTTTGTTGAGTGCGTGACCGAGGTGCAGATGACCGTTCGCGTAGGGAGGACCGTCGTGCAAAATGAATTTCGCCGCCCCTTTTCTTGTCTTGCGGAGCTGGCCGTAAATATCTATGGATTCCCAAAATTTAATGAATTCAGGTTCTCTTTGCGGCAAGTTCGCCTTCATGTCGAACCCGGTTACCGGCAGATTAACGGTCTTTGAATAATCTTTTTCTTCAGTTCCCATTTCTAATATTCCTTGCCCTTTATACGTTTAATTTGCTGCGGTTTAACGACGCCTTTTTCAGTGATGATCGCGGTGACCAGCTCTGCGGGCGTTACATCAAATGCGGGGTGGCGGGCGCAGGTCCCTTTGGGGGCGATACGGTGGCCCTTAATAAAGATCACTTCTTCAGTGGAACGCTCTTCGATCTTTATGGCGCCGCCCTCAGGCGTATCAAGGTCTATCGTTGAAAGCGGGGCGGCAACATAGAACGGTATTTTGTGGTGGCGGGCGAGGATGGCAAGCGCGTACGTGCCGATCTTGTTAGCCACATCGCCGTTGCGCGCTATCCGGTCGGCTCCGACGATAATAGCGGTTATCCCGGCGGTTTTCATAAGATGGGCGGACATATTATCGCTTATCAGGCAATACGGTATTTTTTCCTGCTTCATTTCCCAGGCGGTAAGGCGGGCACCCTGCAAGTAAGGGCGGGTTTCGTCCACATACACCAGCTTGATCTTTTTCCGGTTATACGCAGACCTGATCACGCCAAGGGCCGTGCCATAGCCAGCCGTTGCAAGCGCCCCGGCGTTACAATGCGTAAGCACGACCGAGCCTTTCTTCAACAGTCTGGCACCGTAGCCGCCGATCAATTTGTTTATCGCGATATCTTCTTCGTAAATGCGGGTCGCTTCGGCCAGCGCCAGAGGAGCAACAAGTTTAAGATCGGTTACCGGGGCGAGTATTTTGTCCATGCGGGACAACGCCCAGAAAAGGTTCACTGCGGTGGGCCGTGTTGCCGCGAGCACGGATGAGGCTTGAGCGATATAATACTGCGCCTGGCCGATGGAGGTGAATTTTTTTTCTTTCGCAGCAAGAGCTATACCGAATGCAGCAGCCACACCTATAGCAGGCGCGCCGCGTATGTTCATTTCTTTTATCGTTTTGGCAACTTGAAGGTGATCATGGCAGGCGATGTATTTAACGGTGTCAGGCAACAGTAGCTGGTCTAAAATGTAAACAACACCGTTTTTATAAAATAATGTTTTAACCATATTTTTTCTAGGGGATAGTATCGAGAACTTCTTCCAGGTCTTCTTCCGAGCGGCCGCATATTTCTATGGTCTTTTCCCTGCCGCGTTCACCCTTGCGCAGAAGTACCATTGTTTTTTTAACATCAAAGAACTCGGCCAGGTAGTAGCACAGTTCTTCGTTCGCCTTCCCTTCAACGGCGGGGGCGGATACTTTAACCCGAAGGATGGAGCCTATGCGCCCCACGACTTCGTTACGTTTTGCATTCGGTATAACCCGTACCTTTATGATCATTCCCAAAATCCTCCCAGTTGAATCACCGGCTCAGTTCACCAGCTCTTTTTTGCGCGCAAAGCACAGCATTGGTGAGAATATCTTCCAGCTCTGCCTTGTCCATATATGTTAATGCGGCTTCCGTCGTGCCGCCGGGAGATGTTACATTGCGCCGCAGCTCGGAGGCGGGTGTCGGCAAGTCGTGCAGCATCTTCCCTGCGCCGAAAACCGTACCACGGGCCAGCTGTGCGGCGACATCGGGTTTTAATCCGAGCTTTCTTCCCGCGTTCTCAAGAATTTCAGCTATGCGAAAAATATAGGCCGGTCCCGAACCGGATATCGCGGTTACCGCGTTAAGGTCGGCTTCTTTCAGAACAACGGTTGCGGCGACCGGTGAAAATAGTGTCTGTGCCAGGCTCAGGTGTGCGGCGGTGGCATGCGTCCCGCGCGCCATGGCGATGATACCCGCCCCCACCAGGGCCGGCGTATTCGGCATGGTGCGTATCACGGGAACACCCTTAAGAAATTTTTCTATAAATTTTATGGTAACTCCCGCGGCTATTGAGATCACCAGCGCTCTTTTTTTGACCGAGGGCGCTATTTCCATAAGCAGGGTTTCCAGCTGCTGCGGTTTTACCGCCAGGACAATGATATCGGCACTCTTCAGCGCCTGGGTATTGTTCTCAATGGTAACGACACCGTATTTCCGCGAGATCTCAATGCAGCGTTCCACGCGCACGTCGGTGGCGATAACGCGCTGCTTGTGGAATAATTTGCTTTTGACAACACCGCTGATCAAGGCCTCGGCCATATTACCGGCGCCAAGGAAAACGATCGTCTTATTTATTTTTTTGTTCATACGTACACTCTTTCCCCGAACAATGCCGACCCTATGCGCACCATGGTTGAACCTTCTTCAACGGCTATGACATAATCGTCCGACATTCCCATCGACAGGATCTTCATTTCAGGATAACTGATCCGCGCTTCGTCAAAAAGTTGTCTGGCTTGTTTAAAATAGTGTCTTGAATCTTCGATCTTCTCAGTTAAAGGCGGAATCGCCATAATACCACGGACCTGTATAGAAGAAAGTTTGGAACAGCCGGCCAGCAATTCTTTTAACGACTCAGGCGCAACACCAGACTTAGAAACTTCACTGGAAACCTTCACTTCTATCAGACATTCCTGCGTTTTGCCCTGCAGCGCAGCCTGCCGGTTTATTTCTTCAGCCAGTCGCAGGCTGTCAAGGGACTGTATAACATCAAAAAGTTCTACCGCTTTTTTAACTTTATTCGATTGCAGGTGGCCGATAAGGTGTCTTTTAAAAACAAGCCCCGAAAGCGCCGAAAATTTCGACTGGGCCTCCTGTATCCTGCTTTCCCCAATGTCGGTAATGCCGGCCGCAAGAGCTTCCCTGACCGCGTCCGCTGAATGCGTTTTAGTGACCGCGACTAAAATGATCCCCGCAGGATCATTCCCCGCGCGGATCGCGGCCTCACATATGTTCTTTCTAATAATTCCTAAGTTCTCTAACACAATTTTCTCTTGACATTATATCATTTATTTGTTAGAAAAGCCACCCTGCGCTCAATTGCGCAGGGTGGCCTGTTGTTGTTCTCTGGTCTTCGGACTTCGTACCGATCTAGTACTCCGGCATCCCGCCGGGCATTCCGCCGCCCATGGCAGGCATTCCGCCTTTCTTTTCAGGTATATCGGTGATCAACACTTCGGTGGTAAGCAACAAACCTGCGATAGATGCTGCGTTCTGCAGGGCTGAGCGAACGACCTTGGCCGGGTCAACGATACCGGACTTGATCATATCGACGTACGTTAACGTATCAGCGTCGAAACCGTAATTAACTTCTTTGTTGTTACGCACTTTGTCCACCACTATGGAACCATCGACGCCGGCGTTATGTGCTATCTGGCGGATAGGTTCTTCAAGAGCACGGCGCACAATGTTAATGCCGGTCTGTTCGTCAGAATCATCACCCTTTACTTTTTCGAGGGCGGCTTCACAGCGCAGTATGCAAACTCCGCCGCCAGGGACTATACCTTCCTCGACTCCGGCGCGGGTGGCATGCATCGCATCTTCAACTTTATATTTCTTGGCCTTCATCTCTGTTTCGGTCGCGCCGCCGACATAAATAACGGCTACGCCGCCGACGAGCTTGGCAAGGCGTTCCTGAAGCTTTTCTTTGTCGTAATCGCTCTTGGTCTCTTCTATCTGTTTGCGGATCTGGGCGATGCGTTTTTCGATCTCTTTCTTGTCGCCTTCACCGGAAACGATCGTGGTGTTCTCTTTGTCCACCACAATGCGTTTCGCCTGGCCGAGCATGGTAAGATCGGCTTTGTCCAGCTTCATGCCGGTCTCTTCCGAGATCACCTGTCCACCGGTAAGGATGGCGATATCCTGCAGCATTTCCTTGCGGCGGTCGCCAAAGCCGGGGGCTTTAACGGCGCAAACCTTCAAGGTGCCGCGGATCTTGTTGACCACCAGGGTCGCAAGGGCTTCACCTTCAATATCTTCGGAAACGATCAGGAAGGGGCGTCCGGTCTGCACTACTTTCTCAAGCAGCGGCAGAATGTCCGGCATGGCCGATATCTTCTTGTCGGTTATAATGACATACGCGCTTTCAAGCACGGTTTCCATGCGCTCAGCGTCGGTAACAAAGTACGGTGAAAGGTAGCCGCGGTCAAACTGCATACCCTCGACCAGTTCTTTGGTGGTCTCGGCGGATTTGCCTTCTTCAACGGTTATGACGCCGTCTTTGCCGACTTTGTCCATCACATCAGCGATCAAAGTACCGATCTCTTTGTCAGAAGCGGAAATAGAAGCAATCTGCGCTATCTCTTCCTTGCCCTTCACGAGCTTCGACATCTTTTTGATCTCCGCGACAACGGCGATCACAGCCTTATCAATGCCGCGTTTAATGTGCATGGCATTGGCACCGGCAGTGATGTTGCGCAAGCCTTCGGTCGTTATGGCCTGGGCAAGCACGCAGGCGGTGGTGGTACCGTCGCCGGCGACATCATTGGTCTTGGAAGAAACTTCTTTTACCAGCTGGGCGCCCATGTTCTCGAACGGGTCTTCCAGCTCTATCTCTTTGGCTATGGTCACGCCGTCGTTGGTAACTATCGGCGAGCCGAATTTTTTATCAAGTACCACATAGCGGCCTTTAGGCCCAAGGGTCACTTTTACAGCATTAGCAAGCTTATCCACACCGTTCTTTACGGCTTTACGAGTGTCGTCAGTATAAATTATCTGTTTAGCCATTGTTTTATTCCTTCCTTATAGAAATTAAGCTTCAAGCACGCCCAGGATATCTTCCTGGTGCATTATTAAATATTCCACGCCTTCGATCTTAACTTCGGTGCCGGAGTATTTTCCATACAGAATGGTGTCGCCGGCTTTTACATCCATGGGGATCAGCTTGCCGTCATCGGCGGTCTTACCTTTTCCGACAGATATAACTTTTCCTTCCATCGGTTTTTCTTTCGCGGTATCGGGAATTATGATGCCGCCTTTCATTGCTTCTTTGGCTTCAATGGCTTGTACCAGCACACGGTCGCCAAGGGGTTTAAGCTTCATGGTCCTACCTCCTGTTAATTTAGGATTAGCACTCGCCTTTCCTTAGTGCTAATTTTAGCAAAGGCGAAAAATATTGTCAAGCACGATTTTATCGACGGAAAACGTGTTTTACTAAAAATAAAATTAGCACTTGCATAGCGCAAGTGCTAATTCATTAGACTGGTTTTGAAGGGTAAATTTGTGTTTAGAACTTCACACCAAGGCCGGCAGTGTAGCCTATTTCGCCGTTTATCAACACGCCGCCAAGTTGTGCGTACGTGAAGGGGAACAGCGTCAGATTGATGCCCGCTTCCACGCGAGAGGTCGTTGCTTTACCCTTTAGATCGGTTATCGATGAATCAGCCTTTACCTCGGTTTGGTCCATACCGACACCTATATAAGGATCTACGATGGGTATATTGAACGAGGCCATCGCATCAACGCTCATGCAGGAGGCGGTGAACTTATTGGCGCCTGCGCTGACGGTAAGGTTGTTTACCATTCCCTGAATAGAGATGGAGGGCATGACCGGCAGCGAACCTTTTATGATCCCGTAGCGAATACCGCCACCCACCATGGAGGCATCAGTGTACGACATGACACGACCAAAAATATCTATCTTCGCCGGAAGGCCGATCTCTGCCTGGATGATAGGGAGACCGATCGTATCGAGGCCGGCTGCTTTAATGATCGTATTATCTTTGTCAGTATTTTTTGCGACAAAACGGACACCTACATCAAAACCAGGAAAACCCAGAGCTTTTCCCTGATGGAAGGCTCCGCCACCCATTAAATACCCTACATCCTTAGTGAAATTATCAAGCCTGGTTTGTATAATAGTCTCTGTTTGCCCGGAAAGTTGTCCCTTGAACTCATCGAATGGATTTGCCGCAAAAGCCGAGGCAGCCACACATGCGATTATAGCTTGAATAATCAATCTTTTCTTCATTACATTCTCCCTCAACATGTGAATTCTCTTAAAGGTCTACTTTAAGAGTTATGCACAACCTTACCCACAATACACACAAGGCACTTTGCGTTACCGACTTTTTTCCCATATCAAACGAATACCATCCAGAGTCAGTTCAGGAATTACCTCCTTGACCTCTTTGATCTCGTTTAAGACAATACCGGCAAGGCCGCCTGTCGCTATAACTTTTGGCGAGCCCCCAAGTTCGCGTTTGATACCGGAAAGCAGCTCTTTTATCAGCCCAACATAACCGAAATACAGCCCCGACTGCATGCAGTCAACCGTCGAACGTCCCATATATTTTTCAGGCCGCGCCATCTGTATCATCGGCAACTGCGCCGTATGCTTGACCAAAGACGCCAAGGCGACATTCGGCCCCGGGCATATCGCCCCGCCGGCATATTCCCCTTTTTTTGTAACGCAATCAAAAGTTGTCGCCGTGCCGAAATCAATAATTATACAGGGCCCACCAAAACGCTCGTATGCAGCAACCGCATTAGCGATACGGTCAGCCCCCAGATCGCCCGGGCTGTTCCCCAGGATCTTAAGCGCAGGCTTTCGCTCGCTCTTTCCGACGAAAAACGCCTTATTCTTCAGATAACGCAAAGCCATTTCTTCCATCGCCGCGTTTATACCAGGCACAACGGATGCGATAGCAACAGCCCTGATATCAACAACAGGCACATCGGAATTGCGGAACAACTCCAAAATTTTGCAGCCATATTCGTCGCTGGTTAGCCGTGTATCAGTTACCAGACGCCAGATCACTGAAGGCTTATTGGCCTTTGGAGGGTATATGCCGAGTGTTATATTAGTATTGCCAATGTCTATTGCCAGTAACATTACTTTACCTCGAAAATAGAATTGCCCTGCGCGTCTGCGCCTACAATAAGCGGAAAATCAACAACATCAAAACGATATATCGCTTCAGGTCCTAAATCACCAAAAGCTACTAATTCTGATTTTCGTACTTTAATTGACAACAACGCCGCCACGCCGCCGGTGGCGATAAGATAAATTGCCCCATACTGTTTCAGTGCTTCTAATACCTCAGCAGAGCGGGCGCCTTTGCCGATCGTCGCTTTCACTCCTAAAGAGAGCATGAGCGGCGTGAATTGATCCATTCTGCCGGAGGTTGTCGGACCGCATGCACCGACGGCATCACCGGGTTTCGCGGGAGTTGGACCGCAATAATAAATTATAGAATTTTCTAATTGCACAGGCAGCTGTTGGTCGCGCGATACCATATCGGACAAACGTTTGTGGGCGGCGTCGCGGGCCGTTAAAATGCTTCCGGTCAGCAATACGCTGTCTCCGGCTTTCAGCCGGGGTATGTTATCGATAAGTTCAGGAACTTTAAAACGATATTCCATTATACTATTTCCGTTTTTCGGCGGCAGGAATGACATTGCATACTTATTGCTACCGGCAGCGAGGCGATGTGGCAGGGAGCGGCCTCAATATGCGCAGCAAGCGCGGTGACATTTCCGCCTAATCCCATGGGGCCGACGTTGGTGGCATTGATAGCGGCAAGCAGGGAACGCTCGCGTTCGGCGTACGCATATTCCTGATGGAATGAGCCCAGTTCCCGCAGCAATGCCTTTTTGGCATGCAGGGCGACGGAAGAGAAGCTTCCGCCAACACCAACGCCCACCACCAGCGGCGGGCAGGCATTTACGCCTTTTGTCTTTACTGCTTCAACAATAAAGTCTTGTACCTCTTTCCAGGAGGCGCTTGGAGAGAACATTTTCAGGACGCTCGCGTTCTCGCTGCCGCCGCCTTTCGGCAAAACTGTTATTTCAAGCGCGGCGCCAGGCACCACATCCACATATATCTGAGCGGGTGTATTTGTTCCCGTATTCGTGCGGTCGAATGGATCTGCGACGATAGATTTACGCAGGTAGCCTTTTTCATAGCCTTCGGCAACGCCCTTATTAATGGCATCATGAAGGCTTCCGCCGACGATCTCCACACCCTGACCAAGCTTTATAAAGATCTCTGTTATGCCGGTGTCCTGGCACAGCGCTACCCCTTTGCGGCCGGCGACCTGCGCGTTCTCCAGGATCTGGGCGAATATCGCGCGCCCTGTTTCACTGGTTTCCCTGCGACCCGCCTGCTGGATCGCAAGAGTAACGTCCGCGGGTAAAAAATTATTTACCTGGGTGCACATCCGTGCGATGGTATCGGTTATTTTCTGCGTTGTTATTTGTTTCATATCCTGGCAGGTTTAATAAATCCTTTTTTCATCATGGTCTCGGTGATACCCCTGCTGCGTTTGATCAAGTCGCGGGCTTCGTTGTACAGGATCGCGCGGCTCGCTTTGCGCTGCGCCACTTTATCGGCTATCGCCTGCATGCCGACTTCAGCGGCCACGAACGGGTACATTTCCCAGTTGGCCATGGTCGGCAAAATCCGCTCCGGGCTCAGGGCCGAAGGTTTGATACTTGCAGCGATAGCCCGTGCGGCAGTGATACACATCGCATCGGTTATGGTGGTGGCGCGCACATCAAGCGTGCCGCGGAATACGGCCGGGAAACCGAGGGAATTGTTGACCTGGTTAGGGAAATCGCTTCGGCCGGTAGCGACAACTACCGCGCCGGCTTCTTTCGCCTCCCAGGGCCATATTTCGGGGACCGGGTTCGCGCAGGTAAACACTATCGCTTTCTTAGCCATTGCAGCTATCCATTCTTTTTTGATCACGCCGGGGCCGGAAGCGGCAAGAGCGACACAGATGTCAGCGTTTTCCAGGGCTTCCTTTATGCCGCCGATAATACCCGATGAATTCGTTTTCTGGCACAGCTCCCATTTTTCTTTGTATTTATCTTTCAGCTCCACGCGGCCTTTGTGAAGCGTGCCGTGGTGATCTACCATAACAATGCTGCCCGGGTTCGCTCCGTAGATCATTAACAGTCTCGCGACGCAAATGTTAGCAGCGCCCGCACCTATAAGTGTTATGCGTGCCGAGCCGATCTTTTTTTCAACAACTTTCAAGGCATTGATAAGACCTGAAAGAGTGACCAGCGCCGTGCCCTGCTGATCGTCGTGCCATACCGGGATCCTGCATTCATCGCGCAGGGTGTTAAGTATCGGAAAGCACTTGGGCTGCTCGATATCTTCAAGGTTCACTCCGCCGAAAGACGGCTGAAGCAGTTTAACCGTATCGATTATTTTCTGCTGGTCTTTTGTCTCAAGGCATATGGGAAAAGCATCAACTCCGCCGAGATATTTAAAGATCAACGCTTTTCCTTCCATGACCGGCAAACCGGCCTCCGGGCCGATATCGCCGAGCCCCAGCACCCTGGTACCGTCGGAAACGACGGCGACGTTGTTCCATTTATTCGTATATTCATACACCAGTTCAGGAGTTGCCTGAATATTCTTGCACACCTTGGCAACACCGGGGGTATACCAATAGGCGAAATCATTATAATCCTTGATGCGGCATTTCGGCACTATCTCTATCTTGCCGCGATAGAAAGGATGGAGTTTTTCAGCGATGCCGGATGGTTTTTGCGCTGCGGTGAGTAACTTTTTAATGACGGCTTCTTTCATGATATTTCCTTAGTTCAATTAAAAAGACGGCAGGAATTGCTTCCTGTCGTCTTTATTGTATCATATTTCTTAAAGACAATTCATCCTATGCTTCGGCAAATTCCTGCAGGAAAACATCTACGATCTTCGGGTCGTATCTCGTGTCCCTGCCTCGTTCCAGCATCTGGTGGATCCTGTCTTCCGGGATGCCTGCAAGGCGCATTTCTTCGACCGCCTCAGCGACAGCGACCACGCGCGCTCCAAGCGGTATTTGCTCCCCGGCGAGATGATCGGGAAAACCGGTGCCGTCGAATGTTTCGTGATGGTGCTGTATGATAGGCATCGCGCCTTTTAACAGGTTGATATTCCTTATAAGTTCCGCGCCTATCCGGGGATGGTTCATTTCAGGATTTTTGTCCCGGCCGATGATTATGCCTTCCGAAACGGAGATATCGTTGCGGATATTTATCAGCCCGATATCGTGCAGCAAGGCCCCGTAGTAGATATCCTTGTAGGCCTGGCCCTCTATGTGCAATGAGCGGCCAAGGGAAGTGGCCAGTTGTGCGACCCGCCAGGAATGGCCGGAAAGTTTCTGGTCACGCGCCTCAATAGCTGAAATAAGCACCTCTATAACGTTTACGAAAAAATTCCGCTGGTCTTCCGCTATGCGGGCGTTGCAAACACTGACCGCGGCAAGAGAAGAGAGGCTTTCAAGCAGGTCGCGATCCTCGTCTAAAAAAATCTGGCCGTCTTTCTTGTTGAGCACTTCCATAACACCTATCAGGGCGCCGTCATTGAACATTGGCGCGCATATCATCGATCTGGTCACAAAGCCGCTGGCGCGGTCTGTCTGGCCGGTAAAACGGGGATCGCTAGCGGCGTCGTTAACGATTATTGTCTTTCGGTCCTTTGCCACTGAACCGGCGATACCCTGCCCCACCTTAACCTTCATCTTTTGTATCATGCCGCCTTTTTCGCCGGTGGCGAGTTTAAAGGAAAGCGTCTGCCCGTCATCATCCAGCAGCATGATAGAGGACACCTCGGCATTGAGCAGCCGCTCGGCTGCGCTGTCTATGCGCTTAAGCAGGGTGTCAACATCCAGCGTTGACGAAATGCTTTTGGCCACCTCAAAAATTTCTTTTAACGCATGTATTCTGTCCATTATTTCCTCATATTATTGCGCTGATGCCAGTATTTCTTCGGTTGTGGTAACACCCATGGTAACTTTTACCAGTCCGTCTTCAAGCAACGTGCGCATGCCTTCTTTACGGGCAAGGTTCCTGATGGGCCCCGCCGCGATCTCTTTAAGCAGAAGAGAACGCATTTCATCGGTCATTATCAGTAACTCATGGATACCGGCGCGACCCTTGTAGCCCGAACCGCCGCATATTTCGCAGCCCTTACCTTTGAAAAAGGTGGCATTTGAAATATCGATGCCGCGGTCTTTGTAGATCTGATGATGCTGCTCGGGCAGTTCTATGCGCTCTTTGCAATTATCACATACCCGTCGCACCAGACGCTGGGCAAGTATACATTCTACCGATGAGGATATCAGGAACGTCGGTATCTCCATTTCATGCAGGCGCGCAATAGCGGACGGAGCGTCATTCGTGTGGATCGTTGAAAACACCAGATGGCCTGTCATAGCGGCTTCCATGCCGATCTGGGCGGTTTCCTTGTCTCTAATTTCACCGACCATGATAACATCGGGGTCCTGGCGCAGGAAGGAGCGCAGCGCGGAAGCGAAATCAAAACCGATATCCTGCACAACGTTCACCTGAATGATACCGCTGAGATTATATTCCACCGGGTTTTCCGCGGTAAGTATTTTCGTATCCGGGGAATTGATGGAATTAAGCGAAGCGTACAGCGTGGTTGATTTTCCGGAGCCCGTGGGCCCGCAGACTAAAATAAGGCCGTATGGCTTACTGAGCGATTTTCTAAATTTTTCGAGAGTGTCGGGAAGAAAACCCATTTTGTCCATATCGACGCGCACGGAACTGCGGTCCAGCACGCGCATAACGCAGGATTCGCCGAACACCGTGGGAACGATATTGACACGGAATTCGATCGGTGCGCCTTTCGCCATAACCTGGATCCTGCCATCCTGCGGGCGGCGGCGCTCAGTTATGTCCATCTGTTCAGTCATGATCTTAAGTTTGGCGATAAGGGCGTTGCGAAAGCTGAAGGGTATCTGGAAAGGCGCCTCTCGCAACGCGCCGTCCACGCGGTAGCGCACCAACAGCTTATGTTCAAAAGGCTCTATGTGAATATCGGATGCTTTTTGCTGCAGGGCCGAAAGGATGATCGCGTTTACCAGGCGCTCAACTTCCGGGGCGGTGGCATCTATTTCCGTTACTTCAACGGTGCGGTCTTCCATCTTCAGCTGCACGGTGTCGGCCGATTCGGCATCGGTCAGCGTGCCCAGCACCTGGTCAAGCTTTACGGAAGTGGCAAGGCCGTAGGCTTTATCGAGGGCTTTATTGATGTCTTCGGGAAAAGCGAGGTAGGCCTGCACTTCAAAATTGGTGCGCAGCTGAATATCTTCGATAACAAAAAAGTTGCGCGGATCGGACATCGCGACAAAAAGGATATTTTCTTCTTTCACAAAAGGAACGGCGCGGTGGCGGCGGGCGGTGGCTTCGGGAATGACCTTGACGGTTTCAGGATCTATTTCAATTTCGTCCAGGTTTACGGCCTTTACTCCCCATTCCTGGGAAAGGATGCGCAGCATATCCACGCGCTTCAACATATCCAGGCGCAGTATCGCTGATTGCAACGGCTCGTTGTTTTTTTTGGATTCTTCCTGGGCTATTGCCAGCTGTTCTTCGTTAAGTATTTTATTACTTTCAAATATCTCAAGAACAGTTTTGCGCCGGACATTGCCTTTAAGAGCCATTACTCGCACCTCTGGTGGCATAGTAACAATTGACAACCCAAGTATAAAGGAAACGTCCTAATATTTCAAGCTATTTGTGTTTTTGATAGAAAGAGCGCCACAGCAGAAGAGCGATAACCGTTTTGGAATCCTGGATCTTACCTGCCTTAACCATTTTCAAGGCATCGGAGAATTTCACGCGGATCGCATCAATGAATTCGTCTTCATCAGGGTTCTGTCTGGTTGGCTTCAGGTCCGTCGCTGCGTAAATATGGATCACTTCGTTGGCAAACGCGGGGGTCGGCCAGAACGAATTCAGCTTGATGATCTTCCTGGCCCGGAAACCGGTCTCTTCTTCCAGCTCACGTCCGACGCAGGACCTGGGTTTTTCACCCTTGTCGATCTTCCCCGCCGGAACTTCCAGCGTAACTTTACCCACGGGATGCCGGTACTGCTTTACCATAACAATAGTGTTCTTATCGATAAATGGGACTACAGCTACAGCCCCCGGATGGTCCATATATTCCCTGGTAGCGTGCTTGCCGTTAGGCAAAATCACTTCATCCACCCGAAGATTTATCGCCCGCCCGCTAAAAACAACATCCCTCTTATAGAATCTCTCAATTAAGTGTTTCATATCATGAGTATAGCAAAAAACACAGGAGCCCTCAATCTTTCGACTGAGGGCTCCCGAAACTTCAATTATCCGATCATTTTAGAACTTCAGCGTTGCGCCAATTCGCCAGGTGTTCAGGTCAAATACAGAACTGCCGCTGGCTACGCCGAGAATGTCAAACACAAGATTCTCGGACCAGTCGTAGCCCATGCCGTAATAATAGGCAGTGGAGTTTGTGGACTGTGTTTTTGTAGCAGTTGTTTCACCGGTGGCCTGCGTTGGTGAGTAGACAGCTGGCAGGGTTGCACCATTTGTGTCAGTTACCGTTTTTGTTTGTATAATGGAACCTGCCGGTGTTGTAACCGTCGTTGTCTTGCTGGTAGCTATCTGGTGGGTTACACCAAGGCGGATCGGCCACTTCGGATAGGGGCGCATTTCGAAGCCTATCGGTATCTGGATAACGCTGGCATTGGACTTCTGAGATGAGCGGCCGTCAATTGAGCTGGTAACCGTTGTACGGCTGTCACCGCTTCCGGCGGAGTTTGAGAAGCCGTTGTTGGTTTGATCATACGTATCAACATTCTTTACGTCCTGTTCCCAATTATACGCTGTCTCGGCGGTGCTCATGGTGTAGTTAATGCCGAAGCCTACAAGTACATTATCTTTCAAATGAGCTTCACCGCCGACAGTTACGCCCAGGGCATCATTTTGAGCCTTGCCGCCTGAGATCAAATATGATGTTAAATTGTTAACCGTGTCTTTGTCACCTGCAACAACGGCTCCGCGCGTAACCTGATCGTATGGCAGGGACATTGAAGCATCCAATGTTCCCGGCAGAGAACTGTAGTTAATACGACCGGTGAACTTTACTGTATCACTTACCTGGTAATGGGAATCGGCCGAAAGCGCTATCTGGTTTCCTTCTTCTTTAAAAGAACCTACTTCATTGCCCAGTGTAAGCCCTGTTATCATCATTTCACCATTGGGCCCCATGGCCTGGTTGCCAGCGGCGTTATTGGTCCATAAAAATCCAGCCGGTATATTTACACTACCAATGGCGGCGGGCAATCCACCCGGTGCTATAAATTGCGAACCATCAACCATTGTCGCATCAACGGTATGAGGATTTGCGGCACCAGCTACAGTATTGTCTATGAAAATATGAACCAGCGAACTGCGGGTCTGCTGAATGGATATGGGCTGCAGAGCAAGGGTCGCGCCGCAATCCATTTTGTCATTAAGGTCGTAACGACCGCCAAAGCCGATGTTCATAGAGCTGTTGTCATACTTGTCTTTCGCGAACTGGCTTTGATCCTGTATATTGACCGTATTGGGAGTGCCATATCTAAGAAAAGTACTTTGATACTCCGCTTCGATCGGCTCTTCGCTGGAATTGACAATACCCGCCGCACCGCCGGCATCAGCGGCATTCCTATACGAAAGATTTACACCCAGATTCAATCCGATCAGAAATGGAGCGGGCATGGCGTACTTTGCCTCGATCGAGCTGTATTCTGAATCTATCTGGCGCTTCGCCCTTTGGTGGATGGTCGTAAGAGTGTCACCAATATCTGTGAATGAACCATTAGTATTAACATCAGTTTGAGTCACGGTATCATTTGTGGTTTCCCCAAAACTTGTTAAGCTCATTTGGTTATGAACGGGAGTAGTAATGCCGCCGTCCATGGTATAGAACAAACCCATCTGTCCGGGCACATTCCATTTTGTGAAAGGATTGCCGAAACCTCCCAGTAGGAATGCGGTATTGCCCGGAGCGCCGCTAAAGGCCTGATCATTGCCTACGGATGCGGTTTTGTTATTGTACAAGTTCGACAGGTTCGTATAGCCTCTATACCCTTTAACGTTGAGAATATCGGCCACATTAGTAAAGGCATCCGTGTATTCATCAGTGATGATACCGGCCAGGTTCGGGTTGATGCCGTTCAGGCGCATGGAGGTGTTGCTGAAGGATGCGAATGAGGATGTGGCGAGTCCTGCGATAAGACAAACGGCTAACAGTTTACGCATGTAGGTGCTCCCCTGTCTTCGATATTTTGAAGCGTCGTTGCAAATTCGTAATACTGTTTATTTGTAATAGTAACGTACGCCGAAGTTCACAACGGGGACGGTGGCGATGTTGGTGGAAGAGGTGCTGCCGCCGCCTGCGTCGGCGCTGCGCAGGTCTATCTGTATGCCGGTGAGGGTAGCGTTAAAGCCAAGGTCGGGAAGTTCCGTGAAGAAATATTCTACGTTCAAGCCGGCTCCGAGGGTAATATCCGTTTGTTTTACCGTTATCGCCCCTAGATCTGTGGAAGTATTGCCGTACTGCAGGCCGAACATGCTCATGAAGCGCAGGCCGCCTCTCTGACGCAGAAGTGTAAGGTACTGGCCGCCGAACTCAAGAGATTTTGTATCCTTTGCCGAGGCAAAACCGAAGTTAAGGTCCCAGGCGGATTCATCGGTCGTCCAATAGCGGTACCCAATGCCGTTAACACCGGCGCCTATACCGGACTTACCGGCAAGACCGTTACCAGCGGGTGGTATGTAAGCCGGCGCTGATGACGCCGCGGGTGTTGCCGCCCGTTTTTGAGGCGCTGCGAACAACGGCAAACTCAAAACTGCAACAATAGAAACTGCAAGCACTGTCTTTTTCATGTGATTCCCCTCATGTTTGGGTTTGTACCCAGTGTTCACTAGTAGGAGTAACAGAAACTTACGCCCGCGTAGTGCCCGTCATAATTGTATGGCAGGTATTTTTCGAAACGCATGTTCGACGTCTGCATCTGGTAGGTGTAAAAGAAAACGGTGCGCATTACGGGGTTCGGCTGATATGAGAATGCGTAGGTGTATATGGTCAAAAAATTCTCCTGAGTTCCACCGATGAATTGGTAATCCGGGTTCATCGGCGGGCGTGAAGTATAGTTCTTTTTATCCCATTCGGGTGTGAAGGAAAAACTCCAGCGCTGAGAGATCGGTATGGTAACCGGCACGACAAGGTCCAATTCATGGTAATTGTAATAGCCGCCGATGTATTGCACGGGGAGCGTGCTGGAGCCGCCGATCAGCTGATAGTTTTGATTGGAGTCTTTGATCTTATACGACAACGAAGGCACTATGACAATACCTGCGACTGACAAAAGGTGTTCCAGGCAGAAAGCATAGACCCGGTCGTGCTGCAGATCACTGCTGTAATAACTGCCGTCGCTTTGGGCGGAAGCAACAACTACTTTTTGTTTCGTATACGCCATATCGGTATAATCGAAAGACAATTTCGTACCGCCGTATTTCGCGCTCACGCCGACTTGAGAAACTCCCTGGTTCTGTTTGCCGGTTGAAGCGTCAATGTTGGAGCCGCCCAGCTTCCACTCCGTGTACAGGTCGCTATAGTTCGGGAATTCAAGCGCATGGTATTGCAGCCTTGTTTCTACCAGCAGTTCTTCGGCAAAGGTTTTATCAAGCCCCAGGGAGATACCCTTCCGGTAAAAATCATACAGGCCGTTGCCCCACAGCTCATTTGTTCCCGTGCGCTTGTATTCCGTCATATCATCCAACTGTGTCTTAAGCGTAAGGCCCCACCACGGCGTCAGCCAATCATGCCGCAATACCAGCACATGGTCCAATGTGCGGTCGGTGAACTGCTCGCCTTCATTGCGCCGCATTCCGGGACCCGTGTACTTTAGCTCATAGAAGGCCACCAGCTTGTTTTCCGCGTTCAGCTGCGCCATCAACCCAAGATCGTTGGTAAGGTTCAGGGCGAACATCCAATCGCCTTCGCTGGGAACGGCAACGCCTTCATCAGCCTGCAGAGAATAATACGGCGCGAACTTCACTTCGGCGCACGCGATGGAAAGCGGCAGTAACAACATCAGAATGGAACCGATCAAACGGTTTTTCATGTTAGAAGTACCAGTGCCAGCCGAAGAAAGGCTGGATCACGAACAACCCTTCCGGGAATATATCCATACCGTATTCGAAGTGTTTGTTGCTCACCAGCAGGCGCGATACGATCTTTTTATATTTCAGCCCGTAGCCCAGCTGCCCGACGATATAACGACATTCCCCGACCTGCTGGGAGATACCGCTGTAAAAAAAAGTATCTGCCATGGAAAATTTGATCTCTGAAACGCTGAAATCCCCCGAAGCTATGGGGCTGGAAAAAGCGACATCCATATCGACAGATGAGTATTTTACGCCGCCGAAGAGCTTGGTATGCTCCTCCACTTTTTTGCTTATAATAATGCCTGCGGAATAATCGTTAAAGGAAGGTTTGACGGAATTGCCTTCGCCGCCGCCGCTGATCGAATGCAGCGCCAGGATGTCGCCGTAGGAACCCGCCAGCTCTATCTGCGGGCAGGAACCGTTATCTTTGACAACCTTTATTTTAGCGCTTAAGTTAGCCCAGGTGGCGGGAATGAACGTAGGGAAAAAATTGAAACGGAAGGCGCCGCGTTTGTCATCGGGCAGCGGCGAATAATCTTCGTTACTGGAATGGAGGTTGAAAAAGAAATCGCCGGGATCGTCAAGGAATTTCAGCCCAAGGGTGATAAGCTCCGGCGGTACATCCTGCGCCTTCAGAGGCAAAACACAGGAAAAAACGCACAGTATCGCAACAACAAGGGTCGCTTTATTGAAAATATCGGACATAGCTTTTTAGAGGTGGTGTTGCCCTTTTGGGAGATCCAGTACCGTGCGCAGCAGGCTGCGCCGGCTGATAATACCCACCAGTTTGCCGTTATCTATTATCGGCACCCTGCGGACCTGCTTTTCCCCCATCGCAAGGCTGATCTTATCGATGGGTGTATCTGAGGGAAAACTTAATACATGCGTGCTCATCGCTTCACGAACGGTCGTGTTATCCAGGTTACCGCTGAATATAAAGTTCAGGATGTCACGCTCGCTGACAACGCCCACAACGGCCCCCTGAGAGTCGCAGACGGGCATACCGGAAACCTTGTTCTCAACCAGCACTTTCACGGCGTTCTTCAAGGTTGTCTCAGGAGAAATGCAAATAACCTCGCGGGTCATGACATCTTTTGCGTTCAGCATTGGCCCCTCCTAAAATTAGCAAGCGCCGTCAACGGCCTTTACCTCTTTGACTTCGGGGACTTCCTGTTTTATCACACGCGCGACACCTTGCTGCAGCGTCATGGTGGCCATCGGGCAGCAGCCGCAGGCGCCTTTCAGCTTAACCGTCACAACGCCGTCGGCCGTAACATCTACCAATTCCACATCGCCGCCATCAGCCTGCAAATGGGGACGCACCTTTTCCAACGCCTTCAACACTTTTTCTTTCATAGCGCACCTCTCGTATTTTTTTTGATGATCTCAAGCACACTGGCCATCTCAAATGGCTTAACAACAAAAGCCTTTACCTGTTCAAATTTGTCGAACATATCCTTTGAAGCCGGCAAGGCGGTTATCACCATGACCGGTACAGCGCACAACTCATCATCCTGCGACAGCTGCAGCATAATGGTATAGCCGTCTATCCCGGGCAGCAATACATCCATGATAATAAGAGCGGGTTTTTCCACACGGATACGCTCTATCAGGCCGGTGCCTTCAAAGACGTTAACCACCGTGTAACCATCCGGCTCTATACCCAGCTTCAGTAACTCGGCTATCTCACTTTCATCTTCGGCTATCAGTATTTTCGGGTACAATGGTAACTCCTAATGAAGACAGCCGGTGCCTTCCAGCAATGAACGGATATGCACGGGTATTCTGATCGGTTTAAATGAGGAGTTGACGAACGAATGTCTGGTATGCCCGCTGACAAGAATGACGCCATTAAGCAGCACTTCACAACGGAACTCCACGCTGGCGACCCCAAGCTTTCCCAGGCTGGTACGGACCGTTATAAGGTCGTCGTACCTTGCCGGGGCGTTATACGAGCAGACCGCCTCTACCACCGGCAGGTACAGCCCTTGCGCCTCCAGCTCTTTATAGCTCATGCCCTTGCAGCGCAGCCACTCCGTGCGGCCCCGTTCAAAATAAACAAGGTAGTTTGCATAGTAAACGACACCCATCCGGTCGGTGTCGGCATAGGTCACACGTATGTCTGTAGAAATGGTCTCACTGGTATTGGTCATTTGATAGGCGGATTATACCAAAATAAACCCGCTTTTGGAAGCTAAAAATCTGTTTCGAAGGGTTGGGTGGAAAGAGAAAAGCTCAGGGAGGTACCTTTGCCTACCGTACTGGATATATCCAGGCGGGTGCGGTGGGAGGCAAGGATGTCTCTGACAATGCCCATGCCCAGGCCCCAGCCGGTCTGTTTACTGGAATGGAAATCATTAGAGATCTCCTGTATCCTTTCTGCAGATATGCCGCACCCGTTGTCCGCTATAGAAACATTGACCGATCCGCCGCCGGGCTCCAGGTCTACCATCAGCAGCCCTTTTTCCGCGGAACCTGACTCGATCGCCTCGATCGAGTTTTTCAGCAGGTTAAAAAAAACTTGCTGGATCTCTTCCGGGCAGCCAAAAACCATTGTCGAAACGCGGGGATCGTAGCCTTTAATGAACCGGATCACTTTATTCAGCCTGCCCATTTGTGACACCACGATCACTCTGTCGATAACTTCATTGAGCGGGAACAGCATCTTCTTGCCGTGGCCTGGCCGCACAAAACCGCTCAGGTTACCGATGAGCCCTTCCATGCGCCTGACCTCTCCAACGGCGTTCTCTATGATCGTGTGGGTCTCGCCGCCTTCATTAAAGTCCAGCTGCAGGGACTGCAAAACGCCCTTAATAACGGTGATCGGGCTGCGGATATCGTGGGCGACCCGTGCGGTTAAATAGCCCAGCTGGTACATCCGGTCCATTTTTATTATCTGCTGCCGGTACTTTTCCTTTTCGTCAAATTCCAGCTGAACTTTCTTACGTAGATCCACCACAACATTCTTTTCATACGTGATAGAGACCGCTAAAAACCCTATCGTGGCCAGCGCGACTAAAACCGTAAAAAGCGGGCTCGCATAGATCGTGCCCGCTGAAACGTCGTGCTGCGGCAGGATCCCGAAGAACTCCGCCGTGACCATACCGATATATAATAACAGCATAAAAGTAAGACCGCCTCTGATATCGATCCCCAGGGAGAAGTCGGCCAACAGCAGGCAGATCATAACAGGAGTGAAAGGTGATGAGATCCCTCCGGAGCCATGGATAATAACGATGGTAAGCACGATATTTACCAGCTGCATTATGAAAATGTGCATCGGTTTGATACGGTAAAAGAACATAAGCGCCAGCAGATGCATTGCAGCGGAAACACCCAGAGCCCAGGTCAAACCGTGGCTGAAAGGAGATGTGCGGGAAAGAGCGCTACGACGACAACCAGGGAAACGATCACTGCCGTCACCAGCAATTGCCGGCGGAAAAGTTTTGTCAGCGGCACGTTATTCTTGAAAATATCGGTAGTGCCGCAATGGTTGGTTATATACCGTTTCAGCCAGTTCATAGAGGGCTCGATCCTTCACGCTCAAAACCAAATTGCCAGTAGCGCACGAAGGTTGGTGCGACCAGCATAAGAAAGATATAACCGACAAACACCTCTACCGGCATACCGATGAAAGGTATGTTTTTGCCGCTGAAACCCAGAACCGCGTAATTATAATCCCAAACCCCGGCCATCAAACCGAACTTCTCGAAAGGTATCGATATAAGAGGCATCGCCATAATGTCGGTCAAAAAGATCCTTTTATCGAACGGGATTATAGCGGGTTCTTTGAACAGCCATACATACAGTTTTTCCGAAAGGAAGACCGCGACCGTGAACATGACCCCCCAACCGAAAACCACGCCCGGAGGAGTATCCTTATAGATCGCAAAATGAAAGTGATAGTTCCACATGGGCTCGGTGGCGAACTCGAAAAAAACTCCCACGATCATGCCGGCTGCAAGATCGCCCACCACATTACGCTTCGCCAGCTTCCAAAAAAGCAGAGCGACGACAGGTACCTGCAGATATGACCAGACCTCCAGAACATGCAGCAGCATAGTCAGCGCCTCCCGGTCGCAAAACCGTCCTGCCAGTAACGAACAAAACTCGGGCCTATAAGCATCAGAAAAATATACCCGACCAGGGCTTCTACCGGCATGTTAAAAACCGGTATCACTTTGCCGCTCCAGCCGAGGATCGAATAATTGTAACTCCAGACATTTGCCATCAGTCCGAATTTTTCAAAAGGCAGGGCTATCAAAGGAGCCGCGAGAACATCCGTAAGAAGTATACGTTTGTCGTAAGGAATAATATGTACCTGCTTGAACATTTTTTTGTACAGCAGTTCGGACAGATATACCGACAGCGTAAAAAGCACTCCCCAGCCGAAAATAATACCGGGCGGGATATCTTTGTAGATCGTGAAATGAAAATGGTAATCCCATAACGGTTCGGTTGACAACTCCACAAAAACACCGACGATCATGCCCGCGAACAGATCGCCGGAGACATTCCGTTTCGCCAGCTTCCAGAACAGCCAGCCCGTCAGCGGCGCCTGCACATACGTCCAAATCTCTAACACGTCAAGAAGCATTGTTTGCCTCCCTCGGCAGGGTATTGTATTTTACATGACGCGCCACACGACCGGTTCTCTTTTTTAGCTGGCGGTAGATCAATAACATCGTGCAGACAACGAACAACGGCGGTATCCAGTAAAAGATCAAAAGTTCTTCAAGCGGCACACCCCAGATAAAGACACCGCACAAGATGTTGCAATTGTATACCCAGTGGCCGCGCGATATCGCCCAGTGCTCCCAGAAAAAGAACATACATTCTGACAACGCAAGCATGGGGAGCGCAGCCTTCCAGTTAATAGAGCGGCTCGCCAGGTGGTACACATAGATGAATAAAACGATAAACGGTAACGCCAGACAGAAAAGACCGGGCCACTGTGTACCCCGTGCGTACGTCCACAGCCGTTTAGGATCCCAGCGCAGGAGCGGGCGCAGGTACCAGATCGGACGGCTGTGTGCAATTTCCTCGATCTCAGGTTCAAGCGGTAGAGGCGGCACGGGGTTTTCTCCTCTTAGGCAGCAGCTTGTTTAAAAATAAGTAAACCAGCATAAAAAATACAGGGGCACCGAACCAGAAGACGAATTCTTCGATCGGCGCTCCCCATAGATAGATCCCGACCAGGGGATCTATCTGTTCGGAAAAATTCCAGAAATCAAGTTTTAAATAGACATACTCGCAAACAAAAGTAACCGGCAGCCATATACACAAATTGATCCAGAACGACTTTATCCTGTCATGATTTATCTTTCTAAGCATGACCAATCCGATATACAGGATCAGGGACGGCAGCCAGAAGATACAAATATCCGCAACAAGATAGCGTGGCATATATATAGTCTAATTAAAGAAACCGCGTTTGTAAAGAGCTATACTATGAAATGTTATAAATATAAGAAATATTAGAAATTAAAGAAAAAAAACGGGCCGAAACCTTGAAGGCTTCGGCCCGTCGTACTGTTTGTAATGTGCTGGTTTATTTCTTAGCTGCGTACACCTTTTTCATGTCATCTAGTGAAAGAGACTTATAGTCGTCTGAATAG
>CAWCNJ010000009.1:0-101902 GCA_963796955.1 Endomicrobiales bacterium
ATCGCGATGGCCCTGGCGGGCGCGATAACATTGGAGCAGGCGATACCCATAAACCTGGGCGCCATGATCGGCACCTGTGTTACCGCCGTAATGTCGGCGATTGGCCGTTCCCGGGAAGGGAAACGGGTGGCCGTCTGGCACGTTTTCCATCAAACCGCCGGGGTCCTGCTGGCTCTCCCGTTCATAACCCTTATCAGGATAGACGGCGAGCCGGTGTGGTTCATTTTTGTAAAATGGTTCACCGGTTTGTTCTTCAATTCGAATGATATCGCCAGACAGATCGCTATGGGCCACACGCTTATTTCGGTTATTAGTACGCTTATCTTCCTGCCGCTGCTGCCCGTCATGAACAAACTGCTAAATTCCGTATATCCCCCTAAGGAAGAGGAAAAACCGTTCGGCCCTATATTTATAGACGAAGGCTTGCTTTCAGAGCCGGTACTGGCCCTTGAACAGGCCCGTAAAGAGATCGTGCGCCAGGGGGAGTTGGTTCAGGAAATGCTGAAAGAAACCATGCAAATATTTGAAACGCAAAATCTTAAGCTTTGCGACACCGTCTCCCTTAAGGATATCCGTGTGGACGCGCTGCATAACGCGATCGTTCATTATCTCTCCCGTGTCTCTCAGGCTTCGTTGACGGAGCCGCTGGCAGAAATGCAGGTGCGGTTACTATATATAACAGCGGATATCGAAGAGATAGGCGATATCATAGATAAAAATATCGTTGCTATTTCGCGCAAGAAACTGGAAAATAAATTATGGTTCTCGGACGCCGGATGGCAGGATATCATAGAGCTGCATGGTAACGTGTTGTCTCATTTCAGCGATGTGATAGAAGCTCTGCGCAACTGGGACGCGCCCCTCGCCGCACGGGTCATGGAAGATAAACACAACTTAAGCCGCCGCGTTTATGAACTGCGCCGTAAACACATCGAGCGCATCAATATGGGTGTACAGGCGACCATTGATACCGCCAGTATCCATCAGGATCTGATAGACCAGCTAAAACATATTAATTCGCACACCGCATCCATTGCGGCGGCAATAAAAGGCGGAGTATAGAAAAGCTTGACATATTAGAATTATTGTTATATATTGTTGAAGTAGTAGTTGTGGGATCCCGAAACGCGATAAATCCGATATGCTATAAACCTGCCTTATAGGTTTTCCTATAACTGGGGGAAAAGAAGGGTGGTCAATTTGACCCCCTTCTTTTTTTTGTGCTGGTAGAATTGGTGGATATCTAGGCGGCGGGTTCGTCTTTCAGATATATTTTTACTTTCATGCCCTGGTTCAATTGTTTGAACCATTCGTTAAATACCATCATAACTTTTTCCTGCCGTATTTTTCCGGCAAAGGCGTCGCGGTCTTTTTCGTAATTCTTCATATTGTTCTTGTTGGCTTTCATGTAAGCGTATCTTAATTCCGGTTCGCTTATGACTACGCTTGAAGCTACCAGGTCCCTCAGCTTTAAATACGCTATCTGCCGTCTGCGGGATTCTTCGAACTCCTGCGGCGTGCTGTGCAGCACCTGACTTAAAATGTGGAAGTAAGCGCGAGGATCGAATTTGCCATCCTGCTGGAAGGCCGGGTAATGCTGTATTTCCATCGCTATTTCTGAATCCGTGACTTTAATACCGTATTTTTTCGCTTCCTGCCAGAATACTTCTTCCTGAATAAGGTCCTGCATAACTTCATGTTTTTTTTGTCTGGTCATTTCGTCGGTAGGTTCTGCTTTTTGCTGGCGCAGGTTGTCCATCGTTCTGGTCAGCAGCTGGTTGTACCTGCGCATGGGGATCTTGTGTCCGTTCACTTCCGCTGCCAGGCCCTGCGTTGAGCCGCCGCCGAAAAAGTAACCGCCGAAGCCCACGAATATGCCGGCGAAAAATCCGCCGAGCGTAATGTAGAATATAACCTTCATATTTTTGCGCAAAAAATTCATCATGTCTATGCCCCTTTGTATTGGTAAGGTTTCGATATTGTACCAAAAACTTATATAAATGAAAAGACAACGACACTATGCCGTTGCCTTTCGTGAGTCATTGCTGTTAGTTAATTATCTGCGTCTGGGGGATTCTTTGGCTTCAACTTCCATTTCTATGATCTTACTTTTTTCCGTTGCCATAACGCAGTTGCCTTCGAAGGTAGCGCCATCGCCGATCGAAAGCGAGGCGGTGTTTATATCACCGTAAACCTGGGCGTGGCTCAGTATTTCAAGCGAATGTGAGGCCGTGATATTGCCCGTAATTTTTCCGCCGACAACCACGATGCGTCCGCTGATGTCGCCCTGGATTACGCCTTTCTCACCCACGACAATGCCGTCGGCTTCTGCGACACCGCCTTCCAACTTGCCGTCTACGCGCAGAGAATTTTTTGTCCGGATGGTGCCCTGGAACACGGTCTCGGCGCCGACAATGGTTTCAACCGCGCTTAATTCTCCCTCAGTCTTTTTTCCGAACATTAGCGTGTCCCTCCCGGGAGTAAATTGTTAGGTGCCGCGCAAACGGCGTTTTTCAGGTACGGCGCCGGGCTTATCGCCTGGTTGTTCTTGCGTATTTCGTAATGCAGATGCGTTCCAGTAGAGGTCCCGGTGCTGCCCATAAGCCCTATCAGCTGGCTTCTGGTCACACGGTCGCCGGGTTTTACCAGGATCTTTTCCAGATGGCCAAGTAGGAGCACAGACCGTGTCCGTGATCAACAATTATAAGCCTGCCATACCCGGGCTGCCATTCACACAGCTTGACCGTTCCAAATGCTGTTGCGTAGACCGGCGTGTTTTTAGCATTCGCTATATCAAACCCGGAATGGAATTCTGTAACACCGAACACGGGATGCACCCTGAAACCAAAAGTTGATGTTAAGCGTCCCACGCATGGCCAGACGTTCGGCGTATTCTTAAATTCAGTGCGCATGGTGTCAACCTGACACAATACTTCTTTAAAACTGTTCATCTGGCGGGAAGTCTCGTCTATCAGCGCCGAAGTCTGCTTGTAGATATCTTCAACGCTCATCTCATCGATAGTGCCGTTAAGTTTGCGCTCAAGAGCCTCTTTATCAACCTCTGAAGGGCCGCCCTGTCCCTGCCCATCAGCCTCTATGATAGCCTTCTTGGACTTCATTTCCAGCAGCTGCCGGATATGGGAATCGTTCTCTTTTACCAGGTCCAGCATCTCGCGCGATTTCTGCACCTGTTTGGCGAAATAGCCGACTTTTACCTTCATAAGTTTGTTATCGGTCTTGGTTTTCAGATAGTCAATGTGCTGGCCGGAAAGGATGCCCGCCCAGATGGTAATGCCGGTCCACAAGAACACCGCGAATAGCAGAAAAGATAACGAAAAGTTAAGGCTCACCGGTTTTATGGTGTTGTGGGGAACCACCATAATGGTGATCCTGCGTTTCAGCTCTTTCGCGATCTTTTTAGATAATGCCATGATATCGCCCTGGCCATCGAAGGTACTCCCCCACTAGTATATAACAGAAATAACATATATTGTCAACGAATAGTTGGCTTAATTGGCGCCCGGTTTGATAATAGGCTCATCATTTGCTATTATGCGGTATATGGAACTGGATATATCAAAAACGTACGAACCTAAAGCCGTTGAAGCAAAGTGGGTACAGCGCTGGCTTGAGACCGGGGCTTCACACGCGGTCGTTGACCATGCCAAAAAACCCTTCACCATAGTAATACCGCCACCCAATGTTACCGGCTCCCTGCACATGGGCCATGCGCTGAACAATACCCTTCAGGATGCCATTATACGCTTTCGCAAGATGCTGGGATACAACGCTCTGTGGGTGCCGGGTACGGACCACGGCGGCATTGCTACCCAAAATGTCGTGGAAAAACTGCTGAAAGCGGAAGGAACCAACCGCGGCGAGCTGGGCCGTGAGAAATTTCTTGAACGCATGTGGAAATGGCGCGCCGACACCGGTGATACGATCCTGCACCAGCTTTCAATGCTCGGCAGTTCTCTGGACTGGAGCCGCACCCGCTTTACTATGGACGAAACCTGTTCAAAATGGGTCATGAAGGCTTTTGTGCAGCTGTACAATAAAGGCCTCATTTATCGCGGCAAGCGCCTGGTGAACTGGTGCCCACGGTGCCACACCGCGCTTTCAGATATTGAAGTGGAACATGAAGAAGAAGTCGGAAAGCTCTGGCACATAAAGTATCCGCTGCAAAACCCCATTAACGGACGGGACCATATCGTTGTCGCCACAACCCGCCCGGAGACCATGCTTGGCGATACCGCGGTTGCCGTTCACCCGGGTGATGCACGCTACGGCGATGTTATCGGCAAAAATATTATGCTGCCGTTGATGAACCGCGCGATCCCGATAGTGGCCGATGACGCGATAGACCAGACCTTCGGTACCGGTGCGGTGAAAGTTACGCCGGCTCACGATCCTACCGACTTTGATATCGCCTTACGGCAGGGCCTGCCGCAGATAGTGGTGATAGATTTTCACGGCAATATGTCGCCTGAAGCCGGCTCATACGCCGGGTTGGAACGCTACGCCGCCCGTAAAAAAATATTGGAAGACCTGGAAGCGCAGGGATTGCTGCTGGAAACGGTTAAACATCCGCATTCCGTCGGTCATTGCTATCGCTGTGACACGGTTATTGAACCGCTTATGTCCGAGCAATGGTTCATGAAGGTGCAGGAAATGTCCCGCCGCGCCATGAACGCGGTTGAGACAAAAGAAGTGAAGATCTACCCTGAATCCTGGACCCGCCCCTATTTGCTTTGGCTGGAAAACCTGCGTGATTGGTGCATCAGCCGCCAGATCTGGTGGGGCCACCGGATACCGGTTTATTATTGCGTGAAAAACGGTGAGCGTACCGATTGTCCTCCCGTTGCCTCTGAAACGCCGGTAACAACATGTCCGCATTGCGGCAATACTACGATCGAACAGGACACGGATGTGCTGGATACCTGGTTCTCGTCCGCTCTGTGGCCGTTCAGCGTCTTCGGCGACAACAAGGAAGAACGCGAGCACTTCTACCCTACGAACGTGCTGGTAACGGGTCACGAGATCTTGTACTTGTGGGTCGCCCGCATGATACAGATGGGCCTGGAGATACAGGATAAAGTGCCGTTCACCGAAGTATATATTCACGGCATAGTCCGGGACAAGCACGGCAAGAAAATGTCGAAGTCCCTGGGCAACGTTATAGACCCTCTTACAGTAATGGAGAAATTCGGCACCGATGCGCTGCGTTTCTCTCTGGCACAGTCCGCCGCGCCCGGCCGCGATATGCAGCTTTCCGACGAATCATTCCTTGCCGCGCGTAACTTCGCCAACAAAATTTGGAACGCCAGCCGTTTTGTCATGATGAGCCTGGAAGGTTCCGGTGTCTCTAAAGATGAAATTGAAAAATTGTGCCCCGCCGAACTGGCCGACCGCTGGATATTACACGAATATCAGACGGCCGTTCTCAGCGTTAAAGAGCATTTGAAAAGTTATAATATAGACGCCGCCGCCCGCGAGCTTTACGATTTCATCTGGTCAAAATACTGCGATTGGTATATTGAGTTCGCCAAGGTGCGTATGATGGGCTGCGACGTAACAGCCAAGGCTTCCGTGCTATCCGTTCTGATAGAGGTTCTCTCGGGTATTTTGCGCATGCTGCACCCGATAATGCCTTTTATAACCGAAGAGATCTGGCAGCAGTTTTCAAAGTTAACCGCGGCGGAGCCTTCAATAATAAAAGCCGGCTGGCCCGATGTTTCAAAGATCCAGGATTTCTCCGCCGCCCATCGCGAAATGGAACTGGTGCAAAGCGTTATCACGGCCGTGCGTGTAGTGCGCAGTGAGATGAACCTTTCGCCTGCCATGATGATAAACGTTACCATGAATATCCCTGAGAGCTCGCGCAGGGACATAATTACCGCTAATATCGCGGATATTAAAAGGCTCGCGAAGATAGACCAGGCCGATATACAGGCCAATATCCAACGCCCGCCGCTGTCGTCGGTGGCAGTCGTCACGGGTGTAGACGTTTATATCCCGTTGTCGGGCCTTGTGGATCTTGAAAAAGAAAAGCAGCGTCTTGCAAAAGAGCTGGATTTTGTCAATAACGAAGTCGTGCGCTGTACAAAAAACCTTGCCAATGAAGGTTTCATAAGCCGCGCCCCTGCCGCCGAGGTGGAGAAGATCCGCGTGCGCCTGCACGAGGCAAAAGAAAAGATCGCGCGCCTGAAAAGCAATCTTGATTCTTTAAAATAAGGATACGTAATGAGACCAATAAAGATCGTAAAAAATTACATTCAACATGCTGAAGGTTCCTGCCTGTATTCTTCCGGTAACACCGTCGTGCTTTGCGTGGCGACCGTTGAAGAAAAAGTGCCGCCTTTCATTGAGAAAAGGCTGCCCGTACAGGGCTGGGTGACCGCTGAGTATGCCATGCTGCCGCGCGCCGGAACGGAGCGTTCGCCGCGCGCCAAGGGAGGCGGCGGCCGTGCGCAGGAGATCTCAAGGCTTATCGGCCGCTCCCTGCGGGCTGTGGTGGATATGGAAAAACTTGGCAAACGCACCATTACGCTTGACTGCGATGTTATTAAAGCCGACGGCGGCACGCGCACGGCTTCCGTCAACGGAGCCTTTATCGCCCTTTCCATGGCGCTCAAAAAATTGTATAAAGAAGGTAAGGTCACTGACAGTCCCTTACTGGATAACGTCGGCGCTATCAGCGTCGGTCTGGTGGACGGTAAACTGGCGATAGACCTTTGTTACGAACAGGATGTTAAAGCGGAAGTTGACCTGAACGTGGTTATGACCGGCAAAGGCCGGCTGATAGAAGTGCAGGGCACCGCCGAGCACAAGCCTTTCACCCGCAAGGACCTTGACCATATGGTAGACGGCGCCGCCAAAGCTATAAAGACGATAATCGCGCTGCAAAAGAAGACACTTACATGAAAGAATTAGTGCTTGCGACGAACAACAAACATAAGGTCAGGGAAATAATCGATATTTTGGGCAAGCTGCCGGTATCCGTTAAGAGCCTGGCGGATTTCAAGAAGATGCCTGAAGTAGTGGAAGACGGTGAAACGCTGGCCCAGAACGCCGTTAAGAAGGCCATGACCGTCTCGATGCGGCTTAACACGTGGGCGATGGCTGACGATACCGGCCTTGAAGTGGACTATCTTGCCAAAGCGCCCGGCGTTTACTCGGCGCGTTTTGCGGGCGAAAATTGCACATACGACGATAATAATAAGAAATTGTTGAAGCTGCTTGAGGGTGTTCCCTTAAAAGAACGCACCGCCCGTTTCCGCTGCGTGATCGCCATAGCCAACGCCGAGGGCAGTGTGGAACTCACCGAAGGCAGCATTGAAGGTTACATAGCGCTTAAGCCGGCCGGCGCGAACGGTTTCGGCTACGATCCAATATTCATAGTGCCAAAATACAAAAAGAGTTTCGCCCAACTCGGTGATAAGATCAAGAACAAAATAAGCCACAGGGCGATAGCCGTTAACAATGCCAAAAAAATAATTAAAGCCATCCTTTCTAGAAAAGAAGAACCTGCTGAGCAAGATGGCGGTTGTGGCTGTTCAGGCGGTGGTTGTGGCGGCGGTTGCCATTAATAGTCTCGAGTTTGGAGTATCGAGTTTCGAGAAAAGTCAAAGTATTGACAGTAATAAATGTCTACGGTTTTCTCGAGACTAATTGCTCGAGACTCTAGTTAATGCGGGGGTTAGTTCAGTTGGTAGAACGCTCGGTTTGGGACCGAGAGGTCAGCAGTTCAAGTCTGCTACCCCCGATTTTAATATTTAAGGTTGTCCTTGGATCTACATGGATAAAGCATGGTCAGCCCGGCTTATAGTCACCCAGCTCGCTTCTATTCTGGACTATTTAGACCGTATTATTGACGGCTCCTTCCGCGAAGAACATGTGGAACGCCTGCAGGCCGCCAATATCGTCCTTAGAGACAGCATCCTGCTGCAAAAAAGCATAACATTAGAATCCCTTAAACCCGAGATCATGGGCAGGGTCAATGAATTGGCCTCGGATTCAGACTGTATGAAGCTAAGCCTCGCGATAGAAAATATAAAACCCGCCTTAAAGATAGAGCCTTCCAGGATCGCCCGCATAACCGGCCCGCTTTTACCAGGCAATAAACTTGACCCGGTAACTATTAAAGACAACGTTAAAACGCTTTTTGAAGCGCTTCACTCCCGTTACGATTCCACCGTCGATCCTCAGAAAATAGAATCCCTGCAAGAATCCTCTCTGTATACCCTTGAAGCCGTTTATGAAGTGATCCGCGTACTGGTCATCCAAAACTCTTAACCTTGAAATGAAAACAAAAAACCATTGACAAGAATTAGGGTCTCTGCTATTCCGTATAGTGAAGCGGAACAAAATGTTGAACTGTAAAAGGAAGGGGACAGGCAGTATCCACATTTTCACGCCTCAAACAAGAAAAACCCGAAACGGGTTTTTCTTGTTTTAAGGCCTGTTTTTTTGTGAACTATCTTTTAGTGATATGTTCATTGACAGAAGATAGGGGATTTTGTAAAAACAGCGAAGGGGGAATAGGGAAGTTCTAACATTGCACGGAAACTCCCGTGTGATTTTTTTATTTAAGGGGGAATTATGACTAAAGGATCAAATCAGGCATTTTGGATTTTGCGTGTTCTGTTTACAATAGTACCGATAGTAGCGGGTCTGGACAAGTACGCGAGAGTGCTTACACAGTGGGATAAGTACGTATCTCCGGCAATGACGCATATAACAAGAATGCAGGCACGCTCATTCATGTCTTTAGTAGGGGTTATTGAGATTGTGGCCGGGATACTTGTAGCGGTCAAACCTGCGATAGGCGCGTATGTAGTGTTCGCCTGGCTTGTAGGGATAGCATTGAACCTATTATTGCTTGGCGGTGTGGCAGACATAGCCGTTAGAGACCTTGGGCTTGCTGTGAGCGCGCTTGCATTGGCGTTTTTAAGTAATGATGCCGCCCAAACTCAACAAAAACCTGCCATGTAGATTCCTTACAACTTCTCAAGCGGTAACTCTGTTATAGCAATTCTTTCAGGTCTACTCCCTAAGTGGGTTTGACTATATGTGGTCACTTTGTTATAATGAACAACCTCACATCCATATTGTTGCCCTCATAGCTCAATTGGATAGAGCAACTGCCTTCAGGCAAGGAGCCTTTGCAGGGAAAATAACCTGCTAAAGTGAATGTGGCTATATGCAAGGATCTCCCTGACGATGGGGACAATTTGCAGGCAACCGTTGCTCATGAGGTAATCGGCATAGCGAAAGCTATGATTCGGTGTTTGGAGGTGGAGTACTGCATCATACTAAGGACAAGGCTGACTTGGGTGTAGCAAAGGTCATCGCCGATTTGGCAAGTAAAGGTTTCGTGCCATGTGTTCCGTTGTCTGAACATCAGCCGTATGATTTAGTGGCTATTTCAAACAACGGGAAAGCGATTAAGCTGCAAGTGAAATTTGCTACCCTCAAGCGTAATGGCACCGTCGCTGTCGGTTTTAGAACGAGTTGGGCCGATAAAAACGGTACGCACATTAAGCGGCATAGTTCTCAACAATTTGATTACTATGCGCTTTATTGTCCCGATAAAGATGTGGTTCTCTTCATACCAAACTCGGCGGATTGTCCAAAATCGATCCGTTTTGAAAAACCGAAGAACAACCAGGGCAAATTAGTGCGCTGGTCTAACGATTACCTTATGTTGTAGCGAGAGTCCTCAGAGACTATACGCCACACACCTGAAATGGTGAAGACATAGTCCAGACTACAATTCCGTTTGTAAGGGAGCTGGAGTAATCCAGAGTAGTAAGCTAAGCAGTAGGTTACAGGTTCGATCCCTGTTGAGGGCGCTAGTTTTAGAATGTTTAAAATGGGTTGGTATTTCCACAGCAGAAATGCGTACCGACCTACATGAAATGTCGTAATGGTGGTTATAGTGTAATGGTTAGCACGAGGGATTGTGGATCCCTTAGTACGGGTTCAAATCCCGTTAGCCACCCTTCAAATGTTAAATGTGTTGAAAAATCAGTGTGAAGTGGAGTTTGTCGTCGGTATACCCCTAAGGGGACATAAATAGTGTTTTAAGACGGAAGCAACAGGTTCGAGCCTGTTGCTTTTTTCTGTTATGATGTTAAATATTATTGTCTTTGTGAAAACATTTCGTAAAAACGGACCGGTAATGAATGTCCGGCCATGTTTGCTAAAGAAATTAAAAAGAGTTAAAATCTGATTATGCTTCACCGATAGAGGGGTCTTATAGAAAATGGCATTACCGATAAGTATCGATGAGTTAATTAACGGGCAGGCGGTGGAGTCCGAAAGAATAGAATTCAAGGAAGGCTGGAATCCTGAAGAAATTCTTCATTCACTCTGCGCTTTTGCCAATGACATTAATAACTGGGGCGGCGGATACATAATTATCGGCATTAAATCTGATAAAGGCAAGCCTATTTTGCCGCCTAAAGGATTAAGCTCCGAACAAGTTGATTCCTGTCAGAGGAAACTTCTTGAACTGTGCCACAAAATTACTCCGAATTATTTTCCTGTATCGTCGGTCGAAAAATATGAAGGTAAGCTCATTCTTGTTTTATGGGCTTTTGGTGGAGAAACAAGGCCATATAAAGCTCCAAAGACGCTCGGCAAGAAACCGGAGCAAATATATTATGTGCGCAGATTCTCATCAACAATAAAAGCAAATCATTCCGAACAGAACCATCTCTACGCGCTGGCAGCAAAAGTGCCTTTTGACGACAGAATTAATCATAATGCTTCCATTGAAGAGTTCAACCCACACCTTATTAAAGCCTTCCTTAAGGAAGCCGGCAGCGATCTTCATTCAATAATGGATTCTATGCAGTTGAAAGAGTTGTGCACGCAGATGCAGATCGCACGCGGCTCAAATGAATTCTTCAGGCCTGTAAACGCTGGATTGTTGCTTTTTACTAATAACCCGGAAAAATATTTTAGAGATACCAGGATAGAGGTCGTTGAGTACCATGATGAAATCGGCGACAAGTTTACCGAAAAGATATTCACTGGCCCTATTCATATGCAGCTTAGAGAAGCGCTCCGGTACATCAAAAATATGTTTATTATTGAACAGGTAATAAAAATTCCAGACCAGGCTGAAGCAATGAGGTTCTTTAATTACCCTTACACGGCTATAGAGGAATCTCTCGCCAATGCCGTTTATCACAAAAGTTATGAGGAGAGAAATCCCATTGAGGTTAATATCCGTCATGATAAAATAGAAATACTTTCTATCCCGGGCCCTGTTTTGCCAATTGACAACAAAATGCTTAAACAGAGAGTAGTTGTTGCCCGCACATATCGAAACAGGCGCATAGGGGATTTTCTTAAAGAGATAGATTTAACAGAAGGCAGGAGCACCGGCTTTCCGAAAATTCGCCGAGCAATGAAGTTTAACGGCTCGCCACAACCGACTTTTGAAACGAATAAAACCCGGGACTATTTTTTAACGATACTGAAAATTCATCCAAAGTTTAAACAAAAGGCCCACGCTGAGGCCCAAGTCAGGCACCAAGTCGGCACTAAGTCGGCACTAAGTGAGCAGCAAACAAATATACTGCGTAAATGTATAGTTGAATCGACGATATTGGAATTGATGTCCATTGTTAAAAGATCCGACCGCACCAAATTTAGGAACCAAGTGTTGAATCCTCTAATTGAAGAAGGTTACATTGAAATGACTATTGCCGATAAGCCTCAAAGCAGTAAACAAAAATATAAAACTACGGAAAAAGGTTTAGGGTATATTAGGCAGTAAATCGTATGAATTGTTGAATTTTTAAATCCCATTCATAAATCATACAGAATGTGTTAAAGAGTAGCCGCAAAACAGGTTCGAACATCGTTCCATTGGGGACCCCAATAAAATGATGTTCGAACCTATAGGTTTGGACGTCATTTTTTTACTGGTGAGCCGCAAATGTTTGTTGTTCTTGAGGTGTCATGACTCCCAGTAATTGACATAATTGAGGGAATGTTATATACTTGGCTTATGAAAATACCCAGGATCTATCAAGATTTAAAAGGCTTGCTTGTTCCAAATAAGGCGCTTATTATTTACGGCCCCCGGCAGGTCGGGAAGACGACGTTGCTAAAAGATTTTCTTTCAAAAACAAAATTGAAATGGAAACTTGATTCCGGAGATAATATTAAAACGCAGCATGTTTTTGGTTCACAGGACTTTTCTGTGCTGAAGGACTATGTCGAAGGTTATGATCTTATAGCTATTGACGAGGCTCAGAAAATTAAGGGTATTGGGCAGGGCTTAAAGATACTAGTAGATCAGGTGCCGGGTCTCAGGATTATCGCCACCGGTTCTTCGTCGTTTGAATTGGCCGGGCAGGTGGGCGAGCCATTGACGGGAAGAAAGCATACCCTGACATTATACCCTATTGCGCAGATGGAACTTGCCATGCTTCATAATGCCCATGAACTGAAAGAAAGCTTAACGGAAAACCTGATTTATGGAAGCTATCCTGAGGTGATAACTACAAAAAACAAACATGAGAAAGTGAGGCTTCTTGAAGATATGGTCCATTCCTATTTGTTAAAAGATATTCTTGAACTTGAGAAAGTGAAGAGTTCAAAGGTATTGCTTGATATCCTTCGGCTTCTGGCATTTCAGATGGGTTGTGAAGTTTCGCTTACGGAGATAGGCACGCAGGTTGGTGTTGACCATAAAACGGTCGCTCGGTATATTGATTTATTTGAAAAATCTTTCATTCTGTTCAACTTGCGAGGGTTTAATAAGAATTTGCGTAAGGAAGTGACAAAGAAAAGCAAATACTTTTTTTATGACAATGGCATACGTAACGCGATAGTTTCAAATTTCAATGCGCTTGAACTTCGTAACGATATTGGGCAGCTTTGGGAAAATTTTGTCTTTATTGAGCGTCTTAAGAAAAGGTCATATAAAGACGTTTTCGCGAACTGTTACTTCTGGCGTACCTGGGATCAAAAAGAGATCGATCTTGTTGAAGAAAGGGATGGAAATCTTTTTGGTTATGAAATGAAGTGGTCTAAAACCCACACAAAGCCACCTGCCGATTGGGTCGCTGCATACAAGAATGCCAGTTACGAAGTTATCACCAAAGAGAACTATCTAAGCTTCGTTGCATAAGTTGAAAGTATTAATAAAATCAAGCAGAATCAGCTAATTAGCAGCAGCAAAACAGGTTCGAACATCGTTCCATTGGGGACCCCAATAAAATGATGTTCGAACCTCAAAGGTTTGGACATCATTTTATAATTTTGCAGAAATCGGCTGGGGATATTGATGTAACCACACTTTACATTTGGTTAAGTTTATTGTAAAATGGTGTTATGATAACAAGAACCCTTTGGCTGAACAAGATCAAAGATTGTTGGAAGAAGCGCTCTCTCGTTTGGCTGAGTGGTGTTCGTCGTGTTGGTAAAACGACTCTCGCGAAAGAGTTTAAAGATGCCTTATACCTAAACTGCGACCTCCCCAGTGTCAGAGAAATGCTGCAAGACCCCGAATTTTTCTACAAGAATTGCTCCCATCCTATCATTATCTTTGATGAGATACACCAGCTTGAAGATCCCAGCCAGATTTTGAAAATTGGCGCGGATGAGTTTAGCCGTATTAAGATCCTTGCAACGGGATCTTCAACTCTTGCTGCTACAAGAAAATTCAAGGATTCACTGGCCGGCCGAAAATTTAATGTATCAATGCTACCGGTTCTCGTTACTGAGTGTCACGATTTTGGTGTGACTGATATACGCAAACGCCTGTTATACGGCGGTTTACCCAATGCGTTGTTATCCGCGCAGAAAGATCCTGCACTCTACTCAGAGTGGCTAGATTCATTTTACGCCCGGGATGTACATGAGCTATTCAGAGTTGATAAACGTCACGGGTTCCTTCAGTTGTGTGAGTTGCTTCTCAGGCAAAGCGGGGCATTGCTTGAGGTAACCAGCCTGGCTAAACATGCAGGCCTTAGTAGGCCAACGGTAATGAATTATCTGGAAATCCTTCAGGCAACACTTGTGTTGCGTTTAGTTCGGCCCTTCCACGGTGGCGGACGCCAGGAGATTATCAGCCAACCCAAAGCATACGGATTTGATACGGGATTTATTTCCTATTATAAAGGTTTCACCGAACTTCGTGAAGATGATTGCGGCATTCTGTGGGAGCATTTGGTTTTGGATTATTTAATAAGCACATGTCAGCCGGACAAGTTATATTATTGGCGGGATAAGCAGAAGCGGGAAATAGATTTCATATATGCGGCAGATTCAAAGAATGTTCATGCGATCGAGTGCAAGTGGAACCCCGCTGCTTTCGATGTTAAGGCGATCAAGGCTTTTCGCGAGATATATCCCGGCGGAAAAAATGTTGTAGTCAGTCCGAAAGTAATGACCCCATACAAAAAGAAGATTGGTGAAATTGAAGTTATATTTACAGGTATTACGGCCGAGTCAACTAATATTTTTTAATAAGTGCACTGGAGCAACAACGAGTGAACCCGTACTTTTTTCATAAGTAAGCCAGGTTTTAAATAGGTTTAATATATATAAATTGACGCGGGCCCCAGTACTTGCTACCATGGCTCTGGCATAAGGGGTTTGCAGTGAGCGATCGTAAAACTTTAATTTATGTGGTTGATGATGATATCTCGGTGCGAAGGGCCATATCTCTGTTGTTGGGGTCGCACGGTTTTACTGTAGAGACCTTCAGTTGCGCCCAGGAATTTCTGGCCGCGAAACATACCAAATCACCCTCCTGTATAATCCTTGACATTCAATTGCCGGGCATTGATGGATTGGCGCTTCAGCAGGAGATGGCGAAACGCCAGCTGGTGATACCCATAGTGTTCATTACCGGACACGGCGATATACCGATGAGCGTAAAGGGGATGAAAGCGGGAGCGGTTGATTTCCTTCCCAAACCCTTTACTGAAAAGACCTTGCTTAACGCCGTGGATCTTGCTGTCTCAAAAAGTAAGATCCAAAATAAGGAGCGGATCGAAATAGCAAAGATCAAAAGACGCGCCAAGACCCTGTCCCCGCGTGAATTTGAAGTGTTTCGTTTCGTGGCCAAAGGCATGTTGAGTAAACAGATCGCTTATAAACGGGGAACTTCCCTCCAGACAATAAAAGTTCACCGCGCGCGCGTGATGCAAAAGATGCAGGCCCAAACTGTCACAGAACTTATCCGCTTCGCCCAACTCGCAGGCATTAATTCTCCCGTAACTCTTTAAGGCGCAAACTCCCGCATTTGTCCAACCCTGTCTGTTATACCCGAGTGCAATTGACCCGATCATGTAAATGGCATATTATTACGCATGCACACACAGAATAAAGGAGACGAACTGTATGAATCGCTCACACGTTGTGTTCTTGGTATTGATCGGCGCTTTGTTGCTTCCTGGTATTGCTTCGGCCGGTGATGAAATGGGGCTTGGTGTTATTATCGGCGCGCCAACAGGTGTCAGCGGCAAGCTGTGGAAAGGCGACAACCGCGCCGTTGACGCCGCCATCGGCTGGTCTCTTGGAGATAACGATTCTTTTTACCTTCATTCTGACTACCTGATACAAAATCCGCGTCAATTCGTGGTAAGCGAGGGGAAGATGCCGTTTTATTACGGCATCGGCGCACGACTTCGCAGCGACCGTGACAGGGACGCGCGCCTTGGCGTGAGATTACCGCTGGGTCTTGAATATTTATTTCAGGACGCTCCGCTAAATATGTTCATAGAGATCGCTCTGGTACTTGATCTTACCCCCAGAACCACTGCCGACCTGAACGCCGGCATCGGTGTAAGATACCGTTTCGATAGCCGCAGATAACATTATGTAGTTCCACGGCAAAGTCTTGTGTTGACTTTGCCGTGGTAATCCTGTACTGTAGCAATAGGCGCACACACCGCTTCCAATCGAGGAAAATGCAAACGAAAAATAGTATCGTTGAAGATGTAGCCGCGGAAAAAAAGTATTTTGAAATTATCTTTGATCTTTTACGCAGCGCTAAAGGCGTAGACTTCGCGTACTATAAGCCACCCACCGTAAGACGGCGTATATCCCGGCGTATGATATTGCTAAAATTAAGTAAGTTTACCGACTATGTAAAAGTCCTTAAAAAAAGCAAGACAGAGCTTAATTACCTTTATGATGACATGCTGATAAACGTTACAAGGTTCTTCCGCGAGCCGGATGTCTTCGACACGCTTAAAAAACAATCCCTCATTAAGATAACCAAAAATAAAACAAAAAACGATGTTGTCAAGATATGGGTACCGGGCTGCTCCAGCGGCGAGGAAGTATATTCTATCGCAATATGCCTGGCGGAGGTGCTGGGAAAAAAGATGTCAAAGGTCCCTGTGAAGATATTCGGAAGTGATATTAACGAGAAATGTCTCACCAAAGCGCGTAGAGGCATTTACGACGGCACAATAACGAACGATGTTTCCGCCGGGCGTTTAAAAAGATTCTTCACAAAGGACGGCAATTCCTATAAGGTTTCCAAACAGCTCAGGGATATGTGCATATTCTCAAAACAAAATGTGCTCGACGATCCGCAGTACTCAAATTTAGACCTTGTCAGCTGCCGCAACCTTTTGATCTACATGCAGCCGGCCTTGCAGAAAAAGATCGTTAATATATTCAATTACGCGCTGAGGCCCGGTGGTTTTTTACAGCTCGGAAACTCAGAATCATTGTGCGGATCTTCGGACGCTTTTAAAGAGTTGAACATTAAAAACAAGCTGTTCGTGAAAAAACAGTCTGTGTTGAAGCCGCCAAAACAGTCTCAGGAAAAACACAACCCCCGGGCCAATACATCCGTTAAACGAGGGAAGATCTCTTTAAGCAGTGAAGAACTTCAAAGCGCGAATGAAGAGCTTGAGACTGCGAAAGAAGAACTGCAATCTTCAAATGAAGAGCTTCTTACAACTAATGAAGAATTGCAGGAGCGTAACATTGAATTGGATACGATCAAAAGATCAGTGGATGATGCGAGGGAATATTCGGAGAGTGTCATCAATACTATCCGTGAACCCTTGATAGCCCTGGACCAGGACTTGAGAGTCGTCTCGGTCAGCCGCTCGTTTTATGAATTTTTCAAAGTGAAGCCTGCAGAAACTGTGGGTCAGCTTATTTATAATCTTGGCAATAAGCAGTGGGATATACCGGGTCTTAGGGAGCTGCTGGAAACCATCCTGCCTAAGAAAGCAACCTTTGATAACTACGAGGTGGAACACGACTTCGCCACTATCGGCAGGAGAATAATGCTTTTGAACGCTCGGCAAATTCAACGCGTAATGGGCAAAGATCGGATAATACTTCTTGCCATCGAAGACATTACCGAGCGAAGGAAAATAGAGAACGGGCTTGAAAAAGCGCATGAAGAACTTAACGCGCTCGCCAACGAGCTGCAGCGTACCGCGCGCGTCAAGTCGGAATTCCTGGCAAATATGTCGCATGAGCTCAGGACTCCGCTTAACTCAATTAACGGGTTTTCAGAAGTGTTGTACGACGAAACTTTTGGAAAGCTTAATAATAAACAAAAGGTATATGTTAATAACGTTCTTACAAGCGGCAAACACCTGCTTTTGCTGATCAATCAGATCCTTGATATGGCAAAAGTTGAGTCGGGAAAAATGAACCTTGCTTTGGCTTGTCTGCCCCTGAAAGAGCTATTGCATGAGATGTCGCTTTTGGTCGCGGATATGGTGAGCAAAAAGAACATTCATATGGTGCTTGAGATCGGTGAAGAACTGCCGAATATTGAAGCCGATGAACTTAAAATTAAAGAGATACTCTATAACCTTCTGTCGAACGCGGTAAAATTCACGCATGGGGGCGGTAAGATCGGCATACGAACCCGAACGAACGCTTCTGAAGTTGAAATTGTCGTGTGGGATACCGGTATCGGCATTGCGGCTGAAAATATGGGGAAAATATTCGAAGGGTTCTTTCGCGTGGATACGCCCTATTCACGGGTTACGGAAGGGACCGGCCTTGGTTTGTCGTTGTCGAAGAAGTTCGTTGAATTACACGGCGGAAGGATATTCGTTGAATCCGCGGGGCTTGGCAAAGGCACTTCGGTACGCTTTACACTTCCTATCGTTTCAAAGAAGGCGGCCTAAGTGAAAATGAAAGCCCTGATAGTAGATGACAATATCAAAAACCTGATGCTGGAAAAAGATCTTCTGGATGTGGCCGGCTTCGATGTGTATGAAGCCGAAAACGCGACCGTCGGGATAGATATCGCCAGAAAAGAAAAGCCGGATATCATCATTATGGATATCAGGCTGCCCGATATGCGCGGTTCCGAGGCAGCGCGCGTATTACGCATGGGTAAGGGAACAAGCGATATTCCTATCATCTTCGTGACAGCCTCAGTAGTTGAAGGCATGGAAGATATCAGCAACATATCTAACAGCGGCTTTATTGGAAAGCCGATAAATACCAGGACGTTCGCCAAAGAGATAGCAGAGTTCCTTAAAAAGATAATGAAATGAAAGATAAACCGGTGATCTTAGTAGTTGATGACGAGCAAAAGAACATCGAGCTTCTTGAGGCGTACCTTGTGCCTCAGGGCTATGAGGTTGTAAAAGCTGCTGCAGGCTTGGAAGCCCTGAAAATACTTTCCGCGGGTAATGTTGACCTGGTGCTGCTGGACGCATTAATGCCCGCCATGTCGGGCTTTGAGGTGCTTGCAAAGATCCGGTCCGAAAAAAAGACCAGCCTTATCCCGGTTGTCATCATCACTGCTCTAAAAGAAAAAGAAGACAGGATAAAAGCCTTTGAGGCGGGATGCGATGATTTTGTATCAAAACCGTACGATAAGTATGAACTTTTAGCCAGAGTAAAGTCACTCCTGAGAATTAAGTTCCTTCATGATGAGGCAAACTCTACCCGGCAGATAAACGAACTGCGGGAAGAGCTTTTACATGTCACTAGGGTCGGCAAAATGGCCGAATTTGTTTCTTCTCTGGCTCATGAGATAAGCCAGCCTCTTACCGCGATACTTTCCTATGCCCAGGCGTGCCTCAGAATGAGATCGGGAAAAGACCCGGAGCTTGAGAAAATATTGTCGTATATAGTAGAAGATGATCTGCGCGCGGCCGGCATTATCCAACAGCTGCGTTCGATGTTAAAGAAAAGCAAGCCTGAGATCCTGCCCTTGGACATAAATTCGCTGATCAATGCGACGGTGCTCCTTGTGGCTACGGATGCCGTGGTAAAGAATATATCCATAGAACTGGAATCAACGGCAGATATGCCTCTCGTCAGTGTTGATCGCATACAATTGCAGCAGGTTTTGCTGAATCTTATCAGTAACGGTTTTGAAGCAATGAGAGACCTTCCCGGGCCTCATGAACTGTTAATACGCACGGCGAAAAAAGATGCTGGGACGATCCTGATCTCTTTGAAAGATTCAGGTTGCGGTATACCGGAGGAAAACATTCCGAAACTATTTACCCACTTCTTCACAAGCAAACCGGACGGGCTGGGTATGGGATTGTCTATCAGCCGTTCTATCGTTGAATCATACGGAGGTACTCTGAAGGCAAAGAATAATTCTAAACACGGCGCCACATTTATTATCACCATCCCTGTCGTTCCCTCTCTCAAAGCATAACCTGTCTTAGATCATTCCCGCTCTGTTATACCCTGGTACAATTGTTTATAGTTGACACCTTTCCTATACTGACAACATGATAAATAAATTCTGCTTTATGTTCGTGTTGTTGAGCACCCTATGTGCGCCCCTTCGGGCAATTGAACGGGCCACTTACGTTACCGGCCTCGCGCCTCTTGCCGATGAGCTTTTCGCCCCCCTTCGCGCTGACCCACGAGAATTACAGTTCTCCGTGCGCTGCGTGTACCCGGATAAGGATGTAACAGCCGCCGAGGTGGCGATAGGGCATTATTATGGTATCTACCGCTGGGGTCTGCCAAACGGCATAGGTCTAATGCAGGTAAATATCGGCGGAGGTATATTCCCGCGATTTAACTTCTCTTACAACAAGGACCTTCAGGTCATTGATTTCTACGGCAGCATCCCATTAGATGTCCGGATCGGTAAGTGGTCTGGCCGTTTTATGTTTTATCACGTTAGTTCCCACCTTGGGGATGACTATATCCGTTCCAGCGGGCAGACGGTCAGCAATAATTCGTGGAATAGCCTGCGGTCTCTTGTATCCTACGATGTAAACGACGCTTTGCGTCTTTATGGCGGCTATACCTATCATCTTGTAGTACTGCCTGCGGAACAAAAAAGAGAAGTTTTTCAATCGGGTTTCGAGCTGACATCAAAGATGAAAAATAATAACCATTCCCAGGCGTTTCTGGCTGCTGATGCCCAATGGTGGGAACGAACACAGTGGAAACCAACTCTGAATGTACAAATCGGTATAAAGACCGGCCGTAACACAAGGATCGTGAGAGGTATATCTTATTTCCTGGAGTTCACGAAGGGTCCGGAATATTACGGTCAATTTTTCGAGCGCGAAGAGAACCGCATCGGCCTCGGCCTGAAATTCGATATAGAATGAGTTGTCAGAAAGGATCAAAGGAGATCAAAGTGTTCAAGAAATGCCGGAGTATAATTATTTTGAGTGTGCTTAGTTCAATGTTCATAGCGGGCTGCGCTACTACAAAGATCAATTCTGTCTGGACGGATGTTAATTATCAGGGTAAACCGCGGAAGGTAATGATAATAGGCATGTCAAAAATTCTCGCTAACAAGCGGACTTTGGAAGACGAATTCGTCAAGCAGATCAGGCTCAATGGAACTAACGCAATAGCAGGTTACTCAGTCCTTTCAGAAGACAATGACAGTGACAAGGAGCGCGTAGCCGCAAAAATGAAGGAACTTGGTGCGGATACAGTGCTTATAACAAGAATAACCGATAGGAAGACCGTATACACTGATGTTAGAAATCGCTTGTATTACCCGCCAACAAATTACACTTCATGGCGCAACTACTATGACTACAGTTACGTGAGCTCCAATAGCGCCGGATACAGCGAGGAAATAAAATATGCGGTCATAGAAACAAATATATATGACGCTGATAATGACAAGCTGATCTGGTCCGCGTCTTCAGAAACCGAGATCAGCGGCACCGACCAGAAATTTATAAAGTCCTACGTCGGCTTTATAGTTGATAGCCTGGTTAAGCAAAAACTATTGGATCAAAGGCCTTAAAGGGCGGGTAATTGATCATGAAAGCGAAACACGTGAATATTATTGACGATGACATATCAGTTTGCCGGGCGCTCAAGTGCCTGCTGGCAACCTATGGTTTTGCGGTTGACATTTTTCATTCGTCTGAGAAGTTTTTTAAAAGTGTTCCACAAACCGATAAAGGCTGCCTTATAATGGATATTCATATGCCGGGTATGGATGGCTGGAAGATACTTGAACAAATGATAAACACAGGGTATCGGTGTCCTGTTATTTTGATATCAGCCGACAAAAACAGCGGGCTCCGGGAACGGGCCTTAGACAGCGGCGCCGTGGGGTTCTTCCAAAAACCGTTCAAGGGTCAAGAATTGGTAGATCTGATCGATTTAGTATGCTGAGATAAGTATATATATGGCAACGAGGGGTGATCTGAGGTCATAAGAAAAGTAAGATCAGCAAAATAAATGTCTATCACAAAAGGGGAAATACATTGAAAACAAGCTTGCAGGACCATTCAGAAGGACAGTTCCACAGAGTAAAAGGGAAGCTTAAGGAGATCGCCGGGATAATTGTCGGCGATGCCGAATTAGAGGTGGCAGGTAAAACTGAAAGGATCGCAGGAAAAATGCAGGAAAAGATCGGCCAGATAAAGAAAGTATTCGGAAAATAGATGCTGAGCAATATAAAATAAAGGGGATTTACAATCATGGCAAAATCAACGAAAATATTCACTGCTTTAGTCGTAATAGCGATGTTGTTCGGTGTGGTTGTATTCGCTTCAAGAGCGGATAACGGTATCGAATCACAGGCTCAGAACTCATATGTTTTCAAAACTTATCTCAGCGGCGATTCCATTACGACAGTATCAAAAAAAGGTGTCGTCACATTGAAAGGTACCGTGTTGAATGAATCGCATAGCATGCTGGCGCAGGGCACAGTAGAAAGCATACCTGGTGTAAAAACAGTTGATAATCAACTGGTTATTAAAGGTGAACGTCTTACCGAGAACTCTGACGCCTGGATAATGATGAAAGTAAAGACCGTTCTGTTGTTCCAAAAAAACGTGAACGGTTTTAAAACTGAGGTCAAGGTGAAAAATGGCACAGTGTTTTTGACCGGAGAAGTATCAAGCCTTGCTCAAAAGGAATTGTGCACTGAATATGCCGGTGACATAACCGGTGTCAAAAACGTGAAGAATGAAATGGTCATGGCCAAAGGAAAAACAGATCTCGGATCTACTATCGGAGAGAAAATAGATGATGTGTCCATAACGGCCCAGGTTAAGATGGCCTTGCTGACCCACCGCTCTACCAGCGCCATTCAAACAAGCGTGACAACAAAGAACGGTGTGGTTATGTTACGCGGTATAGCGCAGAACAACGCGGAAATAGCATTGGTCGGTAAACTGGCTAATGACATAAACGGTGTTATCAATGTTGTAAATGACATGAAAGTAATTAACTAAGTTTTTAAGGGGAATTTGATGAAAAACAGATATTTGAATGGTTTTATAATAGGTGCATCCGCAGTGGCTGTCGTAGTCGCACTTTCACTTGCGGTATTTGCCGCAACGAGCGGCGTTTGCAATAACGTCATTTGTATCGGTCCCAGGGCGAGCTATTCGACCCCCCAAGACGCGGATGAGGGACAGTGGTTTTCGGGATTCCAGGCCCGGCTTCATGTAACGCCGGTCGTTGCGCTGGAAGGGTCTATAGATTATCGTCGCAATGATTTCGGCAATACTACCAGGATAAAAACATATCCTCTTCAGGCAAGCGTGCTCGCGTATCTTACGCCGGGGGCGTCTTGGAGCCCGTTTTTACTTGGCGGCGGAGGCTGGTACTATACTGAGGTAGATGGACCTAACGATTATCGTAATACCAGTTCCCGTTTCGGTCTGCACGCCGGCGCCGGTATTGAGTTCATGTTGAACGATTACTTGTCGATCGACGGAACTTACCGGTATGTCTGGCTTGATAGCGTGGTATCCAGGGACGCTGCTTTACAAGATAAGACTTTTCAGGATAGCGGTTCAATGGTCACGATCGGCCTTAACTTTCTATTTTAAGGATCTAAGCCGCAAAAGGATGATCAAATGCTCTGGACTATCGCTGTTGTCTTGATGTTGTTGTGGGTGTTAGGTTTGGTCAGTTCATACACTATGGGAGGCTTCATTCATCTTTTGTTGCTGTTTGCGATGGTAACGGTGCTTATTCGTGTTATTCAGGGACGTCCCGTGTTAAAAGGTTAATTGAAATTAAAATCGAAGTTAAAAGGGGAGCATTTTATGAACAAAAAGTTAGCGGTGGTATTCGTCCTTTCAGTTTTTTCGTTCGGACAAAGTCGTGTGGTCGCGGCGGCGGCGGTAGATCCGCTTTATCAGGTCGCGGTAGTGCAGTCCGCGGCGAAGGCGATCAATTACAGGAATTTGAAAGGCTCAGTTGATATTGATCTCAAGGGCACCATCCTTCTTGTCAGCGCAAAAGGGACGGCTAATGTAAGGAACAGGGCCGGTGTTTCGGAAATTAAGGTAAGGATCGAAAATTTGACAACTGCCGCTCAGTTCGGACCCGAATATTTGACCTATGTCTTATGGGCCGTGTCTCCGGATGGATCTGTTACGAACCTCGGCGAGCTGATCGTTAATAAAGGCGAGAGCGAGTTGAACGCGAAAACGCCTCTTCAGGCAATGTGTCTATTAGTGACGGCGGAACCTTACTTCGCTGTATCCAGGCCCAGCAATGTTGTGGTTCTGGAAAATTCCATTAAACCCGGCAACACCGACAAAATAGAATTGATCGATGCCAAATACGAGTTGTTCCCAAGAGGCGAGTACATCAAAAATGCCGCTCCTGACGGTTTTAAGCCCCAGGTGATGGATAAAAAGACGCCGTTCAACGTATATCAGGCAAGGAACGCGGTTAATATTGCCCGTGCGGCCGGCGCCGAACTGTACGCTTCGGATTCCTTAAGAGACGCCGAAAGGCTTCTTGCGGCCTCTGAATCAAAAGAGGGCGGCAAAAGCGGACGGTCAATGACAGCGCGGGAAGCCGTTCAGCGCGCGGAAAGCAGCCGTTCTATTGCGGTAAAACGTCATGAAGAAGAAGCGAACGTAAATGAACATATAAGTACCGCGCAGCAGATCAGCAGCGCGAACAGTCAGGCCGCCCTCGCGATAGCCGGCCGCGCAAAAGCGGAAGATGCCCAGGCGAAAGCTGAAAAAGCAAAAGGACAATCCGATAGTGAACGCGCGGAGGCTGTTTCCCTTGCTTCCAGCGCCGTTAAGTCATCCGTAGCATCCGGAGCAGACGCGAAGGCGGCCCGGGCCTCTGCGGCGAAATCTCAGGATCAGGCGGATGCGGCGAACAACAGGGCGCAAAAGGCAGAGGGTGATAAAGCCTCCCTGCGAAACCAACTATACCAGCAGCTGAACGCGGTACTTAAAACACAGGATACCGCGAGGGGTTTGATAGTAAATATGCCGGACGCGTTATTCAAATCGGCGAGCTCGCAACTGCAGCCGCAGGTTCGTGAAAAACTCGCGAAAATAGCTGGGATCGTATCATCAAATTCCGGTTTGCAGCTTGATGTTGAAGGCCACACCGACAGCGTCGGAAGCGATGAGTACAACCAGCTGTTGTCGGAAAGACGCGCGAAGTCGGCAATGGATTACCTGGTAGGCCAGGGTGTTCCGGCCGATTGCATAGCTTCCGCCGGGTTTGGAAAAACAATGCCTATAGGGTCAAATGACACGCCCGAAGGACGACAGAAAAATCGTCGTGTGGAATTAATAGTAAGTGGTGACGCGATTGGTTCAGCGGCGATGTCGAAGTAGTATCGAATATTTGCAGAGATTTTATTAGAGATCCTAATTGCCGTGTCTGGTTTCGCATTATCAGACACGGCAATTTTCCTTTATTAAGGACAGTCCATACTGGAGAATTTGAAAATCATTCATAAAAGATATACAATAAGCATCTAAGAAGCCACCCTATAGGAACCTTGTTCACAATCAAATGCCCGAAACTAAATTAGATAATAAACCTGTGTATTTTCTTTCCGGTGACGAAGCGCTGGCGCGCGGCGCTTATGAGGCCGGTGTGCGCGTGGCGGCGTCTTATCCCGGCACCCCTGCGACCGAGATACTGGAATACCTTTCGTCTTTTCCGGAAGTTGACGCTCAGTGGTCGGTAAATGAAAAAGTGGCATACGAAGTCGCCTACGGCGCCTCCATGTCAGGGTCCCGCTCATTGTATTCTTCAAAACATGTCGGCCTTAATGTAGCGATGGACGCATTGATGACATCAGCCTACATTGGGGTTAACGCAGGTTTTGTTATAGTGTCGGCGGATGATCCCGGCCTGCATTCGTCGCAAAACGAGCAGGATAACAGGCTTTTCGCCCAGTTCGCGAAAATACCTCTGCTTGAACCTTCATCACCCGCCGAAGCTTATGAATTCGCGAAGATCGCTTTTGATATCAGCGAGGAGTTTGATACGCCTGTACTGTTGCGCCTTACCACAAGGATAGCCCACACTAAAGAAAATTTCGCTATCGCCGAACGTAATGAAGTTGAGAAAAAGCCGTATGTCCGCAACATCTCTAAGACCGTCATGGTCCCGGGCAATGCCTTCGCCCGCCATGTGGAGCTGGAAAAAAAACTCGTTGAATTAAAAAAATACTCCGAAAGAACGCCCTTGAACAGGCTCGAAATTCGCGACACCGATATCGGCTTTATAACCGATAGTGTTTCATACCTGTACGTCCGTGAGGCCTTCCCGAATGCCAGCGTGCTGAAACTTGGCTTCACGTATCCTTTCCCCGATGATATGATCTCTGATTTTGCGAAACAGGTAAAACGTGTCGTCATTGTCGAAGAACTTGAACCGTTCATTGAAGATCACGTAAGATCTATCGGTGTAACAGTTGCCTCCAAGCACCCGAGCTGGAAAATAGGGGAGTTCAGGCCGGAGGACATTCCTTTGATTGTTGAAGGAAAGCCGAAAACCTTCAAACCGAATTCTTCCAGAAAGCCGGTGTTGTGCCCGGGCTGCATGCACAGGCCGGTTTTTGTCGCGTTAAAGAAGAACAAGGTGATAGCGACCGGAGATATAGGTTGTTACACACTTGGTGCTCTAAAGCCGCTCTCAACGCTGGATACCTGCCTTTGCATGGGCAGCTCTATAACATTGTTCGAAGGTTTTTACCGTTCTCTCGGAAAAGGTATCTGTGCTGTTATCGGTGATTCGACCTTCATTCACTCAGGTATTCCCGGGCTGATAAACGCGGTTTATAATAAGGCTAAAGGTTTTATAGTTATACTGGATAACGGCACAACGGCTATGACGGGTTCACAGCCGCACCCTGCTGCGGGCATGAACGCGAAGGGTGAAAAAACCAGGCAGCTTTCCATTGAGGGCATATGCGAGGCGACCGGCGCGGATAAAGTCGTTGTAGTTGACCCATTCGATCCGGCTATGCTCGACAAAACTATCAAGGAAGCAGCGGCGCTTGACGGGCTTTCGGTCATTATTGCGCGTTATCCCTGCAGGATCCTGCACCGTAAAAAGGAAACCCCGCCTGTTGTTAATAATGATAAATGCACCAAATGCGGCAGGTGCCTGGATATAGACTGTCCAGCGTTGTATAAGAAAGAGGATGGATCTATAAGCATAGACCCGAACCTTTGCACCGGTTGCGGTTGCTGTGTCACCGTTTGTAAATTCGGTGCTCTGGAATTGAAAAAATGAAACAGACCAAAGATACCACGAACATACTTATATGCGGCACAGGCGGGCAGGGCATACTCACTATGGCCGAGATAGTGTGCCGCGCGGCTGTGATAGACGGTTATCACGTTAAAAAGTCAGAAGTGCACGGTATGGCGCAAAGGGGCGGCTCTGTTGAATCGCATATACGGTTCGGCGAACGGATATTTTCGCCGTTGATACCGTACGGCATGACGGACATACTTGTGTGCCTTGATAAAGGCGAACATGAGAGAACAAAGCATCTGATCAAAGACGGCGGCAAAGACCTGTTCGGCTATTTTGAGAAAGCGCGGGCCTCCGTTCCAGAGAACAAATATGTCAGCAGCGCAATGCTTGGCATCCTTTCTTGTTTTTTAACTCTCACTGACGCAAGCTGGGAAAAGGCCTTTGAACAGCTTTTGGCAAAAAAGAACCTTCAAGAGAATTTGGGCGCCTTCTTAAGTGCTAAGAATATTGTTGGAAAGGATTAGACTATGATCTTTAATGAAAGCATGGAGTGTTTGCCTGCGCATGAGATGAAAAAGATCCAGTCCCAAAGGCTTTCCAAACTTGTCGCGTATGTTGATAAAAATTCCCCTTTTTATAAAAATAAATTTAAAGAACTCGGCATAGCACCTGAAAAGATCACTTCAATAGATGACATAAAGAGGCTTCCTTTTACGGTCAAGGATGACCTCCGGGATTCCTATCCGTTCGGCCTTCTTGCGACGCCGCTTAAAAATATCGCCGAGGTACATGTTTCAAGCGGTACCACCGGGAACATGACCGTAGTGGGCTACTCAAAGAACGACATAGATCTTTGGGGCGAGGTTATGGCGCGCTCTCTGGCGTGCATGGGTGCCGTTCCCGGCGACATGATCCAGATCGCGTACGGGTACGGCCTTTTTACCGGCGGGCTTGGTTTTCACTACGGCTCCATGAAACTCGGCCTGACTATTATCCCGTGCTCGTCCGGCCAGTCGAAACGGCAGTTGAAGCTTATGACGGATTTTAAGCCGAGGATAATCGCCTGCACGCCCAGCTACTGCCTGTATCTCGCGGAAGAAGCCGCCGAGATGGGCCTTGACCCGAGAAACTCCAGCTGGGAACTGGGAAGCTTCGGCGCGGAGCCCTGGACGGATGCCATGCGCGGCGAGATCGAAAAAACCTGGAATATCGCCGCCCATGACGTGTACGGCTTGTCCGAGATAACCGGCCCCGGAGTAGCGCATGAATGTTCCCTTAAATGCGGCCTGCACATACAAAGCGATGTTTTCTACCCTGAAATCATAGACCCCAAAACAGGGCTTGACGCGCGGCCGGGTGAGCCGGGGGAACTGGTGATAACAACGCTTACGAAAGATGGCCAGCCGCTTATCCGCTACAAGACGCGGGATATCGTCAGCATCGACTACGAGAAGTGCAAATGCGGCCGCACCACGCCCCGCATAAGCAAGGTTCGCGGCAGGACCGACGATATGATAATAGTACGGGGGATAAACGTCTTTCCATCGCAGATCGAACACATCCTGCTGCAGATAGAAGGCACGAAGCCCCACTACCAGCTTATCGTCGACAGAAAAGAAAGGGAGATGGACGAGCTGGAAGTTTTGGTAGAGGTGGAAGATAAGATATTTTCAGATGAGATGTCCAAGCTTCAAAACCTTGAAGAACGCATACACACCGAGATATCGTCAACGCTCGGCATTTCCGCTAAGATACGGCTGGTTGAGCCTAAAACGATCGAACGCAGCGAAGGCAAAGCCAAACGGGTGATCGATAAAAGAAAATTGTAGAGCCACGGTTAAAGGAGATCGCGAATGAAGATCAAACAGCTTTCTGTATTTCTTGAAAACCGTTCCGGCAGGTTGTTGGAGTTGTGCGAGCTGCTGGGAAAAAACAACATTAATATTAAGGCGCTGACGATCGCCGAGAGCCCGGAGTTCGGTATCGTACGGCTGGTAGTTGATAAAAGCGAGGAAGCAACGCACGTGCTTAAAGCCAATTCATTTGTGGCGAACATCACGGACATTGTCGCGGTTGAAGTTGCGGATGCTCCCGGCGGGCTTGCTAACGTACTGAAGATCCTTAATGACCATAAGATCAATATTGAATATATGTATGGTTTTGTGGAGAGGTCACGCGACAAGGCTTTGATGGTATTTCGTTTTGAGGACACCGATAAGGCAATCGAGACGCTTGGGAAAAACGATATTGGTATCGTGGGTTCTCGCGATCTGGAAACAATTTGACCCGGGAGTTTAAACCGTAAGCCCTAATAATTTTGAAGCGTTTTTGTAGTAAATGTTATTTTTATCTTCTGTGTTCAATCCCAGTGAGTCCACCTTCTCTCTCATCTTGCGAGCCCTTTCCCACGGGAAATCCGAGGCAAAAAGTACTTTGTCGGAACCGTGGTTGGCGATGATCCTTTTTAGCTGCATGTTGTCCATTTCGTTACAGTAGGCCAGGTCCAGGTAAACCTCTTTTCCGACCAGATGTTTTTCAACCTCGTCCCACATTTTGTATGCCCCCATGTGACCCAGCACAACTTTTATATCCTTGATCGCCAGAACCTGCAGTATCCCTTCCGGCGTGCAATGCACGGTTTCAAAGCCGAGGTCAACTCCTGCGTGGAAAAGAACGGTCAAACCGTTCTCGGCACAGGCCTTGTAGATACCAAGAACGTTTTTATCCGCCGGGTCAAACTGCTGGTATTCGGGGTGCATTTTTATGCCCTTGATACCGGCGGCTTTGAGAATAGCTATTTCATTCTTGAAGTCTTTGAACTGAGGGTGCATGGACCCAAAACAAATGATCGGCCCTGACGCCGAATTAAGTTCGATCATCTTTTTATTGATGCTTCGTACCTGTTCGGGTTTTGTGGCGACAGGCTGGTTCACGGAAATATCGACACCGTCTTTTTTCATGAACTCCAGAAGACTTCCTCTGGTGCCGCTGCCATAATAGGCAATGCCGCTTATCCGGTGCAGCTTATCGACGCTGGATTGCGCGATCTCGTCTGGGAAAAAGTGGGTGTGAAAATCTATAATCATTTTAGTTTGTAAAGAAGTAACCGCTCGTTCCTGATCGAAAATTCTTTGACGAGAATTGCCCTGTTCATAACCTCGGGGAATTTCTTTTCCATCATCCCCAGTTCATCTTTGTCGTCTTCAAGCAGCAGGAATTCTATGCCGTATTTTTCGAAGTAATCCTTTGGGTCATTGATGGTTTCCGGCATGACCGCTATCGGCTTAAGATCGTGCTCAAAACATAAAGACGGGGCCCAGGGGCCCGCGATCACTGAACCTTTGGGTACGGTCGCGGCAAGATCCCGGGAAACGGAGAACAGCGTATAGTGCGGGTGCTTCGCCCATTGGGCATACGGCACTACGTCAAAAAGCAGCATAAGCGCCAGTAGAGAGATCGCGACGGATCTGCCGGTAATACCATCGTTTGAGAGGGCCCGCATCACCAGGTAGCTGCAGCCTACTACGGATACCTGAAAAACCTCCAGCCCTATCTGGTGGGGCAGTGAATTGAAAAAATAACCGCTCGGCATATAAAAACGTATGAGTTCATCCGTCACATAATAGATAACACCCAGCTGGAAGAACGTATACCAGCGGGAGGACAGCTTAAGCGGTTCTGGTGTTTTGCCTTGGAACAATTGCCGCAGGATACCGGCTGCAAGGATGCTCATGGGTATCACCAGATGCAGGTAATATCGTGATGGACGGTAATTCCAGGGGGTTAGAAAAGCGAACCCGATCACGATCCATAGAAATGAGAATCGTTCAATAAAACTCAGTTTTTTCCATTTGCCTGTGAACAGGTCCCGTATGATGGAGAGCAGCGCAAGGAACGACAGCAAAAAAGTCACCGGCATCAATCGAAGGAACTCGGTGTCAAAAACCTGTCGCAAGCGGTTGATCCTGTCGGCCATAGTGGCAGGCGGCTCATAAAACGCGGACAAATGGTCTTTGGCGAGGTGTTGGATCGTGTCGTACATGGGAATCAGGAATACTGCGGCGTACACGACCAGTGCAGCAAATAACCCGACGAGATATGCTTTAACCAGCGTGGTCTTATTCTTCTTTTCATCAGGCCCGGTTACCAGCGTCAAAATGCATACGGCCGCCTGAACAATGTACGTGGGCTTGGTCATATAGGCAGCGGCTGTGAACATGCCGGCCAGTAAAGCGTTCCTTGGTGTCATTTTTTCAAGAAAATAGAGTGTTAACACCAGAAACAATATGACCGGCACTTCCAAAAGTATGTGGCGGGTGTAAAAAAAATAAGAAAAATCAAAACCGACCATTCCCATGGTCAGGAATGCCAGACTAAAATCATTGCCTGCGTGCTTGACCACCGCGAACAGGAACAATAAGGTCACAAAGAAGCATGCCAGCGCTATCAGCCGGATGCTTCTGTAACTGACACCGAGCAGCTTCATGGCCGTATAATGGGTAACGGTCATTACCGGGCTCACGACAGTGAAAAATAATGTGTCGGTGTTCCAGGTCCCGTAGAGAATTTTACTTCTCGCGTTTTGGGCGTAACTGCTTTCGTCGGAGTACAGCGACCTGCTCCAGGTTACGCGCGGGGAAGCATCGGCGGAAAAATGGAACAGTTTCATCGCCAGGAGCACCGCCAGCAGCAACGCGACGGGCACATACCTTTTCATGCATTATCCTTTTGCGGTCCGGCCGGGGACCAATAGCGTATTTTGTCTATTGTAACAAATGGTTAGACAGGTATCAATGGACTTCCGTTGTTGACGAATAAAGAGCGTATTATGGGGACTCCGGCTATTCAATGACGAATGGCTAAGTGGTAGTATCAGAGAAACATACATGGTCTTCAGGAGAATTCTTATGACAACGGATAACTATAAATATATCATCATCGGCGGCGGTCAGGCTGGAGCCTCGGCGGTGGAAGGGATACGTGAGATAGACAAGAACGGACCGATCCTGCTGATGGGCGAGGAAAAGCATCTGCCCTATGAGCGGCCTCCTTTGACGAAAAAGCTTTGGTTCGGGAAAATGAGCGAAGATCAGGTATTCATACACGATACTGCCTACTACAAAGATAACGGAGTTACCCTCACGCCCGGCGTACGCGCGATGAGAGTGGACCCCAACCGAAAAACCGTCACCGATAATTCCGGAAGAACGTATCAATATACAAAATTACTGCTGGCGACCGGAGGGCGGCCCCGAAAACTGCGCATACAGGGCGGTAATCTTAACGGTGTCTGCTATTACAGAAATCTGGACGATTATGAACGTATCAGAAGCTCTGTTCGGGATGGCGTAACAGCCACGGTGATCGGCGGTGGCTTTATCGGTTCGGAACTCAGCGCCGCTCTTGCGGTCAATGCCGTTAAAGTGACCATGATATTCCCCGAGCTTTACCCCTGCGCCAGGGTTTTCCCTGAGGGGCTCGGCAGGGCGATCGGCGCGCATTTTGTCGAAAAAGGTGTTGAGATGCTCAGCGGCGATAAACCAATTTCTTTTTCTCTTGTGGACGGGGGCTATATGGTCAGGACGGAAGGCGGAAAAAACATCCGGTCCGATATGCTGATAGTAGGCGTCGGCATCGCACCGGAGGTGGACCTTGCGTTGACCGCGCACGTGAAGACCTTCAACGGCGTTATAGTTGACGAATATCTGCGAACTTCCGAGCCCGATATCTACGCGGCGGGGGATAACGCTAACTTTCCCTGCAAAGCGTTGAAAAGATCGATCCGTTTTGAGCATTGGGATAATGCCCTCAGCCAGGGTAGGCACGCCGGCAGGAATATGGCGGGGCCGGCAAACCATTCGAGTATCTACCCTACTTCTTTTCTGATCTCTTCGAATTCGGCTATGAAGCGGTCGGCGATGTGGATGCCACTTTGGATACCGTGGCGGATTGGCAGGAAAAGGATCGCAAGGGTGTTATCTATTATCTGCGGGACGATAGGATCCGGGGTGTGATGTTGTGCAACGTATGGAATAAAGTTGATGCCGCGCGCGAACTGATCTTTAAGGCAGAGCCGGTGCGCGGTGATAAGCTGCGCGGAGCGATACGGGAAGTGCAGGAACCGGCCGGTAAAATGTAATGCGGGATCTCACCGGCAAAACGGCTCTGGTGACCGGCGGCTCAAAAAGGATAGGCCAGGCGATCTCTCTTGCGCTTGCGAAAGCCGGTGTCAATGTGGCTGTCCATTACCCGGAGCAAAGCGGAGAGACCGACGAAGTGATGGCGTTGCTTGCTGCCTACCCGGTCTCTGCATGGACCGTTAAAGCTGATTTTCTTAACCCGCAGGAATACAAGACCCTTGTGGCGCGTACGGTCGAGCTTACGGGACAGCTGGACATCGTGATCAACAACGCTTCTATCTTCAGCGGAGATACCCTTGATGAAATCGATCTCTCACAGGTAGTGCGCCACCTGGAAGTTAATGCCTGGGTCCCGTTCGAGCTGATGCGCGCGTTCGCGCACCGCGCCCCCGAGGGCGGGCATGTGATCAACATACTCGATTCGAAGATCGCAGGCTATGACTGGCCTCACATTTCATATATTCTCAGTAAACAGCAGCTATCGCTGCTTACCATGATGGCCGCCCTGAAATATGCTCCGCGGGTTTCCGTAAATGCGATAGCACCCGGCCTTATCCTGCCGCCGGCCGGGAAGGATGAAGCGTATCTGGATGGGCTTGCCGGGACCGTGCCGTTACAACGTCACGGCGGGCCGGATGACATAACAGCGGCAGTCTTGTACCTGTTGAGAAACGATTTTATGACCGGCCAGGTCTTATTTGTTGACGGCGGTCGCCACTTGAGAACGGATTGAACGGGAAAGATGCCATGGATCGGATCTTGATCAACGGTCTGCTCATCCGGTGTATCATCGGCGTGAGCAAAGAAGAGCGCAGAGACAAACAGGATGTGGTCGTAGATCTGTCGATCGGCACGGATACCCGTGCGGCTGCCAAGACCGACCGGCTCGCAGACGCCCTTGATTACCGGACCTTGAAAAAAAAGATACTGCGTCTGGGGGAAGCTTCCCGTTACCGGTTGCTGGAGTCCCTGACTGAAGCTATCGCCGCGCTCTGTATGAAAGAATCGAGGATCGAAAAAATAACGGTAAGAGCGGAAAAACCGGGGGCGCTGCGCTTCGCTCGAAGCGTGGCGGTAGAAATAACCCGGCGCAGGCAGGACCTGCGGTGACTAAGGCATATATCGGTGTTGGCTCTAATATTGAACCTGAACGGAACGTTGCCGCAGCAGTTCAGTTGCTTTCAGCGCGTTTGATGATCACCGGTATCTCTACTTTTTACCGCACTAAGGCGGAAGCGGGAAAACGGCAAAAAGATTATTATAACGGTGTCATAGCGGTGGAAACGGAACTGCCGCCGAAAGAGCTAAAATATGAAGTGCTGCGGGCGACCGAAAAACGTTTAGGTCGTAAGAGAACAAAAGATAAATTCCGTTCGCGAACCATCGATCTGGATCTGTTGGCCTACGGAGGGTTACGGCTGCGATCAAGGGAACTCACTCTGCCTGATCCGGATATTCGGCGGCGTCCCTATCTTGCCGCAGGCATTGCCGAATTGAACGGCGTCCTGCACCCATTAGCGAAATACACTGAATCTCTGCGGGAGAAAATACAAAAATGGAACCGGATCCCACAAAAATCGAAGGGTTAGTGCGGCAGCTGTTGGTAGAACTGGGTGAAGATCCCGAGAGGGAAGGACTGAAAAAAACACCGTCACGGGTGGCCGCCTCGTTATCTTTTCTGACGTCCGGCTACCGGTTGGACGCAGGTGTCGTGCTCAAAAAGGCCATATTCACGCAGAAAACCGACAGCATGGTCGTGATCAAGGATATTGAACTTTACAGTCTGTGCGAACATCACATACTGCCGTTTTTCGGCCGCTGCCACGTCGGATATATCTGTAAAGACCGGGTTCCCGGTTACAGCAAGATCGCGAGGCTGGTGGATGTGTTCGCACGCCGGCTGCAAATACAGGAACGATTGACCGAAGAGATATCGTACGCGATACAAAATGAGCTTAAAGCCGATGGCGTTGGTGTCATGATAGAAGCGCAGCACTTGTGCATGATGATGAGGGGCCCGCAAAAGCAAAATTCAAGGCTGGTAACCTCGTCGGTACTGGGGACCTTTCGCGATAATGCGACGACCAGACACGAATTTCTTTCGCTGGTAAGCAGATAAGGGTAACAGGAGGCGGTATGGAAAAATTATTAAGCGCCGATGAGGCGCGGGAATTGCTTAAGGATATGCCGGATTGGAAATTAAACAACGATAAAACTACGCTCACGCGCGAGTATGCTATGAAGGATTTCATTGCCGCCGTCGCTTTGATAGATCAGATCGCTCAGATCGCGCAACGGGAAGACCATCATCCCGACCTGCACCTGACAAATTACCGTAAGTTACGTATTGAGCTTTCCAGTCACGACGCCGGAGGCCTGACCAAACGTGATTTTATCGTTGCAGCGGCTATCAGCGCGTTAACGGCGGCTGTGCCCGCGTGAAAGTGATAGAGGGGTACATATGATCTGGCTTAACATGCTTAAAAGTCTTTTATCCGTCTTGCAATCGGAGGTTTCGCCTTCCCAGATAGCCTGGGGCGCCGCCTTGGGGGCTGTCGTGGGTTTTGCGCCTTTTTCCTGTCTGCATAAATACATTTTCACCGTTATCATTTTGCTGGTTAACGTCGATCTCGGAGCGGCGGCGCTTGCGACGACCGTCTTTGGTCTTGTCGGATTGACGACCGATCCCATCGCCGACTGGATCGGTTACTACCTGCTAACGGGCATTCCCCTGCTGCAGCCGCTGTGGGTGAAACTCTTCAACATGCCGATCGTCCCATTTACGCGTTTTTATAATACCGTGGTACTCGGCAATTTTATCATATCGTTGCTGCTGTTCGTTCCGGTTATTATGTTCACGCGGTGGTTCGTCCGTTATTACCGCACACATTTAAGCGATAAGGTCGCCCGGTGGAAAATAATGCAGCTATTCAATATCACGAATACGGCTTATTCGATCTACAAAAAAAAGAAATAGCTCTGGAAGGTACACATGCGCTGGAAATATTTTATCCCAACAGTTATTCTGGTAGCTCTCGTTCTCATATTTTGCGTTTTCTTTATGGATGCAATGATCCGGAAGATAATGATCTCGTCCGCGCAAATGATATTCGGGGCAAAGGTAGAGATCAGTTCCGTCAAAACCCGTTTCAGGGATATGTCTATCACCGTCTCGGAGCTGGCGGTAGCAAACCGCAAGGAACCGATGAAAAATCTGTTCCAAAGCTCATCGATCCATTTTTCCGTCAGCCCGCTGCCGCTGCTGACAAAAAAGGTCATTATCAATGAGATGTCGGTGGACGGCATCGCCTGGGGCACGAAACGTGCTTCATCAGGCGTATTGCCGCCGCGCAAAGAAAGGAAATACGCAAAACTGATAAAAAGATCCACCGGCAAAGGCATTATGGGAAAATTGATGGGCAAAGTCTCTGCCAAAGGCACGGAAGAATTCCATCAGCTGCCGGCCGTCGAGTCCTACAAAAACATTCAGCAGCTTGGTTCTCTTGCAACAGGCAAGGCGGTCGACGCCTCGGATCTCTCTTCGCTTAAAGCGATCGATACTATGCACAAAGAGATCGGGGAAAAATATGCCCGGTATGCCGTACAGGCGAGTTCTCTGACGGATACCGGCAAAACCATTCAGCAGGCGCAGGACACGATAAACGCGCTGTCGAAGGCAAAGATCAATTCCCTGGAAGATCTGAAGGCACTGCAGCCAAAGCTTGACGCCGCCAATGCCGCCAAAACAAAGATAAGCGAAAATATCAAAGAGTTGCAAAGCCTTCAGGCCAAAGCGCAGACCGATATCGGTGATGAAAAACAGTTGCTGCAAAAGATCCAGGAATCTAAAGATGCCGATTACCGCGCCCTGATGGATAAATTAAAGCTGCCCTCGGCCTCATTCGGCGCGATATCGCAGTCGTTGTTCGGCCCCATGTGGGTAGGACGTATTGAAACGCTCCTGCACTATATTGAACTGTCACGCAACACAATGCCTTCGCGTGCAAAAACGGAGCAGCGGCATGTGCAGACGCGTCTGAGAGGGCGTGACGTCAGCTTCCCCGTGGAACACCAACTGCCCGGCCTGCTGATCCGCGTCATACGGCTCACCGGCACGACAGGCGGTCCCGGCAAAGAGGGCACGCCGATGGATTTCAAAGGCGAGATCACCACCGTTACCTCGGATCCGGTGCTGGCCGGGATCCCGACAAAAGCAGTGATCTATGGTACGCAGGGCCTCAAGATCCTTCAGGCGAATGTTGTGATCGATCACACCGGTGAGACCCCATCCGAACAGGCAGATATAACATATGCTGGTATCACCGCAAAAGAAATGTCTCTACCGCAAAGCGAGTACCTGCCGGATTTTGGGCGAGGCTCCGGAAAAGTAGTCACCCGGTTTAAAATGACGGGCGATACTATCGATGCGACCGTCGATCTGTCTGTATCGGGCCTCGGCGCGCCAACCGCTGCGGCCGGCAACCCCGCAACGGCTTCCCTGGTAACAGCGCTTTGGGCCGGCATAAGCACTCTCAACGTGCAGGGCCGTTTAACGGGTACCGCGGATAATATCAAAATGGCGGTCTCTTCCGACATCGATAGTGCGCTATCCGGCCGCCTGGCAAAGGTTTTTGGCGGCCAGGTAAAAGACGCCCAGCAAAAAGTACGGGGCCAGATAGACGCGCTGACCAACGCTAAACAACAGGCGGTTCTCGGCGACCTTGCTTCAAAAAAGAGCGCTCTTGGCTCTATCTTTACCGACAAACAAAAAAAACTGCAGGATAAATCAGGTGAGCTTTCATCTCTGGAAGGTGCAAATAAAAACGCGCTGCAAAACCGGGCCGATACCGAGACAAAGAAACAGGAAGAAGAGCTGAGGAAAAAAGCCGGCGAACAGTTGAAGGGACTGTTCAAATAAGACTTATTCCTTGAACGCGAAAACCGTGAATGTGTACAGCTCCGTCCCCTTGTCCTGCCAGGCATCCTGCGATAGACCTGCTTTCTGGCAGCAGAGTTCGTCCATAAAACATTTCTTTGTCGGCAGCTGTTCCCATACCTGCGGCAGGAATAAGCCGCTGCAATAGACCTTTCCGTACTACCACCCCATGATGTTCCGGTTCGATCTCATCCGCGTTCTTGATCCTGGTAAGGGGGGAAAGCACTGATATTTCTATTTTTATATCCTTCAGCTCGCCGGCGGTCACAGGCTTGAACCGGTTGTCTTCCACAGCGGCGGCGATAGCAAGCTGGCTGACTGCCTGGTACAGCGGCAGCTGCGCGGCGGTCGTGCCGATGCAGCCTCGCAGGCAGTTGTCTTTGGTAAGCGTAACGAAAACGGCGGCGGGCTGCAGTAGTTCTTTTTCCGTTGTTGTAACGTTCGGCAGCGCGCCTGTCTTCAAATATGCGGCTATAGAATCCCGTGCTATTTTAAATAACTCTGTCTGATTTTTCTCGCCGATGGTAAAGTCGCCCATGATGTGCCTCCTTGTCAAAGTATGTGTCATTATATCTCTATACAAACACTAATTCAATTATATACAATAAGACTATGGAAAATTTTGTGTCTCACGATCATAAGGAAGGCGGGTTGTCCGCTTCAAAATACTTTGGCGTTACATTGCTTAACGGCTTTATAACGCTGGTGGAAGCCGCGGCCGGCATCATGTCAGGCAGCCTCGCACTGCTTTCGGATGCAGTGCACAACCTGGGCGATACCGTCTCAATACTGTTCAGTTATTTCGCCTGGAAGATAGCGGGAAAAGAGCAGGACGCCCGACGGACGTACGGTTACAAACGGGCCGAGATCATAGCCGCGTTCGTTAACGCTTCGGTGCTGGTCGCGATATCTCTGTTCCTTGTTTTTGAGGCGGTGAAGCGTTTTCGCGCTCCGGAAACCATACACAGCGGCCTTATGATAGGCGCGGCGCTTTTCGGTTTGACGGCTAACTTCGTTTCCATGCTGTTACTGGAACAAGGCGCGCACGGCAATATGAACGTACGTTCCAGCTATCTGCACCTGCTTGGCGATACGGTCTCTTCCGTCGGCGTTCTGTGCGGCGGTATCGCGATACGGCTCTGGCAGGTTTTCTGGGTTGACCCGCTGGTCACTGTTTTGATCGCGGTATATATCATAAAGGAAAGCTGGGGCATCGTAAGAAACTCCGTACGGATCCTGATGCAGTCTTCCGCCGACCTTGATTATACCATGATGCGGCGGGATATCGAGGCTCTGCCGGAGGTAAAGAACATTCACCACGTGCATACCTGGATGGCCAACGAAGAAACCATTTATTTCGAAGCCCATATAGATATGGATGACTGTCTTCTTTCCAGGTCCTGCCTGGTCTCCCAGAAGATCGAGGAACTCCTCAAAAATAAATATGGCATCTCACACGCAACTCTCCAATTTGAAACCGACCGTTGTTCCAAGAAGGATTTTTTCAACAAGTAGTGTCTTTACACGCCTATGAGCATTTTCAACAGCTGGCCCTTAACGGATACCGCAAAGACCGGTACGCCTTCCGCCGCCTGTTTCGGCGTATAGGTGCCGAACATTCTGTCCCAGACGGTAAATATAAAACCGAGGTTCCTGCCTGCCATGCCCCTGGCGCCGTGATGGATCCGGTGGTAATCAGGTGTTATGAATAGTTTTTCAACGGGTCCCAGAGAGACATGTATGTTGGTGTGTATCCACAGATTGATCACGACGCCGAAAGAGAACGCGGCGCCGGTCTCAAGCGGCGACAGCTTTAACAGGAAATAGCCTATGAATATCTGCGGCAGGGAGAACAGGAATAAATGTGTCAGGCTGGTGCGCGATCCGGACAGCCACCATATCTGGCCGATAGAGTGGTGAAAGGCATGCGTTCTCCAAAGTAGTTTTTTATGCATTGCCCTGTGGACCCAGTAGAGCGAAAGGTCTGTAAGGATAATGGCTGAAATAATTTTGAAGACCGGTGCGATCCCGGAAAGAAATTCCTGGTTCGTGAAAAATGGGGGAACCAGAGCCCGCAGAACGTTGAAGCTTACCACCCGCGCCGATTCCCCGGCCGTTATCACAACGAACAGCGCGAGCAGGTTCAATTGCAAGTCTTGTTCTCTCACTACCGGCAGCCCGGGCCGGCGTCTTTCCATAACGTCCAGGGTAAGGACGGCGATAAGGAATGTTATCACCTGCATCAGCTGTTCCGGCGGTATAGTAATAGACAATAGAGTGTCCTCCGTGGCACCTCTGTCGAGGCAGCGATTTTTTTAATATAATACATATCGTAAACTCTGTTAATGCGCTGATTCCCTCATATAATGGCTTTGTCGCCTGGTTTTCTGAATACAAAGTGGATAAAAGACAGTTATCGATGGAGTCAGCCCATCATGAGAGAACATCGTCTCAGCTATAATATCGATCGAAAGATCACCGGTTTTCCTGGAGACGATGAACAATATGAGAGTGCTATTGATAGAAGATAATGCTGACGACGCACGGCTTGTGGCTGAATTGCTTAACGTCCGTTCTGAAATCGGTTTCAAACTTACGGTCTGCGAAACTCTCGGCGGGGGAATGGCGGAGCTTGCGGCGGGCCAGTTCGATGTCGTTATCTCGGACTTGAATTTGCCGGACAGCTCGGGTCTCGCCGGTATAGAGACGCTTGCGGTCGTCAACGCCGCCGTTCCGATAATCGTTCTGACAGGTAACAGCGATGAGACCCTGGGTATCCAGGCCCTGCAAAAAGGTGCCGCCGATTATCTGGTAAAGGGCCAGGTCACCGCGAATTTGATAAGCCGCAGTATCAGATATGCCATCGAAAGAAAATATGAAACAATTAAGCTGATAGAGGCAAGCCGCATCGCCGACGAACGGGCAACCGCGCTTAAAGATCTTACCGATGACCTGGAAAATATCGTGGAACAAAGGACCTGTCAGCTGCTTAAAGCAAGCGCAGAGCTGGAGCGTTCCCGAAGGATGGCTGATGTCGGCCGCCTGGCTTCGACCATTTCACACGAGTTGCGCAATCCACTCGCGGCTATCAAGCTGGCGGCGTATAACCTGCAGAGAAAAACGAACGACCCCTCGCTTATACCTCACCTGAACAATATCAATAAAAAGATCAATGAGGGCGATACTATCATTCAAAACCTTCTCAGTTTCGCCCATACCAGGACGGATAACTTCGAAAATGTTGTTCTCAATACTCTGCTGGAGGAATGCATCGCCAATGTCCATGGGAAATACCAGTCGCACCAAACGGTATTAAAAAAAGACGTCGGTGTCGGTTCGCATGATACTATCGAGGCCGATCCGGTGCAGCTGCGTATCATGCTCTCTAATATTATTGACAACGCTTTCCAGTCCCTGCCGGACCAGAAGGGGACGGTTTCTGTCGCTGCCGGCATAATGGGACCGTCGTACATCATCTCTATCTCCGACACAGGCGTGGGAATAGAACCGGAAAATATCGACAAAGTTTACGAGCCGTTCTACACGACAAAATCCAAAGGCACCGGACTCGGTCTTGCCGTCTGTAAGGATATTATCGAGAGCCATCACGGTGCGATAGAACTTCGCAGCGAGCCTCATAAAGGGACCACGTTCATTGTCACACTGCCCGTCAGACAGCCGAAAGATCAAAAACACCTGCTTAAAAGTGAATGAAGTCAGCCGAAAACGGATTATTGATATTTCGCTCATTAAATGAATTGTATATCATGTAAACATCAGCCGCTAATTTAATAATTTGAGTTGTGCGATAATTACGGGAGGGTATTGTGCCAGACAAGATACTATTAGTAGATGATGACCAGGTTTCTCGGGAAGAAATGAAGTGCTGTTTAGAAGAATATGACGTGATAGAGGCTAAGAACGGTCAGGAGGCGCTCAGCATTTTGAACAAGCCTAACGAAATAGACCTGATGATACTGGACATACGGATGCCGGGTCTCGCGGGAACGGAAGTGCTGAAGATAATCAAGAAAAAAGAGTCGGCGCCGATCGTTATAATGTTGACGGGATTCAGTTCAACCGATACTGCCGTCGAATCGTTGAGGGGCCAGGCGGATGAGTACCTGGAAAAACCGATCGATATTGAAAAACTTAAAGCCGTCGTGGCGAAGCTGCTGGAGGCGAAAAAATACAAGAGCGACGATACGGGCGCTGCCGACGTAAATCAGAAGATCGACCGGGTTAAACGGTTCATAGAAAGAAATTGCCTTAAACGGGTGTCCCTGGAAGATGCGGCGAAAACCGTCGGCTTCAGCCCTAAATATCTGAGCCGGGTTTTCAGCGAAGTGGCCGGGGAAGGGTTCATGGATTACCGTCTTAAGGTTAAGACCAATAAGGCAAAAGAGCTGCTGGCGGTCAAGGGGTATACCATAAGCGATATCTCCGACAAGCTTGGGTTCATGAACCCGGAATCTTTCATGAGGATATTCAAGAAGATCACCGGCCTGACACCCACGCAGTACCGCGAGCCTGAGATCAAGCGGCTTGCCAGGCGCGCCCCGGTCGCGAAAAAAGCGGGACGGAAAAAGAAAAAATAGAACATGCCTGCCCACGAACTATCACTCCAGGATTCTGCCACGACTGAAGAACAATGCCAGCAACAGGCCGCGCTCCTGCAGGAGCAGGCCAGGATGCTGGAACAGGCTCAGATTATTGTCTGGAATGATACGGACGGGATCACCCAGTGGACACGCGGCGCCGAGCTGCTCTATGGGTGGAGTAAGTCGGAAGCCGTCGGTAAAAAACCGTTCGAGCTGCTGAAAACGATGACACCCAGGCCTGTTGAAGACATTATGTCCGATGTGGTAAGCGACCAGCGTTGGGAAGGCGAGCTGTTGAACACGAGAAAAGACGGTCACCAGATAACGGTCGCCAGTTGCTGGGCGCTGAACCGCGACCGGGCCGGGCGGACCACGATCATCGAGTCAGACAGCGATATAACCAGGCTGAAAGTGTATGAACTTGCCTTGAGCAGGGACAAGGATGCTTTCGAAAAAATGGTCGCCGACAAAACGCGCGAACTGGTTTCAACACAGATGGAACTGGAGCGCACCCGGCGGCTTTCGGATATAGGCACGCTGGCCGCGACGGTGGCGCACGAATTAAGGAACCCTCTCGGGGTTATACGGACCGCGGTCTACAACATCAAACGCAAGGCCCATAATCCGCTGCTGGACGGCCACATAGGCAACATCGAGAAGAAAATTCTGGAAGGCGATCAGATAATCAACAACCTGTTGGGCTATTCCCGGATCAGAACGCCCCAGTACGAAAAGATAAAACTGTACGACGTTCTGGATGAATGCGTAAACATCGCCCGGGAACGTTTTGAGAAAAAACATATTCTTTTCATCAAGGATGCCGAATCCATACGGGAGCAGTTCATGGACGGCGATCATTTTCAGCTGCGTGAAGTGCTGAATAATATACTTGATAACGCGGGCCAGGCGGTCGAAGCCGGCAAGGGAGTTATCAAAGTTTCAGCGCATACCGATACTGCCGGCTGTATGATCCTGACGATTACCGACAACGGTTCCGGTATCGACGGGGCGGACATCGGCAGGTTGTTCGAGCCGTTCTTTACGAGAAAGTCCAAAGGCACGGGTCTTGGCCTGACGGTTTGCAAAGAGATGATAAGCCTGCACCACGGGGATATAAGAATAGGCAGTGAACCAAGCAAGGGGACGACCGTAACTATTACGTTGCCATTGGAGAGAGCGACATGAGCAAAAAGAAACTGCTTATTATTGATGATGATGTGGAAATGTGCGAAGAGATCTCGGAGATACTGCGTGATGAAGGGTATGATGTAAGCACTGTTCACGACGGGATCGAGGGCAGGGAACTTTTGACCCGCGAGCCTTTTGACCTGGTGCTGCTGGACATAAAGATACCCGGTATGAACGGTTTTGAGGTCTTGAGGTCTATCCGTGATGAAAATATAAACGTCAAGGTCATTGTGCTTTCCGGCCGGCCCATGGTCAAAGAACTGAGCGGCCAGGCGTCTGACTACGACGATGAAGAAATGGTCCTGAAAAAAGCCGACAGTGTCATGGGCAAACCCTACGATATTACGAAGGTTCTGGAGACAACGAAAAAACTGTTATCCTGAGGTTCATATACAAAAGCGTACCTTTTGCCTCCGACCATGAACAACGGCTGGGGGCATTATTGTCGGCAGAGCGTCGGACACCGGAGAATAGTCAGGAAAAAACAGAACCAGCCGATGCTTTCCTGCCGACGGTTAAGTTAGAATCTGGTTGCACATCCATCCCAGGGGGGAGAAATGAAAAAAAAGCGGATCTTGATCGTTGATGATGATGAAACGTTCCTTGAAGAGCTCAACAACACCATGCAGATGTGCGGCTACGATACGATAACCCGCAACAGCGGGAAAACGGTCGTTAAGGACGCCGATGAAAAGAAGCCGGACGTGATCTTGCTGGATATGAAGATAAACGGGAAAAGCGGTTTCCAGATAGCGGATGACCTGAAACATTTTCCTTCCACATCCAATATCCCGATCGTCGCGATGACCGGGATCTTCACGGAGCGGCTGCACCGGACTTTTATGAAGGGCCTCGGGATCGATGAATGCGTCCTGAAACCTTTCAATCCCCTGGATATAATCTCGAAAATAGAATTCTTAACAAAGTAGCAATGGAGAGCCTATGAAGCAGACAGTGATGATCATTGATGATGATAAGGTATTGCTGAGCGAGCTTACTGAGGCGCTGGAAGCGAACGGTTTTCTGGTACGGCCATTTTCTGACGGTAAAACGGCGCTCGCCGCGGCTCCCAGGATCATGCCGGATATCATTTTGCTGGATCTGAAGATGGATAAGGTGAGCGGATTTCAGGTGGCAGACAAGCTGAATTGTTCACCTAAGACGGAGAACATACCGATCATAGCCATGACCGGGTATTTCACCCAGGATGAATATTCACTGATAACCAGGATCTGCGGCATGAAGAAATGCATCAACAAACCGTTTAAAATGGAAGATATTATCGCGGAAGTATCGAGGATACTCGCGGCCCGGGATCAAAAAACCGAGCCGGCAAAAAGCGGAGGTGCACAGTATGAAAAAAGCGAAGAGCTCAACAAAATCGAAAAGTAAAAAACAGCACGCTGAGCAGGGTGATAAACTTTCCTGCGAGGAGTGCGGTATGACGGTTATCGTAGAGGATTGCGGAGATAACGAAGACGTGTGCGGCGTCAGCTGCTGCGGTGAGCCCATGCAGGTGTGTTCCGACGAAGAGGAGCAGGTGGAATAATGAGATCCAGTCCCGTTGAGCGGGACTGCCGGGGAGACTAACATGCAGATCAATATGCACAGGCAGGATTTGGATATCGGGTCAAATGTAGAGGAGCTGGAGGTCAGCGCCAGCTGCAGCAATTGCAGCCTGGCTTCCATTGAAGGCGCCTGCAATAAATGTGTCAATTGCAGCGAACCGGTCGTAGAGCGTAAACCCAGACGGCCTAAAAAATCGATGTGGCAGTAAGCCGTACATGTACGGGGGAAAAATGAACATAAAAATGGGTGTTTGGATCGATAAGGAGAAAGCCGTGATCACCTCGATCTATGACAAAAACGAAGATGTGCAGTTCGTTGAATCAAAAGCAGGCGATCAGGCCGCGTCCTATTATAACAACGTTATCGAAAAATTGCGCAAGGCTGAGATGGTGCACATTTTCGGTCCGACAGAACCCAAAACGAGCTGGTTAAATATATGAAGATATCAGGCCTCGGCGAGCGTATTTCGGCGGTCGTTTAAGTCAAGACCTGAAATGCGCGTTCTCATCATCAGCTCCAACAGGAACAAAAAACCGGTACCGGTGATGCCTTACGGCGCCTGCATGATAGCAGACGCGGCAAGGCGGGCGGGACACGAGGTGCGGTTCCTGGACCTGATGTTCGAGCGCGACGTTGCCGAGGCATTAGCGTTCGCGTGCAAGTGGAAGCCCGATGTAGCAGGTATATCGCTGAGAAATATCGATAACAATGATATGTACGATCCTGTGGTGTACACGCAGGAACTTGAGCCGATGATCAACTTTATACGGAGCGCCACGCAGGCCTCAATAGTGATAGGCGGGGCGGCGTGCGGAGTAATGCCTCTTCCTTTACTACGCAGCACCAAAGCCGATTATCTTATTGCAGGTAACGGCGAGGAAAGCTTTATAGCGCTGCTGGAAAATATAGAATGCAATATCAGACCGGGAAATATCCCCGGTCTAGCCTGGAATGACGGCGGTAGCGTGCGTTTGGCTCCGGTAGCTTTTAAACCCTATACTGAGTGTGTAGCCCCTGATTTCGCGCGCTGGGTAGATATACGGTCTTACCGGGCAGCGAATGTTCCGGCGCCGTTGCAGAGCAAGCGCGGCTGTCCGCTCAACTGTATCTATTGCACGTACAGCCTTTGCGAGGGCAAAGAGTACCGGCTGGCCTCGCCGGAAAGCGTGGTCATCGCGGTAGAGCGTCTGTTGGACCAGGGGTTCACCGATGTCGATTTTGTGGACAGTGTTTTTAATGCGCCGTACGAACACGCGTTGGAAATCTGCGCCGTTCTTTCAAAACATTTCAAGGGCAGGGCCAGGTTCCATACCATGGAACTGAGCCCGCACCATTTGGATGATACGTTACTTTCCGCCATGACAGACGCCGGTTTTTCTTCGGTCGGTATAACCGCGGAAAGCGCCTCTGATACCGTGCTGCGCAACCTCGGTAAACCGTATACGGTCAAAGAGATCACGGAGGCGGCACAGTGCGTGCGCAGGCATACGCTGCCCTGTATGTGGATATTCATGCTGGGCGGCCCCGGCGAGACCGCGGAAAGCGTGCGGGAAACATTCACGTTCGCCAGAGAGCAGGTGCGCCGCAGCGACAGTGTTTTCTTCAACGCGGGTATCCGGATATACCCGGGGACAGTGCTGGAAAAGATAGCCCGGCGCGAAGGCGTGCTCACTGTTCCGGCGGAAGAAATGCTTAACCCGGTGTCGTATTGTTCGCCGGGTTTGAACAGGACCTGGCTGGAAGCCGCCCTGCGCAGACAGGTGCTGCTGCATAAGAATTTTATCGACCCGGATTCCTTCAACATCCCTTTTCTCCCCGCGTTGTCGAAGCTAGCTTCCTTTCTGGGGATCCGTTATCCGTTGTGGAAATATACAGGCCAATTACGCATGCTGCTAGGGCGAATACCGGGGGTTTCAACGTGAAAAATGTCACCGCTTCATCCGTGCAGGCAAATATGGCTTCGCTTGCCGTGGCCCTGCCGGAGTTAAGTATCAACCAGCGCGAGGCTTTCGGTTTTATTAAAAAGAATTATGAAAAGCGGCTTTCAAGCCGCGGCATGAAGGTGCTGGAAAAAGTTTTATCACATCCCGGGATAAAAAAAAGATATCTGGCTGTTGATGGCGGCCTTGAGACGATCGTTGATGAGGATCCGGACGTTCGGGTAGGCCGCTTCACGCGCCACGCGGTCGCGCTGTCAACACGGGCGGCTGCCTCGGCGCTCAAACGGGCGGGGCTCACCCCCGAGGATGTTTCAGCCCTGGTCATCAATACCTGCACCGGATATATTTGTCCGGGGATCTCCTCTTACGTCGCAGAAAACCTCGGGATCTCACCGTCCGCCCGCACGTTCGATATGGTCGGCAGCGGCTGCGGCGGGGCGCTGCCCAACATCTTCATGAGCCGTTCCCTTGCCCAGGCGGCTGAGGGCGCCGTGGTCAGTGTTTCCGTTGAGATCAGTTCGGCCGCTTTCCAGATGGGGGAAGACCCGGGATTACTGGTCTCCAACTCTATTTTCGGCGACGGCGCGGCCGCCTCTGTGTGGACGACGGAACCGGAACGGCTTTCGGTGCTGGATTACGAATCTTTACTGGTGCCGGAATTTCGTGAGCATATACGTTTTGTGCACCGCAGCGGACAATTGCATAACCAGCTGTCCATGAAATTACCCGGCTTAACGGGCGGGCCGGTTGCCGCCCTGGTGCACCGGCTGCTTGAGCGCAATGGCCTGTCTATGAAAGACATAGATCATTGGGCGATCCATCCCGGCGGGGAAAAAATTATCAATGCCGTAAAGGCGGGACTGGGTTTGAGCGAAGAACAGTTATCGGCTACCAGGGGCGTTCTTTCTGATTACGGAAATATGTCGTCGCCGAGCGTTCTGTTCATTCTTGAGAGGCTGGTGCGCGGGCCCATGCGCGCCGGCGACCTTTGCCTTATGATAGCTTTTGGCGCGGGTTTTTCAGCGTATGCCTGCCTGTTAAAAGCAGGCAGCCGGTTCCCGGCGGCACGTAAGCAGTAATGATTTGTTGTTAACCAAAGCAGAAAGGAGAAATGTATGTGTATTATTCCAATATGTATGTCATTGGTAGGTATGGTGGTGCTGGTTACGCTGGGGTATCTTGCGTTGTGGACGTCAAGCCACGAAAACACGGCTAAAGGCCTTGCCGGCTTCGGTAGGGTCATGGCCATAATCCTGTTCGTGTTCGCCGGGTTGGCATTGGTAGGCGGCGCGACCGCGAGCCACATGTGCATGTGGTATATGGGCAGGGACGGCGGTGCCTGCGTGATGGGCAAATGCATGCCGGGCCATCATATGGGCGCCATGATGAAAGAGAATGAAGAAATGGAAGAGCATGAGCACATGGGTATGGCGGGCGGCAACGAGCCCATGACCAAAGATAATATGGTTGCGCACCTTAAAATGATGCGGGACCAGAACCCGGACGTGTTCAATCAAAGCATGACCGAGCTGAACAAACCTCAAAACAAGAAATGACGTTCCGGGCATTGTGCTCCGTTTGGGAGCGCGACATTGGTGGTTATTATGGAAAATCGAAGAAAAGCGCTTAGAAAACCGCTGGTAAGCCCGGTCATGATCCTGGCGGCGGCGTTACGAAAGAAAATAGCAGAGGGGTTTGTGACCAACATTAACGACGGCGGCCTGGGTATCGTAAGCCCGAAAGACCTGCCTGTTGGCGACACGTTGCTCTTCAACATCAACATGCCCAACGGCTGGCACCTGGACCTGTTCGGAAAGATCGTGCACGCAAGGCACGGTCCAACCCTGAACGCCTACGGCGCCGTTTTCGACCCCGGCCAGGCCACGTTCATCTTCAACTTGTTTTAATTCTGTCCAGGCCATAACTGCCGAAAACAGAGCAAGAACCGCACTGCGGGGCAACCCCCCGCCTGCGGTTTTTTGTTTGCAAAATATCAGAGTTGAAAACCCTTCGAATAATAGATACAATTACTTGTCGTATCTGTCCCGCTATTGGGAACAGTACGGAAGGTCTTTAGTTTTTAAGTTAAGGCTTCGATCGGGGAGCGTTTGTGGGTTATATATACATGGATGAAAGCGGGGACTTGGGGTTTGATTTCTCCAAGGATGGTACGTCTGATTGTTTTGTAATTACATTTCTTTTTGTTAAAGATAAAAGGCCTGTTGAGAAGATTGTTAAAAGAGTCTTCGCAATGTTCTCTAAAAAACAGATAAGGCATCATTCAGGGGTGCTGCATTGTTACAAGGAGCATCCAAAAACAAGACAGCGAGTTTTAAAAGAGTTAGCGGGCAAAGATGTTAGTGTGATCTCGATTTATCTTAATAAGCATAAGGTCTATACGCAGCTGAAAGATGAAAAGCAAGTGCTCTATAATTATGTGGTGAATATCCTTCTTGACAGGGTATTTTCAAAGAAATTGTTAGGCAATTCCGGTGATATTGTGCTCGTAGCTTCCAGAAGGGAAACGAATAAGTTCTTGAATGAGAATTTCAAACAGTATCTTGAAAGGCAGGTTAAATTAAACCACAACGAACACATCAAAATAGAGGTAAAGACGCCATCGGAGGAAAAATGTTTACAGGTGGTAGATTTTGCATGCTGGGCTATTTTTAGAAAGAGACAATGGAACGACAATTCTTATTACGAGCTTATTAGAACAAAAGTTGTCGAAGAAAACCCATTATTCGCTTAGAAATGACAAAGCCTTGAGCGTTATTTGCGAGGAACCATACGGAACCCCACGCACAAGGACTTACTCGTCACTATATTTGGAAACAAAGTAACCCTTAAAAGACAATAACAGTATACGCAAACTTTTGTTGTATGTCAAGCACCTCAATAGCTGTTCCTCTTGTTTCGCGTTTTTGACAACACCTTCCTAAAAGATGTACAATTATGCCTGAAAATCAAGGAAATGTATGAGCGACGGGATCAGGATAATAGCGGGGGAACTTCGCGGCCGCATCATCAAAACGCCTAAGGGCGAATTTGCTGTGCGGCCTATGCTGTCTCGTATCAAAAAGTCGCTTTTTGACATTTTGACCCCCTGCATCGGCGACGCTAAAATGCTGGACCTGTTCGCGGGCGTCGGCGGGGTGGGGATAGAGGCGTTATCTCGCGGGGCGGCGCACGTAACTTTTGTTGAGCTGGACACTAATTTTAAGAAGCTTATTGAAGAGAATTTGAGAACGCTCGGGCTGGACAAACGGGCGGTGGTGCATCAGGCGGATGTGATGCACGCAGTGCAGTGGCTGAAAGGGCCTTTTGACATTGTTTTTTTTGGGCCGCCATATAAGGACGCGAACAGGGCACCTTTAGCGCTTACCAGCCCGACGCTTGCGGGGATAGCAGCCTCCGGCATGCTGGCCGATGGCGGCTTGATCGTAAGCCAGCGCGCGACCAAAGAAGCGGTCGCCGTTCCTGAACAGTTCGTCCTCGCACGCACTAAAGTTTATGACGACACAACAATAGATTTTTACAAAAAGAAATAACCATGGCATCTTCTTCAGAAAACATTAACGGCCTTGGCGCCGATCCGGCGACGTACCAGATAAGCTATTCAAAGGTTGTCGCCTATAACTTTTGCCCGCAAAAATACCGGCTGGTTTTTGTGGAGCGGTGGTTTGCGCCGTCTAACCAGTATATTGCGCTTGGGCATTCCATCCACAAAACGCTGGAACTTTTTCATTCCCGCAAGGGTATGGAATCCATTGACGACTTGCTGGAATGTTACAACGAGGCCTGGGTGAACGACGGCTTCACCACGCCTCAGGCAGCGCAGGAATATTTTGAGAAAGGCGAGCGCATGCTGGTCCGGTACTGGGAAGACAACCAGGACCGCAAGACCGAGATACTTTTTGTTGAAAAACATTTCGCATTCGACCTGAACGGCGTTAAACTGCGCGGCATTATAGACCGCATAGACCGCCACCCGGACGGCACGGTTGAGGTTATTGACTACAAGACGCACAATGAAGTTTGGGAGCAGGATAAAGCCGATGCCGACCTTCAGCTGAGCGTATACCACATGGCCGCGCAAGACCTGCTCGGCGCGCCGCCAGATACGCTGACATATTATTTTCTTGCACATGGCAGAAGAGTCAGCACGCACAGAACGCCGGAACAAATAGAAGAAGCGTTGAAGGTAATTGCAAAGGCCAGGGAACAGATACTTTCTAAGAATTTCGTACCAAATACAGCTATGTGCCACCGTTGTGACTTTAGGGAAAAATGCCCGCACAGTATCGCTAAATCACCGGAACCGGTGGAAAAGCCGGGCACGTTCAGTATCAAAGACCTTTTGGAGAGATAAATGAGTAATATCACGGTGATCAAATTTGGCGGCAGCCTTGGGCAGAATGTTAAGGCGCTTTCTTCTTTTTGCAAAGATGTTGCAAAGCTTTCTAAAAAGGAGCCCGTTGTGCTGGTTCACGGCGGCGGTCCCGAGATAAACTCCTGGGTGGAAAGGCTCGGTTTGAAAGTAACATTTGTCAACGGCAGGCGCTATACTGATGAAGCGGTGCTTGAAGTCGTCGAGATGGTGTTAAGCGGCAAAGTAAACAAAGGTTTTGTGACATTGCTTAATAAACAGGGCTCGAAAGCCGTCGGAATATCCGCCAAAGACGGCAAGACCGCTGTCTGCAAACGGGTAAAGGAACTGGGGCTGGTGGGTGAGCCTGCGAAGATAGATGTAACGCTTATAACCACGTTATTGAAGGCCGGTTTCCTGCCGGTGCTCTCAAGCGTGGGTGCGGACGCGAAGGGGAATGTGTTGAATGTGAACGCCGATTCCCTCGCCATGGCGCTGGCCGGTGCTTTAAAGGCCCGACGATTGGTCTTAATGACGGATGTATGCGGCGTGCTGGACGCGCACAAACGCACGATACCTGCCATCAGGACGTGTCACGTAGGTTCTCTTATAAAAGACGGGATCGTTACGGGCGGTATGATACCAAAATTGCAGGCCTGCGCGCTTGCCGTAAAGAATGGGATCAGGGAAGTGATAATTGCGGACGGATCCCGCGGGCTGAAGACTATAAGAGGAACGGTCATAAAAAAGTGAGAACTGATATGATAAAAAATGAAAAGAAATATATTCTGCAAACCTATAAAAGAAATCCGTTGCTGATCGTTAAAGGTAAAGATAAATTTGTCTGGGATGATACCGGTAAAAAATACCTGGACATGTTCTCGGGGCTGAGCGTCTGCAACGTGGGCCACAGCAATCCGAAAGTAGTATCGGCGATAACGGAGCAGGCGAAAAAATATCTGCATACTTCAAACCTGTACTACACTGAGCCGCAGATAAAACTCGCTCAGCAGCTGATCGGGCTTAGTTTTCCCGGGAAGGTCTTTTTCTCCAACTCCGGGGCCGAGGCGAACGAATGTGCGATAAAGGCTTCCAGAAGAATGGGGCAGGGCAGGTATGAGATCATAGCCTTCAACGAATCTTTTCACGGCAGGACCATGGGCACTATTTCGGCTACCGGTCAGGAAAAATTCCATAAGGGCTTCCACCCGCTGCTGCCCGGTTTTGTGTTCGCTGATTTCAATGACCTGGACTCTGTGAAAAGGCTGATCAATAAAAAGACCGCCGCGATACTGGTTGAGCCGGTGCAGGGCGAGGGCGGCGTTAACGTAGGCACAAAGACGTTCCTGAAAGGCTTAAGGCAGCTGGCGGACAAGCACAACCTAACGCTGATATTTGACGAGGTCCAGACGGGTCTTGGCAGGACCGGTAAGATATTTGCCTTCGAGCATTCAAGCGTAAAGCCCGATATCGTCACCCTAGCTAAAAGCCTGGGCGGCGGCTTACCGATCGGCGCGACGATCCTCTCAAAGAAATGCGAGAACGCCCTTGGCGCGGGCGACCATGCCTCTACCTTCGGCGGTAATCCGGTTTCATGCGCGGCCGCTCTTGCAGTGCTCTCGTTACTTGATAAGAAAATGCTTAAGCATGTGCAGCAGCTTGGCGAATATTTCCTTGAGCAGCTGGCGGGGTTGATAGCGAAATATCCCTTCGTAAAGTCCGCAAGGGGAACGGGTCTGATGATCGGCCTTGAACTGGATTTCCCGGGCGCCGGGATAGTAGATTATTTCAGGCAGCAGGGCGTGCTGATAAATTGCACGCATAATACCGTGCTCAGGTTCCTGCCGCCGTTCACCATTACCAGGGCGGATGTGGACCTTACGGTCAAATTGCTGGACAAAGCTTTTAAGCTTCACGCTGACAATAAACTATAGAAAAGGATAGATCATGGCAAATCCGAAGAAGATCGTCGTCGCGTATTCAGGCGGGCTGGACACCTCCGTTATCTTGCGCTGGCTGAAAGAAAAATACGGCTCGGAGATAATAGCGGTGGCGATAGATGTGGGACAGGGCAAGGAACTTGCCCCGTTGCGCGCCAAAGCCCTTAAGACCGGCGCCGATAAATATTACGTCGTGGATGCCAGAAAAGAATTCGTGACCGATTATATTTTCCCGGCGATAAAGGCGCACGCCCTGTATGAAGGGAAATACCTGCTCGGCACCTCGCTGGCCCGCCCGGTCATAGCTGAAAAGATCGTAGAAATATGCCGCAAGGAAAAAGCTGATGCCGTCTGCCACGGCGCAACCGGTAAAGGCAACGATCAGGTGCGTTTCGAGCTGACCTTTAAAGCGCTTATGCCGGAACTTAAAATAATCGCGCCCTGGCGCGAGTGGGAATTCAAATCCCGTGAAGACGAGATAGAGTACGCAAAAAAGCACGGCATTCCGGTGCCGGTCACAAAGGCAAAGCCGTATTCGTCTGACGCTAACTTGTGGCATATATCGTACGAGGGCGGCATTCTTGAAGACCCTGCTAATGAATACGATGAATCCATGTTCGCTATGACGGTCTCACCTGAAAAGGCGCCCGCAAAACCTGCGTACGTTACGATTGATTTTGTGAAGGGCATTCCGGTTGCCGTCAACAAAAAGAAACTGGAGCCCGTAAAGCTGATAGAGACGCTCAACAAGATCGTCGGAGCCCATGGTATAGGCCGCGTTGATATCGTCGAGAACCGCCTTGTGGGAATGAAATCGCGCGGTGTCTATGAAGCGCCAGCGGCAACAGCCCTGTACTTTGCCCACCGTGAACTTGAATATCTGTGCCTTGACCGTGATACTTTCCATTACAAGGAACAACTTGGCCCCAAATATGCCGAGATGGCCTACAACGGTCTTTGGTTCGTGCCTCTCAGGGAAGCCTTGGATGCATTTGTTGACAAGACTCAGGAACCGGTGACCGGTTCTGTGAAATTGAAGCTGTATAAAGGCAACATCGAAGTTTTCAGCCGCTTGAGCAAGAATTCTCTCTATTGGGAAAAACTTGCGACATTCGGCGAGGAAGATATTTATAACCAGCGGGATGCTGAAGGGTTTATTAATTTGTTTGGCTTGCCATTGAAAGTAAGGGCGATCTTGAACGGCAAGAGGTAAGGTCGTCATTTCGGGCTTCGTGTACAGTCCTAACGCGAAAAACGTTACAAAGGGGAGCACGTGGACATAAATAAAGATTTTATCGGATCGTTCGCTTTCGACGTGCGGCTTGCACAGTATGATATCGCCGGTTCTCTGGCTCATGTGAAAATGCTTGAGCACCAAAAGATAGTGCCTGTGGGCGATTGTACGAAGATCACGAAAGGTCTTACCTCAATATCACAGGATATCCAGAAAGGATGGAAACTGCCGGCAGAAGAAGATATCCATTACGCGATCGAGAAGGAACTTATCCGTCGCATTGGCCCTGTCGGCGGCAAGATGCACACCGCCCGCAGCCGCAATGACCAGGTAGCCCTTGATCTGCGCCTGTACGTTTATGATGCGATAGAAACGATAAGCGGACTATTGGCGAACCTTCAAAGTTCTATTGTGGAGCTCGCCTCAGCCAATCAAAAAACCGTCATGCCGGGTTACACCCATCTTCAGCCCGCCCAGCCGGTGTTGTTCGCCCATTATATCCTTGCTTATGCCTGGATGTTCCAGCGCGACAGGGAACGGCTTGCTGACTGCCTTACGCGCGTTAATATACTGCCGCTCGGCAGCGCGGCTCTGGCAGGCACTTCTTTTCCCATTGATCGCCAGTTCGTTGCGAAACAACTGGGTTTTAGCGGTGTTTGTGATAATTCTATGGATGGGGTCAGTGACCGCGATTTTGCGATAGAATTTCTTTCTGCCGGCGCCGTGATCGGTATGCACTTATCCAGAATGTGCGAAGAACTTATTGTCTGGTCCAGCGCGGAATTCAATTTTATCCGCATCAGCGATGAGTTTACTTCAGGTTCATCGATCATGCCGCAGAAGCGTAATCCTGATGTCGCGGAAATAATCCGCGGTAAAACCGGCCGGGTATACGGAAATCTTACCGCCCTCCTCACTTTAATGAAAGGCATTCCGCTTGCCTACAACCGGGATATGCAGGAAGATAAGCCGCCTGTCTTCGATACGGTCGACACTTTGACAGCCGCGCTTACTGTTGCTGCTCAAATGATGGCTGAGCTAAAGGTGAATGCCGGCGCTATGAAAAAAGCCACGGAACGCGGCTTTATCTGCGCCACTGAGCTCGCTGATTATCTTGCCCGGAAAAACGTTCCATTCCGCGAGGCTCATGGAATAGTAAAAGCGATAGTCGCTCATTGCCAGGCGCAGGGAATAGCGCTTGCGGCTTGTTCTCTTGAGACGCTAAAAAAATTCTCGAAAGTTTTTGAAAAAGACGCCCTGCTCTGTCTTTCTACTGAAACGGTGGTGACGGTCAAAACATCCGCAGGCGGCACCGCGCCCCGCTCGGTCGCGAAACAGATCAATGATCTAAGGAAACTGCTGAAATGAAAAGGATCCCTGTTGTTCTCGCTTCTCTTTTTATCGCATCCGTTGTTTTCGCCCAGAACGCTGAAAAAGTCATGTCGCTGGACGAGAGCGTCTCCCTGGGCCTGAAGAATAATCAGACATTGCTTGCCCTGCTTGAACGGGTGCAGTTGTCGGAAGAGCGCGTCACCGAAGCAAAATCCAACATCCTTCCTAAAATAGATCTGAATTTCAATGCCTCGGAGTTCGACAATCAGGCGTCACCCAGTATCTTGTCGCCGTCGTTCGATTCGGTCTATCTGCCCCAGAACAAAAGCGATCAGTACTTCTCGACGCGCCTTTCCATGTGGCAGTTCCTCTACAACGGCGGCCGCTACACGACAACGATAACGCTCGCCGAGACCAACCTGTCCCAGGCGACCAGTGAAGCAGAAATAGAGCGCAATGCGGTGACCAGGGATATAAAGCTCGCGTACTATGAATTTCTCGCACAGAGCGAACGCGTGAAGGCGTACGAAGCGTCGTTGGCTCAGGCGCAAAAGGGACGGACATCCGCGGAAGAGATCAGCTCGCTCCAACATGGCCTGCTTGCTGAGAAACACAATCTGGGAAAAGTCCGGCTTCGGTACCTGTCCGCCATAGGCATGGAACTTACCGCCGAGGTTGAGGTCAAGGGTATGCTGTGCGCGCCCTATGGCGCCCTTGATGTCGATAAGGGTATTGCCTGGGCGTTTCAATACCGGCCCGAACTGCGCCAGACCCAATTCCAGGAAAAGATCGATTCTCTCCGGGTCAACCTTTCCCTGACGGAAAGGCTGCCTACCATCAGCCTGGGCGCCAATTATGAGTGGGTCGGCGACCAGTTCCCGTTAAGCCAGAAGAATTGGAACACCACGATCAATTTCAACGTGCCGATCTTCGACGGCTGGGCAACCTGGTCCCGCATTAAGCAGCACCGTATCCAGACCCGGGAAGCGAAGATCAGGCGGGCTGCGATCGAGGATCAGGTGCGCCTTCAGGTGCGGGATGCCTCGCTCGATTACGAATTTTGGAAAGGACAGTGTTCCGCTATTGATGAATTAACAACACCCGACATCCAAAAGGGCCTCCAGAATAAATTGCAAAATATCGAGATACTTAAAGAATCGCTCAAAGCTCAATCCGTGCTTGAATGGACTGTCGGCACGAGCCTTAAATAAGGGGCATTATGCGCCGGTTACTAGCTTGGCTCCTGTGCGCCGTTCTTCTCAATTCTCTCCTTGTCGTGCCGTCTATCGCTATCGATGAAAAGCGGGTTCTGACGGATTACCTGTGGTTCCGGTTCGGCCGGCTGCCTGCAGCCGAGCGCCCGCGAGTGGCCGTCGCATTAGGCGGCGGCGGCGCGCGCGGCATGGCGCATGTGGGCGTGCTCGAGGTCTTTCAGGAAAGCCGGATCCCTATCGACATTATCACAGGGACCAGTGTGGGAGCCCTGGTAGGCGCGCTCTATTCGGCGGGAACGCCGTTGGACGAAATGGAAAACATGGCCGAGAACGTAGGCTGGAACGAGCTGTCCGACTTTTCGGGCACCACCCGTATACGGCTGTTGCTGGGAGGGTCGCTCCTGTCCAGCAAAAAAATGGAAAGATATATCGCCGCAACGATCGGGGAAAAGCGTTTTTACAACCTGAACATTCCTTTCGCCTGCGTGGCCACGGACCTGGTGACGGGCGAGCGCGTGATATTCCGCGACGGAGAAGTAGCCCTTGCCGCCCGCGCCAGCGCAACGGTGCCCGGGTTGTTCGATCCGGTGGAATACCGGCACCGGTTCCTTGTCGACGGCGGGATACTCGATAATATCCCGACCGATGTGGCGCGCCTGATGGGCGGCGAATATATAATCGCTGTTTCCGTTAACGGTGATTTCTCACGGCAGGCTATTGCAAGCGTTTTCAGAGTGCTGGTGCAGTCTATATCGATACAGGGCAAGGTGCTGGACGATGAACGGCTGAAGGACGCGGATTATGTGGTCTCACCGCAGGTCGGCACCGTTTCCGCCGTAGATCTTGGACGTTCCCATGAATGCATAGATGCCGGCGTTTCCGCCGCCTGGCAGGCCGTGCCGGGAATAAAACGAACGCTGCTTGACCGGACCACCATAGGATACCTGCTCAGATGAAATTAAGAACGCTCATTATGGTGCCGTTGCTTAGCGCTGCACTCTTTTTACCGGCGTACTGCGATGATACCGCCGCGCTGCGCCAAATGATCGATACCGTCAAAACAGCTTCAAAGGCTTACCCGCTCTGGCTCGAGTACGGGGCGGCTCTCAGCGCTCAGAACGACTATGCGGGCGCCATTGAAGCGTATAAGAACGCGGTCAAACTTCGCCCAAAGAAAATCGACGGCCGTCTGCTGCTCGCGGCTGCTTTTGAACGCGCCGAGCTGTTCGATCAGGCGATAACAGAATATCTGTCTGCGCTTGAACGCGACCCTAAGTCGTATGACTCACTGATGCGGCTTGCAGCGCTCTATCTGAGGGAGGGCTTTAGCAGCAAAGCGATGGAATGTTATATAAAGGCCCTTACGCTCCGCCCGGATACCGAAACGTACAGACAGACCGCCCAATGTGCCGAGAATATGGGAGATCTTGAGTTGGCGGCGTCAATGCTGCGGCAGGTACTTTCAAAAGAAAGCCGTTACGACGATAACTATAACGTCGGCCGGGTGTTGACCCTTTTGGGCGAACATACGGAGGCTGAAAAATATTTGTCAGAGGCTATACGCATAAACCCGGGCATGCCGGATGCCTATCTGTTGCTTGGCCTGTTGTATGAAAAAATGGACAATTACACTCTGGCTGAAAAGATGCTTTCGATCGCACGGGAAAAAGCGCCCAGGAAGGGATCATCTATTTCTTCCTTGCCCAGCTGTATCACCATCAAAATGACCGTGCCCGGGCCCTTGAAGAGATAGCCCAATGCCGTAAGCTCGCAAAAACCGAAATGCTGAAAGACTACAGTGAAAGGTTCCAGGCACTATTGGCAGTAGAAAAACATTAAAATTTGTTGTCCATAGTAAAAAATACCGGGCGGTTTTCTCCGCACGGTATTTTTTTATTTGTCGTAGTGATCGCTTTTAGGCCGGTTTTATTTGAAACAGGAATTTTATGCCGCCGATTTCCAGAATGTCGTTATCTTTCAGCTCCAGCTGGCCGGAAACGGGGGAATTGTTGACTTTAGGGTAACCGTCTTTTACCGCGGTCATGAGAAAGCCGGCAGGCCGTTTGCTTATCAGTACCGCTATGTCGGGGGCAAAAAACCCCTTGATCTTTATAGCGGCCGTTTCTGATTTTCCTATGTAGGTTAAAGGTGTCGTAAGATCGTAATCGTTTTGTTCAGCTTTTCCTTCAATAACTTTCAGATGACCGCTGACGGTAGATTTTGGCGCCCCGATAGGTCCGATCGGTTCTGTAAGCGGCGGGACGGCGGCAGGAGCGATAGGCGGCGGCACAGGTGCCGGCGGAGGAGCGGAAGGGGGCGCTGCGGCCGGTCTTGCGGCTGGCGCGGATTCCGGTGACGGCGGCGCGGTTTGTTCAACGACCATGGCGGGCGGTTCAACCGGTGTCTCAGCCTTGGGCGGCTCTGCCGGTTCCACCGCTTTCACCGGTTCAAGAGTTTTTACCGGTTCAACAATGTTCACGGGCTCCGGAGGTTTCACTGCCTCTACGGGTGTAACGGGCTCCACCGGTACGTCCGGTATGACGGGAGCAGCGGGTTTTTCAACAGCGGCGACTGAGGCGGCAAGCTCCGCCAGTATTTGTTTTTGGATCTCCGGGTTGATAACCACCGTTTCCTGGGTTTCAACAGCAGCGGCTTGTACTGATTCCGGGAAAACAAATTGGAGGCTGTGTTGCCCGAGCAGGATCGTATCATTATGTTGTAAAGCTGAAGTTAAAATACGTTTCTCGTTAAGGAACGTTCCGTTGGTACTTTGAAGGTCTTCTATCATGTACGTCTTGCCCTGCATGGTGATGCGGGCATGGTGGCTGGAGATAGCCATGTTGTCGATGGCGATATCATTGTCGGGTTTGCGCCCGATCGTCAAGGGGGTCTTTTCTATGGGGATCTCTTTAAGGACCGCCGCATGGTATTTGAGCAAGAGTTTAGGCATTATAATTTCCTGATGGAATTGATCAGCTTATCCCACACCGTGGTTCCCTGCACGTGAAGCACGATCGCGCTGACGTTATCTCGCCCGCCCGCCTCGTTCGCTGCAGCTACCAGCTGGTCGGCTATGGATTGCGGCGTTGTGTCGTCATTGAAATGAGCGAGTATCTGTTCGTCGCTGAGCATCTTTGTAAGGCCGTCTGTGCACAACAGTACAAAATCGCCGCCTGCCGCTTCTTTTTCAACCAGTCCCGGCACCACGTTCGTGTCCGTGCCGAGGGCCCTGGTCAGAACGTTCTTATATTCAGAGCTTTCCGCCTGCTGTGCCGTGATAAGACCCTTGTCGATCTGTTCCTGCACAACTGAATGGTCGCGCGTCAGCTGGGATAACTGCCCCTGGCGCACCAGGTAGGCCCGGCTGTCACCGACCCAGCATATAATGTACGAATTATTGAGGTACAGCGTCAAGACCAGCGTGGTGCCCATTCCCTTGTTCTGGGAATAGCTGACGCTCGCTTCGTAGATAACTTCGTTCGCTATCTTAATGCTGGAAACGGCAAAGTTCGCGACCTCGGAAAGGGCGGGATCGTTCCCGCCGAAAACCATGGTTTCGCCGTTCCCGTCGGCCTTTTGTTGTAACACGGTCGCCAGGTTCTTCGCGATCACGTCGCAGGCCATTTTGCTGGCGACCTCGCCGGAGCGGTGGCCGCCCATACCGTCGGCTATTATAAAAATGTTATTCTTTTCATCAACAAGAAAATGATCTTCGTTGTTCGCCCGTACTCTGCCCCTGTCGGAGACCGCCCCGCAGGAAATGGTCATAGCGACCCTGAATTTTTGATAGTCTCAACGCAGCGCTGAAGGTCTGCGGCTATTTCGCTGCCGCGCTGATAGCGCATATCAGGGTTCTTGTTCAGGCACTTATCCAGGACGGCGATAAGGCAATCGGGCAGATTAGGTTTGAATTCTTTCGGCGAGGGATGTTGTGCGTTCGCTATCTTGTACATCAGCGTCGCTATGCTGTCGCCGTCAAAGGGTTTGTGGCCGCACAGCAGTTCATAGAACATAACGCCGTAGCTGAAAAGATCGCTCCTGCCGTCAACTTTTTTTCCGGCGAGCTGTTCCGGCGACATATAGCTGGGCGTGCCCAGCACGGTCCCGGTGGCGGTCTTGGTGGAAGCGGCGATGTGCGCGATGCCAAAGTCCGTTATGCGTAGGGTGCCGTCTTTTAAAAGCATGATGTTGGCGGGCTTAATATCGCGGTGGATCACACCCTGCTGGTGCGCGTAGTCCAGGGCCAGCGCTATCTTATTGGCGTAATCCAATGTAAAATTCAACGGTAGCAGGTTCGCTTTATCCGTGTATTTCTTCAGGTCTTCGCCTTCCAGCAGCTCCATCGCGATATAGGAAACCCCGTTATCTTCGCCGGCGTCATAGATCTTTATAATGTTCGGGTGGTTCAGGTTGCCGGCAGATTCGGCTTCCCGGAAGAAGCGTTCCTTAATGGCCTTGCCCGAAGCCTCATCAATATCATCGTCGAAACGCAGCGTTTTTATCGCGACCTGCCGGTTGATCTTGGGGTCTTTGCCGAGATAAACCGTGCCCATCGCGCCATGGCCCAGCTCTTTTTCTATCTGGTAACGGCCAAGCGTGGGGTTTGCGGCCCCGGCTCCTTCCAATAATACGGTCCCTTCTGATGATGCTTTCTTACCGGCGACCCCGCCGAACACCGCGCCGTCCGAGGCTGCCTTAAGTTGTTTAATGCGTTCAGCGACACCCTTGAATTCCTTATCGGCCTTCATTATGTGTTCATAAACGGCGACGGCTTTATTGAACTGCCGTTTGCGTTCGAAGTCGAGACCCAGGTTATACAGTAATTCCTTCATAGGTTCATCAACGGGACACTTGCGGAACTTTTCAAAGGCCATATCGAGCATGCCCTGCCCCTGGAAGGAAAGTCCCAGCATTTTGTTGGTCTCTATGGCGCCGGCCTCTACCAGTTCCTTCTTTTTTTCAGTGACCAGAAAACGTTTTGAAACGATTATCAGGTAGCCGGTTATCAGCAGTGACATGCTATAAGAGATCTTCAGCCAGTAACCGTTGTTGACAAAAAAGTACGTGCTGCCGCCGGTCAGCGCCGCCAGCAACAGCAGAGAGATCAGGGCCCCTGCCAGCGCGTGCAGCCTGGGCAGTAAGAATGTCACAAAAAGGCCGATAAAGATAAGTGTGCCGAGTTCGGCGTTCTTCGCCCATTCGGGACGCGTTATGAACTTCTGATGAAGGATATTGCTGATAACGTTCGCGGTCACCTCAACGCCCGGAAAATTGTGTCCGGCAGGGGTGGTGTTCATATCCGCTATACCGGTCGCCATGTGGCCGACCAGTACTATTTTATCTTTTAAAGCCGCAGGGTCTATCTTATTGTTCAGCACATCGTAAAATGAAAAATACGGGAAGGTTCCTACCGGACCGTTAAAGTTTATCAGCATTGCCGAAGTCGAAGGATCAAGGGGAATTACCGCGCGGCCGATGGCCAGAGACCTGTTAACCGTAAGTTTTACTTCTTCAAGAGGAATATTCAGATACATTCTTGTCAGCTGCACGGCGTACGAGGGAAAAAAATCACCTTCGGACCGCACCACCGGCATTTCAGACCTGACGCCGCCGTCGACATCCTTCAGCGTGTTCACATGGCCCAGGCCCGGGGAGGCGAAAATAAATCCTTCCAGCGGCAGCATCGGGCTGTGGCCTTCTATCTGGGGGAAGACGGAAATGTTAGCGGTGTTCTCTATCAAGGTGATCGTGCTGGAAGAAAGCATGAGGGATGGTTCGCTTTCCTTGCCGAGGGCAGGGCCCATGGTAAAGTACATGGGCAATATGACCCTTCCGGAATGTTGCAGGGAGTTGAGCAATATCGAGTCGTTGTCCAGCCGGACTTGAGCTTGTGAAAGTTCCAGTTCTATCGCGTCTTTTAATTTCAGGTTCCTGCCCGCAAGCGCGGGTAGTTTTTCCTGCAGGTTCTTGATCTCTTCCAGACCCTGATTACGCTCCGGCTCGGTGAAAAGAATGTTAAGCCCGATCACCTTGGCGCCGCAATTGTTTATCGCGTCCAGCCCCCTGGCGATCACGGCGCGCGGCCAGGGCCAGCGGCCGAGTTTATTTATGGAATCATCATCGATAGCCACAATGGCTATTTCATTACCCTGCGGGGAGGCCTGACGCAATGTGCAGCGGGCATCATACAGCTTCAGTTCAAGGGTTTCAAGGAAGGCGGGTTGTAAAAAATACAGGCCGACAAACGCAAGGATCAACACGATACCGATAGTCAGGTCCGAAAGGAAGAACTTTTTCACGATTTCCCTTTATTATTCTTGGAAAGGTTAGTGCTCGTTCTTGATTATAATGGAAACTATATATATAGTCAAGGTGTTTTTAGGTAAATTGACAAGAAACCGCCAAATTGGTAGGATAAGCAGGTTAAAACTACTCCTGAGCCGCGAAAGGTTGCCATGTATTCTTATCGGAAGGACCAGCTGCATATAGATACGGTTTCAGTACGTTCCATAGTTCGCAAATTCGGAACCCCTCTGTTCATTTATTCAAAGGCGCAATTGACCGCCAACTTCCGGAAATTCGACAATGCTTTTTCAAGCGTTCCGCACTTAACGTGCTTTGCGCTTAAGGCAAACTGTAACGGAACGGTCCTTTCAACGCTGGCAAAGCTGGGCTCCGGTGTGGATATCACCTCCGGTGGGGAATTATATCGTTCTCTGAAGGCAGGTTTCTCTCCTGCCAGGGTTGTGTACGCCGGCATAGGCAAGACGGCCGCGGAGATAGAGTACGCAGTTACGGCCGCATACTGATGTTCAATGTCGAGTCAGTGGAAGAACTTGAGGCCATTAACCGTATAGCCGGGCGTTTAAAGAAGAAGGCATCTATCGCTTTCCGGTAAACCCTAACGTTGACGCAGATACACACCACTACATAACGACCGGTAAAAGCGGCTCAAAATTCGGCATACCATATCAGGATTCGCTCGCAATCTACACAAAAGCCCGTAACATGCCGAACATGCCGCATTGCCGGTATCCATTGCCATATCGGTTCTCAGATAACGAATGTAGTGTCATTTTCCATGGCTGCTCGCCGCATTGAAGGCATCGTCAGGGAACTGCAGGCAGCCGGCATTGTGCTGCCCTTCATAGATCTGGGCGGCGGTCTTGGGATACAATATAACGACGGTGATGAGCCGAAGACTCCTGAGGAGCTGGCAAAAGCCGTCCTGCCGGTATTTAAGGATTTTAAAGGCACGTTCATTCTTGAGCCGGGCCGCTATCTGGTAGCTAATACCGGTGCCCTCGCCGGCAGCGTGACCTACCGGAAAAAATGTGAAGGCAGGCAGTTCTTAATAACGGATATGGCGATGAACGACCTGCTGCGCCCGACACTGTACGAAGCCTATCATGAGATAGTGCCCTGTGAGCGGCCCACGCGGGCCAAAACAAAAGTTGATGTGGTCGGCCCTATCTGTGAGTCTGGCGATTTTATGGGCAAGGAGCGCCTTCTGCCCTGGGTTGAACAGGGTGAGGTGCTGGTGGTGCAAAACGCCGGCGCTTACGGCATGGCGATGTCGTCGCAGTACAATTCCCGCGGCCGGGCCGCCGAGGTAATGATCGATGGAAGTAAAGTAAGACTGATCCGCAAACGCGAAAGTTATGAAGATATTATCAGGAGCGAACAATGAGCCGTACGAAAAATATAAATTTTCATAAGATCTCCGCCGCCGGGAATGATTTTATACTGATTGACAACCGCAAGAACGTGCTGCCCGCCGATATTTCCGCTCTTGCCGCTAAAATGTGCAACCGCAAATTCGCGGTCGGCGCAGACGGGCTTATCGCGCTTGAAAATTCGGCGTCGGCGGATTTCAGGATGAAGTTCTTTAATTCCGACGGTTCTCCGGCAGAAATGTGCGGCAACGGCGCGCGGTCCCTTGCGCGGTTCGCCCACCGGATCGGCGCTGCGGGAAAGAAGATGTCCTTTGAGACCGATGCCGGCCTGGTCAGCGCTGAGATACTTAAAGAGGACGTGCGCATCCAGCTGAGCACGCCAAAGGATATACGCCTTGATTTTGTGCTCAAGGTGGAGAAGATGGAATTCAACGCCTCGTTCATAAACACGGGCGTTCCGCATACGGTCATTTACGTCAATGATATTGAAAAAGCCGATGTCGTCAATATCGGCCGCGCGGTGCGGTATCACAAAGAATTTTCGCCGGCCGGGACGAACGTGAATTTTGTCCAGGTTAAAGACCGGCAGACCCTGCTCGTGCGTACCTACGAGCGCGGCGTGGAGGATGAAACCCTTGCCTGCGGCACCGGCGTTACTGCCAGTGCGGTAGTCTCGGGCATTAAAAAGCTGGTTGCGACCCCGGTCAACTGTGTCACACGGGGCGGCTATAAACTGATCGTCAATTTTACATTGAACGATACGGCGGACCTGATCTCCCCCGTTGACAATGTTTTCCTGGAAGGTCCGGCGGAGATCGCGTTCTCAGGTGAAATGGAAATAAAGTAGTATAGAAATAATTGGAGGATTCAATGTTTTCAGGCTCGTTCGTTGCGATAGTAACCCCTTTCAAGAATAGTAAGGTTGATTTTGATAAGCTCAAGGAACTGGTTAAGTTCCAGATAGATAACGGCACCGCCGGCATCATCCCCTGCGGCACGACGGGTGAGAGCGCGACGCTCTCCACGAAGAACACGAAGCCGTGATAGAGACCGTCGTGAAGACCGCCGATAAAAAGGTGAAGGTCGTCGCCGGAACGGGCTCTAACTGCACCGACGAAGCGATAGTCCTTACCAGGTTCGCGGAGAAGGTAGGCTGCGACGGCACCCTGCAAGTCTCTCCCTATTACAACAAGCCGACACAGAAAGGTCTGTACCTGCACTTTAAGGCGGTGGCCGACTCGGTAAAGATCCCCGTGATGCTGTACAATATCATGGGCCGCACGGCTGTGAATATTGAACCGGCTACTTTTGCGAAACTCGCGAAAGACTGCAAGAATATCGTTTCCGTTAAAGAAGCTTCCGGATCGCTGGAACAGATGTCGGCGATCAAGAAGCTATGCCCGGAAATGGACCTGCTCAGCGGCGATGACGCCATTACACTGCCGGTTCTTTCCATAGGCGGCACAGGCGTCGTTTCAGTCGTCGCCAACATAGTGCCCCAGGACGTCGCCGACCTGTGCAACGCCTGGTTCGAAGGCAACGTCCGTAAGGCGCAGGAAATGCATTATAAGCTGTTGCCGCTCGTCAAGGCAATGTTCATAGAAGGCAACCCGATCCCCGTAAAAGAGGCCATGGGCCTGATGGGCTTGTGCTCCCCGGAAATGCGCCTGCCCATGTGCCCGATGGAAGAGCCGAACCGCCAAAAACTGATCCAGGCGCTCAATAGCTACGGGCTGATAAAATAACCATCAGTAATAGAGGCTGAAGATGTTCTATCTAAAAATATTCGAGGAGTTAAATAAGAGTGGCGTGAAGTACCTGGTGATCGGCGGGATCGCGGTAAACCTGCATGGTTATGATAGGTTGACTGGTGACATAGATATAATGATGTCTTTCAGTCCAGAGAATGTGGATAAATTTGTTTCATTCGCTGAAAACCTCGGTTTCAAATCCAAAACCCCGGTCAGCATTAAAGATTTGGCTGACGGAGACAAGCGCCGCATGTGGATCGAAGAAAAAAATGCAAAAGTGTTTACCATATACAACCCCAAGAACATGCTTGAGTCCATAGATGTTATGATAATGGAATATATCGATTTTGAGAAAGCATTTAAGAAGGCTGTGTTTGCGCAGGCTGGCGACCTGAAAATACCTCTTGTGTCAATAGATGACCTGATAAAGCTTAAAGAGATAGCCGGTCGTGAAAGAGATATATCAGACATACGCGCTTTGCAGGTCATAAAGGAACTGAATGATGAAAAATAGCAGCTCTGAGTTTGACGTCGCAAGAATAAAAGCATACATGGCAATGCCCCCTCAGGACAAACTTCAATATCTGGAAGAAGCCAACGATTTTTTCGCAAAATTCAAGAACGAAAAAACTGATAAAATACGTCAGGAGCTGAAACGCCGAGGCTTCTGATTATCACGGTAATAAGCAGTAATGGTTGCTAAGGTTGTAAAAGGAAACTGTCGTGACCTGGGGCGAAACGCAAAATAGATGTTTTTCCCGAACTAAAACGGGAATCCGATAATAACAAAGACCACCTGGCCTTCCAGCCGGATGGTCTTTTGTGTTTTCGGTATAAAAAGCTAGTCATCAGTAAGTGCATAATATGCGCGTGCTGCAGCGGTTCGAAAAGACCATGTCGTCATGGTGGAAGATGTTGAGAAATGACCGCACTAAAGAAAAGTTAAAATAAACAGTTATGCGTTCGGTTAAGAGAAATTTGACAGAAGATACAATAGGACGCATTCGTGTAAGGTTTGGGGGCAGTAGGGGCGGGCCTAGCGTCCGCCCGTGATAAATACCACATAAAATTATCAAAATTAGGACAAATTGTTGATACCCATTGGCAAAATATCCAAAATCAATATGACAATGTCCAATTGGATAAATATGTTGTTATGCCAAACCATATTCACGGTATTTTGATTATTGATCATTCGTTGTCGTCACGGGCGGACGCTAGGCCCGCCCCTACGAACACAATATTCGCGAAATTACTACAATATCTATAATTCGACTAATTTAACGTGTGCTGGGTGGCGATGAGTGAAAATGTTTTAGCAATGAGCCAGTGACAAAATGTAATCGACTGAAAATGATGTCTTCACATAAAAGCTATTTTCTAGGATTTCAAACTGGAACCTTAAAGAAAGGGTTTCATGCCATGTATTTGCCTCGCAGCCTAAACGCAACCTCGCATTAATTACCGCTATTAACATATTTTAGGCAGGCTAAACACTGTTATTGCCTAAATACATTTGGGAAATAGGTCACTTTTTTGCTAAAATGTCCAGTAGATATTGCACAATGAGGGTTAAACAATGAACGCGATAAAGCTGGTTGTATGCGGTGCTGCTGGTAGGATGGGGACTAGTATCATTCGGCTGGCGAAAAATGATAATGCGTTTGCTATTACCGGGGCGGTGGAATTTAGCACTCATCCGGACCTCGGCAGGGGGGACCCTAAGCTGACTTCTGATTTTTCGGGTGCTTTATCAAACTGCGATGTGGCGATTGATTTTACTTCGCCTGAGGCGACGATGGAGCACCTGGCGGTTGCCGTGAAAGCGAACAAGGCTATCGTGATAGGCGCTACCGGTCTTAGCGACGAACAGAAGGCGCAGATCGTTGTTGCCGGCAAAACTATTCCGGTTGTTTTTGCTCCGAATTTTTCGCGGGGAATAAACCTTTTGCTCAATGTGGTAGGGACTGTCGCAAAGGCCTTAGACGGTTATGATATTGAAATAATGGAGATGCACCACAATAAGAAAAAAGACGCGCCTTCCGGGACAGCTGCAAAACTGGCAGAGGTTATTGCCAGGGCCCGTGGTAAGGATATGAAAGATGTCGGCGTCTACGGCCGTGAAGGCCAATGCGGTGCACGCACAAAAGACGAGATCGGCGTAATGGCCCTGCGCGGCGGCGATGTTTTCGGCGACCACACGGTCTATTATTGCGGTCCCGGTGAAAGAATAGAAATAACGCACCGCGCAGATTCACGCGACACATTCGCCGCCGGCTCCCTGACAGCGGCAAAATGGCTTGCAGATAAAAAGCCGGGTTTATATGACATGCAGGATGTTCTGGGTTTAAAGAAATAGGAGGCAGTGTACATGGTTTATCTTCGATTTGCGGCGGACGGGCTTAACCGGTATGGGATCCTGGAAGGCAAGACAGTGTATGAGATCACGCCCAATTTTTTTGGCGCGTTCAAGAAGACCGGCGAAAAGTACCCGCTGGCTAAAGTAAAGCTGCTTGCCCCGTGCAGGCCCGGCAAGGTGATATCCCTCGGCCTTAACTACCGCGAACACGTTAAAGAAATGAAGATGGCCGCGCCGCTTAATCCCGTGATATTCCTTAAGGCGCCTTCTGCCGTTATAGGCACCGATGAAAAAATAGTAAGCCCCAAGATCAGCAAACATGTGGATTTTGAGGCGGAACTGGCGATCGTTATCAGGAAGAAGGCCAGGAACGTTGCGCCGAAAGACGCCCTTGATTACGTGTTAGGCTATACCTGCTTGAATGATGTTACCGCCCGCGATATACAACGCCTTGATGGTCAATGGGCGAGAGCAAAGTCGTTCGACACCTTTGCACCCATCGGGCCCTGGATCATCAGCGGCATTAACGGCGATAATCTGAAAATTGAAAGCTTCCTTAACGGCAAAAAGAAACAGAGCTCCAATACCAGCGATATGGTTTTCAGCGTGGCGGAGATCATTTCATTCGTCTCTGAAACCATGACGCTTAATCCCGGAGATGTTATTTCCTGCGGCACCCCGCCGGGCGTCGGCCCCATGAAAAAGGGCGACACGATAAAAATTAAAATTGAAGGTATAGGCGAACTGGTAAATACTGTTGCCTAACATGAAAAGATACATCGCGTGGCTGGTGAAATTTCTTTCGGGGCACGAAGATCCGAAAGAACCGCATTATGACCCTGTCCACATAGGTATGACGGTGGTCTTTAGTATTTTTGCTATCGGCCTTATGTTCTGGTTGTTCTGGTGCCTGCTGGTATTCGGCGGCGGGCTGCAGGCGAAGCTCGTTCCGGCATTTCAGCTGGCTACGCACGTAAGGACCCTGGCTGACTTTGGCTATATCGGTTACCCGTATGCGATGGGCGTGTTCGAGGGCTGGCCTACCAATCTGATAGCGTTGATCATTCTTCTGGCATTGATCGCCGCTGTCGGGTCGCTGCTCAGAGAACCAGTTCAAAGAAAAGGAAAGAAATAGAAATGAAGATCTCGTACAACAATAAGCTGGCAAAGCTGCCGCCGTACCTGTTCGTAGAGATAGACCGTAAGAAAAAGGCCGCGATTGAACGCGGTGTAGACATAATTTCCCTCGGTGTCGGCGATCCGGACAAGCCTACGTTCGCCCACATCGTGAAGGCCGGACAGGACGCCCTGGCAAAGCCCGCCAACCACCAGTATCCTTTCGGCGCCGGCATGATGGGTTTTCGCAGCGCGGTCGCCGAATGGTACAAGGAACGGTTTAACGTCGTTATCGATCCCGTAACGGAAGTGCATTCGCTTATCGGCTCAAAGGAAGGCATCGGGCATTTTCACCTGGCGTTCATTAACCCGGGCGATGTGGTGCTTATCCCTGAACCGGGTTACCCGGTCTACAACACCGGTACCATATTTTCCGACGGCGTGCCGTATTTCATGCCGCTGAAAGAAGAGAACGGTTTTCTGCCGGACCTGCAGGCTATACCGGAAGAGATACGCCGCAAGGCCAAGATCATGTTCATCAATTATCCCAACAACCCGACTGCCGCCGTGGCGCCGCGGTCTTTTTACGAAGAGGTCGTTGCATTCGCGAAAAAATACGACATCATCATAGCTCACGACGCCGCATACTCTGAGATCTATTATGAAAATAAACCCATGAGCTTTCTTGAAGTTCCAGGCGCTAAGGACGTGGGTGTTGAATTCCACTCGCTTTCCAAGACCTATAATATGACCGGTTGGCGTATCGGTTTTGTGGTGGGCAACGCCGAAATAGTGAAGGGTCTCGGCATGGTGAAGGATAATTATGACTCCGGCGCTTTTCAGGCGATACAGGAAGCCGGCATAGCAGCTCTAAAAGGCACGCAGGAGCCGGTAGAACAACTGCGCAAAATGTATAAAGAGCGGCGCGATGTGCTGTGCGACGGTCTGATAAACCTTGGCTGGAAGGTGACCAAACCGGTCGCGATGTTCTATGTCTGGGCGCATACGCCCAAAGGTTTCACCTCCGCTGAAACGGTGGCCAGGCTTTTAGACGATGCCGGTATCGTGTGTACGCCGGGCAACGGCCTGGGCGCCTCGGGCGAAGGGTATGTTCGTTTCGCGTTGACCGTTGATGTGCCGCGTATCAAAGAAGCGTTGCTCCGTCTTGCAAAGATCAGATGGTAACCGCCTATATAGGTATTGGTTCGAACGTAGGCGAACGCTTAAGTAATATTCAATCGGCAATTGCCGCTCTGAAAAAAACCGGGGTCGTTGAGCAGGTGTCGCCGGTCTATAAAACGGCGCCGATCGGCCCGAAGCAGCGAGATTTTTTAAATTGCGTTGTTGCCTTGCGCACCGCGCTTGAACCTGAAGAGCTGCTGCGGGAAGTTAAAAAGATAGAAACGGAAATGGGACGCCCAGTGGTAGATCTGCGCTGGGGTCCGAGAATTATAGACCTGGATATACTGCTTGCGGGTAAAGCGGTGATAAACACTCCGGTACTGAAGATACCGCACGCTGAGATGCATGAACGGCTTTTTGTGCTTGTGCCGCTTTCGGATATCGCGCCGAACACGGTACACCCGGTTAAAAAGAAACAGATAGCAACGTTGCGCGACGAACTTATGAACCGCCACACCGGACAGAAAGTGATACCATGGAAAAAACAGTAACAACGGCCACCCTGAAGGCGATGAAAGAGCGCGGCGAAAAGATCGCGGTGCTGACCTGTTATGATTTCAGTACGGCCAAAATATTAAATGAAGCCGGTGTCGACGTGCTGCTCGTCGGCGATTCTCTCGGCAACGTGAAGCTCGGTTATGAGAACACGCTCGCGGTGACCGTGGAAGATATGATCTATCATGCCAAGGCGGTTAAACGCGGCAACAGCCGGGCAATGCTCTGGGTGGACATGCCTTTCCTTTCATACGAGGCTTCAACGGCAGATGCCGTCCGCAACGCCGGCCGCATATTAAAAGAGACCGGGGCGAACGCCGTAAAACTGGAAGGGGGCGCGGAAGTGGCTCCCATGGTGAAAGCGGTCGTGAACGCCAAGATACCCGTCGTAGGGCACATCGGCCTGACCCCTCAGGCGGTGAACCAATTTGGCGGCTTTAAAGTTCAGGGAAGAACGGATGCCGCCGCGAGGAAACTTATCGGTGATGCCCGGGCTCTTGAGAAAGCCGGCGCATTCGCGTTAGTCATAGAAGGCGTTCCCTCGTCGGTCGCGAAAAAGATCACCGCCTCTGTGAACATAGTTACTATTGGCATCGGGGCGGGACTTGAGTGTGACGGACAGGTGTTGGTGACCGACGATATGCTCGGTATGTACAGCGAATTTAAACCCAAGTTCGTAAAAAATTACGCGAAGCTGCGCCCGGCGATCCTTTCCGCCGTAAAAGCGTATTGCAGTGAAGTCCGGCAGCGGTCTTTTCCGGACAGCGAACATTCCTATTAAAAGGCGTTTCGATGAAAGTGGTCCGCTCTGTTGAACAGATGCAGAAGATCGCCGGATCTTTGAAAAAGCAGGGAAGAACGATTGGTTTTGTGCCGACCATGGGGGCGCTTCACCGGGGGCATATGTCCCTGGTTAAACGTGCCGGAGCGGCGAACGATATCGTTGTTGTCTCTATTTTTGTCAACCCGGCCCAATTCGGTCCGGGCGAAGATTATCTGAAATATCCGCGGCCATTCGCCGCCGACAAAGCGGCCTGCGCGCAAAACGGGGTTGATGTTCTTTTTGTGCCTGACCCTGAGCAAATGTATCCCGAAAATTATCTGACCTATATCAGCGTTGAAAAGATGGGCGATGGATTATGCGGCGCGTTCAGGCCGGGACATTTCCGCGGTGTCGCCACGATCGTCGCGAAACTATTCAACATCGTGCAGCCGGACGCCGCTTATTTCGGTTCAAAGGATTATCAGCAGCTGAAGATAATCCAGCGCATGGTACAAGATCTTAATTTTCGCGTGAAGATAGTTCCCTGTCCTATTGTGCGGGAACCGTCCGGCCTTGCCCTGTCAAGCCGCAATCAGTACCTTTCACCTGAGCGGAAGATGCAGAGCGCGGCGCTTAACAAAGCGCTGGAATATGCCGGGGTGCATTTAAAAGCGGGTGCCTCGGCTGCGAAAGTTCGCGAAGGCATGAAGCGGATGATCCTGGAAAGGGTCGGCGACGCGCGTTTTGATTACATAGAGATCGTGGACGCGCAGACCCTGAACCCCGTAAAAAAATTAGTTTTGCCGGTCGTGGTGGCGCTTGCCGTGAAGATAGGCACAACGCGTTTGATCGATAACAAGGTGGTCAGCCGATGAGAGAACGGTTATGGTTGTTTAACGTCGTGTTCGCCCTTGCGGTCTGTTGCTCCCATGCCTCGGCAGGCTGGTCCGATAACGACGATGAAGCCGGTTCGTATGGCACCGCACTGGCCGTATCCGCCGGCTACAATACTCTTCAACAGGGATTTGTCGGTTATACTCCGAACGCCGCCCTCGGCGTCGACTGGTATCTGCTGCCGGATGAAGCGCCCTATAATGTCCCTGACTGCGATCTTTGGAAAGAGGATCTTTTTTACCGCATTTCATTCGATTATTTTCCGATGAGCGTACCGTCCGGTAATTACGGTACGTCAGAAGACATTGCGGGCCTCAGCGGTGATGTTCTGTTCTACGCCTACCGCGGTAAGGCCGTCAATATTTTTCTGGGTATCGGGGTAGGCTATTTCCTGGATGCGATATCTGTCGATACACCCGCCACCGGACGGATGTCTTCGCAATATTATTATTTCGCGGCAAAACCTTCGCTCGGGCTGACCTATAAGATTTCCGACAACTATGACCTGATACCTGAAGTGCGCAGTTACTGGATGTACACGGTCAATAATTATTTCACGGTCAATACCGTCTACCAGCTGGCGCTGTGCAGGAGATTTAAATGAGAAGATCTCTCTTCCGGTCACTGGCGCTCATAGTGCTGGCCGGCTGCAACCGTGTCTCCAACCCGGTACTTTCCACGCCGCCCGCATCCGATACCGCGGTGCGTATGCAATGTCCCGAGGTAGAGAACTCAAAATTTCCGGATTGCCGGGCTTTCGTGCTCGTCACGAACCAGGCTGACGCACCGATCACCGATTTCAGTATCGGGAACTTCACCGTTGTTGAAGAGGGCAAGCCGACCGTTGTTACCAGTGTTTCAAAGGTTGACCCGTCCGCCGATCCCCTGGCAGTAGTGATCTGCCTGGACAGGAGCGGAAGCATGGATGGTAAGCCCACGAACGATCTGAATGCTGCGGCGAAACAGTTCATTGACAACCTGGGCAGCAACGACAGCGCCGAGATAATAGATTTTTCCGGTCAAGCTTCGGTCACGCAGGAATTTACCACAAATAAAAACCTGCTCAAGACCGCCGTTGATTCGGGTGTGGCAGGCGGCTCCACAGCGCTGTACGACGCCATCGGTATGGCGGCGAACAACCTGAAAAGCTTTCACGGGCGTAAATATATTCTGGTCATCACGGACGGCTTTAATAACGCGAGCATGAGTTTTACGACACCCGAAGCAACGGCCGATCAGGTTAACCGGGCCGGGGTTGCTTCCTACATAATAGGTCTGGGGACGGATATCGATACCGCCTCTTTGACGTTGATCGCCAATGATACCAACGCCCGCTATTTCAACGCGCCTTCGTCCAGCCAGCTGGCGGCTTATTTTTCGCAGATACAGAACCTTATGCAGAATCTTGTCTCGATACGCTATCGCAGCCGTGAAGGGAACACCATGCGCTCTATGTCCCTTTACATTAATTATGGCAGCTTCGCCCAATCCGTGACGCGTAAATATGGCTACTAACACATTCAACACCGATTATCTTATTGTCGGTAACGGGATAGCGGGACTCAGTTTTGCCCTGAAAGCCGCGCAAACCGGCACCGTGGCCGTTATAGCAAAGCGCAGCCTGATGGACGCTGCCACCACGTACGCTCAGGGCGGTATAGCTGCTGTGCTGGATCCCGAAGACGCTTTTGAAAATCACATCTCGGATACGCTGGTAGCCGGCGCCGGGCTTTGCGACAAAGAGATCGTCGAGCTGGTCGTGCGCGACGCTCCTGCCAGGATAAAGGAATTGATAAGGCTCGGCGTGCAATTCACGCAGGAAGTGAACGTCGATAACGACTACGAGCTCGGTCTGGAAGCCGGCCACTCGCACCGGCGTATAATCCATGCGGGTGATATTACCGGCGCCCAGATCCAGCAGGTGCTGGTAGCGCACGTGCGTAACACGCCGAACATACGGGTCTTTGAAAATCATATCGCTGTCGATCTTATAACCAGAGGCAAGATAGAGCGGAAATTCGCGGGAGCCGATGAACGTTGTTACGGTGCGTATGTGCTGAACAATGCCGACGGTTCGGTAGCGACCATGACGGCAAAAACGGTGGTGCTGGCGACGGGCGGCGCGGGCAAGGTGTATCTGTACACCTCTAACCCCGATGTTTCCACCGGCGACGGGATTGCCATGGCCTACCGCGCGGGCGCCGTTATCGCGAACATGGAGATGGTGCAATTCCATCCGACCTGTCTCTATCATCCAAAGGCGAAATCTTTCCTGATCTCCGAGGCCTTGCGGGGGGAAGGTGCGGTGCTGCGATTGGCGGACGGCACGGCTTTCATGGAAAAATACGACCGCCGCAAGGATCTGGCACCGCGTGATATCGTCGCGCGTGCTATTGATAATGAGATCAAAACACGCGGCATAGACAACGTTTATCTGGACATAACGCACCGGCCGGCCCGGTTCCTTATGGACCGGTTCCCGAATATTTACCAGAAGTGTTTTTCCTTCGGGATAGACCTGACAAAAGACCCGATACCGGTCGTGCCTGCCGCCCATTATTTTTGCGGCGGGGTACGCACGGACCGGGACGGGCAAAGCAGTATAGGGGGGCTCTACGTAATAGGGGAAACGGCCTGTACCGGATTGCACGGGGCGAACCGGCTTGCCTCGAATTCTCTTCTTGAAGCACTGGTCTTTGCGGATCGCGCCTATAATAAAAGCTTGCAGGTATCGGCGCGCGGCGCTGTTCCGGAAATACCCGCCTGGAACGCCGGCTCAGCGCGCAATAGCGATGAATCGGTTGTCGTTAAACAGAATTGGGAAGAGATACGCCACTTTATGTGGAATTATGTGGGCATCGTAAGATCCGACAAGCGGCTTGCCAGAGCGGCCAGCCGCATAGAGCTTTTGCAGGCGGAAATAGCGCAGTATTATTGGGATTTTTTTGTGACGAACGATCTGATAGAACTGCGCAACATAGCCACGGTCGCCCAACTTATTATAAGCAGCGCCCGTAAAAGGCTGGAAAGCCGGGGTCTTCATTACACGATAGATCATCCTGATATGGCACAGACGGCGCAAAGCACGCTCATACAACGTTTTCCAGCGGAGTAGCACCACAGGAGGCCGTAATCGAATGAAGCTTTTTAACAAATTTTTGGCGGCGCTGCTGGTAAGTTCCCTGATACCGTTGATCGTGTACAGCGTTTTCCTGCTGATGACGACCGGAACGGTTTTGAAAAGCGTGGTTAACGAGAACAATACGCACGTCGCCGTCAATATGGCGTCGGAAGCGAACCGGTTCTTCATGGATATAGAAAAAGGCCTGGATATCGCCCGCGAGATAGAGAAATCGCGGGTGAAGGTGAGCGATGCCCAGAAGACCGCCCTGTTGTTCACCGAGATGCAAAAGAACTCGATGTATTACGCGATCTATCTTCTTGACGATAATTTTAAGATAACCAGCGGCGTTTCAGCGTATGATTACACCGCGACCGCGGGCATCGATGAAAGTATCGCGGTCAAGGCGCGGGATTTCAATAAGGTCAATGTCGGCAGTATCGGGTATATCTCTTCCGATAAACCGTTCGTTGACGTTATCTACCCGATCAACACGTTCCCCAGGGAATACCTGTACCTGAAAGTTAAACTGAAATCCCTGATGGCGCGTGTTGACAGCCATCGTAAACCGGATGAAACGCCGACCGGGAAACAGGTCTATATTTTTGATGACGCCGGCGCGCAGACGTACCTTGCCGATAAGCCGCAGCCGGCGCTGGACGCAAAAACAATGGATTACCTGCGTAACAAGGAATACGAAAAGGCTTTTGTCGAGAATAAGATGGTAAACATCGTCATGAAAACGCGCGGCCCCGAATGGATATTGGTGTACCGTGAGCCTACCAAGGAAGCCTATGCGGAAATTTATAAGATGTTCATATCGGCGCTGGTGCTGATACTGCTTACCGCGGGCGCGGCGTTCCTGTTCGCCACGGGGCTTGCCCAGGGACTGGTAAAGCCCATAAAAACACTGGTCAGCGGTATAGAAGTTGTCGCTAAAAAGGGAGACCTTGATTATAAACTGCCGCATGTGGATACCGCCGAGCTCAACCAGGTGTCGGATGCCTTCAACAGCATGACCGGCAAACTTAAAGAGATGCAGGTGGTCATGAAGCAGAGCGAAAGACTTTCCACCATCGGGCAAATGTCGAATATCCTTGGCCACGAGATACGCAACCCTCTTGCCGCAATGACCAATGCCATCTATCTTATCAGGATGGAATTGAGCAAACTGGCGAATGCCAAAGAGCTGAAGGTTTTCAAACGCATAGATATCATAGAAAATGAGATCAACTCCACTAATAAGATCATAAACGACATGCTGGACTTTTCCCGTACGCGCCCGCCGGTGCTGTTCAAGCAGGATATGGGCGAGGTCGTTAAAGAAATACTTGAAAAAACGAAAATGCCGGATAAGGTAACGCTGGAGCAGGAGTACAACGCCACCAGGAAGGTCAACGTCGACGTTGAAGAGATCAAACAGGTGGTGCGTAACCTGGTAAATAACGCGGTTGACGCAATGGCGGACCGTCCGGTCGCGATGCTGACCATTTCAACCTCGGATGTGTTCATGCGGCGGGGCGAAGCGCAGGTCCCGGCGGTGCTTTTAGAGATCGCCGATACCGGCGGCGGTATACCGGACGATATCATGAAAAAAATATGGGAGCCGTTCTTCTCTACCAAATCAAAGGGTACGGGGCTCGGCCTTGCAGTGGTCAAACGCATAATCGAAGAGAGGCACAAGGGGCTGATGGAGGTGCGCAGCATCGTAGGATCCGGCACCACTTTCTCTCTCAAACTGCCGGCCGCGCTTGAATAATTAACAAGGGGATTGTATGAGCGAACTAGCTATTCTTATTGTTGACGATGATCCGGATATTCTGACGACCTTAGGCGATGTGCTCAAGGAAAACCAATGGCATGTTGACCTGGCTGAAAACGGGACTAAGGCCGTGGCCCTGGTAAAAGACCAGGTGTATGATCTGGTGTTACTGGACGTCAATATGCCCGGGTTGGACGGTGTGCAGACCATGATGCAGATAAAGAACATCAGGCCTGAAACGATGGTTTTTCTGATGACCGGCGGCTCTCTTGACCGGATCAGGCAGTTGCAGGATAACCTTATACCGACGGTATTGCAAAAACCGATAGATGCCGCACGCATCGTGGCTATGGTCGCGGACCTGGAAAAGAAAGGCCAGGTGCTTGTCGTGGATGACGATGAGAACGACCGGAACCTGCTCGCGGACCTGCTGGTTGAAAGCGGCTACCGGGTGAAGGCCGCCAAAAATGGGGCAGAAGGTGTTGCGCTCGCCGCCGACAATGATTTCTCGGTCGCCCTTATAGACATGAAACTGCCGGACATGTCCGGCACTGAGGTTATGGAAAAGCTTAAGCAGCTCCAACCGGGTGTTTTTGTAATAGTCATTTCCGGCTACAGTCTTGACGCGATCATGGACGAGGTCATAAAAAAAGGCGCGTACAGTTGTTTTGTCAAGCCCTTTAACGTTGAGATGCTGCTGAAGGAAATTGAGGCGGTAATGCATAAGAGCACGGAGCAGTCTTCCGATTCTTCGTTTAACGTTAAACCCCGTATCCTGATGGTGGATGACGATGAGAACATACGTGAGACGATGGCTGATATCGTCAGAGAGAATAACTATACCGTCGATACCGCCAGCTCGGTGGAGATGGCCCTTGAGCTGATATCAAAACACACGTATAATGTCGTCGTCTCCGACCTTAAAATGGGCGACCGCCAGGGTCTGGAACTGGTAGATCCCGTCCACGAGCGTAATCCCGGGACGGCCTTCCTGCTGATGACCGGGCAGGGAACCATGGAGACGGCGCTTGAAGCGATCAAGAAAGGCGTCAACGAGTATTTGCTGAAACCGTTACAGCCCGCCGATCTGCTGCATAAGCTGGAGGTGCTGCTGGAGACGCAGCAGCTGCAGATGGAAAAAGACATGCTGATGAAGGAAGTAATGGAATCTAACGTTAAATTGCAGGAAATAACCCGCATAGACGAACTGACCCAGGTGCTGAGCCGCCGCTGCCTGTTCGAAGTGCTTTATGGCGAGCTGCAGCGCGCGAAACGGCAGAAGACTTTGATCAGTCTTTTCATGTGTGATGTTGATGGATTTAAAAGGTATAATGATACGTACGGGCACGTGGAGGGAGATAAGCTGCTGCGTACCATTGCCGACATACTTAAAACAACGGTGCGCCAATTCCTGGACCAGGTATTCCGCTACGGCGGAGATGAATTCGCCATCGTGCTGCCGGGCGTGGACGAACCGATCGCCCGCGATGTGGCGGAACGCATCTTGAAGAATGTCGTTGAAAAAGTCGGGCCTTTCAATGTCGGTATAAGCATCGGCGGCGTTTGTTATTCCGGCTCACAGACGGAAATTAACGTCAACGAACTGATAGACATAGCTGACAAGAAGCTGTATGAGGGTAAAAAGGCCGGCAAAGGTAGATTTGTAATTTAATGGGAAAAATAGTAATACGCGGCGCACGCCAGCATAATTTAAAGAATATAAGTTTAGAGATCCCGCGCGACAAACTGGTTGTCATAACTGGGCTTTCTGGTTCCGGCAAGTCTTCGCTTGCCTTCGACACGATCTACGCCGAAGGACAACGTCGCTACGTCGAGTCCTTGTCCGCCTATGCCCGCCAGTTCCTGGAGCTGATGGAAAAGCCCGATCTGGATACGATCGAAGGGCTTTCGCCCGCGATCGCGATCGAACAGCGCAATCCCTCTCACAATCCCCGGTCGACCGTCGGCACCGTAACGGAACTGTATGATTACCTGCGCCTTCTTTTCGCCCGCATCGGTGTGCCGCATTGCTACAAGTGCGGCAAGGAAATACGGCCGCAATCCGCGCAGCAGATAATCGACGGGTTGATGAAACTGCCGGCCGGCACGAAATTACAGGTGCTTTCTCCCGTGGTCAACGGACGCATCGGCACCTACGAAGAACTGTTCAAACGTTTCACAAAATCCGGTTTCGTGCGCGCCCGGGTTGACAAGCAGATCGTCGATATCGGTGAAAAGATCAAGCTGGACCGCTATAAGAAACATACTATCGAGCTGGTCGTCGACAGACTGGTCATAGGCCCCGACATACGCTCAAGGCTTGCTGATTCTGTCGAGACTTCCTTGAAAGAATCCAAGGGTCTGGTATTGGCCCTGATAGAGCAACCGGGAGCCGTAAAAGAAGAACGATTGTTTTCCGAACATTATGCCTGCCCTGAGTGCGGCATAAGTATGCCCGACCTTGAACCCCGCTTATTCTCCTTTAACTCTCCCTACGGCGCCTGCCCGGATTGCACGGGCCTCGGCGTAAAGATAGAAATAGACGAAGATCTGGTGGTGCCCGATGTTACCCGTTCCATAGAGAACGGCGCGATAGCCGCCTGGTCCAACCCCATAACGACCCGTACGAACCGCTGGAAAAATTCCTGGGGCGGCTACTACGAAGAACTCCTTACCTCGGCCGCAAGACGGAACAGTATTCCGTTGAACAAACCGTGGAAGACCCTCACCCGTGCCCAGCAGGAAGTGATGCTTTTTGGCGACGGGGATTTTGAAGGCGTTATAACGAACCTCAAAAGACGGTATGCCGAAACAGAATCGGACTTTGTGCGTGAAGAAGTGCGCGCTAAATACATGCGTGAGAAAACCTGCCCGACCTGCGGCGGCATGCGCTTGAAAAAAGAAGTGCTGGCTGTCATGGTGGGAAAGAGATCGATCGTGGATGTTACCAAATTATCGGTGATCGCCGCGATAGAGTTCTTCGACAACCTTGCCCTGTCGGAGAAAGATAAGAATATCAGCCGCATAATCATGAAAGAGATAAACGCCCGCCTGAGATTTTTATTCAATGTGGGCCTCGGCTATCTTACGATAGACCGCCAGAGTTCCACCCTTGCCGGCGGAGAAGCCCAGCGCATACATTTGGCGACACAGATAGGCTCCGGCCTGACCGGCGTGCTGTACGTGCTGGATGAGCCCTCTATCGGCCTGCACCAGCGCGATAACAAGCGCCTGCTCGATACGCTCATTAAATTACGGGATCTGGGAAACACCTTGATCGTGGTGGAACACGACGAAGAGACCATGCGCATGGCCGATTGGCTTATCGACCTTGGCCCGGGCGCCGGGGTCCACGGCGGGCATATTGTTGCCGAGGGTCCGGTCTCAAAAGTCTTGAAGTCAAAGGATTCTCTCACGGCACAGTACCTTAACGGGAAATTGGTCATACCGCTTCCCGCGCGGCGCAGGGAGCCGCGTGAAGATAAATGGATCAATATCGTCGGCGCCAAACAGTTCAACCTCAAAAATATCAACGTTAACATCCCCCTGGGGCTTATGGTTTGCATCACCGGTGTTTCGGGTTCCGGCAAGTCTACGCTGGTCCACGATATCCTTTACCGGTCGGTTTCGCAGAAACTGTACACCACCCGGGAGCTGCCCGGCAAAGTGAAAGAAGTGCGCGGCATTGAAAATCTGGACAGGGTTATCATTGTGGATCAGTCTCCCATCGGGCGCACACCCAGGTCCAACCCGGTCACGTATACCGGCTCGTTCGGCGCTATCCGTGATCTCTTTTCATCGCTGCCCGAAGCAAAACGCAGGGGTTACCAGCCCGGCAGGTTCTCGTTCAATGTTAAAGGCGGCCGCTGCGAGAATTGCGAAGGCGACGGTACTATAAAGATCGCCATGCAGTTCCTGCCCGACGTGTACGTGCATTGCGAAGTCTGCGGCGGGAAAAGATTCAATGAAGAAACGCTGCAAATCAAATATAACGGAAAGAGCATCTACGAAGTGCTGGATATGACGGTAGAGGAAGGCCTGGAATTTTTTAAAAATATCCCGCTGCTGGCACGGGTGCTGGGCACGCTCAACGACGTGGGCCTTGGCTACATAAAACTCGGCCAGAGCGCCAATACGCTCTCCGGCGGCGAAGCCCAGCGTGTAAAGCTGGCAACGGAGCTCTCAAAACGCTCCAGCGGCCGGGCGCTCTATATTTTAGATGAACCAACGACCGGCCTTCATTTCGCGGACGTCCATAAACTGCTGGATGTTCTGCACCGGCTGGTGGATTACGGCAATACCGTTCTTGTTATAGAACATAACCTGGAGGTAATAAAAACCGCCGACTGGATAGTGGACCTGGGCCCTGAAGGCGGCGAAGCCGGCGGCCAGGTAGTAGCTTTCGGCACCCCGGAGAAAGTTGTTGAGTGCAAAAATTCCTACACCGGTCACTATTTAAAAGACTATTTAAAAGCAAAACGTTCTTAAGGTTCGTTTCTTGACACCTGTTGAAGTAAAAGTTACTATATAGAAATACTAAATGTAATAATATAATTAAGGGGTGTGCAACATGAAAAGGTATTTTTTATTGTTGGTCGTTGTTGGTGTGATGTTCGCGGGATGCGCTAAGAAACAGATGTTGAGACCTGAACCGATCGTCCCTGTCGTTCCTCAGGCAACGGAAAGCAAGGAAGAGCCCTCTATACGGTACGACGACTGGACGGAAACGGCCGGTGTTTCGATCGTGTATTTCGATTACGATTCCTCAAACCTGACCGACGACGGCCGCGCCGTGCTTAAGACCAACGCGGAATTCCTGAAATCCAATGTCGGTATGGAAGTGCTGGTGGAAGGTCACTGTGACGAACGCGGCACCGTTGAATATAACCTTGCCCTCGGCCAGCGCCGCGCCGCCGCGGTCCGTGAATACTACATAACCCTCGGCGTTCCCGCAGCCTCGATCGGTACCATCTCGTATGGAAAAGAAAGGCCCGCCGCTCCCGGTAACTCTGAAGCTGCCTGGGCGAAGAACCGCCGGGCGGTGACCAAGATCCGCAATAAAAAATAAACAATGAAAAAGAACCTTGTCCTTATCCTGATCGCCTGTTCTCCTCTGGTGTTGGCCGGGTGCGTGGCAACGTCGCAGGACATGCTGAATATGCGCGACGATATGTACCAGCTGCTTACCAAACTTAATGAAGTGCAGCGCAACCAGGCCGATCTTTCCGCCAAAATGGATACGGTTGTCGGTAAGATGGATATGCTTGGCTCAAAACTTGAAGAGACGCAGAACCGCATGTCGCTGCTGGGCCAGCGCCTGGACGATGTGGAAACAAATCTCTCACAACGCACGGGAAAACTTTTTGAACAGCTTTCCGGTACCGCCTTGAACGCGGGCCCCATGCCGTCGGATCTTTACCGCATGGCGTACGGCGATTTTTCGGCTGGAAAATATGACCTTGCTATAACGGGTTTTAAATCTTATCTGGACAAATACGCCACGGGCGCCCTGGCAGACCAGGCGCAGTACTATATCGGCGAAAGCGCGTATGCCAAAAGTGATTGGCAGGGGGCATTTGACGGTTTTGACGCCGTTGAAAAACGCTATCCGACCAGTTCACTCATCCCGGCTGCCCGCTTAAAGAAGGCTGCCTGCCTTGAGATGCTCGGAAAAAAAGACGATGCAAAAGGGCTGCTGCAGGCTCTGATAAAAGATTATCCAAATTCCGCCGAGGCTCAGACGGCCCGCGAAAAACTGGGTACTTCCGCCCCCAATGGCAAATGACCTTAAACCCTTCCTGCTGATCTCGCTGTTGCTGCATCTGGTGTTTTTTATCGCGACAGCCGTGCACTCAAAGAAGATCCTCTACGTTAACCTGCCCGTAGACCTTATATTTTCAAACCCGCCTTCCGCCGCTCCCCAGGAGGCGCAGGCGGTCGTACCGGCACCAAAAGAGAAAGAGCCGGTAGTACCGAAAAAACAAAAGAAAACGATCGCGAAAACCGTAAAAAAACAAGAGATCAAAAAAGAAGAAGCGCCGAAACCTCAGGTGCAGCAACAGCCTCAAGCCCAGGCGCAGCCGCAGGCTCCGGTTAATACGAATGCCGCACCGAACAGCCCTATCAGCCTGGACGCCGCGAAATTTCCCTACGCCTATTACACCAACATGATAGTAAAACGCATAAACCGCAACTGGCAGTGGGCCCAGTCTTTCGGCAGGATGAAAGCGGTCATATATTTCAAGATACAGAAAGACGGGCGGATAACCGACATAGCGGTAAAGACCTCTTCCGGCGAAGCGCTCTTCGATCAGCAGGCGGTGCGCGCGGTAAGCCTTGCCGATCCCCTGGCCCCGCTGCCGGACGGCTACGGCGAGTCAGATCTGGGCGTCTATTTCGAATTTCAGTTCAGGGAGTAATATGAAAAAAATAGTTGCCGTATTGATTTTTATATTCATCGCTTCCACGGCCCAGGCGGTCGATGTGTACCTGAAACTTATGTCGCATGGCGCCAGGATGAACGTCGGTGTGGCCGGCTTTCTGCCGAAGAACGCGACGATCGAAGAGGCGAAACTGGGCCGCCAGATACAGGGTGTTGTGCGAAACGACCTGCTGTATTCACGCTATTTCGATATCCTTAACGACGGTCCGCTCTATACCGGCAAGGATATAGAACTAAAAGAATGGCAGGACCTGGGCGCGGCGGTGCTCGTCTGCGGATCGTTGAGAATAGACACCAATACCGTATTCCTGACAGCGCAGATATTCGATATAGACAGCAACTCCGTGATCTGGGATAAAACGCTCAGCGATGATGTGCGTAACTGGCGCAAGCTCGCGCATCTGGTGAACGATGAAATTGTGCTGCGTTTTACCGGCGAGCGCGGCATAGCGCATACAAAACTCGTGTTTTCCAATGATTCAACCGGTTCTAAAGAACTATGCACCGTCGATTACGACGGCGCATCTTTTGAACGTCTTACCAGCGATCATTCCATCAACATTCTGCCGAAATGGGGAAGCGATAACAAAGAGATACTGTACACGACCTTCCGTTTCGGCAATCCGGACCTCTACGCAATAAGGGTCAACGGTTCAGGACGCAGGGCTGTTTCCACCCGGCAGGGCCTTAACACCGCAGCGGTATTTTCGCCGGATTGTTCACAGATCGCCCTTACCATCAGCAACGGGAAAAACCCCAACCTGTACCTGCTTAACCGCGATGGCAGCCTGGTGCGGCAGCTGACGTTCGGGCGGGCTATACAGACCAGTCCCTCTTTTGCGCCGAACGGAAGGGAGCTGGTGTACGTTTCAGATAAATCCACGTATCCCCAGCTTTACATTATGGGTCTTGACGGCACGAATGAGCGGAAATTGCCCACCGACGGGTATTGCGATTCGCCCTGCTGGTCCCCGCGCGGCGATAAAATAGTGTTCGCCCAGCGCCAGGGCAGGGATAACTACGATATTTACATTTACGACCTGGCCTCCACCCGCGTCTCGCGCCTTACCCAGAACCAGGGAACGAACGAAAATCCTTTCTGGTCACCGGACGGACGCTTTATCGTTTTCAGTTCCACTCGCTCCGGCCGCAAAGAGCTCTATATCATTGCCGCCGACGGATCGGGAGCCCGCAAACTGACGGACCTGGCCGGTAACTCCGCGACGCCCTCCTGGTCTCCCTGAACACTACGTAATAAACCTTGCAAACACTTCGATAACACGTTAAACTTACTATAAGTCAGTTTAAAATATTTGATAATAAGGCGGGGGTTAATTGAGATATTTTCTTCGAACAGTTCTGCTGATCTGCCTGGCCGCGAACGTGTGCTTTGCTACCGCCCCTTCCGTGATAACAGTGACCTCCCTTACGGCGACCCAGAACGGCAAGGCGTGCGAAATAACATTAAATAACGCCCTTACCATCCGTGAAATAAATATCGTGAACGTCGGTGGACGTACCCTGCTGAAATTCCCCGAATCCATTTCCAAACGCGGCAAGATATTCCCACAGGTGCGCCTTACTTCAAGGCAGGCGCGCGAAGCGGTCTATTCTGCCGTAGAAAAACATGCACCCTCCAGCCACTGGGGGCCGCTGAGCTTTGAGGTGTCGAAAGTAATGCGCTACGGTAAAAAATCCTCGCTGAAGGCTTTCGTGTCGGTCGTTTTCGGCGGGGGGGTGGAAATAGAAAGCCGGGTCATCACCGGCAGCAAGGGATTGTTCGTCGCCTGGCCCGCACGTAAATCCGGTAGTCAGTGGGTAGATCAGGTTACGATCGACGATCCTAAAATAAAAAGTGAAGTGGAGGCAGCGATCATTGCAGCCTACGAGAAATAATGGAAATTAACGAGATCAAGAAACAGGCGCTCAAAGAGATCCTGCAAACCATCGTTGTTCCGGTGGCAGCCTGGCTTGCGTTTTTCGCCCTGGTATACAATCTCATCAAATCCCCTATCCCGAGAGAATTAATATTCCCTCTCAGCGGTCCCGTGATGCTGGTGTTGTATTATTTCTCGGGTCCCATTCAGAGCGGTATTTATCTGGGCTTCCTTACGGTCGTCGGTTTGGGCGGCATTCTGCTGGCCGCCGACGGCGGCATGCGCTGGGTCTTTTTGTTCGAGACCATCTGGCTGTGGGCCTTCTTCCTGATGATAGAACTATATCAGCAAAACTACATCGCCGAAAGAAACCACCGTAAAGAGGAAGAGGAAGTTTCTGAAACGCGCCTTGCCCTGCTCGGCAGCACCATTGAATCCACGCAAAAACGCCGTGACAGCCTGATACAGCGCATATCGAATTATCAGCTGCTCGGGCGCATAGTCCAGATAGCGGGTTCCACGATACACGAAGAGCGGATCCTGCCCATGATCGTGCGTCTGGCCGCGAAATTCATAGCGCGCGGCACCTGGGACGTAAAGCTGGACGATACCGATAACGCCTTTGTCGAATATGTGAAGAACAACAAGGTGCCGTTGATCATAGAGAACCTTTCCACCGACAACCGCTTTTACTCGAAGCGGGCGCGTTTCTCTTCCATGATCGCCGTGCCCGTTGAGGTAAACGGGGAATTCCACGGTATCATAAAAGGTATCTCTTCCCGTACCGATGAATTCGATGAAGGCGACCTGCGGTTGTTATCCGTGCTGGGGGGCCTTGCCAGCATCTCTTTGACCAATGCCCGGCTGTACCAGCGCTTGCAGGAACTGTCCATAACGGACGGCCTTACCGGCCTGTACGTGCAGCGGTATTTCAAAGAACGATTAAGCGAAGAATTGCAGCGTTCAAAAAGCCATAACCTCGCGCTCTCAGTGGCATTGATAGATGTCGACCATTTTAAGAAGTTTAACGACAACTACGGTCACAGTTCCGGCGATGCCGTTTTGCGGCAAGTAGCCCACCTGCTGCGCCGCCGTCTCAGGGAGACCGACTTTCTGTGCCGTTACGGCGGCGAGGAGTTCTCCTTGATCATGCTGCAGACGTGCGGCCAGGAAGCCGGGGTGATCTGCGAAGAGATACGGAAAAGCATAGAGAGCGAACGCTTCTACCTGCCGATAGAAAGTTTTCAACCGGTCTGCGCGCGCCTGGCTGTCAGCATCGGTATCGCGGAATTTTCAAGGGCGGATCAGACGGAAAATGAATTGATAGAGCTTGCCGATGCGGCGCTCTACCGTGCCAAGAAGAACGGCCGCAATTGCGTCGTGCTGGAGCAACAAAAGCAATGATCAATATCTTCGAACTTAGTTTTCTAAAAGACCGCGGGAGATCGGCTGTGCTGCTTGCCGGCTTGCTCGCTGCCTTCTTGTGCCTGTATTTTTCCGTTTTTACCGGGTCCATGCGGGAGATCGCGCTCTATTTTCTTATGCTGATCGGCCTTTTCTTCGGCTTTAACTGGCCGGAAACCTCTCTGGTAACCAATGGTATGGGGGCCTTGCTATTAGTAACAACGGTGCATCCGTTGGTTGCGATCCCGGTACTGTCCCAGCTGACGCTGTTCGTTATCTCCATTATGGTGCCTTTTTACTTCGACCGGATACTGCGCCTGGAAAGGGCCAGTTACCTGCACCATTGCCAGCCCCTCAGGGAACAGGAGGCCGCCCTTACCCTAAAGTGCGCCACCTTTGAACAGGAAAGGCAGGACCTGGAAACCGATATCGAACGGATCAATCAGATATATGTTCTCGGCAGGGAACTGGTGGAGCACACAGAAACTAGTTCAGTAATAGACAATCTCCAGCGCGTGCTTCTCGGCCGGCCCGGTATGAGGGCGGTCGCTATTTACCTGCGCGAGAACGACGCCTGGGTTTGCGCTTACTGTTCACGTAAAGAAGAGCAGCGCAGATGGCTGGACTACCTGCAGGTGAAAAAATCCGTTAACAGGGAACACCGTTTCCATATTATCCCGACCAACGATCCCGAGAATGGGGAAAAGATCATTTACTGGCCTGTCTGGCTGGAAAAGCAGCTGCTGGCCGTTATCATACTCACCGCAGAAAATTCCGTCGCCGAGAGGTACCGCGACGAAGGGGAAATATTCATTCCGCAAATAGCGCTGGGACTGCGCCGGACCAAACTGTTCGCCGAGGTTCAAGAGCGGTCCCGCAACGACGGCCTTACCGGCCTGTACCTGCGCCGCTATTTCCTTGAACGCCTGCTTTCAGAAATTCAGCGTTCGAAACGCTATAGCACGGGTTTTGCCCTTATGATGGCCGATATCGACCTCTTTAAGCAGGTAAACGATACCTACGGGCATCTTGCCGGTGATGATGTGCTCAAGGGGCTCGCGGCAGTCTTAAAAGAACGCGTGCGGCCCGGCGATCTGATCTGCCGTTACGGCGGTGAGGAATTTGTTATCCTTACGCCCATTCCCGACACCGAGGAAGTAATGCGCTCGGCGGAGGCCCTGCGCAGCGCCGTTGAGAACGCAACGTTCGTCAGCAGCGCGCATACGCTGCACATAACCATCAGCCTGGGTGTCGCGCACTACCCGCAAAACGGCACGTCACCCGAAGACCTGCTTTCTTCGGTAGACAAAGCCATGTACTACAGCAAAACCCACGGCCGCAACCAGGTAACGAACTTCCGCGACATCGGCACCTGACGATATAGATTTCACAATTTATTCACAAATATACCTATCAAAGTTCACCGAATTCCAGTACTATTATATAGATACTATATATTACGAACTGGAATAAATAATGTTCCAAAACAACCTTTATATTAAAACGGTGGCGCGGATCGTATTGGCGGCCTTCCTGTATTCCTTCGTTGCATTTGAACCCTTGTACGGTTTAAGCGCGATAGGCAAGGATGTTCAGGCCGATGCAACCGCACGCGCGGTGGTGGACGGGCAGCTTGCCAAACTGGTGCTTTCCGCCCGGCAGGGCCGCATATCCGAAGGCGCGTACTGTGGTAACAAGCGGCTGGTCATATTTGTCCAGGACCTTCACTGCAATCCGGAAGTGCAAAGGAACATCAGCGACATACTCTCGTTCTTCGACACTAAATACGGCCTTAAAAATATATTCGTTGAAGGTTCACCGGAAGGCAAAACCGACCTCTCCTTGTTCACCGGTATCGCCGATCCTGCCATTAAGGAAAGAACGCTTGAATCACTTCTCAAAGAAGGGCTCCTCAGCGGGGCCATCTATTACGGCGCCAAGAACAATAAAGAAAACGTCTGCGGCCTGGAACAATGGGGTTTGTACAAAGAAAACGCGGCCCGCATGGCCAGGTTGTTGTCCGCCAAATCCGCATCATCTCTGGAGTGCGCGAAGATCAACGCGATGCTGGATGAAACGATGGGCCTGCGCTGCTCGGGCAGCCTGAGAACGGCGGACTACAACTATCGGCAGGCTGAAAAAAGTAAAGACAGATACGAACTGCTTGCCCGGACGGCCAGGAACAATGATATATCGTTACTGCAATTTCCCAACCTTCGCAGGCAGGTAAATGTAAGCGCCGTCGGCGGGCGGATAAAATTCAGGAAACTTCCCGCAGATCTGCAGGCATTCCTGAAAGGTATCCAGGAAAAAACGCCCTACGGTGTTTACAAAACCCTGGCCGATAAACTCTCCGACGATAGCCGTGACGGCGAGTTTTACCTGAACCTGCAGGAAGTCGCCTACACCTACGCGCCGGCCCTCCTGCGCCAAGGCTCCGGCGGGCAAGCCGGTAATGTAGCGAACTTCCTTGAATATGTGCGGCTGAATTATTCGGTAAACCCCATGAGCCTGGTCGATGAGGAGGGACGCTTCAAACTGGCCGTACTGAACCATAACGCCCGGACGCTGATAGACCGCGAACTGGTTTTTATGCAGGCTATGACGGAGAAATTGAACGGTTTCGTGACCCTCGGCATGACGCCCGCTGATTACGCCTGGTTCAGGGAACACGCGGAAGAATACAAGGTTACATTAATGAAGTATTACGGCGCCGCACGCACCGCGGAAGTACGCAGGATATTGTCCGATAAAGAATTGTACGCGTACTACGATATAAACCTTGAGCGTAACGATGTCTTCGCCAAAAACCTGATCGGCGACGGACGTGAAGTGCCCGCCGATGAGATGAATTCCCAGATATTGAATCTTAAGACCGTAAGCGAATACACCGAGGTGATAAAACACCTTGCGGAATTCACCCGCATAGACGCCGTCGTAACGGGCGGTTTCCATGTAGAGACCGCCAAAGCCCTGAAAGCCCGCTGTATATCGTATCTTACCGTCACCCCCAACATAACAAAAAAGGCAACCGGCGACCTCTACGAGCGCATGATGTCCGACCGGCTGACGATGAAAGATTTCGCGACCTCTTCGCTGTCGCCGAAGTGTATCGACCCGGCGCAGGTTATCGCACTGGGCGACGTAGCCACGAAGTTCGGCCTGGACCCGGTGGCGTTCACGAATGTGCTTGCGAGAGCGGCAAACGGTGTGCGCGACGAGAACGGGGAAGGGCAGATTGTGATCAGCAAAGACCCGAATAACCAGTATGTTATCGCCCAGCTGAGGCAGGCCAACGGCAAGGTAAAGACCGTAACCTATATCTTCAGCGATGGAAAGTTCATTAAAGCCACTGCCGCCGGCTGGGATGATGAAGCCCCGGCAATTGACTCAACACCTTCGGCTGATTCCCTGACAACAGAAGGCACGATCGATCGCGCTTTAAAGGAAAGCTGGATACTGCGGTTCTTTAATAAGGCTTTCGGGCCGTTGGGCTATGCGGCCGTCAGGGTTTTTATCTCAATTAACCGTGCGCCGGTATGGGAACTGGAAGATATCGCGCTTGCGATCACCGATCTTGCGTTGAATCCCGGCGAGCATGATCACATTATCTACGACACATTCATGGAAGCCCATAAGGGTGGCGCGACGACAAAGCGCATTGAAATGATGAAGAAGATGGCGGACCAGTGCGTTCAATGGAGCCTGGACCACGATGGCGTAAAAGTACTGGTTGATCATGTCTTGCTGTTAGCCCTGCACGAACAATATAACCGCGAACATAAGTGGAGCAACTTCTGGAAATTATTAGTCAGTAAAACATCCGATGCACTGACCACAGGCGATAAATCGCCAACTGAGATGCAATTTGACAATTACGTAAGGGAAGGTAAAATACTCACCACCTTGGCTGACAGGGTCGGGGTTGAGAATCCTTACGTCGGAGGCAATTTCAGTATCCAGTGGGTAATGAAGACCGATCCTGCCTATAAGAGGAGAGCGGTGGAGCTTGTTGATCGTAAAGAGGTGTCAAAAAGGCTTCATGCGCGGATGTACGGCGATGACCCGTCGAAACGTATTCAAATTGTGCCGGCTGCGCCTGTTTCAGGTGAAACACGTAAAGAAAAAATCCCGCGTCTGGTTGTTGGCAAAACTGAAACATTATTTGATAAAGAATCCTTTGTTATCGGCAGCAATCCCAACGCTGTTGATCTTCTTGTCGATGATCGGCTTGCTTCCAGAAGCCATGCCAGAGTGTCGGTCAAAGACGGTAAATATTATCTGGAGGATCTTGGGAGCACGAACGGAACATACCTAAACGGTAGCAAGCTGAAAGGCAGGCAACAGCTTAAAAACGGTGATCTTATTGAAGTGGGAAAGACGTCTATAAAATTTGAAATCCCCAGGTTCAAGATCGGCGCTGAAACCTGGGTTGGTCCTGACGGGCGGAACCATGGGTATAGAATAGACGGCGGAGAGGATGCCGGAAGATCGAACTCGCGCGAAAAGCTGGTCGCCGATTTTGACAACGATAAGCCGCTCAGAGATGCTTACGAAAAGATAAAAACGGAATTTGAGCTGTCGCGCGCAGGATCACAACTCTCTCCCAGCGAACAAAAGATGGTTTTGATCAAAATGGTGTATGATTCCATCTCCAAGATAATGTATGACGGCGGTTGGGCCGACAGAATGGTAGAGATGGCAAAGTTAGAACCCAACAAAACTTTCCTTCTTGGGCCGAATGTCATAGTCCCGAACAGAGGCGTGTGCAGGCATATGGGGCTTTTGTGCGCCGCTGTTATAGAACGGCTTATAAAAGAAGGGATAGAGGCCGGTGACGAGGGTTACCCGAAAGGCGCCGTTTATTACGTTCGCGACTCGAAAGAAGGGGTTGAGAACGGGCCAGGGCATGGCTGGGCTGTTTACCGTATGACCAGCGGTGAGCTTGTGGTGCTGGACGTGGCCCAGCGTAATTTCGGGCTTATGGGCGATGAACGCAACGGCATGAAGTTCGAAGGTCCACAAGGAAAAAAATACTCGTACGGGTCTTACCTGCCCGACGGAATAAAGGGAATGGAAGTGACACCGGCGCCGATCCCCACGGTTGCTTTCAACGGAATACCAGCGCAGTTCAATCAATTGGTCAACCCCGGACCCCGCGCTGCGCGGGAAATACCGATAGCAGCAGTTGAGCAGATAGATGATCAATATGCCAAAGAGCTTGAGGCGGAGGTGAACAAGGCGGCTGCAAAGGGATTGCCGGAACTAACGGCGCTGGTGGAGGAAAATCTTCATGCATTCGAATACACCACGGGAACATTCAAAAGATTAATTGAGGGAATTAAAACCGGTAAGTACCAAATGTTACATATAACGAAGAAGTTCGGGCTGAGGTTTGCCGTGGCGCAAGCGATCGGATATAGATCCACACCTGAACGGGGCGTTACGCCACAGCCCGTTGCCCAGCCAGAGAATCCGGCTCTTCAAGCAATTGGCGCGGTTCAAGCCCCGGACCGGCAAAAAATTACACCGGTCGTAAGATCGAGAGGGTTTTTCGAGACTTTTGCCAAATCAGCCGCGACGGTAAGATTGGCGTTGGCAGGCATGCTGACTGGGTGGCTTACCCTTACGGGTGCCGGGGTGCTCGTTGCTTCGTTAGTTTTCAGCCTTGCATTCCCGGCGATCGCGGCTGCAAGCCTGGTTGCCGTGTCGGCGAGCATCGCGCTCACGATCCGGTTTGGAACAATGCAAGCGCAGCAGTATAAAATACTGCGTTCGCTCGGCACACCGGGTATTCCCCGCGGTCCTACAAATGATGTGAACGCCGCTTTAAAAGCCATACATACCATTATGGCTATGTACCCCGCGCTGCAATTGAATTTCGAAATAACCAACTGTTTTGACCTTCCTCCAGAAATACTTGCCCAACTTCCGCTCAATGTTAAATTAACTCCGGATACGAAATTAGATGATACCGAAGTTGCCGTCCCCGGTAAAAATAATACCATCCAGATTAACGCCGATGCGATGAAACGGCTTGCCGCTCTCGGTGATAGGGCCGAGGTGTGGGCTCTGGACCCGGTGTCAGTTCTTGATCACGAAGTGCGCCATTATGAATTCAGGAACAGATGGCCTCGTATCTCAAAACTACCTTTCATTGAAGAGATCGCTGTTACCATGAAGGACCACGTCATAGCCCACCAGAAAACCGTTCAAGCTGCGGCGCGCCCGCTTATTAACGCCGAACGTCCGGTCGTTGCGCCCCGGGCCGACCGGCCAATGGCGGTTCTTTGCGGCGACCCGTATGACGGCTTGAGGGAGGCTTACAACAACGGCGGAATTTCAGCCTATGTCGCCGCGGTAGAAAGCTACGCAAAAGAACATAATTTACCTTTATCATCGAACAACGCCCCGCTGGAAGGGAAAGAACACGTCGGACGGGGAGGGGCGGGTGGTGTGTATGTCGACAAGAGTTCCGGTGATCATGCGGGAGAGTTCGTAAAGCAGCAGGTAGAGCCCATAACAGATACCGATCTGCAGGCGCGCAAAACTTCGTCCGACGCGCAACTGCTGGCGCAAAAAGATCTTGAGTTGTTGCACACTACTCTGGAAAACTCCATTGCGATGCTCAGGGAAGCGGAGAACGTAGTTAAGCTGGAGGCGGAGGGCGTGCGTGAAGGTATACCTACATTGTTGTCTATGGGGATAACCCCGGACGGCCTTGTCTGGACGAATATGGTTTCTTTGAAGCACGCAAAGAGCCTGGCGGATAAATGGAAAGACCTCAACAGCGCCCAGCAGGCGGAGGTTTTGTGGACGGTGGCGCTTATTCTTTCGGATATTCACTCAAAGCGTATTGTCCATAGCGACATTAAGCCGTTGAATATTCTGGTCGACGATGACCTGAATGTAAATATCATCGATTTCGGCACGGCGGTTCCGGTCGGCGCGCAGTCAATCGCCTCAACTCCGGGTTTTCTGCGTATTATGCAGCTACGTGAACCAAGGGTCCCTGCATATGATATCTATAGTTTTGGCAAGATGATAGAGTTCCTGTATAATCCTCCTAACCGGCAATTAACGGTAGAGGATGGCGAACCCACTACCTTAAAACTGGAAACTATCAAAGACCAGGCCCTGCTGTCGATAGTCCAAAAGATCTACGATGTTAATAACCCCGTAACAAGTTTGGAAGAAATTCTACAAACTCTCGGCAAGATCGCCAGGGATGCCAGAAAGAAATCCACTGCATCTACACCAGCCATCCTGCCTGCTGCTGACGACTCTAAGAATGATATTGAAGAAATAGAGAACCCGGAATTCTTGACCACCCCGGAGACGTTTGATGAATATCTGATACAGGTAGCTTTTAAAGACGCCTTGGCGGGTGAGGGGATAACTGATAAGGTTCAACAAATAAACAGAGCGCATGAGTTGTTCAATGCATTGTCCCCGGATCGCCAGGAAGCATTGCGCAAGGATGCCTCCGAGAATTTCGCGCCGGTGTATGAACTTGGGACGTCTCAGGCAGCGTTGGATGAGCTGGCCGCCGGCAAAAAGGGGAATGCGTATAAGGAATTCCTTTATGCCCACAATACCACTCGTCTGCCAAACTGGCTGTGGAAATATACCAGGCAGTCCCGAGCGCTGCAGGCGGGTCTTGCCGCGATGCTTGAGGTAGTAACGAATCTTGCCGGCAACGGTGATATCTCTGTAATAGCTATGACAGCCACCCAAATAATGTTCAGCAAACTCAGTGCCGGCCAGCAAGCCAACGTAAACCTGCAAGATTTGGCGAGCCAAATAGAAGCCCTGCTAAGATCCCCAACGGTCACAGCCCTTAACCTAACCCCCGGCCTCCTGGCCAACATAGCCGCCCACGCCGCCTGGAACATGACCCATGGAGAAGGGGAGCGTTTGACGGTGATGGGAGTGAGCGCACATCAGCGGCATATGAGGGCTGATGAATTATTTAATTTCAATTTTATGCTAAAGCAAACTGGCGGGAAATCCGCGTTTAAAGGGTATACCGTTGTTGATTGCATCGGCGTCGGCGGGTTCGGCGCGATATACCTTGCGACAAACGACCAGACCGGCAAAACAGTTGCCATAAAAACGCTTAGAGTAGATCTGAGGAAAGATCAGGATGCGCGTGCAAAACTGGTAAGGGAGAGGGAGTTTTTAAGGACAGCTAAAAACAGCCGTTTCCCTAAAGTGCTGGAAGACAGTGTGACGCAATCGGCAGAGGGGACGCCCTATTTAGTAATGGAATACATACAAGCGCCTACGTTGGCGCAGTGGATCGAACAGCGCAAGGACATGGAAAACACGCCTGAATATACACGCACCTGCCTTGAGATAGCCAGGCAGACAGCCGAAGCATTGGCTTACCTGCACGGGCGCGGCCTGATACACAGGGATATTAAGCCGGAAAATATAATGGTGATAGAAAACAAAGGCAGGATAACAGTAAAAGTTATCGACATGGGATTATTGATAGAGGAAAATGAAAAGCAAGGAAAGGGCAAACACGGTTCATTAGGGTACATGACAAAAGAACAAAAGTTAAATGGCCCGGCTGACAAGACATTTGATATTTTCGCGCTTGGCGTTGTGATGCTGGCGATGTTCGACCACGAACAGGTTGATCTGTTCAAGAACGGCAACCCCGACCTTAAAGGCGCGATGCAAATGCTTGCGGACCGGCTGGACGCAGTCAGTCCAAAACTGGCGCAAAAAATAACAGACCTTATCAATAATACGACCAACGGCCAGGCTCAAGATATTAATGCCGTATCAAATGATCTGGAAGCTGCGTTGAAAGTGTCCGGGCAACGCAGTAACGGGTCAATGGTTACTAAAAAGACCCGCGTTGTATCTCGGCTGGTTTCTATCACTGCATTGGCGCTTGCCATGCTTGGCATTACACAAGGTAAATCCTTGGCTGAAACAAATGCGCGCAAACCTGTCCCGGCAATGTCCAATGCCGGGAAAGCTCCTGTTGCCGCGGTTGACGACAGTCTGCCGGTACGTGAAAGGGCGGAACAGATAACTGACAGGCTTATGGGAACGGAAGGCTTTGCTGATGATTTTGGTGATCACGTTTTTTCTGGCGGCATAACAGGGTATCAGATGCTACAGGGCGCGAACACCGCAGCCGACAGGCAGTCTGTTATGAAAGCCGTAAGAATGATCTTAAGAGCATGGCAAAGAAGAATGGCTTGCCGATATCTTAAGCATAACCGTAGTGGAAGATTCTGCCTTCCCGGATGCAAATGCAGCGATCTTCTATGTGGATGCTAAGGGTAGAATGATAGTTCAGCGCTCCAACGCGAGCAAAGTCGTTTATCTATTTGCCAGCATTGCACATGAGGGACGGCACCCCTATTTGAATCTGACGAATCTAACACGGGAAGAGGCTGAGGCGCAGTGCCTTTCTAGAAATGTTGAGGCGATGGAAATAGTACAGGATGACCAGCAAAACGGTAAGAACGCTGAATATTGGGGTCCTGAAAAGATAAAACAAAGCGATATAAATACGCAAAAATGGTTTGCCCACTGGGCGCAGAATGGTAACCTGAAAGTAACTAATCGTGCGGCAAATAGTACTGAAGCAAACCGTGCCTTTGCGCCGTATAACGCCGCTATTAACTTCCTTATGGTGCAGTTGCAGAGCGACCCGGAAAGCTTTAAATACGATTCAAACAAGAGGATCAATAAGGGTTCAGAAACGGTACTGGAAAATAATGGACAACAGAAAATCGTTAAATTTAACGGCTACGAAATAACGTTCATTCATAATGGAGTTCCACAGGTCGTTAAGGTTTCCGACGATGGAAAAACTATCTATCAAGGTAAGATCTACGATAGCATAAAAGAAGTTAAATTCAAGATGGGATCCGCCGAGGCGGACAGCGTTAACGCGGCTTTTGCCGAAATGAATGCAGTTTCCGGGAACAACGGCTCTTCTGCCGCACCTGCTCTCGCAAAAAACAGGTCACTACTTGGTTCGCTGACCGCAAAATTATCGTTGGTGGTGCTGCTTGGCTTGATCAGCGTAGGTTGCATGGCGCCCGGCAAAGCGGGAATGCTCCCGCTAATGGTAGTACAACAGTTGTTGCTGACACAACAAATTCGCCGATCATGGATTTCCCAAAACCCAGCGAGACGAAAGATCCGCTTACCGTCGCTTCCGAATGGACGGATCTTTCAAGGTTTGGCGCGGATTTTGGAAAAGAAAACCTTGCAAATAATAGTAATCTGCTCGGCACCGCCGTTCTGCCCGGCGCGAATACGCCTGATGATATTAAAAATCTCGCGGCTGCTATAACGCTTTTAAGGCAGCATGGTCTTGGCTACGCAATTGATAACAATTTGATCGCTGGTATAGTTATCTCGGGAAATATGCCGGCAAGCGCGCAGGCGATAGATTCCAAGGAATTGAAACGCCGGGCCTATATAGGCATCGCCAGACCCGATGCCGCCGCCGTGGCTGCCAACCCGTACGGTGTAGCGGGCTGCATCGCTGTCTCTTTAGCCCATGAGGCCAGGCATATAATAAATGGTCCCAAACGCGATTCGGGCGGTATGAGTATCGCTGAGGATGAAGCGGACGCTTTAATAAATGGAACAGCAGCGGCCATGGCGGCGCTTGGCTTCGACCAGATGAGCATTAACAGTGTAAAATATTTTGCCGACCGGTTGCTTGCCGATCCCGATCTTGACAATGCAGTATTCATGGTGGGCGGTGAACTTTCGGATGACGCAAAAACAAATGCGTTGCAGCCTTTTGGGCTGGCTGTGGGCTTCATAAGCTCAAAGCTGAACGTTCCGGTAACCAGCCTGGTCTACGCAACAAGCGTCAAGAGGATGGCCCCCAATGGCAGCTCCGCGATGGATTTCACCTTCAACGAAGGCCAGGCTAATGGGGCTCAGGTGAACATTACGGTGAACTCTGATAATTCTGTTATATTCCAGGGCACAACCTTCCCTGCCGCTGATGCAGAACCGCTTGGGCTTATGCCTAAAACGAAATTGAGCAGGCAGTACAACGTGCTGCAGAACGTCGCAGCCGCGGCTGTTGCGGCCGCAGTGGGTATCGCAGGAATCGGTCTGTTAAGCTTCGGCATCCTTTTCGGTATAGCACCGGCGTTAGCCGGTATAGCAGCCGTCATAGCTTTAACGGTCCAGGTAAGGACCGCCAAAGCGGCGAAGAAAGCGGTCAGGAAAGATTACAAAACCATACCTGAGACTATAAAAGATGTGCCGGCGATTTCTCTGCCGGAGAATTTTGCGTTGCTTGGAAGAGCGGCCCAGGAAAGCTTTGTATTAAGCAAACTGCCAAAGCTGCGCGGTAATGCAGCTGCCATCGACCGTGCAATACAGTTGTTCGCCGGTCTTTCCGCCAACGGCGCAAAAACAATTATTCTTACCAACACCCTTGGCGAAAATACCCACGCCAATACCGACCCCACAACCAAAACAGTACAGGTCGCCAGCTGGATGATAGACGGCAACACCACTCCGGAATTCGACGCCCTAATGGCCGAACACCTGCCCATGATAATAAGCCACGAGGGTCTACGACTGCAAGGTTACGGTACTCTGCAACATATTTTAGAGATGTAGTTACAAGGTTCTTTCCAGATTCCACACGATCTCCGAAATTTGATAACTTGAAAATATCCTCTAAACCTGACAACATGAAGGAGTCCGTGCCGGCCTCGTCACCTGGGCAAAAGGTTGAGAATCAGGCGTATATTGATCTTTTGCAATCATATTCAAAGGACAATCTGCTTGATCCTCAACAAATGGCACAAAATGTACAGGCATTTATACAGAAAATTGGAGCAACTGTTCAGGTTCATAACGACTCAGAATGGGATGCCCAGCATCAACTGAGCGTTAACGGTTTACCTCCAGCAGAAGGGTATGCTGATATGGAGAATAAGATCATCCATCGTCGGCAAACTTTAGTTAATCCAGAGCAGCTGGCAGAATTGTTAGGACATGAAGCCGGTCATATCGCGGATTATTCCATGCATATTACTGCTAAACTGCGCATGGGTGAATATGACGCGATACAACAGATCGTCGGCGGCGCTTTCAAAACAGATCCGCAAAATGTCAAAGTTGAAAATTTCAGAAATCACTCAGGAGGGGATCGTATTGGAGATTTCAGCGGGATTCTTCCAGAAGCTGTCGCGCAATCAGTTGGAATGTACATTATGAACCCTAAGGAGTACGCCAGAAAATACCCAGCCGCTGCCCGTTTCCTTGTTTCGTGTCTTTTCCCAGAAGAGAGCAGGAACGGTTCACTATTCGATGTTAATTCCGATAACCTAGAAAGTCAGATCAAAAAAATATCAGCAATTGCAAGAGTAAGGATCTTTATCAGAGATGTAATTGCAAGGCTCTTCCCGGCTTCGACAACAGCCGAAAAATTACAAGCTACTCCTGTCCCCGTTAGTGCTCCCTCAGGCGAAATAAAATTGGACGGCTCTTTGACAAGAACAGAACTTACTGAGGTGTTGGATCCAATACCTGCGGTGGCTCGCGCGGTTCAAAATATTGTCGCCAACACCTGGGCGAGTGAGAACCTTGAGGAATTCGCGGGCAGCGGTGTGGTTCTTGCCGCATCTACGCCTGAAGGGTATGCAAAAATGCATGAGAAGGCGCAGGCGATGGCCCGTATGGGGGTGTTGGTGACACTGGTGGCACTGCCAGGAGCAAATGTTGCATTGGAAGCGGGGGCGGCAACACAAACGTTGTATGCGGGCAGCAGAGGTATAGCCGATGACGGGACGGCGCGGTATGTTGGCATGGAGATCATTTCTTCCGTTGAGAAAGTGGAGCATGGGAAGGATATTCAAATATTGCTGGCGCCCTCTGAGCAGGTGCTTAATGTGCTGGTGGAAGAGACCCGCGATGGGGGAATTCTTAAAGAAGCTTTCGGCGGTCATGAGAGGTTCGGGTTGCTGGGTGAAGGCTCATTGGGGATGGGTGCTGTAAAGGGCGCTGCGAATGATGCACTTACCGCCCGGGTTTGGAATGACGGTATTGATGCGGCAACTGAGCTTATCGAGATGGTTAAGGGCGCCAGAGAGGTTCGCTCGGCGATGCAAAGCCGGCTGGCCGACCAGGCGCGCAATAGAAAGCAGCCCGTGGTCATGGGCAGGGAGATCGCCCTCTCTCCGCTGAGCGTCGGGATGCGCGTGCACGAACAACAGCCGCCTGCTCGTCCGCCGCATCATGAGGGGGAGTAGCCGAGCTCATGGTGACGAGCCTACCGGCGGATCCAGGATCGGCCGGAACTGGCAAAATGCTGATATGACCGACAGTTTTCCCCGCCAGGAGCCAGGACCAGACGGTTCACGCTGGGGATGCCGCGAGCGTTCCGCATCTCCCCCGACCGCGCCCGGGTCGCCTATCCGCACCCAGGGCGGCGGCGACCCGGTGACCTGCCTGTGGGGGCTGGACGTGGCGGCGGGATCGAACGGCTGGTCGTCGACCCAAGAACACTGGGCGGCGAGTCCGGGGACCTGCCGCCGCAGGGGCGGGCCCGCCGGGAACGGGTCAGGGAGCAGGCCGGTGGCATCGTCACCTACGCGACCGACGCGGACGTGACGGTGGCCGTCTTCGCGCTATCGGGGCGCGTCTACGCGGTCAGCCTGACCGGCCAGGAGTG
>CAWCNJ010000010.1:0-62404 GCA_963796955.1 Endomicrobiales bacterium
TATGAAAAAACGCGCTTGAACGAAGACAAACAGCGCAAAAAGACCGAACAATTCATTGCCCGGTTCAAAGCAAAGGCCCGGTTCGCCGCGCTTGCGGGATCGCGAATAAAGATGCTTGAAAAGCAGGAGAAAAAAGAAGAACTCTCCGAAATAAGCAACCTTGAATTTACCTTTACGAATATGAGCTTTGCCGCCGGCCAGATGATGGGCGTGCATAACCTGGCGTTCGGCTACAACGGCGCCGGCCCCTTGTTCAACGATCTTTCATTCAGCGTCGGTATAGACGAACGCATCTGCATAATCGGGAAGAACGGAAAGGGAAAATCCACCCTGCTGCGCGTGCTGGCAGGCGAACTTAACGCCACGGGCGGCAATATAAAACAGCACCAGTCCCTGCAGGCCGGTTACTTCGGGCAGACGAACATAATGCGCCTGAACCCGCAGCGGACCGTGTACGAAGAAATAATGTCTGCCGACACAAAATGCTCTCCGCAGCGCGCAAGGAATATCGCGGGCTCCATGATGTTCTCCGACGATGCGCAGGATAAACACGTTTCCGTGCTATCCGGCGGTGAGAAAAGCCGCGTCTCGCTCGGTAAGGTGCTGGTGGCCCCCTGCCATCTGTTGTTGCTGGACGAGCCTACCAATCATCTGGATATGCAGTCGTGCGACGCCTTGATGGACGCCATAGATGATTTTAAGGGCTCGGTAATAATGGTAACGCATAACGAGATGCTGCTGGAAAAATGCGCCAAACGCCTGATCATATTCGACAATGACACGGTCTCCGTTTATGAAGGCGGCTACCGCGATTTCCTTGACAACATCGGCTGGCGATCGGAGCATGGCGATGGGAAAAGTCCTAAAAAGGCAAAACCGGTGCACGCCATACAGCGTCAGCAGATAAAAAAAGCGAAGGCCGAACTGCAGCAGGAACGGTCACGGGAGACACAGCCCTTGCAGGGGCGCATAAAAGACCTTGAGTCCACCATTGCCACACTGGAAAAAGATCTGCACGAAACAACGGAACATTTGATAGCCGCCTCATCGGGCGGTGATGCCGCTAAAATAGCCGCCCTCTCCAGGCACTCCCATGAATTGAAGCCAAAAATAGAGATGGTTTACGCACAGCTGGACCGTACCATCAGCGAGTTCGAACTGATCTCGGCCGACTACAACAAACGGCTGGAAGCCTTGAACTCGGAAAAATAGCTGGTATAATAACGGCATGAGCGAATACGACAAGCGATAAGGAGAATGCCCGATGACCGTTAAAATTGGAAGTAAAGTTAAAGTTGAATATAAAGGTTTGTTGACCGACGGTACCATGTTCGATCAATCGGGTGAGGGGACGCCGATCGACTTCGTGGTCGGGGAAAAGAAGCTTATAGCCGGCTTTGAAAACGGCGTGATCGGCATGGATGAAGGCGCCTCAAGAACCCTTAACATACCGGCGGCCGAGGCGTATGGTCCCTGGGACCAGGACTTGCTGAAGAAGATAGCGAAGAGCTCTATCCCGGCTGAATTCCAGGCGGTGAAAGGCATGACAGTGAAACTGCACCTGCCCAACGGCAGCGCGGTGCCTGCTCTGATACACGATATCATTGAAGAGGGCATCATTGTTGACCTTAATCACCCGCTGGCGGGTAAAGACCTGGTCTTTGAAGTTAAGGTCGTAGAGATCTGTGACTGATACAAAGGCTGGAATAATAATGTATAATAATGAGGCTTCTTTAGGAACTGGAGGAAGGGCCGCATGAGAGAATCTTTTGATAACAACCGCCGTAAGCATGTGCGCCACGAAGCCGATATACCCATCGAAGTATGGCTGGGTGATCTGGTTGCCAATAATAAGGAATATCTTAATAACATCAGTTTCGGCGGCTTGTCCTTCCGTTCCCACTCTCAAGTTCCGGTAAAAACAATAATAAAAATACGCATACCGCTGGTCCGGCCGGTTTTTGAGGCGAATGCCGAGGTTAAATGGTGCAGGCCGAATAAGGCCGAGCAGGACATTTTTGACGTCGGCGTTGAATTCGTCAGCGCCGCGACAGATAGAGATAAATTCCGCATCCGCATGCTTGAGCAGATCTGCCATATTGAAACATATAAGCACGAGGTAAAGGAAGCCCAGGGGCGCTGTCTGAGCGGTGAAGAAGCGGCGCTTGAATGGATCAATAAATTCGCGGATAAATTCCCCAGGGAATAATAACGTGGCTGAAAGAATTTTGATCATCGACGACGATCCGGTATTAAGCGAAACCACGGGCGATGCCCTGGAGATGAACGGCTATCAGGTGCTGCGGGCCTTTGACGGCGAGACCGGGCTTAAAGTGGCGGCAAAAGAGCGCCCCGACCTGATACTGCTGGATGTCACGATGCCGGACCTGGACGGCTTTCAGGTCTGCGGTCTTATCAGAATAAATCCTGATATCATGAAGACCCCGATCATAATGCTCACCGGAAGGGATAAGGGCGAGGACCTGGAAACAGCGCTGGAACGCAAAGCGAACTGGTATATCACCAAGCCGTACGATATGAACTATTTATTGAAACAGATCAAAAAGTTTTTGCAGCCGACTTCCTGAAAACTGAACGGTGGGGCATGGAACATACAAAGCCGCTTCCTGATTTCGCCAAATTCTCATTCATAAAAGGCAAACCCTCCTCATCCGGATACGCGTACGCCCGACCGTACGTTGCCACCGCCGACACTACCTTCTCGCAAATAGAACAACGCGATTTTCCGCATCAATACACTTTGCATGATTTTCACCGGGCATTGGAAAGCACCCGTAAACAGCTGAGGTCTCTGCATACCGAGGTGGAAGAACGCCTCAGCGACGCCGCCTCGCTTATTTTTACCGCCCACCTTTTAATGCTTGACGATCATAGTTTTATATCCGGCATGGAAACAAGCATACAAAGCGGAGAAAACCCGCCGAAAGCGGTGATCAGGGCCGGCCGCTCGTATATGGACAAATTCGCCGCGAGCGCCGATCCTTATATCCGCGAGAAAGCGCACGATGTGGCGGATCTTGTCGTGCGTACCGTGCGCAATATGATCAGCCGCGAAGAAACCGTCCCTCAGGCAGAGCACTGTATTGTCATCACCCGGGAAATATTCCCTTCCGATATACTGCGCTATTCCTCGGAGCATGCCGCCGGTATCATTCAGATCGGCGGCGGTGTTACCAGTCATGTATCGATCCTCGCCCGGTCACTGACCATTCCAATGGTGATAGCGAACGAACCTTCCCTGCTTGCCATCAGCGCCGATGCCAGGATATTGCTTGATGCCGAGCTTGGCAACATCTACGTCGATCCGGGAAAGGATATTTTAAAGCAATTCCCCGACAAGCCCTGGCTCGGCAAAAGCCGGAAAATACCGGTGCTTTCATCCGGCACCGCTACCGCCGACGGCAAACGCGTACAGCTGCTGGCGAACATTAACCTTATCCGCGATGTTAAAAACGCTTTTGATATGAACTGCGACGGCATCGGCTTATACCGCAGCGAATTCCCTTTTATTATCCGCCGCGATTTTCCTTTGGAAGAGGAACAATACATTGTATACCGCAAACTGGTGGAGGGTATGCCGGGTCGCGAAATAACCTTCCGCACGCTGGATGTCGGCGGTGATAAGGTGCTGCCCTATTCCAACGATCCCAAAGAGAGCAATCCTTTTCTGGGTCTGCGTTCCATACGTTTCTCACTCGCCAACCTGCCGATATTCCGCCAGCAGTTGCTCGCCGTATTGCGGGCGGGCCATGGCGCGGACCTGAAAATAATGTTCCCAATGATCTCTTCCGTCGACGAATTGCTGAAGGCGCGCCAGATACTGGATGAGTGCATTGTTGCGTTACGGGAGCGCAAGGTCCGGTTCAACGAAACGCCTAAGATAGGGATGATGGTAGAGATTCCCTCGGTGATAAATATCATCGATCACTTCATTCCTCATGTTGATTTCATGTCTATAGGCACGAACGATCTGGTGCAATATTATCTTGCCGTAGACCGGGCTAACGACAAAGTGGCGGACTATTATGTGCCGCACCATCCGGCGGTGCTCAACGCGCTGAACACCGTGGCCGAAGCCGCGGTAAAACATCATACAGAGCTTTCGGTGTGCGGCGACATGGCGAACAGCGATAAATATTTGACGTTCCTCATCGGCATAGGTATACGCCGTTTCAGCATGGACAGCATCTATCTGCCGCGCGCGCAAAAACAGATCGCCTCCATCAGCGCCCTTAAGGCCAGAAAGTTCGCGGCTAAACTGCTTATGGCCGGCACGATAAGCGAAGTTGAGTCGTATTTCAATAATGAAACAAAAAGCTAAGCCTCATCATATCGGGCACCGGGACAGGCTGAAGGAACGGTTCAAAAAAACCGGGTTTTCCGGTTGGGCCGACTATGAAGTACTTGAACTTCTTTTGTTCTACTCCCGTCAGCGGGGCGATACGAAAAAGATCGCCAAAGACCTTTTAAATAAATTTGGGACGTTTCAGGGTGTGTTGAACGCGCCGCCGGCTCGTTTAGGCGAGATACCGGGCGTAAAAGAGCACACGGCGTTGCTGCTTAATATTGCTAAAGAGGTGGCCTGCCGGTATGCCGCGCAGCCGCTGAAGGAGAAGGACCTGTTGTCTTCACCGCGGGCGGTCGTGGAATACCTGCGTGCGTATTTTAAAGTTTCGCCCGACGAAGAAGTGCGTGCCCTGTTCCTGAACGGCGCGAACAAGCTTATTGAAATAGAAACACTGCAGCACGGCACCGTCGACCGGGCGGCGGTCTATCCCCGGCAGATGGTGGAACGGGCGCTGCATCATAAAGCGGCCCGGGTGATCGTTTCTCATAACCACCCGGCGGGTACGCTGGATCCTTCGACAGATGACACATTGGTCACGCAATTGCTGAAAAAAGCCCTGCAAACGGTAGAGATAGAACTGGTGGACCATATCATAATCGCCGGGGATGGATATTACAGCTTCAAGGAATGCGGCCAGTTGTAGCAACGCAGTTTATGGAGAAAATGTCTATGGATCAACAAGAGCTGGAGATCAACGCAGAAGCCGCGCAGAAACAAGAATTGACCGCAGGCCTCAGGAAATATTTCCTTCTGACCACGATCGTTGCAGCCGGAATATTCATCGGTTTTAAACTGGTGCACTGGCATCCCTCCGCTCTGGTGCCGTCTGTAAACACGCCTGCGCCCGCGCCTGCGGTGCCTGTAGACCTCATAATAAATCTCGATGCCAGGCTGGCCTACCTGCAGTCCCGCGTATCAGGAACCGGGTTTTTTATACACACCGTTGGGAAAAGGGAAAATCTGTGGGGTCTTTCAAAAAGAAGGCACTATTCGGTGCACAGTATTATCGGGTGTAACCCGCAGCTGGAAACCTATAATGTCAGTATCGGCCAAAAAATAGTAATACCGTCCAGGCCGGGCACCCTGCACGTTGCGCGCAAAGGCGATACCCTGGCAATGCTGGCCGGAAAATATAGGATCCCTGCCGACACGATCTTAAAGTACAACCCTCTGGGCGGCCGTATTTCCGCCGGAGATATGCTCTTCATCCCGGACCGGCGGCCGCTTATGGAATATATGAATGATGAGATGCGGGAGAAATATGAGCTGCGCGCACTTTTTGTTTCGCCTCTCGGCGGCAGGCTTTCCAGCACCTTCGGCATGAGGAAGCATCCGGTAACCGGAACGGTGAGCATGCACGGCGGCATTGATATTGCTGTGCCGTCCGGAACGTGGGTTGGCGCGGCCGCCGACGGCGTTGTTATAGTCGCCGCGACCGATGTGGGCCACTACGGCACCGCTGTCTTCATAGATCATCAGGACGGCTATATCACACACTACGGCCATCTGTCGAAGATCATGGTGCATGTCGGCCAGCATGTGAAAGCGCACCAGCTGATAGCAAAAAGTGGGGCGACCGGCCGCGTAACAGGGCCGCACCTGCATTTCACGATCAAGAAAGACGGTGTAGCCAAAGACCCTCTGAAATTTATCTGGTAAAAGGAGCCCAAAATGAAGATGACATTGTTGTTAACGGTTTTTGCTGCTATGCTGTTAAGCGCCTGCGCCTGCTGTAAAACGATGGATAGTGAAAAGATCAAGAGCGACGCCCATAAGTCTTTTAACAGTATGGATAACCCAAAATAAATATGGCTGCTTCTTTAAACGATCTTAAAAGGTTTGAATACACCGATATCCTGGGCTGGTCTGTTTCCCGGTATGATAAATTCTCTGCCTGCGCACGGCAATACTTTTATGATTACTATGCCAAGCATGATCTGGAATTTCCCCGAGAAAAGATAAATAAACTCAAGGCTATGACCTCTGTCGCATTGGAAGCCGGTAATGTAGTGCACGACAGTGTAAAAGTGCTTCTTGAGCGCCTGCTTAAGTCGGATAAGCCCATCGATACCGGGCGGTTCATTGATTACGCCCGTAAAATGGCTGAACAGTATTGCACGGCAAAGACATTCTCGGAAGTGTATTACGGCGCCAGACAGAGCGTGAGCGCGAATGATATCTTTCCGGCTGTCGAGCTGAGCCTTAAGAACCTGCTTGACAGCGGGCGGTTCAAATGGATAAAAGAAAAAGCATTGCTGAATAAAGACGGCTGGGTAATAGAGCCGCCGGGTTACGGCGAAACGCGGATATCCGGGATGAAGGCGTATTGTAAGGTGGACTTCCTTTTTCCGGTCGACGGCACGCTGTGCATCCTGGACTGGAAGACGGGGAAAAAGGATGAGGAAAAACATTCAAAGCAATTGCTTGGCTACGCCACCTGGGCCAGCTATCATTTCGACGTAGAACCCGCAAAGATAAAACCTTCAATAGTATATTTACAGCCGGTTTACAGCGAACTGGAAAAAAGCTTCAGCATGGCCGCTACCCGCGATTTTATCAACCAGGTAAAAGCTGAGACGGAAGAACTGTACTGCATGTGCAGAGACATTCAAAAAAACCTGCCGAAAGATAAATCCGAATTTAAACAAACTGAAAATAAATTTGCTTGCAAGTACTGCAATTATCGCGAGCTATGCGATAAAAGGGAAATTTAATGAAAAAACTTGTCGTGTTTTTCTTGATATTATGCGCTTTCACAACTACTGCAATTGCTGCCCAGCAATATTTTAACGACCGTAAGGCTCTGGCTTTTATGGCCAAGTACGGGACAAAAGGGCCGGATCCTATCGCGAAGATATACCTGTATGAGCTTGAAACTGACACGTACACTAGAGCTCAGGGTGATGAATTTGAGATGAAGTCAAGGTTGAACGAAGCAAAACAGGCGATGCAAAATGAAATTTTAGACCCGAACGAAGTGTTTTACATCGCCTCATCTGAAAATCTGGGGCCGTATGATTTCGACGCTAAAACCTTCGAGCTCAAGCCTATGACAAAGAACACCTTTTTTAAACTGATGTCGTATTCTCCGGACCAGTCGGGCCCCAAGAGCAAGGGCATTAGCATTAACTTCGCCAACCCGGGTATCGTTACTAATTTGCCCATGGCACAGGACCGGGCGAATGATTTCATCAAGGCCAGAAAAGACGAGGCCGGTAATGTCAACCGAAAGGTCTTTTTAAAGATATTATTCAACGTAACGGGTGTTATGCCGAACAAGGATGATGTGCTTACCGGTACTATCATATCCGTAGAAGTATATGAAGATTCCGCTGCAAGCAAACTGTTGTATGTATACGGCGAGAAAGTAGTGACGAACGCGCAGAAAGCGGCCCTGGACCTTGAGACATTCATAAACAACCATACCATGCCGGCCGCGATGCAAAACGAGCTTTGGACTATTATTGAAAAATACAAATAGCATGCAGAAAATAAATGGAGGACACAATGCGTAGAATGCCGATGGTAGTAGCGATGATAGTGATCACGGCGGCGCAGGCGTTCGCGGGCGGTCTTATAGCGGAACCCGGAGGTAAAGCTGATGCGATGGGCGGAGCCTATATTGGTATAGCCGATGATCTCTCGGCCATTTACTGGAACCCGGCAGGCCTTGCCCAGATAAAGAAAAAAGGCATACAGTTGGACACTAACTACGCAATGATGACCGCGAAAAGCAACGGTTCTATCGGCAACACCCTGGTGCCCGGGCGAGGAGACTTCCCGCTGTCGCAGGTTAACCTGCTTCGCGAACCTGCTTCGTATACCAGTAATAAAATGGAGATATATTCACTCCTGCCTTTGGGCGGCGGTTACGCGCCCTGTAAGGACTATACCATAGCCGCAGGGGCTTATGTGTCCGGCGGCGGCGTAGCCAAGTGGAAAGATTCAGTGAAAGACATAACAGGACAGGATACTATAAACGCTTCGATCGACGGATATTCGGCCTTCCTTATCTATAACGTTTCGCTGGCCCGCGAGGTTGTACCGGGGTTCGCTCTCGGGGTAGGTTTAGATGCCGTCCAGATCATACAGAACAATATTGTGAAGAAGGATTACATCAATGGCGCAGGTTCAACGAATCCGCTGCCCGGCTATTCCTGGAAAATGGAACAGAGCGATTCAGGTGTGGGTTTTCAGGGAAATCTGGGAGCCCAGTACGCCTTGAACGAAAAACTTAAATTTGGCGCTGTCTGGCGGAGCGGCGCGAAGGTCAGGTTGAACGGTTCTGTCGCCTCTACAACGGATGGCGTCGACGCTATCTTTGCCGCCGAATCTATGCCGGCGGGTCAGACTAATGTAAGAGCTGATGTACAAACTGAATATGTTTACCCGATGTCCTATGGGGCGGGCCTCGCGTATCAACCGACCAATAAGCTGTTGCTTGGTTTTGGCCTCGACAGCGTTAATTATTATTCCCTGCGCGACGAGAGCAGATATAGCGCTCAGAGCGTATTTTTTCACGATACGAACAAGGGCCTGGACTGGCATGATACGGTAAAGGTTCATATCGGCGCGCAGTATCGCGTTGACGATAAACTTGTGCTTATGGCGGGCGCTGAAGACGACCCGTGCCCTTTTACGCGGACCTCTCTAACCTTGCTTGATGTCAATCAATATGATGCGTATACCTACAGCGTTGGCGCAGCGTACAATCTCTGGGATAATATTGAGTTCGGCGGCGGATTTCATTACACCGTGACCGATAAACCGCAAATGCAGGGGCAATCCTATGAGGTGCCGATAATTGCCATCCAGATCGGCGCCAGCTATAGAATGTAAGTTAAAATTAGAAAATTGAAAATTTTGAAAATTACTGTGCAATGTGGAGCTGTATTGAATTAACACTAATTAGTTAATTTTCATAATTTTAATTTTTAATGGAGTTATCATGGACGAGCAGAGACAAAGAACGATCTTGGTTGCGGATGACGACCCTGATAGCGTCGTCATTATAACCTTGCGCCTGGAGTTGGGGGATTACCACGTTATCACGGCAAAAGACGGCGAAGAATGTTTGTCTCTTTTGGAAAGCGAACAGCCCGACCTGCTTTTATTGGACGTTATGATGCCGAAACTTAACGGTTACGGCGTTCTATTGAAACTCGCCGACCTGCGCCAGACTTTTCCGAAACTCGAAAAAATGCCGGTGGTGGTCTTTACCGCTTCCCATGACGCAAATGTGCGGAACATGATGCAAAAATATCAGATCACCGACTATATCACGAAACCTTTTAACCCAAAAGACCTGATGGCCAAGATCAGTTCAGCATTAAAGTAACCATGCTTCAGATAAGTCTTTTTTCAGTGCTCCTGCTGGTCCTATCGCTGCCGGTACTCGTTCACAAAATAGAAAAGAATCTGGAATTTTTTCTTTTAATTATGGGAGCGCTGGCGGTGTCCTGCGCGCATTGGTGGGGTACGGCACCGGCCTGGTCATTGCAACTGGTGCGGCAGTCATTGGCGGAGCCCCTGATGATAACCGGCGCGGTGCTTATTTCCGGTTTCGCCCTTCATTATGTACGGGATATTCTAACCCCAAAAATAATCGCGGCTGAAAAGCAGCTCGGACCTCGGTTGTTCAGTTTCTGTCTGGTGACCGCGCTCGGGCTAATTTCAAGCGTTGTCACCGCTATCATGGCGGCGATCATCCTTGTGGAGGTCGTCAGCGCGTTACGCTTCGATAAAGAGTATGAAAAGAAACTGGTGGTGTTGGCCTGTTATGCCATAGGCCTTGGCGCCGTATTGACGCCGATAGGCGAACCTTTATCGACGATATGTATCTCCAAGCTCGCCGTAGAACCCTACCGTGCCGGTTTCTTCTTTCTTTTCAGAACGCTGGGCTGTTATGTGGTGCCGGGGATAGCGGGATTGGGGGCGGTGAGCGCGTGCATTAAACCCCCGGGTAAAATCACTGAAAACGAATGTCTATTCGAAAAAGAAAAACCGCGTATCAAGGATATTTTCGGTTATGCCGTGAGAATATATGTCTTTATCGTCGCCCTGGTGTATCTCGGCGCGGGTTTCAAACCCATTATTGACACGTATATCATCAAACTCTCCAGCGTCGCGTTGTACTGGATCAACATGATCTCGGCCGTGCTTGATAACGCGACCCTGAGCGCCGCCGAGATAAGCCCCCTGATGAGCATCCTGCAGATAAAGTACATACTGATGGGCCTTCTGATAAGCGGCGGCATGCTGATACCCGGCAACGTCCCCAACATCATCTCCGCCAGCCGCCTGGGTATTACCAGCAAAGAATGGGCAAAGATCGCTATCCCCCCGGGTCTGGTGCTCATGCTCATATATTTCGCGGTATTTTCACTTCATCTAACATGAAGCGAGACATTGACTACCCTCTTTATATACGGTAAAATGTGGTATGAGTAATTCGACACCCGGACACCGGAAGGCTGGGGGTCAGGTCAAAACAATTGACAAAGCTGAGAGCAGTTGCTTCCTTTGCTTTAGGTGTTGACATAAGTAAATATTAAATGTAAACTTTAAATATGACTGGTATAAAAAGAGATGCACTATCAGCGGTATCTCGCCTTTTAGAGCAGTTTCCCGTAGTGGCGGTTGTAGGCGCGCGGCAGGTTGGGAAAACCACGCTGCTTAAACAGTTGATGCCAAAAGCATTGTTCTTCGATCTTGAGAAACGCGCTGATTTTGAGTTGATCAGTCGAGATCCTGATTTCTTCCTTTCTCAGCAAAACACGCCTATTGTTATAGATGAAGCTCAGTCTTTGCCAAGCCTGTTTTCTGCTTTTCGGGTCGCGGTTGATGACAGACGCGATCAGCCGGGACGATTTCTTATCAGCGGCTCAAGTTCTCCTGAACTCCTTAAACATATTCATGAAAGTTTGGCTGGGCGCATTGCAATTTACGAATTAGGCGGTTTATCTATAGATGAATCGTGGCATACTCCGATAAGCCGAATATATGCGCATATTGCACAAGGCGATATTCAGAGCTTACTGCATATTCGTCCGCATCTTTCGAATACTCAACTTATGGAGAGTTGTGTTTTCGGGGGATACCCTGAACCATTTATTAAATATCGAGGTAAGCTAGATAAATTTGCTCTGTGGATGGACAACTATTTTGCATCATATGTAAGGCGTGATATCCGCAACCTGTTTCCAGGTATTAATACGGGTGCTTTTCAGCGGTTTGTAGCAATGCTTGCGTCGTCTTCAGGAAATCAGTTGAATTCTTCTGATTATGCCCGTTCTCTAGAGGTTTCTTCACCTACTGTAAAAAAATATTTCGAGATAGCGCATGGAACTTTTGTGTGGCGTATGATACCCAGTTACGAAAAGAATGCCACTACAAGTATTGTAAAAATGCCGCGTGGCTACATGCGCGACAGCGGTCTTTTAAATCATATTGTTGGTGTTCGTTCGGTTCAGCAGCTGCAGGCTCATCATCAGTCGGGCAGGATATGGGAAGGTTTTATTATAGAGCAGCTGCTGAAGGGTTTCTCTCAGTCGCTGCTAACCGTAAAGCCTTATTATTACAGAACCAAAAATGCCGCCGAGATAGATTTGATACTTGAATGCGCTGACAGGGTTGTTCCAATTGAAATTAAAATGGGCAACGCCATCCCTTCACGCGCCTTAACCTCTATGGAAACATTTATCGAACAACACAAATGTGCCTTCGGCATAGTAATTAACAACGCCGACCTCCCGCTCATGCTTACCCCAAAAATCATCCAAATCCCAGCAGGCTGTTTGTAGAGTTCGGTGCGTTCGGAAAGAACAGGTATTTCACGATAAATACTAAAAAGAGCTATCAGGAAATGGGCTTGAGAATATTAATGTTAAGTGATGTTGGGCGCAATGTGGCATGTGCTTGCGGAAGTGGTAAAAAGTACAAGAAATGTCGTGGCGATCCGGCGAGTCATTGACTACCTCTTCCGTAAGCGGTAAAATGGTATGAGTAATTCTGTGAGAGTATCCATAAGTCTAGAATAATTTGATCCTGCCTCCGTCGACAAAATCTTTTGTTATCCATAAGCCTGGAATGAATAGTTATCTATAATGTTAGAATAAGCCCGTTTTGTTATCCATAAGTTTAGAATTACAGGGCTCAGGTGTGAATGATAACAAAATGAATTGATTTAACAACGAGTATTTATGTCTCTATCTTTTGATGATGGTGATATGACAGCCTCCGCTATGCAGTATTATGAGTTCGTTTGTGCCAGCAAGGGCAAAGAATGCATTTTACGTTCCAGTAGTTTCTGGTCGATAATCTCGTAAGTGGCCACCCGTAGCGACTGAGATGACTTTGCCATGGCAAGTTCCACCACCTCGTCTTTTTTTGATTTGCATAATATCAGGCCAACGGATGGTTTTTCATGTTCCAGCTTAAGCTTTTTATCAAGCGCGTTCAGATAGAACTGCATCTTGCCGACATATTCGGGCTCAAATTTACCGGCCTTGAGCTCCACAGCCACCAGGCATTGTAAATCCCTGTGATAAAACAGCAAATCGACCCTGTAGTCTTCACCGCCGACATTTATTGGATATTCTTCACCGACGAAAGTTAAGTGCTTTCCAAATTCTAGGAAGAAATCTCTTAAATTTTGGATGATGGCTTTTCGTAGATCCTTTTCGGCAAATGGTTCCTTAAGCCCTAAGAAACCAAGGTTATATTCATCTCTGAAATGAGCAGACGGATCTTTCTCCGTTGTATGAGGTATAAGTGTATTTCCGTTTTCGGAAGCTGCCCACTTTTGGGCGAGGCAGTTGTTGATCTGTTTTTCAAGCTCTCTCTTGCTCCAGCGCTCATTGATACAGGTTTTTAGATAAAACTCTTTTTCTGCGATTGTTTTGGCGCTGTGAAGGATTATTGTGTTATGGGTCCAAGATAATTCTCTCACCAGTGGTGAGAGAATTGCAGAAGGGGAATATGTATCGTAAAATTGCTTGGCTCTCCACAGATTCTGCTCGGAAAATCCCTTCATTCCTGCGAACTCTCGTTGCAGGTCAGTGGACAGTTTTTCAACAACACCCTCGCCCCATTTTGCGACCTCTATTTTGTCATGCAATCTTTTCCCGATAGACCAGTACATATCAACCAGATTCTGGTTGACGGCCTGGTATGCCTTGTATTGCGAAGATTTTACGGCAGTAATTATCTCGTTGAGAAAATCTTTGTAGTGCCTGGCAGGAATTATGTTGCTCATAAAAGGTTTGCTCCTCTATCAGATTTGCTCATACAAGAGCCTGTAGGTACGGGCTCATAACTTTTTCAACCCGGTTGATTTTAGCAAACTTCATTATTTCGTCTATCTTGCAGTTCTTTTTGGTGATGCATTCCTTGAGAGCCGCAATTGCGACATCCATCCCAATCTTGTTACGGAATTTGAAGCAATCAGTAACCGTCTTTTCAAGGGAATATACCCTGACCTCTACCCCGTCAACTTTATGCGCCTCTATGCCGGCGCTGAAGGCCGGCTCCGAGATCCAGTAATATTTCGTGGGCGGGTAATCCACTTTGGGTTTCTGAGAGCCGGCTTTCAGCGCTATATTTACAGCGCGTGAAATTTCTGTTGTAACCTCGTAGAAGGCCAGCGCGGAGATCAGGCATAGAACGCCCTGCGGCACTTTCATGGCGATAGTAACAATGTCCGGCTGCGAAAGGACTGCTGAACCTTTAAGCCGATAAAGCCCCCTGGCAATGCTTTCCAGGACACCTTTGGATTTCATCCGGGAAATTACCTGGGGATGAATACCAGCCTTATGAGCCTGTGAGGCTCTTAGTATACCCGAATGTTCGTAAAAAATTTTGCTTTCTCTGACAAAGCTCATGGTGATATAGCACCTTTATATAGTTGTATCTATATGTATAATATCACACAACATGTGTTATGTCAAGAACTTTTCTGCTGTTCTATTCCGAACTCTTATTAAAAAATCCGTTATGAATATTCTGAACTTTCTCTAGCTTTGTATATGCTACTACATTTTCCTGTAACTTAAAGTCAGTTTTTACCTATAGTTTTTACCTTGAGAAACACGTAATAAAAAGATACAATCTCAATATAGGAATATGCTGGACACGGATGTTTGACCATTATCAGGCTCAAGAGCTTCTGCCGCTCCCAGTAGTTGAAGTGTTTCCTGATTTGAGGTCAAGCTCGCTGAAAATGTGCCGTATAAAATGCAGGAACATAAATTGGGTAGGTCGTTTTAACAATTGTGTTGGAGGTAGATATGAATATCATTCGCTTCTGTAGCAAGCAAGCAAGCAAGCAAGCAAGCAAGCAAGCAAGCAAGCAAGCAAGCAAGCAAGCAAGCAAGCAAGGATAGTTGTATTATTAGGTAGCAAAAATATAACTCAAGATATCAATGCTGATATCTGGGTTTTTTTATTTTATGGCACTGCATTGAACCCGAGGATGACATGAAGAAACAAATCAAAGCATCACGCGAAAACGGTGTAAAAGCCGTAGCACCTTCAAAAACTAAATCTGTTCCGGTAAAAGGGTCTAAGATGTTTCAAGGAAATAGTTTTCCCATTGTGGGCATCGGCGCATCGGCGGGTGGGCTGGAAGCCCTTGAGCTGTTCTTCAGGAACATGCCGAAAGACAATGGCATGGCATTTGTGGTTATTCAGCACCTTGATCCGAAATATACCGGTATTATGCCCGAGCTCTTACAAAGAATTACGCCCATGACTGTGGTTCAGGTAAAAGACCATCTAGAAGTTAAGCCAAACAGCGTTTATGTGATACCACCTAACAAGAGCATGTCTCTGCTCAACGGCACGTTGCATCTGTTTGAACAGGTGGAAACGAGCGGGCTTCGTTTACCTATTGATATATTCTTCCGTTCCCTGTCCGTTGACAGGGAGGAGAGAAGTATAGGCATTATCCTTTCCGGCATGGGTTCTGACGGCAGTCTTGGAATCAAGGCAATTAAAGAAAAAAATGGCATTGTGCTGGTGCAGGAGCCTTCATCGGCAAAATTTGACGGTATGCCCAGGAGCGCTGTTGGGGCAGTGGTTCCCGATATCGTTGCGCCAGCTCAGGAATTGCCGGCTAAACTCATAGCTTTTCTTAATTATTATCCATATCCAAAAGCTAAAACACCGGTTGATATGGATGCGAAACAGTTGAACAGCCTCGGTAAAATTATTATTTTACTCCGCGAACAATCTGGCAACGACTTTTCGCTATACAAGAAAAATACTCTGATCCGCCGTATCGAAAGGCGGATGGGCATTCACCAGCTTTCAAAGATGCACAATTATGTCAGATTTCTGCAGGAAAATCCCAAGGAGGTAGAGATACTTTTCAAAGAACTGCTGATAGGTGTTACCAGTTTTTTTCGCGATGTTCCGGTATGGGAAAAATTAAAAGAAGAAATATTCCCCAAGCTCATAGACAAAGCACCGGACGGCTACATACTGCGCGCCTGGGTGGCCGGATGCTCAACAGGAGAAGAGGCCTATTCCCTGGCAATCGTTTTTAGAGAAGCACTGGATAAAGTTAAGAATTACAAAAGGATAGCGCTACAGATATTTGCCTCTGATATCGATGTGATTTCCATTGAAACAGCCCGAAAAGGATATTTTTATTCGAATATCTCCGTGGATGTTCCCCCTGAGCTATTGAAGAAGTATTTTATCCCTGACGGCGAAGGATATCGCGTAAATACGTCCATACGCGAAATGGTGGTCTATGCTCCCCAGAATGTTATCAAAGACCCGCCCTTTACAAAGCTTGACTTTCTCTCCTGCCGCAATTTATTGATATACATGGAGCCTGAATTACAGAAAAAGCTATTCAGCCTGTTTCATTACAGCCTGAATGCAGATGGGGTAATGCTCCTTGGGAGCGCGGAATCGATTGGGAATGGCAACAAAGGTTTTAAGGAACTAGACCACAAATTAAAAATATATCAGCGCTCGGGCTCAAACACTGGAAATGAGCTTGCTGATTTTCCCAGCCCCTTTCACGAAAAAATAGCAAAAACCACCGAAATAGCTCCACCGCCTAAAGCCGATGAAAATATTCACTCCCTTGCAGAACAGATATTGCTCGCGCGTTTCGCGCCCGCAAGCGTCCTGGTAAACAACGAAGGGGATATTATCTATGTTTCTGGCCGTACCGGTAAATATCTTGAATTGAGCGCAGGCAGGGCAAACTGGAATATTCATGTCATGGCGCGAAAGAATATTGATAGCGTACTGCCTGGAGCCTTCCGCAAAGCAATGCAGAATTATGATCCGGTGAAACTGTCCCACATTAAAGTCGGGATAAACGGAAGCACACAGTTTGTGAATGTTACTGTACAACGCATAGAAAGCCCCGCTAAGCTAAAGGGCATGTTCCTGGTAGTATTCACGGACGCGCCTGCCGCGGACGTGGGAAGCGTTAAAAAAATAAATACAGGAAAAAGACGGGGTATAACCGGTAGGGAAAAAGAAGCTGAGGCAGAGCTGCAGCGTTGTGATGAAAATCTGCAAAGCCTGCGCGAAGAGATGCAAACATCCGAGGAAGAGCTGAAATCCACAAATGAAGAACTACAGTCAAGCAATGAGGAACTGCAGTCAACCAACGAAGAACTTACTACCTCCAAGGAAGAAATGCAGAGCATGAATGAAGAGCTGCAAACGGTTAACGCTGAACTGCAGAGCAAGGTAAGCGAATTTATAGCTGCCAGTGACGACATGAAAAACCTGCTCAATAGCACCGAGATAGCCACCCTTTTTCTTGATAAGGAGCTGAACATCCGCAGGTATACCGAATCCGCAGTCAACGTAATTAAATTGCGCAAGACGGATATCGGCCGGCCTTTTACTGATCTGGTTAGTGATTTAGATTACCCCAACATAGAGGACGATGCCAGGCAAGTGCTAAACAGCCTGGTAAAAAAAGAAGCGGTAATCACAACAAAAGACAAAAGGTTCTTTAATGTGCGCATCGTGCCTTTTCGCACAATCGATGACCGTATAGATGGGATAGTTATGACTTTCGTCGATGTAACAAAAGCCACTCTTGCTGAAGAAGCAGTGAAGGTTTCGGAAATAAGGTACCGCAGCCTCTTTGAATTTGCGGAAGACGGGATACTTATTCTTGACGCCGAAACCGGAATGATCAAGGATGTAAACCCGTTTTTGATCAAACTGCTGGGTTACTCTAAAGAACAATTCCTTGAAAAAGCGATTTGGGAAATCGGGTTCCTTAAAGACCTGGTAGCTAATAAGGATAAATTCATGGAATTGCAGCGGAAGGAATATATGCGCTATGAAAATTTGCCGCTTGAAACCTCTACAGGTAAAAAGATCAATGTTGAGTTTATCAGCAATGTGTATTTAGCAGCGGGTTTGAAAGAGATCCGCTGTCTTATCCGCGAAAGCCTTACGCAGACATAATACACGGCGGGGGCAAGTTATGAACAGTTCAGATAAGCGGTCAGAAGCCGAAACTCTCCGCCATAAGGCGGAGGAGCTACTGGAAAAGAAACCGTCAAAAGCAGCTTTGCAGCTTTCGCAGGCTGACATGCTGAAGCTCGTGCACGAACTTGAGGTGCACCAAATAGAGCTGGAAATGCAGAACGAAGAACTTGTCAAGGCAAGAATGGAAGCGCTGGAAGCCGCGGAAAAATATGCTGACCTTTACGATTTTGCGCCCTCGGGTTATTTTACTCTTTCAAAAGATGGTGAAATAATTGAGCTAAACTTCGCCGGAGCGCAAATGCTCGCGAAAGAACGCTCGTATTTAAAAAACTCCACACTAGGTTTTTTTATTTCGGATGATACAAAACCTGCCTATGCCCAATTCCTTGGGAAAATATTTAAAAGTGAAACCATGCAAGACTGTGAAGCCGCACTGCTAGTAAGTGACGGCGAGAAAAGATATGTTCATCTTAAAGGCATAGTCGCCCAATCGGGGCAAATATGCCTGGTGTCTATGATTGACATAACAACCCGCGTTCAGGCTGAAATATATAAAGAAATCGGCAGTGAAATCCTTCAGATACTAAACGAGCCCGGAGACCTGCGAAAATCTGTTGGGCGTATAATCTCATTGTTTAGAACAAAAGCCGGGTTTGATGCTGCGGGTATTCGCCTGCAGGATGGCAATGACTTCCCATATTTTGTTCAGGAAGGTTTCCCTGATGACTTTCTTCTTACGGAGAATACACTGGCGGAACGCACAGCGGATGGCGGTGTTTGCCTGGACAAAGACGGAAATGTCAGCCTTGAATGCACCTGCGGGCTGGTCCTTTCAGGCAAGGCTGATCTGTCCAATCCTCTTTTTACAAAAGGAGGTAGCTTTTGGGTTAACGATTCGTTTCCCCTGCTCAACCTTCCTCTTGATCAGGATCCAAGGCTTCATCCGCGCAACAATTGTATTAATAAAGGCTATGCCTCTGTCGCTCTGGTGCCGATCCGGAACAAGGACAAAATCGTCGGTTTAATCCAGTTGAATGACCGGCGTAAAGACCGGTTTACCCTTGAAATTGTTCAATTAATTGAAACAATAGCAACTACTATCGGACAGTCTCTGATTCGCAGGCAAGCCGAAGATGCCGTGCGAGCCAGTGAGAAACAAATCACCATGATTACGGAGAACCTGCCGGCATTCATAGGATACTTCGATCAGGAACAGCATCTTCGATTTCTAAACAGGGCCGGCGAAGATCTGTTTGGCCTGCCCAGGGCTGATTTTATCGGTAAACATATGAAAGTACTTCTGGGAGAAGAGTACTATAACGGTAATATAGAAGAAATCAAATCCGCTCTTTCCGGACAAAAGATTTCTTTTGAATCACAAATGTCAGTAAGAAATGGGGAACGAGTTGTCCTGTCAGTGAATTATGTTCCTGATATAAATGACTCGGGTATGGTAAAGGGCGTCTATGTTTTGGCAAATGATATAACCGAGCGGAAACTTGCCGAAGATGTTTTGAAACGGGATGATGAATCATTAAGAAAGTTAGTCTCAGAACAGTCGCACAGTCTTTTATCTGCGCAGGTAGAGCTTGAACAAGGGAAGCGTCTTTCGGATATTGGGTTACTTGCTGCTAACGTTTCCCACGAACTGCGAAATCCGCTGGCCGCGATACGCCTGGCGTTACACAACATCAGAAGAAAATCAACAAATTCGGATATTGACAAGCATCTTGCCACTATCGACAAGAAAATCCAGGAAAGTGATCAGATAATCAATAACCTGCTTTTGTTTTCGCGGCTGAAGCCTCCATCGTACGAAAGTGTTAATATATTCGATATAATCGAGGAATGCTCTGAAGCCTTGCAGAGGTATACTAATAAAGAAATAACAGAGACAAAGGACATGGATTCCCTTAAGGATATTATGATAGAAGCTGATCCGACCCAGCTTAAGGAAGTATTCAATAATCTATTGAATAATGCTTTTGACGCCCTTCCGGCCAAAAACGGGCTGATAAAAATAATTGGCGAAAATGAAAATGAATTTGTTAAAGTCTCTATTGAAGATAATGGTTCAGGGATAGCTGACGATATTCTTGATAAAATATTCATCCCTTTCTTTAGTATGAAGGCTAAAGGCACGGGCCTTGGGCTGCCTATTTGCAGGCAGATAGTCAATATGCATGAGGGTACAATAGAGGTAAAAAGCAAAATAGGCCAGGGGACATCAGTTATCGTGCGGTTGCCTAAGCAACGGGCAAGTAAGTAAGAATAAAGGCGATAGTTTATTGTTAGCCCACTCCTGACAACTCTGCTTCTTCCCGACGAATAATAATTGACTGAGGGTTGCATAATAAATTATTTGGACGAAACATATGAAAAGTTGTATGTTGAAATTATTTTGTATGGCTCAAAAGCTCGCGGCGATAGTGTGGAGTTCTCTGACATTGACATCCTGATAATGACGGATAAAGAGATAGACAAAAAACTTAGAGACCAAATATCATTGATTCGCGCTAATCTTGTTATTAAGTACGACGTAATGATAAGCCTCGACTTTGAAAACAGGAATTGTAGATCAGCGTTTGGGCAAATTTTACCTTGAAATGTTGGATCACAGGCAGTAAAGCGATTATAAAGATTTTGTTGAATTTGACAGAGCTGATGTTGAACAATGGCTGAAACTGGCTGATGAATTTGTGAAAAATGCTGATAATATTATAAATAATCTGCCTGAATAAACAACTTTCTTTATTATTGACTACCCTCTCTATATACGGTAAAATGTGGTATGAGTAATTCGACACCGGGACACGCTGAATTTGTTCATCTGCATAATCACACTGAGTATTCTCTCCTGGATGGCGCCTGCCGGCTGGTTGACGATAAGGGAAAGCCCGGCGACCTGCTGAACACTATCGCGCACAATTTTAAGATGCCGGCCCTTGCTATTACCGATCACGGTAATATGTATGGGGCTATTGAGTTTTATAAGGTTTGCCATGATGTGGGTATCAAACCGATCATAGGCACCGAGATGTATATGGCGCCGAACTCCTGCCTGGATAAGAAGCTGGTGCCGGGTGTAGAAAATTATTATCATCTGACGATGCTTGCCAGGGACAACGAAGGGTATAAGAACCTGATGAAGTTGTCTACGGCGGGGTTTCTGGAAGGCTTCTATTACAAACCGCGTATAGATAAAGACCTGCTGGCTAAACACAGCAAGGGTATAATCGGCATGTCGGGCTGTCTTATCGGCGAAGTGGCGAACCTGGTGCTTAACGGCAAGATTAAGGAAGCTGAGAAGGTTGCTTCTGATTATCGCGATATCTTCGGCGCCGGCAATTTTTTTATTGAGCTGATGGACAACGGCCTGCCTGAACAAAAACAGGTGCTGCCGGGGCTGATGGAGATCGCAAAACGCACCGGCATACCGCTGGTCGCCACTAACGACTGCCATTACCTGCGTAAAGAAGATGCTTTCGACCACGATGTCCTTTTATGTATCGGCACCGGCAAGAACCTGGACGATCCCAAACGCCTGAAATTTTCCTCCGATCAATTCTATTACCGCTCGCCGCAGGAAATGATACAGTTGTTCTCGTACGTTCCTGAGGCCATAAAGAATACATTGGTTATCGCTGATAAATGCGCGGTAGACATTAAGTTTGACCAGATACTGTTGCCGCATTACCCGGTGCCGGAAGGGGAAACCGACGATTCTTATCTTTTAAAACTATGCCGTGAAGGTATCCAACGCCGTTACAAGTCTATATCAGAGGTACATGAAAAACGCCTTGCCCATGAGCTGGATATTATCGGGAAGATGGGTTTTGCCTCCTACTTTTTGATCGTGTGGGATTTCATTCACTATTCTAAACAGCACGGAATACCGGTTGGCCCGGGCCGCGGCAGCGGCGCCGGCTCAATGGTCGCTTACGTGCTCGGCATAACCGATATCTGCCCGCTGCATTATAACCTGCTTTTCGAGCGTTTCCTTAACCCCGAACGCCGCTCCATGCCGGACCTTGATATAGACTTTGCCGATACCGGACGCCAATCCATTATCGAATATGTGCGCAACAAATACGGCCATGCTAACTGCGCCCAGATCATAACGTTCGGCTCCATGCAGGCGCGCCTGGTCATTAAAGACGTGGCGCGGGCGATGGGCTTCCTTCCGTCGGAGTCCGACAAAATATCAAAAATGGTGCCCTTTGGCAGCAATATCTACACGGCTGAACAAACGGTCCCCGAGTTGAAGAACGCCATGAGGACGGATCCGAGGGTTGCTAAGATGATCGCGACCGCCCGCAAGCTGGAAGGCTTAAAACGCCACACCGGCGTTCACGCGGCCGGCATGATCATAGCGAAAGAAGAAATAACCAATTACTGCCCGCTGGCGAAAGGCTCGCGCGATGTGGTGACCACGCAGTACCATGACGAGCCGGTGCTTAAGCTGGGTCTGCTGAAAGTAGACTTTCTCGGCCTGCGCACGCTGACCATTATAGACGACGCAGAAAAATTGATCAAGGCAGGCGCTTGTCCGGATTTCAACTGGGACAATATCCCGCTGGACGACCCTAAGACATTCCAGCTTTTTGCTGAGGCAAGAACGCTTGGCGTGTTCCAGCTTGAATCGCGCGGCATGCGCGACCTGCTGCACAAACTGAAGGCAACCACGCTTGAAGATATAATCGCGCTGAACGCGCTCTACCGCCCGGGTCCCATGGGATCGGGTATGATAGACGACTTTGTCTCGCGCAAGCACGGTCTTACCAAAGTAAAATACGACCACCCCATCATGGAGCCGATCCTGAAAGATACTTACGGAGTTATTCTGTATCAGGAACAGGTTATGCGTTTAGCCCGCGATATGTCCGGCTTTTCCATGGGCGAAGCTGACGGCCTGCGCAAGGCGATGGGAAAAAAGATCCCTGAAGAGATCGAAAAACAGCGCGGCAAGTTTATCGAAGGTGCGAAAAAGAATAACATTGATAAGAAGCTCGCTGAAAAAGTCTTCGACAACATCGTTCATTTCGGCGGCTACGGTTTTAACAAATCGCACGCGGCCGCTTACGGCATGGTGGCATACCGCACCGCCTACCTTAAGGCGAATTACCCGCAGGCCTTCATGACGGCGCTGCTCAATTCCGAGATCGGCCGTTCCGCGGTGGCCAACGAGGAAGACAATAAGCTGGTCGGTTATTTGCAGGATACCGAGGCGATGAAGATAAAGATACTGCCGCCCGACATTCAAACCTCGCCGACGCGGTTCACGCCGGAGAACGGGAACATCCGTTTCGGTCTCATGGCGGTTAAAAATGTGGGCGAAGGCGCCGTTGAATCGATCATCGCCTCGCGATCAGAAAAAGGTCCCTTTAAAAGCTGGAATGATTTTATAAACCGCGTGGATCTGCACGCCGCCAACCGCAAGGTGCTGGAGTCGCTGATAAAAGCGGGTGCCTTCGACAGCCTCGGCGCTGAAGGCGCCGATATGCATTTTACCAGGGCGGACCTTACCTCAAAACTGGATATGTCTCTTGAGATAGCGGCCTCCAGCAAGCAGGATGAATCTGCCGGTCAGGGACAGTTGTTCGATTCCGGCGAATTCATGAAAGAGATCGCCTCACCCTTGAAAGTGGAACCCTGGCCGGATCACACCGCGCTTGCCTTTGAAAAAGAAGTGCTGGGCTTTTATCTTTCAGGCCATCCGTTGGCACAGCACATGCAGGATATCGTTTCCTTCGCCCAATACCGGCTGGATCGCCTGCCGCCCGGCAGCCAGGATTTTAAGAACGCGCCGATGGTGCGCCTGGCCGGGATGCTGGTGAACCCAAAACGCATGGTCAGCAAAGAAAAAAAAGAGCAGTACGCCCGTTTTAAGCTGGAAGATATGTACGGGGAAATAGAGGCTGTGGTTTTCCCGCGCGGGTATCCGGGCCTCGCCAAATATATCGTTCCCAACAATTTTGTCGTCATAAAGGGCAAGCTGTCTGCGAGGGATTCAAATACGGAACTGATCGTTGAAGATATTAAACTGCTTGCAGAGGCAAAACAGTTGTTCACGCCCTACCTGCGGGAAGTGCATATAAAAGTTTCGTCGGCCGGTTTGGAAGATGGGTTGCTTGACCAGCTTAAGAATGTGATAGGGAAGTTCCCGGGTACCTCTCCGGTTTTGCTTGACGTGCTGACACCGCCGAGCGGGGAATACGTTGTAGAGACCGGCCTTAAAATAGCCGCCGAACAGAATTTTTTCCTTGAGTTGGAAAAAATGCTCGGGCCCGAAAGCTGGGAGCTGTTAAGCTGCACCCGTCAGGCTTCATAAAGGATTTATGGTACGAACAAAAATAGTCGCGACATTAGGTCCCGCAAGCGATAGCAAACCTGTTCTGCGGAAAATGTTCCTGGCAGGCCTGGATATCGCGCGCCTGAATTTTTCCCACGGAACGCACGGCGAACACTTGAAACGGATAATGCTGATACGGTCTTTGAACAAGGAATACCGCCGGCATATTAAGATCCTGCTGGATCTTGAAGGCTACCGCATCAGGATCGGCGATCTTTCGCAAGACGTTCCCTTGAAGAAGGGCCAGGTCTTACTTCTATCGAACCAAAAAGGCACACTTTCCAAAAATACGATACCATTCGACTATGACGGCGCTCTGAAGGATATCAAGAAAGGTTCGGAGATTTTCATAGACGACGGCAATATCTGCCTGGTCGCGCGGGGCTCTCAGAAAGGCGCACTGGTAACTGAAGTAACCATCCCCGGGACCTTAAAAAGGCACAAAGGCATTAATATCCCGGGTCTGGATATCGAATTTTGCGGCATTACAGATAAGGACAAGGCTGATCTTGAATTTGCGATAAAGCATAAGGTTGACTACGTTGCCCAGTCTTTCGTGCGGGATGAAAACGATATTTTGCCGTTGCGTAAGATATTGTCGTCACGCTTGCCGGAATGCCATATTATCGCGAAGATAGAGAACCGGCAGGGAATTAATAATATCGACAAGATCATTAACGCCAGCGACGGCATAATGGTGGCCCGCGGCGATATGGGTGTTTCTATACCGATCTATGAAGTGCCGATGGTGCAAAAAGAAATTATACGCAAATGCCGCCAAGCCGGAAAGCCGGTCATAACGGCCACCCAAATGCTTGAGAGCATGTCCGAGAACCTGCGCCCGACGAGGGCAGAGGTTTCTGATATCGCAAACGCGGTGTTAGACGGAAGCGATATGGTTATGCTGTCCGGGGAAACAGCAGCTGGAAAGCACCCCGTTGAATCAGTAAAGATGATGAACAGTATTTTAAAGTATACAGAACAACACTCGCACGCAGCTGGATCCGTTCAAAAATGACTGTTGTGGCCTGCCTCCTGTTGCAAACCTTCAAAAAAAGATAGAATTACGCCATGAAACATTACTGGGAAAAGCACCGTTATCAGCCTCGGCGTCAGGCAGGCCGTGATAGCCTTGTTGAGGGTGTTATAAAACACCACGGCCGGTTCGGGTTCCTGCTGGCCGAAAAGCCCGGCGCACCGGACGTTTTTTTAAAGGGGCGCGGCCTTGACCTTGCCATGGACGGGGATCGTGTTCAGGCTAAAGTTCAGACGGAACCCAGCGGCAAGCTTGTGGGTGAAGTTGTGCGTGTGCTTAAGCGTTCAAGCGATTCGATCGTGGGCATATTGAAAAAGTTCCCGCGCGGTTGGGGCCTGTTCCCTGAGAAAGAAGGAGCGCCCTCAGCGCTGGTCACGGATTTTTGCCCGGGTATAAAGCCGACCGCCGGCGATATCGCGGTTCTGAAGGTGACCAGCTGGCCCACCGAGACTTCCGGGGCGGCCGGCACCATTACTGAAATTTTGGGCGGCCCGGACGATGTGGGAGCGCGGATCACGGCGTTGCTGCGCGCGCGCGGCATAGGGGAATGTTTCCCGCAAGAAGTGCTTGCTCAAAGCAGTTCTTTCCCCGAACGTCTTGAACCGTCCCAGTGGTACGGGCGCGAAGAGCTCTTCGACCTTCCGATAATGACCATTGACGGGGCTGACGCGAAAGATTTTGATGACGCCGTATCACTCGTTGCCCTCGGCGGCGGTCTGGTGCGCCTCGGTGTGCACATTGCGGATGTGGCCCACTACGTAAAGCCAGGCTCCGCGCTGGATAAAGAGGCCTACCTGCGCGGGACCAGTGTTTATCTGCCGGACCGGGTGGTGCCCATGCTGCCGCCCTCCCTTTCCAACAATTTATGCAGCCTGGTGCCGAAGCAGGAACGGCTTACTGTTTCCGTTTTTATGGACATAGATGAGGACGGAAAAGTGAAGCGCAGAAGGATGGCGAACACCGTTATCCGCTCCTGGAGACGGTTCACCTACGAGGAAGTACAATCGCTTCTTGACGGTGAAACGGTCCATTCTGTGCCCGTAGCCGTGGCAGAGGCCGTTTCCGGCATGGGTGAGCTCTACCAGGTTCTTTACAGGATCAGGGTTAAACGCGGAGCACTGGATTTTGACCTGCCCGAATATAAAGTTGAAACCGACCGCCTCGGCAAACCTCTGCATGTAACGCTGCGCCCAAGGCTTGGCAGCCACCGCTTGATAGAAGAATTCATGCTGCTTGCCAATGAGGCCATAGCGACCGAACTTATGGCGGCGAACGCGCCTTTCCTTCACAGGCGCCACGACGAACCGGACCCTGCCAAGATAAAAACGCTGGCCGAGGCACTCGGCACTCTTGGCTTTTCCGCCGGACACCTGATCGGCGGCGGCAATACCCACAAGGCTCTACAGGATGTTTTGAAGCAGGCAGCGGATCATCCTCTTGCGGACATCGTAAATTCACTTATTGTGCGCAGCATGAAACAGGCGGTATATTCGCCTGAATCATCGGGGCATTTCGGGATCGCCGCCCGCGCCTACGCCCATTTTACCTCTCCTATCCGCCGCTATCCAGACCTGATGGCGCACCGCGCCGTCAAGGCGCTTCTGGCGTGCAGGAAAGAGAACCACGGAGCCGCAACCCTTGAACAGGCGGGCCTGCACTGCTCCGAACGCGAACGCGCGGCCGCCGAGGCTGAACATAAAGCGGTCGACCTTATGCGCGCCGAACTGTTCAAGAACAAGGTTGGAGAGATTATGGACGGGGTAGTGACCACGGTAATAGAGCGCGGCTCTTTCGTTCTGTGCGGCGATACTGGCGCCGAGGGGATGATACGGGGTGTTAGCCTGAAGCCTGGCGCAAAACTTAAGGTGGTGGTTGATTCCGTCGACACCGCCGAAGGCAAAATAGAGCTTTCCGTGGCGCAAAATTCAACCATGCCGCCGCAGTGGCGGGTTGCAAAACGTAAGAACACCGGAAACCAAAGAAAAAGGAGAAGAAGATGACAGTATTGGAAAAGATCGATAACGTCACCGTGGTGTTGAAAGCGAATGTTTATTTTGACGGGAAAGTGGTAAGCCACGGCATAGAGTTTAAGGACGGCACTAAAAAGACCGTTGGCCTTATTTACCCGGGCTCATATAACTTCGGCACCGGCGCCCCCGAACGTATGGACATACTAGCCGGCTTGTGCAAGGTAAAGCTTGCCGGACAGGCGGAGTGGAAACCTTACGCTGCCGGAAGCTATTTCGAAGTTCCAGGAAAATCGTCTTTCGACATCAGTGTGGAGTACGATATCGCTGAATATCTCTGTTCCTATCTTTGATCGCCCATGTGCTGACTTATTTCCACTTTTTGATTGACGTTTACTTCAATAATTTATAATTTATTGAATAATTAGGTTGTTTTTGGGAAATAACGGCAACATTGCGATCAGGAAATGGTACGAAAAACAGCCAAATCACACACCGGTGAAAACCACAAGGCCGTCAGAATAACCTTCCCGATCGCCTCAGTCGGCGCATCTGCCGGCGGTATTGAAGCAATTATACCTTTCATTAAAGCCATTCCCGAAAAAACGGGTATGGCTTTTGTTATTCTTCAGCATCTGGATCCGGGATCTGAAGACCTGTTGCCGGAGATCCTCTCTAAGATCACACGCATACCGATCCATCTGATAAAGAATGATGATAAGCTTGTGCCTGGCGCCATATACGTCTTACCACCGGGCAAAGCGGCCGAGATAAAAGGCTCACGGTTCAGACTTACCGCCAGGGCGGACAGCCGCGAAAGCAAAATGATCATCGACCGATTCATGTGCTCCCTGGCTGAAGCGGCCGGTGAAAGGTCGGCAGGGATAATCTTATCGGGGGCTAATAACGACGGCACGCTTGGGTTGCAGGCTATACGCGAGGCGGGGGGGATCACTTTCGCGCAGCTGCTGCGCACCTCAAAATATATTGAGATGCCGCGCAGCGCGGCCGCCTTCGCCGATTTCATACTGCCCCCGAAAACCATTGCCTCCAAGCTGTGCGCCATTTTCAGCTGCGATGTAGCCGATATTATAATAACTCACGAAAACCTGCAGGCTATCTACCGCCTTATTGGCGAAAGCAAGCACGTCGATTTTTCTGAGTACAAGCAAACCACAATGATCCGCAGGATATCCCGGAGGATGTTGTTCAGAAAATCCGCTTCCGCCGGGGAATACATAGAATTACTGAAAAATGACGCAGAGGAACTGGAAGAGCTGTGCAGCGACCTGCTGATAAATGTTACCAGTTTTTTCAGGGATCAGCAGATGTTCGACCACCTGCAAAAGAAGATATTTCCCCGTCTGCTGAAGAACAGGACCCCGGATATGCCCTTACGGATATGGGTAGCAGGTTGCTCTACGGGCGAAGAGGTTTACTCTTTAGCCATCCTTATCGCAGAACTCGCCGGCATGGAAAATCTAAAAAACAAAGTCCAGATATTCGCCTCAGATCTGAAAGAGTCTGTTCTAAGAAAAGCAAGGGCAGGGTCTTTTAAACATTCTATAAACGCGGCCGTCAGCGAAGAGCGGCTTAAACGGTTCTTCGTCAGAAAACACGACGGCTATCAGGTAAACGGAATTCTGCGGGAGTGCTGCACTTTTGTTAAGCATAACGTCCTTCAGGACCCGCCATTTTCCCGCATCGATGTGCTCAGCTGCCGTAACATGCTTATATACATGACGGCGGACCTGCAAAGACAAGTGCTTTCGGCGTTTCACTTCGCGCTCAGGCCCGGCGGTTATCTGGTGCTCGGCAGTTCTGAAACGATAACCGGGTTAAGCACCGATTTCATCATTGTAGATAAGAAGAATAATATTTATGAGAACGAAAAAACCGGGTCGGCCCACCTGCCCGAATTTATATATAAACGCAAGCCCCTGGGCCGTGCCTTACAGGATATGAACATGGTATTAAGCGAAAATGTCTTGCGTCAGGAATCCGGCGTAAAAAAGAAAGTTGACGACATAATCCTTGAGCGCTATACGCCGTCCGGGATAGTGGTAAACGAGAACCTGGAGATAGTGCACTTTCGCGGAAAGACCGAAGGCTACCTGGAGTTCCCTACCGGCAAAGCAACCTTTAACCTTATGAAAATGCTTCGCCACGAGCTGTTGCCCCACGTGCACGCCGCCATGCACAGGGTAAAAAAAGCTAAGGGCCCGGTAACCAGCGAAAGGATACTGCTTCGCCGTGAACACCAGCCGCAGGAGGTTGTGATAGAGGTTGTGCCTCTGGTCAATGCGTCGAATAGACATGACCACTTCCTGATATTGTTCAATGAGCTTCCGGTGCTCGCCCCGAACGAGCGCACCGCCGAAAGCCCGTCAAAAATTAAAGTCCTGAACCGCGCAAGCGTAAGCCGCCTGGAAAAAGAACTTATACTGAACAAGGAATACCTGCGCGTGCTGATACACGAAAAAGAGAACGCCACCGACGAATTAAAATCCGCCTACGAAGAGATACAAAGCAGCAACGAAGAGTTGAGGAGCGCCAACGAAGAGCTGGAAACCTCCAAGGAAGAGCTGCAGTCCGCCAACGAAGAGCTTACCACCGTAAACGAAGAACTGCACACACGCAATCAGGAGATGGGGCTTGTAAATGACGATCTGAGGAACTACCTGGACTCCGTAGATGCTCCCATCCTGGTACTGAATAAAACACTTGAAATACGCCACTTCACACCTGCCGCTGAGAGGGTTTTTTCGTTAAAAGCCCATGACATCGGCCGTTCTATCTCCGATATAAAACTGCGGGTCAAAGTAGACGATATTTGCGGTGATATACGCTCGGTCGTCCGCACGCGAAGGCCCAAAGAGCAGGAAGTCCAGGATAGCAGCGGCATTAATTATATTCTGCGTATTCGCCCTTACCTCGCAAAAAACGGGAAGATCGAAGGCGCTTTGGTCGTTTTCATTAATATTGAGGCAACAAAACGCGCGTATAGACAAATTGAAGAGATGGCGAGGTTTCCCCTGGAGAACCCTAACCCGGTGTTGCGCGTATCTAATACCGGCGCACTTATGTACGCCAATCCCGGGGCCGCTTCCCTCTTAAGATACTGGAAAATTAAAACAGGCGACATCGTACCGGACGAAATAAAAAAAATCGTAACCTCATGTATGCTGCTTGGCAATAATAGAGAATACGATATCTCCGTTGAAAACAAGATATTCTCTTTATTTATTTCACCTGTTTGTAATTCGCAGTACGTTATCATTTATGGCAGGGATGTTACAAAACACAAACAGGCCGAGGACGCGTTGCGCGAGAGCGAAGAGCGATATCGCGGATTGTTTGAGCACATGACCGAAGGATTTGCGTATTGCCAGATGATCTTTGAAGACGGTAAAGCACAAGACTGGGTCTACCTTAGCGTAAATAAAGCGTTCGAGGGCTTAACGGGTTTGAAAGACGCAGCAGGAAAACGCGTTTCCCAACTGATTCCCGGCATCAGGCAGTCAGACCCCGGGCTATTCGATATGTATGCCCGGGTTTCCCTAAGCGGGAAACCTGAAAAGTTTGAGACGTTTGTTCAGGCGCTAAATATCTGGTTCTCTATTGCCGTTTACAGCCCACAAAAGGGATACTTCGTTGCTATGTTCGATGTCATAACCGAGCGCAAGTTGACCGAACAGGCCTTGAAGGATAGCGAGGAGCGGTTCCACACTATGGCAAACGCCATGCCGCAGCTGGCGTGGATCGCAAAAGCCGATGGCTACATCTACTGGTATAACCAGCGCTGGTATGACTATACGGGAACCACTCCGGCGCAGATGGAAGGCTGGGGCTGGCAGAGCGTTCACGATCCCGAGCTGCTCCCGTCGGTCATGGAGAGATGGAAGGCATCAATTGCTACCGGTGAGCCATTCGAGATGGAGTTCCCTCTGCGGGGCGCGGACGGCACATTTCGTTCTTTTCTAACGCGCGGAATACCTTTAAAAGATAATAACAGGCATGTTGTCCAGTGGTTTGGTACTAACACCGATGTGCACGAGCTCAAGCAAGTTCAAGACTCACAGCGTGAAAGTGAAAAGAAGTTAAGCGCGTCTAACCGGGTTCTTCGGACGCTTACTGACAGCGGGCAGGCCATGATCCGGGCTGTGGATGAAGTAACGTATATCAAGCAGGTTTGCGAGATAATAGTCAAAGACGGCGGCTACCGCATGGCGTGGGTTGGCTTTGCCGAAGACGATGAGGACAAAACCATTTGGCCCGTTGCGAAAGCGGGATTTGAGGATGGATACCTGGAGACCATTAATATTTCCTGGGCAGATACTGATCGCGGACGGGGCCCGACCGGCACGGCAGTGCGCACCGGGCAGGTCTCTATTTGCAGGAACATGCTGGAAGATCCTAAAATAAAACCATGGCGTGAGCAGGCAATAAAAAGAGGGTACGCCTCTTCTATAGCGTTCCCCTTGAAATATTATGATAAGACGTACGGCGCTTTGACCCTCTATTCGGAAAACCCCGACCCTTTCACGGACGATGAGATCAATTTGTTGACTGAACTAGCCGATGACCTTGCTTACGGCATAAGTGTGATCAGGCTGCGCAGCGCCCAGGCGAAAGCTGAGGAAATACTTAAACGCGATAAGCAGATGCTTGAAAAACTGGTCAACGAGCAGGCTAACCAGATGGTAAAGGCCCAGCTGGAGGTTGAAAAAAGTAAACGGCTGTCAGACATCGGACAGCTTGCATCCACGATAGCCCATGAACTCAGGAACCCGCTGGTTGCCATAAAAATGGCGGCATATAACATTCAACGTAAGGCCGCAAACCCGAACCTGGAAAAACATATCGTTAATATCAATAAAAAAGTAGCGGAAAGCGACCTGATAATACAGAACCTGTTGAATTTCGGGAAAACCAAAGTGCCGCATTTTGAGACGATAGATCTGTGTGAGCTGATAAAAGAAAATATGAATACTGTTTCAACCAAATATCTGGATTGGAATGTTGACTTGAAAGATAATTTCAACACTAAAGGGATCTGTAGCGTTGATGCCGACGCCGGACAGCTGGCGGCGCTTTTCTCGAATATACTGGACAACGCCTACCAGTCATTATCGGGCAAAGAAGGCAAAATTGAAATTTCCGTCAATGCGGAGGACGGCGGCTATGAGATAACTATAAAAGACAACGGTTCCGGTATAGCCGAGGGCGACCTGCAGCGAATATTTGATCCATTCTATACGACCAAGGCCAGGGGTACCGGACTCGGTCTTACGGTATGCAGGGAAATAGTAACCCTGCACGGCGGCACGCTGGATATCACCAGCGTTAAAAATATAGGCACGGCCGTAAATATACATCTTCCCGCCCGCCATTAGCACTGTTTGTTTTCTCACTTCTACTGACGTTTATAACCCTCACCATTGACGGCGTGTTAACGAAGTTATTTAATAACATTAAACGATACGTATTATAAATTGCTGAAAACCATGACGGATGCGATCTCGTGGTTTTCTTTTCTTATGGTCCGTTTCAAGACTATCGGGGGCATCATGGAGTTTCAGGCAGAGCAGGCTTACAGCTGGTTGTTTGATAACATGGCCGAAGGTTTTGCTCATTGCCGCGTTCTTCATGAGGGCGGGCGCGCTGTTAACTGGGTTTTTCTTTCTGTGAACAAAGCATTCACCGCGCTTACAGGCGCAGAATCTGTAGCAGGTAAAAAGGCATCCGACATTTTCCCCGGGATAATCGAGAATGACCGGGAATTGCTGGAAGTGTATGACAGGGTATCCCAAAGCGGCAAACATGAGAAACCCGAGATGTTCATTAAAACATTCAACCAGTGGCTTTCTCTTTCGGTTTACAGCCCGGCGAGCGAGCACCTTATGGTATTGTTCGAAGTGATCTCCGGGCGCAAAAATCATGAGGAATCCATAAGGTTGGAATTAAAGAGGGCAAAACGGCTCTCCGATATAGGGACGCTGGCGGCGACGGTCGCGCATGAGATAAGGAACCCGCTTGCCGCCATGCAGATCGCGGCCGCTAACCTTAAACGTAAGATAAGGGATGAGAACATTGAAAAACACGTGCACACGATAGAGAAGAAAATATTTGAGAGCGAAAATATAATTGAGAACCTTTTGGCATATGCGCGTGTGAAACAGCCGAGTTACGCAAAACTGGATATGATCGCGGTCGTCAACGATTGCCTTACGGTCGCCCAGTTGCAGTTTCGAAGAAAACAAGTGGTTGTTAAAAAAGATTTTGCAGGTGAAAAACAGTATTCAATGGAAGCGGACGCGACTCAGATGAATGAAGTGATCCAGAATGTGGTCAATAACGCCTTCGATGCCGTCCCGGAGAACGGAGGGGTGATCGATGTGTCCGTAAAAACCGTCGGAGAATGGGTAGAGATCTGCGTAACCGACAACGGGCATGGTATTGAAGGAGAATCGCTTGATAAAGTCTTCGATCCGTTCTTTACGACAAAAACCAGGGGTACCGGCCTTGGTCTTGCGGTTTCACGCCAGATAATAGACCGGCATGACGGTTCCATCGAGCTTGAAAGCGAACCCGGAAAAGGCACCGCGGTGACCATTATGCTGCCCAGACAAAGGTCTTAGGTCAGTTCCAGGGAGAATTCGGCAATATTCAAGCAGCGCGGGAAAAAATATAATGATCAGGAAATCTAAGCTCGACCGTCCGCAGAAAGGAGAGGTTATGGAAACAAAGATCGCCCGTTCGGAAAAAGTGGCAACTGTCTATAAACATATAGAAGAGCCGGAGTTCGTAATAACACACTTCTTTAACGCGCCCAGGGAAAAAGTCTGGGAGGCCTGGACCGATCCTGCCATGGTAAAACGCTGGTGGGGGCCGGTGGGCTTCGCGATACCGGTATGTGAAATGGACGCGCAGCCGGGCGGCAAATTCCGCATTGTAATGCGTTCACCGTACGGCGTAGAGTACCCGCTTAAGGGTGTATACCGCAAGGTCGTGGAGCCCGAACAGATCACGTACAACGAATACTGGGATGAGCACCCTGCCGAATGGCAGCAGATACTTAAGGACAACGGCGCAGGCAACGAAGCTGAGGGCGCGCTTAACACTATAAATTTTGAAGATTACGACGGCAAAACAAAGGTCACGATACGCACCCTGTTCGAAGCGATCTCGGTGCGTGACGCGATGGAGAGGATGGGAATGAAGGAAGGCTGGGAAGAAAGCCTGGAACGCCTTGCGGATCTTCTTGCAAAGTGCGAACAGACGGTTTAGGGGGAATGTATGGCAAACGTGACAGAACAGGAAAAGACATCTGAAGTTCAGGAAAAAATGAAAATAATGCAGCAGCTTGGCACTCCCGGTATGCAGCATAAGCAATTGGCGAAGCTGGCCGGCACCTGGAAGAGCAAAATGAAGTCGTGGATGGAGCCCGGTAAGGCCCCCATCGAAAGCGCGGGGACCAACGTGCAGGAAATGATACTGGACGGCCGTTACCTGCAGTCAACCGAAACAGGTCTGATGGGCGGCGCACCATTTACCGGCATCGGTGTCACCGGTTTTAACAACGCCACAAAAAAGTTTTTCGAGACGTGGATGGATTCCATGAGTACGGGTGTCGCCCTATTCGAAGGAACCTCAAGCGCAGACGGGAAAACCATGACCATGGAAAGCCATATGGATCACCCGGCGATGGGTCCGGTGACGATGCGTACGGTAACGAAACTGCTTGATGACGACCATTATACGTTCGAAATGTTCAATACGGACAAAAGCGGTAAAGAACAAAAAACGATGGAGATCACTTACAGCCGTGTGAAATAATGACCGGTGGAAACCGGCCTTGGATCATAGATGTGTAAAGAACCATGCCCGGGGGAGGCGTGGTTTTTTATTTGCAGATATTTTTATGACAGGCACTTGACAGGAAAATTGTTTTGTGGTATGCTTTGAATGCAGTAAGGCAATGATGCCTTTTCGGGAAAGACCCCGGGAAGGCGTTTTTTATTAGAGCCCCAAAGACGGGGACGACCATAATGGCGCAGATGCCATGGCAGCAAAGGCACAGATGCCTGCAATTCCGTTACTGCGGAATGCCGGCGTTTTTTTATTTTCAAGAAAGGGGAATAGTATGAAGAAAAACTGGTTGTGCGGCTGGGTATCAATAAGTATGTTGTTCCTGGGAACCATGGCGTATGCGACGCCTTCAACGCAGATATGGAATCCATCGACTGATATTCAGGGGCTTAAAACGTGGCATCTGGGCATAGACAATTATTTCTCTGTATCGGACAACGACAAAAAAGCGGTAAATGTGCCGACAGATACGAACATTACGTATGGTGTGTGCAAAAACGTGGAGATCGGCTTTGATTATTTTGGCGCCTCTTACGATCCCCTGCAATTCAACGCCAAGTACGGTTTGCCTGAGGGCGACGCCATGCCGGCGATAGCGGTCGGCGGCCAGAACATCGGGACCAGAAAAGATGTTACCAACTACGACATCTTCTACGCGGTTATCGCAAAGACCTTTAGGCCGGTCGGCCGGTTCTCGGTTGGTTACTACAACGGCAACGACAAGCTGCTGCTGGATGAGAAGGGTGAGGCGGCAAACACGGGCATAATAGCCAGCTGGGATAAACAGCTGAGCGACAAGTGGTGGGCTTCGATAGACTGTTCCACCGGCAAAAGCTGGTATGGTGTGACCTCGGCCGGCTTGTCATATGCCTTCGCACCGAACACCAGCGTGATACTCGGCTATGTGATACCCAACAACCCCGACGCTGTCGGCGGTTACAAGAACCACATGGTCACCACGCAGCTGGACATTAACTTCTAATAGGAGAAATACAATGAAAAAAATACTTTTCGGATGTTTGCTTGGTACCATGTTGATGGTTTGTGGAACTGTTGTTCGCGCCGATGATGCCACGAACAACGCTACTACTGCGGCGCCGCTGGCGGCACCTGCGCCTGCCACGGCGTCCGCGGTAGCAGCACCTGCCCCGGCTGCTGCAAAAGTCGATACCGGCGACACGTCGTGGATGTTGATCTCCACCGCGCTGGTGCTGCTGATGACCCTGCCGGGCCTCGCCTTTTTCTACGGCGGGCTGGTGCGGCGCAAGAACATTCTTGGTGTGTTAATGCAATGCGGCATCATTCTTTGCGTTATCAGCCTGCAATGGGTGTTGTTCGGTTACTCTCTGGCGTTCTCACCCGGGAATGCCTTTATCGGTTCCCTTAAATGGGTAGGCCTGCACGGCGTTACCCTGGAGCCGTACGCAGATTATGCGGCGACGATACCGCATCAGCTGTTCATGATATTCCAAGCCATGTTCGCGGTTATCACGCCTGCGCTTATTATCGGCGCCTTCGCGGAACGCATGAAGTTCTCCGCCTTCCTGCTTTTCTCCATACTGTGGGCGACGATCGTGTACGACCCTATGGCGCACATGGTGTGGGGCGTCGGCGGCTTCCTGCGTAATCTGGGTGCGATAGACTTTGCCGGCGGAACGGTCGTTCATATTAATGCAGGTGTCGCCGCGATAGTTTCAGCTCTCTACCTTGGCCGTCGCAAGGGGTATAACAATCAGCCGATAGCGCCGCACAATGTGCCTTTTACCGTGCTTGGCGCCGGCTTGTTGTGGTTCGGTTGGTTCGGTTTTAATGCAGGCTCGGCTTTGGGCGCTAACGGTCTTGCGGTGAATGCCTTTGTAACTACGAATACCGCTACCGCCGCTGCCGGCCTTATGTGGGCATTGCTTGAATGGTATTTCTCAGGCAAGCCGACGACCCTTGGCGTCGCGACCGGCGCGGTCGCCGGCCTTGTTGCCATCACTCCTGCCTGCGGATTCGTTTCTATCATGCCTTCAATACTGATAGGCCTCGGCGTCAGCGCGATCTGCTTCTTTATGGTTGCCGTTGTTAAGCCGAAACTTGGTTATGACGATTCCCTGGACGCCTTCGGCGTGCACGGCATCGGCGGCATGTGGGGTGCTATCGCGACCGGCTTGTTCGCTTCTATCGCCGTAAACCCGGCCGGCGCCAACGGTTTTTTCCTGGGCAACTTTGCTCTGCTGAAAGCCCAGTTCATAGCGGTTGCTTTCACTATAGCTTATTCGGCCCTATTTACTTTCCTGATCCTGAAATTCGTCAACGTCGTGATCGGCGTCCGTGTAACTGATAAGGATGAAACGATGGGCCTTGACCTTTCCCAGCACCACGAGGCCGGCTACACTGTTTTGGAATAACATATTTAAGGAGAATTTTAATGAAACTTATAACAGCAATTATACAGCCGTACAAGCTTGAAAGCGTTAAGGAAGAACTGTACAAAGCTGAGGTGAATTTGATAACCGTGACCGAAGTACTGGGTCACGGACGGCAGATGGGCGTAACTGAAGTTTACCGCGGCATAAAGGAAAGCGGTAACCTGCTGCGGAAGGTTCAGGTTACGATCGCGGTCAACGAAGAGTTCGTGAAACCCACGATAGATGCCATTATAAAAGGTGCTCGCAGCGGCGAAATAGGCGATGGAAAGATATTTGTGACCGACCTGCCGGAAGTGATACGCATACGTACCGGCGAAACCGGTCCTAAAGCGATCGGATAATACTGTTGTTCGCGGGAGGGCCGGCTATGCGAAAAAATATTAAGCAAAAAGACGAAAAGGGTGAACTTGCCCTGTTGTTTAATATAAGCCGTGCTTTAAGCCAAAGCATGGACCTGAAGGAAGTAGTCGGCCCCGTATTAAAAGTTATGGCGGAGCACCTGGGGTTGCTGCGCGGCACCTTGACGATATTGAACCGGCAGACGGGCGAGATCTCAATTGAAGACGCCTACGGCCTGTCTGCCGAGGAGCGAGCCAGGGGCAGGTATAAGCTTGGCGAGGGCATAACCGGCAAGGTGGTGCTGAGCGGTAAGCCCGCGATAATACCAAAGATAGAAGAAGAACCTTCTTTCCTTGACCGGACGGGCGCCCGCAGGCGCATAGATAAAAAAGACATTTCCTTCGTTTGCGTGCCTATCAAGATAGGCAACGAGGTAATTGGGGCACTCAGTGCTGATATGCTCTATGCAAAAAAGGAATCTTTTGACGAAAAAGTAAGGTTGTTGACGATCGTTTCATCAATGATAGCGCAAGCCGTGCGGTTAAGACAATCGTCGCAGGAAGAGATGGAAAAACTGCAGCAAGAGAACACCCGCCTCCAGGAGGAACTGAAGGACCGGTTTCGCCCCTCAAACATCATCGGCAATTCCACGAACATCAGGCAGGTTTACGAGCTGATAGAAAAAGTTTCCAAAAGCGATGCGACGGTCTTGATACTGGGCGAAAGCGGCGTCGGCAAAGAGCTGGTGGCTCACGCCATCCATTACAACAGCCTGCGGACAAGAAAACCCTTCATCCAATTCAACGGCGCTGCGCTTCCGGGCGATATCATTGAAAGTGAGCTTTTTGGGCATGAGAAGGGAGCATTTACCGGCGCAACCGCCCAGCGTAAAGGCCGTTTTGAACTGGCCGATGGCGGAACGATATTCATAGACGAAGTCGGCGATATGCCGATAAACATTCAAGTTAAGCTGCTGAGAGTGTTGCAGGAAAAAACGTTTGAAAGGGTGGGCGGTAACGAGCCTATAAAGGCGGATGTGCGTATACTGACCGCCACGAACCAAAATCTGGATGAGCTGGTCAAGCAGGGTAAATTCCGTTTAGATCTGTATTACCGCTTGAATGTCTTTCCTGTGGTGGTGCCGCCTCTCAGAGAGCGAAAAACAGATATACTGTTGCTTGCTGATCATTTTGTGGCTATATACGCCAAAGCTAATAATAAAGATATCAAGAGGATCTCAACATCGGCGATAGATATGATGATGAGCTACCACTGGCCTGGAAATGTCCGGGAGTTGGAGAACTGCATAGAACGCGCGGTGATACTCAGCAGTGACGGCGTGATCCACGGCTATAACCTGCCGCCGACCCTGCAAACTGCGGAAGCCAGTACCACTATACAAAAAGGTACGCTGAGGTCCGCCCTTGAACGCATGGAAATGGAAACGATAACTGAGGCGCTGAAGAACGCCAAAGGCAATATGGCGCAGGCGGCGCGACAACTTGGCCTGACCGAAAGAATGATCGGCATCAGGGCGCAGAAATACAAAATAGATTTCCACCGGTTCCGACCGGTCATTAACACGGGGGCGGACTGATCATGAGCGCCGGCTTTGCTCAAACACAATCGGCACGCCAGGGTTTCGGCTTTCAGACAAGGCTGGCGGGCCTGCTTGAGCTGCCCGAGAAAGAATATGCGGGCTTGATAGCCGAGATCGAGGCGGACCCGCTTTTTATAAAGCTCAAATATGCCGAGAACAAGCCGGAGCGCGCCATTCGCTCGCGGCGGCTTCAGCAGGCCGACCTTTCGCACCGCTTCCTGGAGCTTAAAGAGGACCTGGCGGTGCACGCCGGCGGCGAGGGTGGCGCGGAGGTTGAAAAACTTCTTGCCGATAAAGATAAACTTGTGGCCGTTATACGGAAGCTCGGAGAAGACGATTTTAAAAGATATTTCATTTACAACGAAGATTCGTTGTCGCTTTCCGAAATAGCGGCGGAATGCGAACTTGAGCCTGAGAACGTACAAGAGATATTATCCCTGCTTAACGCCGTCGATGTTTACAGCGAATTCTTTACCCCATCCGCCGAACCCATGTCCTCCGGAGTACACCATTATAAGATCGCCACGCTTGCGAGAACCGGTAAAGGCATTACCATCCAATTCAATTCCGCCCATTGGGCACGCGGTCTCTACGAGGTGGATCACGAGAAGATCGGGAAAATGGCCGCTGCGGGCCGGATAACCAAAGAAGAGGGTAAGCGGCTTAAGAAACTGCTGCAAAAGATAGAATTCGTGAACTTGCGCAAATCGCTGATGCACAATATCATCTCAATAATGATCAAAAAGCAAAATAACTATTTCCGCTGCAAACAGGAGAGCGGTCTGGTGCCTTTTATGCAGATAGAGCTGGCGAAAGAATTGGGCGTTCATCCGAGCATTATATCCCGGGCGACAACCGGGCGTTCCATCGAAACCCCGTGGGGCGAGGAAAAGCCTCTCAAATTTTTCTTTATAGCCGCTGCGTCCAGACAGAGAGATGATGTTTTGCGCCATATCAGGAATATTATCAGAGAAGAAAAATTCAAGCTGCAAAAAGATTCAGTCGCTAAACCCTCGGCCGATAAAGACATCGCAAAGACACTGCTGGACAGGTACGGTGTCAAGATATCCCAACGCACCGTCGCAAAATACCGCACATCAATGAAGATCCCCGGCGCCTTCCACCGCTAAACCCCAGAGCATCAAAAACTACATTTTCGTAACTTCCTATCAGCTAAGCTACATTTTTGTAGCCGGCTACCCGGTTTTAGTGAACGGCCCTGCATGCCGAAACTTTGCACGCCGATTGCAGGAAAGAAGGGTGAAGCCAGCTCACTAATCGGCGTAGGACACGGAAGTCCGTTCGGGCAATGCCGCCTGAAAATGAGCGAAAATGCAGTTAAACTACCTGGAGGATGTTATGAAGAAGATATTTTGGTTGCCGTTGTTAGCCGCAGTGTTGCAGATGGGAACGCTCGCGTACGCCACACCGTCAACCCAGATATGGAACCCCTCAACGGACATTCAGGGGCTTAAAACGTGGCATCTGGGAATAGACAATTATTTCTCGGTGTCGGACAATGACGCCAAGGTTGTGAACGTACCGACAGACACCAATCTGACCTATGGTGTATGCAAGAATGTTGAGGTCGGTTTTGACTATTTCGGCGCTTCGTATTACCCGGTACAGTTTAATGGAAAATACGGACTGCCGGAAGGTGATGCGATGCCGGCAGTTGCGGTCGGTGTTCAGAATGCCGGAACAAAATCGGATGTCAATAACTACGATATTTTCTATGCGGTTATCGCCAAGAACTTTAAACCGATAGGCAGAATATCAGTCGGGTATTACGACGGCAACGATAAGCTGTTGATCGACGAGAATGCAAAGGCCGCCAACACTGGAGTGATCGTTAGCTGGGACAAGCAGCTCAACGATAAGTGGTGGGCGTCTATAGACTGTGCATCCGGACAGAGCTGGTACGGTGAAACATCTGCCGGTTTCTCATACGCGTTTGCCCCCAACACCAGCGTTATATTCGGTTATGTCATACCGAACAATCCCTACGCCATCGGCGGCTATGTGAATCACATGGTCACTACGCAGCTTGATATTAATTTCTAAGGAGAGTGTTATGACTGAAAACACGATGAGTTCGCCGCAAATTAAACCGACACTGGGCCTTCTGGGCGCCTCTATGAACGCGATGGCCCTGATAGCCCCGGGAGCCTTTCTCTGGATCACATACCAGCTGCAGGCTGCTGCTGCCGCGCCGAATGGGATCTCGGTGGCAAGCGATATCTGGGCGGGCATATTCGTAGCCTTGATAATTGCTTTCTTGACCGCTTTCTCTTACGCGGAGCTTGCCAAGATATACCCCGAAGCCGGTTTTGCCAGCGTTACTTACTTCGCCGAGAAATCATTTCTCGAAGGAAAAACAGGCAAAGATAAAAAGGCAGGTCCCACGTCTGTAGCCCGCTTTGCAAAACTGGTTACGGGCTGGGCCGCGCACTTGTTCTACTGGGTATACCCCGGCGTTATGGTCGCCATGATGGCAAGCCTGATCGGTTACATATATACGCAATTTACCGGCCACACGCTTTCCGTGCCGATGCTGGTCGTGATCGGAACCGTATTCGCTTTTGTTACCGGCTATGTTGCCTATCGTGGTGTCAGTGGATCCACCATGACCAATATATGGATCAATATTATCCAATGGGTTTCGCTGATAGTTTTCAGCGGCCTGGCGATATGGTATCGCGTTGCCAACCCGCAACACGCTGCGGCATGGGCGTTCAGCGGAGGCTGGGATATTATCAAGCCGCATTCATTGAATGGCGTTTTGATACAATCGACGCTTGCCATATTAATATTGGTAGGTTTCGAAAGCTCTACGGCTCTTGCCGCCGAGACCAAAGATCCTAAGACCACTATTCCCAAAGCCATTATACTTGCCCTTTTCGTACAGGGTCTCCTGGCGTATCTTCTGGAATATTTCGCGGCCGGTTCAATGATCAGTGAAAAACTGATCTCAGGCACCGTTAACGGTATGGCGGCTGCCGGAGCCTCTGGCGCCCCTATAGGCGATCTCTCGAAGCTTATCGGAGACAATCTGTTAGGCGGAATTGGTTTTGGCCTTATGATAACCATGGCCCTGACGGTCGCGATAGCGATAATCGGCACTACGTTAAGCTGCATGAATACCGCTGTTCGCGTAACCTGCGGTATGGCTGAAGACCGGGAGCTTCCCGATTTTTTCAGCTTCATGCACGGTACGTTCAGTACTCCCCATACGGCGCTTTGGATACTGGTGATAGTTTCCAGCATCATAGCTGCCGTCGGTGTGCAGTCGGTGGTCGGCCTTACCGGTATTACGCTGGCCTCTAACTTCGGCACATTTGTTCTCTACGGCCTTACCTGTGTCTGGACGATAGTGGCTTTCAAAGGGAAGAAAGAATTCAACTTCTTTAAACACGGATTGATACCTTTCCTTGGTGTTGTTACCAATGTCATAATGCTCATAGCGATCATCTACCTGTACGCGATCGGAAACGCCGATTCGCAGATGGAAGCAAAGATCTGCTTCTACATCGCTGGAGCGTGGGCGCTGGTAAGTATCGGATACGTGATCATAACGTCAGTAGGAAAAACTTACGGCATGAAGATGATAACCGCTATGATCCGGCCCGAAAAACTGAATGTGCTGGTTGAAGTGCTTAAAGACGAAGCGCTGATCCTTGGCATGACGGTTACGAAAGTTAAAGGTATAGGCCGCCAGAAGGGGCAGATCCCTGTGGAAGGCGCCGAACCGATCAACGATAAGATATCGTTCATCCCAAAAGTACGGGTAGAGATGGTTGTTAACGACTGGGACGTGCCAAGCGTGATGGAAATTATGCGAGAGGTTCTCTATACCGGCGAGGTAGGCGATGGAAAGATATTCGTGCTTGATGCCAAAGAAGCCATGAGGATCCGCACCGGCGAGAAAGGCGTGTTCGCGGTTTAAAATAAGGAGAATTACAATGAAAAAGATCGAAGCGATAATCAAGCCGGGCAAGTTGGGCGACGTAACTACCGCACTGGCGACCATCGGTCACCCGGGGATCATGGTTACCGAGATAGAGGGCCACGGACGTCAAAGTGGTGTCGAAACTCAGGCACGTGGTAAAACGTACAAAATTGAATTGCTGGGTAAAGTAAAAGTAGAAGTTATAGTGGCCGATAAAGATGTTGAGAAGACCATTAAGGCCATCTCGGAAGCTGCCAATACAGGCAAGGTGGGAGACGGCAAAATATTCATCTACCCGGTTGAAGACGCGGTGCGTATCCGTACCTCAGAACGCGGCGAAGCAGCGGTATAGTTTAAAAACAGGGATCGAGAGCCAGAGGATTGACGGGACGCTGTTTCACCAGTCAATTCTCGGCTTTCGAATTTTCGGTCAATGGAGCGATAACGTGGATCAAGAGTTTGTTCAGGACGTATCATATTGGGACAGGGCCAAAAGACTGGTGCTCGGCAAAGCCCATGATCCGCACGATTCGCGGTTGTTCCACAATCTTTCACTGATAGCCTTTTTTGCCTGGGTAGGCCTGGGTGCCGACGGTTTGTCATCTTCATGCTACGGTCCCCAGGAAGCGTTCCTTGCCCTGGGCAGCCACATCTATTTAAGCCTATTTGTCGCGCTTGCCAGCGCTTTTACGATCTTTATTATCAGCGCAAGTTACTCGCAGACCATTGAGCTTTTTCCAGCGGTGGCGGCGGCTATCTGGTCGCCAGCAAATTGCTTTCCCTGGAGTTGGGCATGGTTTCCGGTTGCGCGCTGTTAATTGATTACGTCCTTACTATCACCGTTTCCATCGCCAGCGGCGCGGACGCCGTTTTCAGCTTTCTTCCTGCGCATTTGCTTCCTTATAAACTTTCATTTTCAGCCGGTTTGTTGTTGTTCATGATCGTGCTGAATTTACGCGGCGTAAAGGAATCGGTCATGCCGCTGGTGCCGATATTTTTAACCTTCGTCGTAACTCATATTTTCATTATCGGCTACGCGGTATTCGCCAACATGGGGCATGTGGCGGCTTTGATTCACGCGACGAAGCTGGATATTTCGCAGACCCATTCGGAGATAGGCCTGGTGGGAATGTTCCTGATACTCCTGAGAGCTTACAGCATGGGCGCCGGAACTTTTACGGGAATAGAGGCTGTCAGCAACGGCATACCTATTTTACGGGATCCAAAGGTGAAGACCGCGAAACATACCATGCGGTATATGGCTGTATCGCTGGCGGTAACAGTCGTCGGCCTTATGGTAGCCTACCTTATCTATCATGTTCACTATGACCCGGCTAAAACGCTTAATGCCGTGCTTTTTGAGAACATTGCTTCAGGCTGGGGGAACTCAGGGTATATATTCGTTCTGGTGACATTGCTATCAGAGGCTGTGTTGTTGCTCGTAGCTGCGCAGGCGGGGTTCCTTGACGGCCCCAGGGTGCTCGCCAATATGGCGCTGGACCGGTGGTTCCCTTCGCGGTTCGCGATGCTGAGTGACCGGTTCGTCAATAAGAACGGTATCCTGATTATGGGCTTAACGGCCCTGCTGATGCTGTATGTAACGCGCGGTTCGGTGCAATTGCTGGTGATATTGTACAGCATTAACGTTTTCATTACCTTCACTCTTTCTCAGGCCGGTATGGTGCGCCACTGGTGGGGCGAGCGTAACAAGGCCGCCGAGTGGAAGAAAAAAATATCAGTTAACGGTATCGGCATGTTGTTAACCTCATTCATTCTGATCTCGATGATAGTGATAAAATTTAATGAAGGCGGTTGGGTTACGCTCTTGATGACCGGCGCCCTGGTGGGGCTGGCCGTCTACATAAAACGACATTATTATAGAACCGCAAAAATGTTGCGTCGGCTGAACGACCTGGTCGTTGCCGTTGGCATTGTGCCTGAAACGGTACCGCCACTCTACGATGCTTCATCCAAGACCGCGGTGATCTTTGTAAATGGTTTTAACGGCCTTGGGTTGCACACGTTGTTCGGAATAATTCGCCTCTTCGAAGGGAATTTCAAAAACTTTGTATTTGTACAGATAGGCGTTATAGACGCGGGCAATTTCAAGGGCGCAGAGCAAATCAAAGAGCTTGAAGACCATTGCCACACCGATGTATGCAAATATGCAGGCTATATGCACAGCCAGGGATATTTCGCGGAAGGGATCCGTGTGATAGGCACGGATGTAATGGATGAAGTAGAAAATATGATACCCGGTATCAATAAAAAATATCCAAACGCCGTCTTTTTCGGCGGACAGCTGGTTTTTCCAAGAGAAACCATCATATCGCGCTGGCTGCACAACTACACCGTTTTTGTTATGCAGCGGTTATTCTATACAAAAGGCATCCCGTTCGTTCTTCTGCCGATAAGGGTTAGCTGATGGGATAGTGGTATTTTTAAGAGGCCCCAATGCCACAAAAAACTCAGGGTAGTACACGTGTGCATGAAGTAGGCGAGCTATCTTTATTGTTCGATATCAGCCAGGCGTTGAACCTGAGCGTGAACATAAAAGATGTCGTCGGTCCTGTCTTGAAAGTAATGGCCGAGCATCTGGGCCTGTTGCGCGGCACGCTGACGATCCTTAACCGAAAGAACGGCGAAATATCTATAGAAGATTCCTACGGCTTGTCGGACGAAGAACGGGCTCGCGGCCGCTACAAGCTGGGAGAGGGGATAACCGGCAAGGTGGTGTTGAGCGGCAAACCTGCCATAATACCCAGGATCTCCGAAGAACCTTCCTTTCTTGACCGCACCGGAGCGCGTAAATGTATAGACAAGAAAGATATATCCTTTGTCTGTGTACCTATCAAGATAGGAAAAGAAGTAATTGGCGCCCTGAGCGCTGATATGCTTTATGAAGCGAAAAAATCTTTCGACGAGCATGTAAGACTGTTAACGATAGTTTCCTCAATGATAGCGCGGGCTGTACGGTTGCGCCAGCTGTCGCAGGAAGAGATGGAAAAACTGCAGGATGAGAACACCCGCCTCCACGAAGAGCTTAAGGACCGCTTCAGACCTTCCAACATAATCGGCAGTTCTAAAAATATACGACAGGTCTATGAGCTGATAGATAAAGTCTCAAAAAGCGACGCCACGGTATTGATACTTGGGGAAAGCGGCGTGGGAAAAGAGCTGGTTGCCCACGCAATTCATTACAATAGCCAGCGGGCGGATAAGCCCTTCATTCAATTCAACGGTGCGGCCTTGCCGGGTGATATAATCGAAAGCGAACTTTTTGGACACGAAAAGGGCGCTTTTACGGGTGCCACTGCCCAGAGAAAAGGCCGTTTTGAATCGGCTGATGGCGGCACGATATTTATAGATGAAGTCGGCGATATGCCCGTTAACATTCAGGTTAAGCTGTTGCGCGTGTTGCAGGAAAAAAGCTTTGAGCGTGTTGGCGGCAACAAGCTAATAAAAGTAGACGTGAGGATACTGACGGCCACAAACCAGAAACTTGACGAACTGGTAGAGCGGGGAAAATTCCGTCTGGACCTGTATTACCGGCTGAATGTTTTTCCGATACTGGTGCCGCCGCTGCGCGAACGTAAGACCGATATCCCGCTGCTTTCCGACCATTTTGTTGCCAAATACGCGAAAAGTAACAACAAAGAAATAAAACGCATTTCGACATCCGCTATAGACATGCTGATGACCTACCACTGGCCGGGCAACGTGCGCGAGTTGGAAAACTGTATTGAACGCGCGATAATCCTGTGCAGCGACGGTGTAATACACGGCTATAACCTGCCGCCCACGTTGCAAACCACCGGCAAGGCGGATTTACAGAATATTACCCTTTCCGGCACCCTCGAAAGCCTGGAAAAGGAAATGATCTGTGATGCCCTGAAAACCTCCAAAGGCAACATGGCCCAGGCCGCCCGCGAACTCGGTCTTACAGAGCGCATGATGGGCATACGGGCAAAAAAATACAATATTGATTTCCACCGGTTCAGGGAACAACCGTGAAAAATACATATTGGCAAGAATTTGATAATCGCATATATAATAGATACAATGCCAATCATGGCATTCAGTGAACCATTAATTCCTAAGCACGGCGGATACCGGAAACTTAAAAGTTTTCAGATGGCGCAATTGGTTTATGATGTCACGGTTCGTTTTTGCGATAAATACATAGAAAAGTATAGCCGTACGCGCGACCAGATGGTGCAAGCGGCGCGTAGTGGGGTACAGAATATCGCTGAGGGTAGCCAGGCTTCGGGAACCTCAAAAAAAACTGAATTAAAACTTACCAATGTGGCCCGGGCAAGCCTTGAAGAACTTACATTGGATTATGAAGACTTTTTGCGCCAGCGCGGACTTGCGCGCTGGGCATGGAATGATAAGCGATATAAACTGCTTATTAACCGTAGATGTACTACTGCGGATGAAGTTGCGTTTTGGATAAAAGAACAGCATGATAATGGACGGAATGGACGTCATGGACAAAGTGAGTCTTCTGGACTGAATGGACAAGCGTCCAGGGTTGGGTCCATTTCGTCTATTCAGTCCATACCGTCCATTGGTTATCCTGAGCTTGCAGCAAACGCAGCGCTTGTGTTGTTGACGGTGGCTTGCAGTTTGTTAGACAGACAAATAGCATCACAGGCAGAATGTTTTCAAAGCGAAGGCGGTTTTACTGAACGGTTATACCGCCTTCGTTCCGAAAAACGAAGTGACCTTCCACGCCGCAAATAGCCACATTACGATTTTCCTACAAAACCGAAACAAACCACTAACCCAAACAACAAAAATGTAACAAATCCTGCTTTTGATGCGGGTCTCTTCTCTCATTTGCTGAGAAACCAGCAGGTAAACCCCCAAATACTCACTATTAGCACCCAAATTGCAGGAACTGAGGGTGGCAGTACTCTTTTTCAGGAGGCAGGTATGCGATCTGATACGATGTTGAGAAGGCTTGTTTTTGCCGTGCTGATGGGAGTTTCAGCACGCCCGGCATGGGCGGTAACGGATGTGGATAGTTTGGTAGACTTGTTGTCGCAAAAGGGTACTATTTCTAAGGAAGAAGCTGCAAGTCTGCGCACCAGGGATGTGGGCTTGTTCTACGGAAAAAGCATTTCGGTGACCGGGTATAATCAGGTGTTGTTTAAACATGATGACACAATGGGAACGTTCGATGGTTTTTCGATACGCCGGGCGCGTTTGGAAGTAAAGGGCGACCTTTCTGAACAGATGTTTTATGATTTCCAGGCTGACTTTGCGGGTGCATCGGCAAGACTGTTGGATTCCAGTATCGGTTATAGGTTTGACCCGTGCCTCAAGTTTACGCTTGGGCAGTTCAAGTTGCCGTTCAGCCAGGAAAACTTATCTTCTGATGTTAACCCAGATACCATAAACCGTTCTCAGGTGGTGGAAGCCCTTGTCGCCAGGACGAAGGATGTTATCGGCAACCAGAACGGTCGCGATACCGGTTTTCAGGCGTCCGGCCAATATAGCATTGTTGAATACGCCGCCGGAGTATTCAACGGGGCCGGCATTGATACTGCCGATACTAACGAGCAGAAAGATTATGTTGAAAGGCTGGTGGTTCATCCCATTAAAGAGCTGTCAGTGGGCGGATCGTTCTACCAGGGAAGTTATTTTGCTTCGGCCGCTAACACTGCGGCAGACCGCAAACGAGCAGGTGTGGAATTTGATTATGAAATAGGCCCATTATCAGTTAAAGGAGAATATCTCAACGGCAGGGACGCTTTGATATCAAAACAAGGGTGGTATGGTTATGCCGGGTACTTTTTTCTTCCAAAGGTATTGCAGGCCGTCGTTAAATACGATACCTTCGACCCCAATATGAGCGCTTCCAACGATGATACCAGCGTCTGCACCTACGGTGTTAACTGGCATCTGGTTAAGTGGGCGCTGGTGCAGGTTAACTACGAACAAAAGAGGGAAAAGCCAACTGAAATACAGAACGATGTCTTGTCCGGCCAGTTCATGTTTGCATTTTAAAGGAGAGAATTCATGAAGAAATTATTGCGCAGCATCAGTGTGTCTTTGTTGTTGGCCGCTACAGTAGCCGGTTTGCTGCGGGCGGCAGAGCCTGAAACATTAAAAATAGCGGCAGCCGCGAATTTAAGCGGTGTTATGGCCGGGCTCAAGGATTCTTTCATCGCTTCTCACCCGGATGTTAAGATAGATGTTATTATGGGTTCAAGCGGCAAGATAGCGATGCAGGTAATAAGCGGCGCGCCATTCGATGTTTTCATGTCGGCGGATATGGAAACCCCGCAGAAGCTCAAAGAGCAGGGGTACGCCGTCAATGACCCGGCGATCTATGCCTTTGGCACGCTCGTAATGTTTACCACAAAGGATATTGACCTAAAGCAAGGGGTGTCTGTGGTAACCTCGCCGGCGGTAGAAAAAATTTCCATCGCCGACCCGATCCTGGCGCCGTATGGAAAAGCGGCGGTTGAAGCCATGAAAAAACTTGGCGTGATCGATGCCGCAAAGAAAAAGTTCGTCACCGCGACCAATATTTCCGAGGTAATAACCCAAACGGTTAGTGGCGCTGACCTTGGCTTTACCGCGCTGTCTCTTATGTATGCCGACGGTATCAAACAATACAATGTTGAGGGGAAGAACTGGGTAGCAGTTGACAGCACCCTCTATTCCCCGATCCGCCAGGCGATCATCGTCTTAAAGCACGGCAAGCACAAACCGGAAGCAAAAGCCTTCTATAATTTCATCCTTTCAAAACAGGCGGGGGAGATATTCAAGAAGTACGGGTACAAATAAACAAGTAAACTACATTTAGGTACTAATCCACACTTCAATACTACTGAAAAGTAGCATAGATCCCCCGATAGCCGATCATCGCGCCGGACTGCTTCGTGTTCAGAGCCTCCGAACTCGCCCATACTAAAATGACGGGCTCAAACATGCGGAGATCTCTTCACCCGAACAGTCCGGCGTGCTGATCTCATGCTCAGTATAACGTTGCGCTCTACTTTGCACACCATTTGCAGGAGAGTAGGTTGAAGACACATACGGGCGGTTGCCCAGGGAGGTAGTTAAAATGAGAAAGGTAGCTATTTACGGTAAGGGTGGTATTGGAAAATCTACCACAACACAGAACACCGTAGCCGGCCTTGCTGAGATGGGAAAAAAGATAATGGTCGTAGGTTGTGACCCTAAGGCTGACTCAACAAGGCTTTTGCTTGGCGGGCTCGCGCAGCAGACGGTGCTTGACACCTTGCGGGAAGAGGGCGAGGATATCGCGCTTGAAACGATCGTGAAAGAAGGGTATGGCAAGACGTTATGTGTTGAGTCCGGCGGCCCGGAACCAGGGGTCGGCTGTGCGGGCAGGGGTATTATCACATCTATCAATATGCTTGAACAGCTGGGCGCGTATTCCGAGGATAAGAAACTCGATTACGCTTTTTATGACGTGCTTGGCGACGTTGTTTGCGGCGGTTTCGCCATGCCGATACGCGACGGAAAGGCCGAAGAAATATATATCGTTGTTTCCGGTGAGATGATGGCTATGTACGCAGCTAACAACATCTGCAAAGGTATCGTTAAGTTCGCCGATTCCGGCAAAGTGCGCCTTGGCGGCTTAATATGTAACTCCCGTAACGTGGATAATGAAAAATCTATGATCCAGGAGCTTGCCCGCCAGCTTGGCACGCAGATGATCTATTTTGTGCCTCGAGATAATATGGTTCAAAAGGCTGAGATCAACCGCAAGACGGTCATAGATTTTGATCCTAAGCATGGACAGGCAGACCATTACCGCAACCTCGCAAAGGCTATTGATCAGAACAAAATGTTCGTGATACCGAAGCCGCTGGCTATGGAAGCACTGGAAAAATTGTTGATAGAGTTTGGAATAGCAAATTAACAAAGGAGTTTCAAAATGGGAATGATACTGGTTCGCGCTATCGTCAGACCGGAGAAAGTTGACGGCGTTATGGCTGAGCTGATGGAAGCCGGCTTTCCGGCGGTAACAAAGATCTCTGTGTTCGGGCGTGGCAAACAGAGAGGGTTAAAAGTCGGGCAGGTACATTACGATGAGTTGCCGAAAGAATTATTGCTGCTGGTAGTAAAGGATACCGACAAAGATTTTGTGATAAAGACGATAATGGAAAGCGCCCGCACGGAAAAGACCGGCGCCTTTGGCGACGGCAAGATATTCGTTTCAGCGGTCGATGAAGTCTACACGATCAGCTCGGGCGTGAAAGAATCTTAGAAGGGGTCTTCAATGAAAGAAATAATGGCGGTTATCCGCATAAACATGATGAACAAGACCAAAGAGGCCCTCTCTGACGCCGGAATATCTTCATTTACCGCGACGGGCCGCGTTCTTGGGCGCGGAAAAGGCAACGTCGATTTCAGGATCGTAAAAGGTGCTGAAAGCGGTGCTGAAGAGGCGATCGCGCAGCTGGGAAACGGACCAAAGCTTGTTCCCAAGCGACTGATATTGGTTGTTGTGCCGGACCACCTGGTTAAGACCGTTGTGGATACGTTAATAGCTGTAAATAAGACCGGCAATCCCGGCGACGGTAAAATATTTGTTTTGCCGGCTCTGGATTCAGGGCGCATACGCACGGGCGAATTCGGCGATGCCGTCCTCGACGAGTGAGGAACCTATTATGAATAAACGCAAGAGCACAATGCCGATAGACGCAAATGCCGTAAAAGATGATCTGGTAAAAAAGTATCCGGTAAAAGTAGGGCGCAAACGCGCAAAGCAGTTGCTGGTCAATGACCCGGCATCTGAACCGAAGCAGGAGATCGGCGCCAATGTGCGCACGATACCCGGTATAATATCGCAACGCGGATGTACTTATGCCGGCTGTAAAGGGGTGGTCCTTGGGCCCACGCGTGATATATTGAACCTGACGCACGGTCCCATCGGCTGCGGCTTTTATTCATGGCTTACGCGCCGTAACCAGACCAGACCGCCCCGCGCCGACGACCCTAACTTCATGACGTACTGTTTTTCAACGGATATGCAGGATGAGAACATAATATTCGGCGGCGAAAAGAAGCTGCGTCAGGCGGTGCAGGAAGCGTATGATAATTTCAAACCGAAGGCGATCGGCATATTCGCTACCTGCCCGGTCGGCTTGATCGGCGACGATATACATGCCGTGGCCCGCGATATGTCTACGGCGCTCGGCATAAATGTGTTCGGCTTCAGCTGCGAAGGCTACAAGGGCGTTTCACAATCGGCCGGCCACCATATCGCCAATAACCAGCTCTTTAAACACGTTATCGGCAAGCACCCCTGCGCGCCGCAGGGTAAATTCAAGGTTTCCCTCCTGGGCGAGTATAACATTGGCGGCGACGGTTTTGTGCTGGATGATCTTTTTCAGCGCTGCGGCATAGACCTGATCTCCACATTCAGCGGTAACTCCACCTACGAAGGTTTTGCAAGCGCCCATCACGGCGACTTGAACGTGGTAATGTGCCACCGCTCCATTAACTACGTTGCCGATATGCTTGAGAAAAAGTACGGGATACCCTGGTTCAAGGTCAATTTTATCGGCGCCGAGGCTTCTGCAAAGTCGTTGCGCAAGATAGCAGCGTACTTTGAAGATAAGGAACTGATGGAAAGGGTTGAAACCGTCATCGCCGAAGAAATGGCGAAGATCGAGCCTGTCAGGGAACAAATTAAAGCTCGCAGCGAGGGAAAGACCGCGATGATGTTCGTCGGCGGATCCAGGGCTCACCACTACCAGAACCTCTTTAAGGAAATAGGCGTGAAGATATTGGCGGCCGGCTACGAATTCGCCCACCGCGACGACTATGAAGGGCGCGACGTTTTGCCGACCATCAAAGTCGATGCCGATTCCCGTAACATTGAAGAGCTGGTCGTTAAGCCTGATCCCGATGAATTTCGTCCGCGCAAATCTCCCGAGGATATGGCCCGCCTTGCCGCCGGCGGTTTCAAATTCAAGGATTATGAGGGGATGATGCACGAGATGGATAAGGGTTCACTGGTCATAGACGATGTGAACCATTACGAGACCGAACAGCTGATAGAGAAATATAAGCCCGATATATTCTGCGCGGGTATCAAGGAAAAGTATGTTATCCAGAAAATGGGCATACCCTTAAAGCAATTGCATAGTTACGATTCCGGCGGACCCTACGCCGGCTTTGCCGGCGCGGCAAACTTCTGGAAAGATATAGACCGCATGCTGAATTCAAAGGCCTGGAAGCTGATAGACGCACCGTGGGAAAATAACGAGCCGCTGGCCGCTCTTTTTGTGAAGGAGTCTTAATATGTTACTGAGACATACGACAAAAGAAATTAAAGAACGTTCGGCTTTGACGGTAAATCCCGCGAAGACATGCCAGCCGATAGGGGCGATGTACGCGGCTCTGGGCATTCACCAGTGCCTGCCGCACAGCCATGGCTCGCAGGGCTGCTGCTCTTACCACAGAAGCGCTCTGACGCGCCACTACAAAGAACCTGTGATGGCCTCCACCAGTTCGTTCACTGAAGGCTCTTCGGTGTTCGGTGGACAGGCTAACCTTGTTGAGGCTATCGGTAACATTTTCACTCTGTACGACCCGGCTATAATAGCCGTGCACACCACCTGCCTTTCGGAAACGATCGGCGATGATGTCGGCCAGATAATAAGCCGAGCCAGGGAAGAAAATAAGATACCTGCCGGCAAGTATGTTATACACGCCAATACCCCAAGTTACGTGGGTTCTCACGTAACCGGTTTTTCCAACATGGTTAAGGGAATGGTCAAGTATCTTTCACAGAAAAAGGGTGAAAAAACCGACACCCTCAACGTTATACCCGGCTGGTGCGAACCGTCAGACATGCGGGAGATAAAGAGGCTGCTTGGAGAGATGGGGATAAAGTCTATCATGTTCCCGGACACTTCGGATGTTTTGGATACGCCGCTTACGGGTAAGTATGCGATGTATCCCAAGGGCGGTACCACCATCGAACATTTGAAGCTTACAGGCGACAGTTACGCTACTCTTGCCCTGGGAACTTTCGGTTCTCTGGCCGCCGCTGAGGAGTTGAACGCAAGACATAAAGTGCGTTTTGAATCTCTGGACATTCCCTATGGGATACGGGCGACGGATAGATTTATCTCAACCCTTAAGAACGTTTCCGGCAGGCCGGTGCCGAGTTCTATCTCGGATGAGCGCGGCCGTCTGGTGGATGTTATCAGCGATATGGAGCAATACCTGTTCGGCAAAAGGGTTGCCCTGTTCGGCGATCCCGATCAACTGGTGCCTGTAACTGAATTCCTGATAGATCTGGGCATGAAGCCGGTTTACGTAGTTACCGGCAGCAGCGGAAAGTCGTTCGATGAAAGAATGTCACAGCTGCTCAAAGATGTGCCCGGTGCGAAATTCGCTTCCGGCGCTGAACGCCGACATGTTCCTGTTGCACCAGTGGATAAAGAACGAAGGCGTTGACCTGCTGATGGGAAACACCTACGGAAAATACATAGCAAAGGACGATGACATACCGTTCGTGCGACTGGGCTTTCCGATACTGGACCGGGTGGGCCACAGCTATTTCCCAACGGTCGGTTATCAGGGTGCGATGCGGCTTCTTGAAAAGATACTGTCGGCGATAATGGACAGGCAGGACCGCGACGCTGCGGAAGAAAAATTCGAATTGGTAATGTAAGGAGGATATCGTGGAAAAACCCGACAAGCATATTCTAGTCTGCGGAAGTTTCAGGGCAGGCGGCGAGCCGCAGGGAGTTTGCAATAAAAAAGGATCGCTTGGTCTTATGCCGTATTTACAGGAAGGGCTCAATGACCGCGATATGACCGGTGTAATGGTCTCTATGACCGGCTGCCTCAAGGTTTGCGACCGGGGACCCGCTATGGTCGTGTACCCGGACAACACCTGGTATGGTAATATCACCGGTGAAGATGCCATTGACGAGATACTTGACGCCTTAAGCGAAGGGAAGATCGCGGAGAAATATTTAATAGCATGAAAACCCCGTTCGGTGTTGTCATCGCGGATCTTAATAACAGGGCGCACTCCAGGGCGTTCATTCGGCTCCTTGATGAGTATTCGCGCGGCAACACCGGAGCAGGGGAACCGCTGAGGCCGGCCGTGAGAAAGAAGGTGGTCGCAGGTCTGAAGAAGCACAAGTCGTCAAAAGTGTATTTCGCGGTCTACAAAAACTCGGTCGTCGGAATGGCGGTATGCTTCAGCGGATATTCCACATTCAAGGCAATGCCGTTGATCAATATACACGATCTAATAGTCTCTGAAAAATTTCGCTGTATGGGTGTCGGTTCGGCGTTGCTTGAATACATTGCGGGCGCGGCGATGTCCGAGGGCTGCTGCAAGGTAACTCTGGAAGTAAGGGCGGATAACAAAAACGCGCTTTCACTGTATTCAAAACATTGCTTCAGCTTTGGCGCCAACCCGATATATTTTATGACGAAGGTTTTAAAGAAGGCAATATGTCCATATTGGAACTGAGGAAAAAACAAATATTCGTGAAAGGCAAACAGCGCTTCGATATGAGCTGCGACAAGGAGAGCCTTGCCGGCTCCGTCAGTCAGCGGGCATGCGTGTTTTGCGGTTCCAGGGTAGTGCTGTATCCTATCGCGGACGCTATACATCTGGTGCACGGGCCCATCGGTTGCGCCGCTTATACCTGGGACATACGGGGCGCGCTTTCTTCCGGGGAACAGCTGCACCGGCTTAGCTTCTCTACCGACCTTGGTGAAAAAGACGTTATTTACGGAGGAGAAAAAAAGCTTTATGCTGCGCTTTGCGAGCTTATAGATGAATATACGCCGAAGGCCGCCTTTGTCTACTCCACCTGCATAGTCGGCCTGATCGGTGATGATGTCGACGCGGTATGTAAAAAGGTAAGCACTGAAAAAGGTATACCAGTTATCCCGGTGGAATCGCCGGGTTTTAAGGGTACGAAAAAAGACGGCTACACGGCCGCCTGCGAAGCGCTGTTGAAGCTTGTCGGCACAGGTTCCATCGAAGGCATACCGAAGTTAAGCTTAAATATCCTTGGCGATTTCAATGTCGCCGGTGAGACCTGGATCATAAAGAAATATTACGAGCACATGGGCATTCAGGTCGTTTCCTCTATCACCGGTGACGGCCGGGTTGACGATATTAGAAGAGCGCACGGTGCATCTCTGAATGTCGTGCAGTGTTCGGGCTCTATGACCCACCTGGCAAAGGAAATGGAAAAGAAGTACGGCATACCGTTCATCAGGGTGTCGTATTTCGGCATCGAAGATATGTCTAAGGCGCTTTATGATGTGGCGGAATTCTTCAAAGATCACGGTGTTATGAGAAAGACCAGGGACCTTGTACGCGAGCAAGTAGACGCTATATATCCGATGATCCTGGATTACCGCGCCGTGCTTGCAGGTAAGAAAGCGGCGATATATGTGGGTGGAGCTTTTAAAGCATTCTCGTTGATAAGGGCTTTGCGATTGCTGGGCATGAAAACAGTGCTTGTAGGCACACAGACGGGTGGAAAAGAAGATTATCAGCACATGAAGGACCTTTGCGATGAGGGTACAATTATCGTTGATGATTCTAATCCGCTGGAATTGGCTGGTTTCATTCAAGAGAAAAATGTTGATTTAATGATAGGCGGTGTAAAGGAACGCCCGATCGCCTATAAACTCGGCGTAGGATTTTGCGACCACAACCACGAACGCAAAATAGCGCTGGCAGGGTTCGAAGGGATGATAAATTTCGCCAAAGAAGTACATTCCACCGTCATGAGCCCGGTATGGCAATTCAAGCTTACAAAAAAAATGGCGGATGAGGAAAACCATGAACAGCCATTGTTCGTTTAAGGCCGCCACCCGCAACGCCTGCAAGGTTTGTTCTCCGCTGGGAGCAAGCATTGTGTTTAAAGGCATCGAGGGAGCCGTTTCATTGCTGCACGGTTCACAAGGATGCTCCACATATATACGCAGATACATTATCAGTCATTTTAAAGAACCGATAGATATTGCCTCATCCAACTTTTCTGAGTCCTCAGCTGTTTTCGGCGGCAAAAGCAACTTAAAGACCGCTCTTGATTCCGTTATACAGCAATACGATCCGTCGGTGATAGGTATAGCCACTACATGCCTGAGCGAAACCATCGGTGACGATGTGGCGGGTATATTGAAAGAATATCTTAAGGAGAATGCCGGCAAGCCTGTGCCCGCTCTCGTGCATGTTTCAACCCCAAGTTATAAGGGCACGCACATGGACGGCTTCCATGCAACCGTTAAAGCGGTTGTCGCTGATCTCAGCGCAGGCGGCGAACGAACAAAACGGTTGAACCTGCTTCCCGGTTTTGTTTCGCCCGCGGATATCAGATATTTAAAAGAGATACTTGAGGATTTTTCCGTGCCATTCACGTTGTTGCCGGATTACAGCGAAACATTGGACGGCCCCGCCTGGGATGAGTACCAGAAGATAACGCGCGGTGGAACACCGCTTGACGCTATTAAGGCGATGGGTGCCGCCCTTGCGACAATAGAGTTCGGCTCCTCGCTGCACAGTACCGTATCCGCCGCCGAGGTGCTCAAAGACCGCTTTAGTGTGCCACGCTACACGCTTGATATGCCGATCGGTGTGGCGGCGACAGATAAGTTCTTTAATTTACTGGAAAGCATAAGCGGCAGGGGAATGCCTGAGAAATATACACGCGAACGCGGCCGGCTGATAGATTCGTATTTTGATTCGCATAAATATGTGTTCGGCAAAAAAGCCGTGTTGTATGGCGAAAAAGATTTTGTTTTATCCATGGCCGCATTTCTTGCGGAAACCGGTATCAAGCCTGTTCTTTGCGCTACGGGCGAAATGGATTTTATGGAGATCGCCGAACGAGCCCGCCTTTTGTCGCCGGACCTGATCATCGGCAATAGCAAAGGGTATCCATTGTCGAGGGAACTGAATATACCGCACATACGCGTAGGGTTTCCCATACACGACCGCGTCGGCGGGCAACGTGTACTGCATCTTGGGTACCGGGGAACTCACGATCTTTTCGACGCGATAACCAACAGCCTTATAAAAAGCAAGCAAGACGCCTCGCCGGTAGGTTATATGTACATGTAAGGAGTCCACTATGAAAAGAGATCTGTCAAAACATCCCTGCTTCAATGAAAAAGCAAAGCACCAGTTTTCGCGTATACATCTGCCGGTCGCGCCGAACTGCAACATCCAGTGCAGGTTTTGTAACAGAAAATATGATTGCATAAATGAATCCCGCCCCGGGGTGACCAGCGCCGTGCTCTCGCCCGGACAGGCCCTTAACTATCTCAGGGAAATGAAGGTTAAGGTGCCGCAACTGGCTGTTGTCGGTATCGCGGGGCCAGGCGACCCTTTTGCCGAACCGGAGCTGACCATGGATACTTTGCGCAGGGTGAACAAGGAATTTCCCGAGATGCTGCTTTGCGTGGCGACCAACGGTTTTAATATTCTACCGTACATCAACGAATTGTCAAACTTTAATGTCAGTCACGTTACTATAACGGTTAACGCGGTTGACCCTGAGATCGGCAGCCGGATCTATGCCTGGGTTCGCGACGGCAAATGCGTACGCAAGGGCAAGGAGGCTGCATCCCAGTTGTTGGAAAGACAGCTGCTCGCGATAGGTTTATTGAAGGAAAAAGGAATAACCGTAAAGATAAATACAATAATAATCCCGGGGGTGAACGATACGCACATAACACAGATAGCCAAAGCGGTAGCTGCCGCGGGCGCCGACATCATGAACTGTATCCCATTATTACCGGCCGCTGATACGGATTTCGCCGATAAACCGGCGCCAACTGCTGAAAGTGTTGCTGAGATACAAAAGAATGCGCAACAGTACATGCCGTTGATGAAGCACTGTACCCGCTGCAGGGCGGACGCCGTCGGTTTGCTTGGCGCGCCGCAGAATGAGGCATTCATTAGCTGTCTTAGGAAGAACAGTCTCATGTCCCTTGATCCTTCTCAGGACAGACCGTATGTAGCCGTTGCAAGCCGGGAAGGCGTACTGATAAACCAGCACCTGGGTGAGGCTGATGCGCTGTCTATTTATAAAGAGAATAATGGCAAATTCGAGCTGATAGCGACACGTAAAACACCGGCTCCGGGGGGCGGTGACAAAAGATGGCTGGATCTTGCTAAAACGCTTAAGGACTGTCGCGTGATACTTGCAAGCGGCGCAGGCCCTTCTCCAACACAGTTGTTACAAAAACAAGGTATCAAAGTATTGCTGATGGAAGCGGTTATAGACGAAGGTTTGAAAGCCGTCTTTCACGGAGGCGACCTCGCAAAATTGCAGGTTCCCTGGAAAGGCTGCGGCTCTTCCTGCATGGGTACCGGTAACGGGTGTAGTTAGGTGTAAGTGTGGGTCGTTGATTAAACGAGGTGTAGATCGTGGGAATAGAACTTACTCCGTTCTTTATTTCATTAAAGCTTGCACTTATTGTGACCGCACTGCTGCTGGTTATCGCCCTGCCGGTTGCCTATTTTGTTTCCTGCAGTAAATCCAGGTGGAAGATCGTCGCTGAATCGATACTTACTATTCCGTTCGTAATGCCGCCCACGGTGCTTGGTTTTTATTGTCTTATAGTATTTTCCAGGAATTCCGCGATAGGCAAATTTTTCGATCAAACCTTTGGCCTGCCGCTGGTCTTCAGCTTCGCCGGGATCGTGGCTGCTTCCTGCATATATTCTTTTCCTTTCGTTTTCCAACCCCTGAAGGCCGGTTTTGAAAGTTTCGACCACACGTTGACGGAAGCTTCTTACACTCTTGGAAAATCGCGTCTGCGCACCCTGGCCTCGGTGATACTTCCCGGCATTCGGCCTTCTATTATCACGGCGGTATCCATGTGTTTTGCCCATACCATGGGTGAGTTCGGGGCGATACTGATGATAGGCGGGAATATTCCCGGCGTGACCAGGGTAGCATCAATAGCCGTGTACGATAAAGTGGAGCAGCTGGATTTCGCCTCCGCGCATGTATATTCGGCAATGCTGCTTGGTTTAAGCTTTTCCATATTACTGGTCGTGAATTATGTGAACCGCAAGAGGCTGCCCATATGATGCATATTAATGTCACAAAACAGCTTCAGGGTGCTCAAGGCAGGTTCCGGCTGTCTGTAGAGCTGGATATAGCACCGCGCAGCCTGGCCGCTATATCAGGCGTTTCCGGCAGCGGTAAATCAACTTTGCTTAGAATGATCGCCGGCCTTACCGAACCGGATTCCGGAGAGATAGTAGAGGGCGGGGAAACCTGGTTCAGCGCAGCAGGAAAGATAAACCGCAAGACCATGCATCGCAAAATAGGTTTTGTTTTTCAGGAATATTCATTATTTCCGAATATGACCGTTAAGCAAAATCTGGAGTATGCGGGGGCTTCAGGGCGGACGGTGGAAGAGCTGTTGGAACTGGTTGAACTGAAGTGCCTTGCTGAGTGCTATCCGGACAGGTTGTCAGGTGGGCAAAAACAGAGGGTAGCTTTGGCCCGGGCGCTGGCTCGAAAACCTGAAATACTGCTGCTGGACGAGCCATTATCGTCGCTGGATCACGCAATGAGACTGAAGCTTCAGGACGAGATATTACGTGTTCATGAGCAATACCCCATAACCACAATACTGGTATCACACGATATGTCGGAGATATGCCGTCTTGCCACACGGATGATCACCCTGGGAAACGGCGTTATAACCGGCGATGAGGCCCCGAATGAATATGAAAACCTCAAAATATGCAGCGTATCCTAAGGTAGAGCTTCCGGGAAGGCGCTGGCCGGATAACAGCATAACCAGAGCGCCCGTCTGGTGCAGTGTGGACTTGCGCGACGGCAACCAGGCCTTGAGTTGTCCGATGACCGTTGAAAAGAAATTAAAATATTTTAAGCTGTTGGTTGACATCGGATTTAAGCACATTGAAGCCGGCTTTCCTGCCTCGTGTGAAACCGAATACCGGTTCATACGTGAACTTATCGAAGGCGGTCATATCCCGCCTGATGTGACCATCCAGGTGCTTACCCCCGGTCGCAGGGAACTGATAGAACGCACGTTCCAGGCTCTGAAAGGCGCAAACGCGGCGATCGTGAATCTGTATTACCCGACCTCCAGGGTGCAGCGCGAACTGGTGCTGCGCAAAAGTGAGCGCGGGATACTCGATTCGATAAAAGAAAATGTGGGAAGAATTAAAGAACTGGCGAATGAGGTAAAGGGTTCAGGTATTCGACTTGAATTCTGTCCTGAGAATTTCATGGGAACGGAGGCGGATTTCGCCCTTCAAGCCTGCCGGACGGCCCTTGAGGCATGGGCGCCACCCTTAGATAATAAAATGATACTGAACCTGCCCGCGACTGTTGAGGTCTCTACTCCTAACGTCTTTGCCGACCGGGTAGAATTGATGTGCAGGTCCCTGCCCCGCAACGAACTGATAGTAAGCATTCACCCTCATAACGACCGCGGGACGGCTGTGGCGGCCGGCGAATTGGCATTGCTTGCCGGGGCCGAGCGTGTTGAAGGCACCTTGTTTGGAAACGGCGAGCGTGCCGGTAACCTTGATATCATTACCATGGCGCTGAACCTTTTCAGCCAGGGTATAGAGCCGGAACTTGAACTTACCGATATAAAAGGAATAGTTGCTATATATGAAGAATGCACCGGCCTTACCGTGCCTGCCCGCCATCCATATGCCGGTAAAAGTGTTTATACGACGTTTTCCGGTTCGCATCAGGATGCGATACGCAAGGTCCTGAAAGAGCGGTCTGTATCCCTTCCCGTGTCGTGGAATGTGCCGTATGTACCTGTCGATCCGCAGGATATAGGGTGCTCAGAGCAATTGGTCATGCTCAATAGCCAATCCGGGAAAAGCGGCGTGGCCTACTTTTTTGAACATGAGCTCGGTATCAGTGTTACAGCCGAACTGCTTCCCGCCCTGACCTTAGCCTCGAAAGCGATGTCGGAGCGCCTGGCCAGGCAGCTTACCCGGGGTGAGCTGCTGGAACTCTACACCGCATTGACATTA
>CAWCNJ010000011.1:0-104650 GCA_963796955.1 Endomicrobiales bacterium
CCGTCCCCTATTGCCTTAAAAATGATACACCATTTGAGTTTAGACGATTTAACGTTCCGGTGGAAGATCCCGACTTAAACAACGTAAGGGCTTAAATTGACCCTGTCCGGGACATTTGGGACTTCACCGGAACATAAACTTCGAATAAAGTATGTTCAGCGTACAGCTCGTCTGTAACGCAGAATGCTAACAACGATTGATGCTATGTTCAACAAAAGGTGAAGGCCATCGGTGCATTAAAACGTATTTTTTTAGTGGGTCAAATACCCAGCAGGGGACGTCTGTCCTTGACAACTGATTATAGTATGGCCCCCATCCTTTTCTTGACAACTTCCTCAATAGGAGACCTCGTCGCCGTTCTGTGACCCCAGCCTCTCTACTTACCCGTGAGAAGAAATATTTTAGTATCAGAAAAGCGATATATTACTTTATTATAATTCTGCATGAAGTTTCGTATTATGCTATCAATGAAGTTGATTAATACGACCTTATCCTTATCGCTTCTTGTTAATTCGAGATATATTTTTCCTAACATAGGATTAGCATAACAAATATACCTCATTCGACACATTTTCTCAAAATCGGTGCTATGTATATTAAGATATACTAATATACTGTCGATCAATTTCACAATATATTCGTTTTTTTCAGAAATAATAGTGTCAGAAACAATTTTTAGGCTATTCAACTGACCAACAATATCCATTCTAGATGACACAATATTGTTAAGATCTTGGGAAACCCGATTGCATAAATCTCTTGAAACGCCTAAGGATTCAATTTCATTTTGATAGGAATGAAAACTAGACAAATAATTCCTGTGAAGAACACAAAATTGCTCAAGCAATGGCAGCACAGCATTATCGAGGACAAGCCTACGATTCGAGTCACGCTTTTCTAGCAACTGAATTATTAGGTCACAAAGCGTTTTCATCGATCTCCTGAATAAGTTAAGCTGAACCTAGCCTGCTTTCTCAAAAACTCCATATATTCTCATAAGCAATCTTACAGAAATACTTCTGTCTTTGTATTATTTCACTCTCTCCCCACTTGAACTGATTAGCTTGCAGTTGTTTAACGATATCAATTGTAATAGGAAGACTTGACTTCTTCAGCTCAGTCATCTTTTCTGAAATCAACTTATTTTGGAGTCTTGAATTTATCTTTTCGTCGATTAACGTAAGATTTCCTAATTTATTTACATATGGTTTGATATCCTTCTTTAGAAGACACCAAGCCTTATCAGGACTTTGTGGCAAAAGATGCTCTATATTTACATTATTGAAATTAATTTTCGTTTCGTTAGTTGGCCCATAGTGAGTGTTGATTTTGTCTAAAATATACTTTATAAGTTTTCGATTTTTTTCTGAGTTTTTGTATGTTACCTTGGACTTAACCCGTTTTTGTGGACACAAGAGCGGGTAATTTTGCCTCGAACTGTGTGGGGCTAAGATACCCCAACGTTGAGTGCATTCTCTTGCGATTATAAAATATTTCGATGTACTCAAACAACTGTGCTCTCGCTTCTTCGCGAGAATTGAATCTGGCGTCGTTTTGTAATTCGTACTTCAATGTCTTGAAGAAGCTCTCTGCAACAGCGTTGTCCCAGCAATTTCCTTTGCGGCTCATGCTCATCTGAATGTTATGCTCTTTTAATCTAGCCTGAAACGCATAGCTCTTATACTGGCTACCCTGGTCCGAGTGATGAATCAACGGCCCCGTCGGTCTGCGACTCTCAATGGCCATTTCCAGGGCATTCACTATAAGGCGCTCCGTCATCTGGCCGTGAATGGCCCAACCAACGACCCTGCGCGAATAAAGGTCTAGCACAACCGCCAGATGAACCCATCCGGAACCTGTCCAGAACGTCGTCATGTCTGCGACCCAGACCCGGTTTGGTTCAGGAACATTGAACTGTTGTTGCACCAGGTTGTCAGCTGCTATAGCTGTCTTAAACACTCGTTTCCATCGCATACGGCGATGTGGCGCTGCAACGATACCGTTCTTTCTCATCAGTCTTGCTACGCGCTTTCGTCCCAGCTTTAAACCTTCGGACTTCAGCGCTTCATGAATTCGGGGAGCTCCGTATACTTTCCGGTTTTTATCATAAATGCCCCGAATTTTGCTCAGTAATACGGTGTCTGTCCGGCTATGCTTGCTTTGACCGCGCGATTTCCATGCATAATATCCGGATCTGGAAACCGACAGAACATCGCACATTGTTGCTATTCTGAAGTCCCGTTCGTGTTCCCTGATGAACCGGAATCGTTCAATGCGTCCTTGGCAAAGTAAATTAGGCTTTTTTTTAAAACGTCCCGCTCTTCGCGCAAGCGTTTGTTCTCTCGGCGAAGATCTTCTAGCTCTGTGTTGGGGGTGTTGTGGCCAACACCGGGAAATGCTTCAGTGGTTTTTTTATCAACCTCGGTTCGCCACTTGTAAAGATGATGTACGGGCAACTCAAGCTCGCGGGCTACTTCGGCAACACTTTTGCCGCTTACCTGCGTCCGGCGAACTGCTTCAAGCTTGAACTCCCGATTGTAACGCATCCGGTCTCTCTTTTGCATCGGACACCTCCAGGGTCTTCATATTATACCCTTTTCTGTGTCCACTAAACCGGGGCAAGTCCAAAATCTCCCCCTCCTTGTTGTGTACCAATGCATTCCGTATATGATAAATTCTTTTCGCTATTGAAAACAGCAACTGATCATCGCTCATATCAACCTTGAATCCATCACCAAAAAGAATCTGGTCACAACTGTAGTGTTTACCTTGATCGGATTCAAACTGCTCAATCCATATCCTCATATCGGCTTTATCAATATAATGTGAAAGTACGGTTTGCAACATTTTACACTCATCCATCTTTTGATCATATTTGCGTATAACGCTAACCAAATCTCTAAGCTTCCCAGCCTTGGTATGGTGAAAATCCGGTTGAATAAGCTTTTCCTTGACACGTTGATGCAAATCCTGCTCGGACGAAGATGTAAAAAAGAACTCTAGAATTTTATACAAGGCTAAATAAGAAAGTATCAGACTCTCGCTACCCATAGCCAAATGGTAAAATGCTGTTAACTCACTATTGTATAAACGTAATGGAAACTGCGCTGCTTCGTGACGTTTGTTTCTCAGCCAGTAATATGACCGTTCCCATGACTGCGATAGACCTATGCTAGTTCCAGAACTATATGCGAGATTAAACAGACCTGATTCACAACACCTTAAGAGATATTTCTGATCACAAGAATATGGCACATCAGGAGATGTTGTAATCCTTACAGATCGTATTCGGAACATATTCCCCAATCCAGGTTTGCTTTTCTCACCCCTTGGAGAATATCCTGGACGGATATATCTTCTAATGTTGAATGGAACATCATCTCTATCAATTAGATTGAGACAAAACAGTGACGTAATATAACCCACTGAAATATTCGTCACACCATCATGGCTTTTAAGCTCTATCAAGTCATTGTCATAAAAAAGTCGAGAGCTCCGCATAGTGCCGACCGTGACCGCCTGCTCATAGTATGTCGGGAAATATACTGACGTTTCTAAAGGGTTTTTTAGCTGTGTTTTAACAGACAAATATTCTTCAACATCTTTAATGCTCAAATAATATAAATCTTGAAATGCCTTGATCGTAAAAAAACCATTCTTCTTGGCAATTACACTACAATTTGGAAACCGCCTGAAGATATCCCTAACCGTACTTAAATTCACCATATCAACCCCTTGTTCAACGCATATTCAATAGGATTCCATCAAACCAACACGACTATAAGAATGTATGCAGATACTCGACCAATTCATATACATTTGTAGAAGGATTGGCATCGTAAACGTGCAAACCTTTATGCCATGATCGCAGCATTTTAGCATTATTAATTGCGACACATTGTCTATTCTGCAGTACATCGTACATTTCTTTCGTGTTCTTCTCATATTTTTTATTAATGTACTTGTTCAGCTTCGCAATATACTGTTTTCGAGGGATGGCAGATTTTAGATACTCGAAATGAAGAAGATACCACAACTCAAATGATTCAACAGAATATGCGACTTTAATTCCTTTGGAATCAGCCAATTCAAATGCTCGACAGAAGTTAGCTTTTGGAAAATCATCCCTGTCAAATACACACCAGACTGATATGTATGGCGAATGCTTCCTTGCGGCCTCTTCTTTCAAGGCTATTGCCCGTTCAACAAGACTATCGGTGTTGCAACCAAGTCCTTCTGTTTCAATTCGAATACTATCATGCACCGGGAAAGACTTGAAATAGTTCGGCGATGTTTTTTCATCTTCGCACACTATCAAGATCACACGTTGATTATGGATGTCTACCCGGCGGAAAAATGGATTATGTCTTTTTCTTTCCACTATTTTTCCCAAACAAAGATTTTGGTTCAGCGAAAGACGGGATGGCTCCATATTTACCCAGCATATAATCTTTAGCATATGATGCATCGTTGCGCGGTTTGTTTTTGTATTCAACCAGAGAGAACAACTGTGTCGCACCATTACTATCTTTCTCAGTAAAATATATTTGATCCCGGCGCAGGAATTCTTTGTCCAGTAAACCGACGTTGTGTGTAGTAAAGATTAACTGTGCATTCTTCGGATTGGTTTCCGGAGAATGGAACAATTTAAGAATGTATTGAACAAGCAATGGGTGCAGATGTGTTTCAATCTCGTCAAGAACAACAATTTCACCGTTCCGAAGATTTTCCATTATTGGCACAGAAAGTGCGAACATCTTTTGAGTACCTTCCGATTCCTCATGCAGATCGAAATACGTCACATCATTGGAATGCCCGTTCTTTTTATGAGCGAATAGAATCTCGAAATCACCGTCTTTAATTAGTTTTTGTTTGACATCCTCTGGCATATTTTTTGGTAGCTTTTCCGGAATAATGGTATAGCGACGCAGTTTTACTTCTTGAATTCCCGGGTCCGCATTCGCAATGAACCGAGTAATTTCAGGCAACAGCTTTTCATCTTCCAGGAGTTTTCTAATCGTATATTCCTCAAATGGCATCCGTTCTGTCGTAGCCATAGCATGGAAATATTTGAACCACAGGATTATTTCCGTTGCAAGGGTAACATTAAACTGAGCGGCAACCGACAGGAACAAAGCATTGTCTCGCGCTCTAGCCTTTTCCACCAAGCCCCTCGCCTGCTTGAAGTGGCTACCAATCTGAAATTCAAGCCCCACTCTATCAAAAAGCATCACTTCCCTCGAACGTTCCGTATCAGGTGTATAATAGAGCCATTCTTTCTCAACAGCTAAGGATGTTACAGAAAAACCATATCGATAAAACACACCTTTAATAAGGAATGAAATTTCAAATACACTTGGCTTATTCTCACATTCCGCATCAAGCTTAAACGGGCTAATACCCATAATCGGATCGCCAGCCTGCATTTTTGTTGCCGAACGCATAACAAAGTATCTCAAAAACGACATCGCTCTTATCAGATTAGACTTCCCACTTGCATTTGCCCCGTAAATTGCTCCGCACCTTAGAAGCCTGCCATATTTTTTACCGGCATCAAATACATGGTCTTCATGCTCACTAATAGATGCAGCCGAAAGATTTAATACTACCTCGTCTTTAATTGATCTGTAGTTACTAACCGAAAACTGGACAAGCATTTTAATCTCCAATAATTAAAATATGAGAAATTTGCTCATATTTAATATTTACAAACACATAATACATCATATTTATAAACGTGTCAACAATTTTTGAGAACATTTCTCGAATTTTATCAACTCAACCATGTTTAACGGTTTGTGAGGCTGAGAAAATTCTTTACAAACTGGCGGGCTTGGATCACTGAATCGGGGAATAGTCTGGTCGTATCTGTAAGGATGGTTTGATATTTGCCCCGGTCATCAGGTGATAACTCGCTGAACCATGACCGTATCATCTCCTCGGTCATTTCAATGTGGAATTGGAGGGCATAGGCGTTATTGCCGATGCGGAATGCCTGGTTGCAGACCGGGGAGGAAGCAAGCAGAACGGCATTTTGCGGCAGGGCGAATTGGTCGCCGTGCCATTGGAAAACGGTTACGGGGTTTTTGAGGTCATGGAACAGGGGATCTTTGAGCCCATCGGCCGTAAGAGTTACCGTATCCCAACCGATCTCGGAGCGCGGGGCCCGGGTTACAGGGCCACCCGCGGCTTTTGCTATCAGCTGGCCGCCGAGGCAAATACCAAGTAACGGCACGTTCTCGCGCAGCGCCTGCTTTATAAAACGGTCTTCATCGGCAAGATACGGGAATTCTTTTTCCTGATACACATTCATGTACCCGCCCATGATAACCGCCGCTTCGACAGATCCCAGAGAGGCAGGCAGTGTTTCTCCCAGATGTAAAGAAACAACGCGCAGCTCTTTGCCGGAATCAGCAAAGAGCTGCGCCATTAAACCCGGTCCTTCAGATGGTGTGTGAGTTATTACTAAGATCAACCGATCGCCTTTGAACCTGTTTCGCCGGTGCGGATGCGGATGCATTCATGAAGGTCGGTGACGAATATTTTGCCGTCGCCTACTTCTCCGGTGCGGGCGCCTTTAATGATGGCGTCTATCGTGGTCTTTACGAATTCTTCGTTCACCGCGATAGTGACCTGCACTTTGCGCAACAGGTTGCCGCTTTCTTTTACGCCGCGATACACCTCTGTCACGCCCATCTGGCGGCCGTGGCCCAGAACTTCGGTGACGGTTATAAGATTTACCTCTGCTTTATACAGTTCTGCCTTTACTTCTTCCAGTTTGTACGGCTGAATGATAGCAGTAATTAGTTTCATGTTTTCCCCTTATTCTAGTACGGTGTAGCCGGCTTCGCGGTGCTGGGTAAGGTCCAGACCCATAACTTCTTCTTTTTCGCTCACCCGCATGCCTATGAGCATATCGACTACCTTATATATTACAAATGTTACCGCTATGGTGTAAACAACTGTAGCTGCAACACCGATGAGCTGAATAAGGAGTTGTTTAGGGTTGCCGTGCAGCAGGCCGTTCGCGCCTGCCGCGTTTACCGCCGTGGTCGCGAATACACCGGCAAGCAGCGTGCCCAAAATGCCGCCCACGCCGTGCACGCCGAACGCGTCAAGGGAATCGTCATAACCGAGCTTGGGTTTTATTATGCCAACCGTAAAGAAGCAAACCGCGCTTGCTGTCGCGCCGATTATCGCGCCGGCGAAAGGTGTTACAAAACCGGAGGCCGGGGTGACGGTCGCAAGGCCCGCGATGGAGCCGGTGATTATACCGAAGGTTGTCGGTTTTCCGTTGTGCCACCATTCAAGCAGCGGCCACATAAGGCCGGCGGCGGCAGCGGCCGCGTTCGTTGCTACGAACGTGCTTACAGCAACGCCGTTGGCGGCTAACGCGGATCCTGCGTTAAAACCGAACCAGCCGAACCATAAAAGTGCGCCGCCAAGAACGGTAAAAGGAAGATTGTGCGGGGCAATGGGCTGGTTGGCGTAACCTTTTCTATTACCGATAAGCAGGGCTGTTACAATGGCAGCGATCCCGGCCGTCGTGTGCACCACAATGCCGCCGGCAAAATCCAATATGCCCATTTCTTTAAGCCAGCCGCCCTGTCCCCAGACCCAGTGGCAGACGGGATTATACACCAGCGTCGCCCATAAAAGAGAAAAAATAAGGAAGGCTGAGAATTTCATACGTTCGGCGAAAGCGCCGATGATAAGGGCGGGGGTGATAACCGCGAACATCATCTGGAAAACCATGAAGGCCTGATGCGGAATGGTTGCAGCGTAGGCAGCGTAGGGTTCTGAACCGACCCCGAACAGACCGGCCCATTGAAGGCCGCCTATAAAACCGTTGCCGGGGGCAAAAGAAAGACTGTAGCCGAACAACATCCATTGCAAACTAAGGACGCACAACATCGCAAAACACTGCATCAAAATGCCGAGAACATTCTTTCTGCGAACCATGCCGCCGTAAAAAAAGGCAAGGCCCGGCGTCATTAACATAACCAACCCTGTTGAGATCAATACAAAAGCGGTATCGCCTGCGTTTATCATCTCGTACTCCCTGCGCTTCAAAAATGTACGCAGGTATACGACACCGTTGTCTCAACTGTTGCTGGCCGGCATTATGCCGGACAACGACCATGCGCACCCTGCGCGATACACATGGGTTGATAAGAAAAGGGACAAAGCTGTCCCCCTCTCAGGAAACATCTTTGTCCCTGTATATTCCACGCCACAGTCACTGGGGCGCGCTTTCAGTTGTAGCCGAATAGTATCATTTTGAAGGCGAATGTGTCAACTGGCTTTTTGGTTGGGAATGAACGCCTTACGATGTTTTAAGCCGGAGCGGTGCAAGCTGTATCGGACAAGGGCACGGAGGGTTTCCAGTCCGTATTTGGTGCTGCGTATGAAATTAATGGAAGAAGCTTCATCAAAATATTTCGCCGGCACGGGAATATCGCCAATGCGCAGCTTCATGATGGCCGCCTGCACCAGTATGTCCTGATCGAACACAAAGTCGTCGGAATTAAGATCGAAGGGCATCATCTCAAGCGCCCGCCGGGAATAGGCGCGATAGCCCGAATGATATTCTCCGAGGTTAAGCCGAGGAAAAGATTCTCGATGACCGTCAGCATCCGGTTAAACACATATTTATAGAACGGCATGCCGCCGGCCAAAGCTTCGGAACGGGTGCGAATGCGGTTGGCAAGCACGATATCGCATATATCCTTATCTATCAGTTCAGCCATGATCGGCACCAGACGCGGATCATATTGATAATCGGGATGTACCATCACCACGATATCAGCGCCGGACGCAAGGGCCGCATGGTAACAGGTCTTCTGGTTACCGCCGTAGCCTTTATTTTTTTCGTGCACGATCACCTTCAGGCCAAGGGTACGGGCAAGATCGGCGGTGTGATCGCTGGAGGCATCGTCAACCAGAATTATTTCGTCGGCGGACCCTGCGGGAATGGCATCAAGGGTCTGCCGCAACGTTTTTTCCGCGTTATACGCAGGCATAACAACAACAACTTTGCTCTTACCCTTCATGACCAGTTCTCCAATCGCGGGTTTATTGCGGTTTGTAAGAATTCTCAAGAAAACTCCCGATACTGAAACCTTTAGTCGGGTCGTCCTTGTCCTGACGTTTTTTGCGTGCACCGGAAACACCGTTCGCACCGGCTTCCGCGCCGCCGGTCGGTTTGGCATCCGGTAATTTCCCGCCGGAGATGCGTTTCAGGGAGATGCGGCTCAGGTCAATATCAACCTCCTGCACCTCTACCTTAAGGGTATCGCCAACTTCAACCGCTTCGTAAGGGTTCTTAATAAAGCTGTCGGCGAGCTTGGAAATGTGTATAAGGCCGTCCTGATGGACGCCGATGTCAACGAAAACGCCGAAATTCGCAACGTTGGTCACATTCCCCGTAATGATCATGCCGGGAACCAGATCATTAAGGTCATTGATCGTTGAAGAGAACTGTATGCTTTTGAATTCTTCCCTGGGGTCGAGGCCCGGCTTGCGCAGCTCGCTGATAATATCCTGCAGCGTCATGATGCCGACTTCCGGGGTAACATACTGCTGGAGTTTGATCTTGTCGATAAGAGCGCTGTTGCCGGGCAGGTCCTTTGAAGAAACACCCAGGTCGGCCGCCATCTTTTCGACTATCGCGTAGGTTTCAGGGTGAATGCTGGAATTGTCCAGCGGGTTTGCCGCTCCGCGCACCCTTAAAAAACCGGCAGCCTGCTCATAGGCCTTGTCTCCCAGCTTCGCGACTTTTTTCAGTTCGGTGCGGCTCTTGAACTTACCATTATCTTTGCGGTATTTAGTAAGGTTGAGCGCTATTGAGGGGCCGATACCGGAGACGTAGCTTAAGAGCTCAGTTGACGCGGTATTAACATCCACCCCAACGTGGTTAACGCAGGATTCTACCGTTAAGTCGAGAGAACGTTTAAGGTCTTTCTGGTTCACATCATGCTGGTATTGGCCGACGCCGATCGCTTTTGCGTCAATTTTAACCAGTTCCGCCAGAGGGTCTTGCAGGCGGCGCGCGATGCTGATAGCGCCCCGTGCTGTAACGTCCAGGTCGGGGAATTCTTTTCCGGCGGCTTCCGATGCGGAATAAACAGAGGCCCCCGCTTCACTGACCGTGACACATTTAAGTTTAAGATTATGTTTGCGTATCAATCCCCGCACGAACATATCGGTCTCTTTGGAACCGGTGCCGTTGCCGATGGATATCAACTCGGGCTCATATTCCTGGATCAGGTCCATCAATACGGCTTCCGATCCGATAAGGTCATTGTCCGGAGGCGTGGGGTATATAACGGAAAATTCCTTGAAATCGCCTTTTTCATCCACGACCGCCACTTTAACTCCCGAGCGGTAACCCGGGTCCAGGCCGATCGTAATGCGCGATCCCGCCGGCGGCGCCAGCAGCAGACAGCGGAGGTTTTTCGAAAATACGTTTATCGCTTCTTCCTCGGCCTTTTTGATCGCGGCGGAGAAAGCCTCTACCTGCACGGAGATCGCCATCAGGCGTGCGTAAGAGTCCGCCACCGCGGCGATCACTTCGTCCCTGAAAAGCAGATTGGGCTTATCTTTCAACACCATACCGGTTATATTGGTCACAATGTACACATCGTCAACCAGCACTTTCCAGATCAGAACTTCTTCGACGGTACCGCGGCGAACCGCCAGCAGCCGGTGCGAGGGAGCCGTTTTAAGAGGCTCTTCGATATCGTAATAGGTGGAATATTTCGTCTTAATGTCCTTGAATTTTTCGCGGGGTGTGGATTTTATCTTGCCGTTTTCGGCGGTGTAGCTGCGCACCCAGCCGCGGATAGCCGCGGTGTCGGCAACGCGCTCGGCGATAATATCTTTCGCGCCGTTAACCGCTTCCTTGTAGTCAGCGACATTTTTCTCTTTAAGGATGAAGGGAGCGACAAGTTCCTCTTTTGTTTTTGCCGTGCCGAAGGTGTTCATTAATATATCGGCGAGCGGTTCAAGACCTTTTTCCTTGGCAGCGACGGCGCGGGTCTTAACCTTGATCTTAAAGGGCAGGTAAATGTCTTCCAGCAGGGTTTTATCGGTGCAATCCAGTATCTTCTTGCGCAGTTCATCGGTCATCTTTTTCTGCGTCTCGATGCTCTTCATGATAGCGGCTTTGCGCTCTTCCAGCTCGCGGTAATAGGCAAGGCGGTCGGAAATATTTCTGATAGCGACTTCATCAAGGCCGCCGGTCTTTTCTTTGCGGTAGCGGGCTATAAAAGGGATCGTAGCGTCCTGCTCCAGCAGCATCACGGTACTGACAACCGCGTCTATAGGTAGATTGACATCTTTCTGGATAGAATTGATTACAAAAAGCGCGCCGTCCATTACGTACTCCTCTCTGTCGCGCCCCGCCTGGGCGGGGCATAAATTATTCCTGCTTCGAATTGGCTTATTGTAGCTAATTATAACGGTTTGAACAAGACCGGCATAAAAAAACAGGGCTGCATATCTGCAGGACCTGTTTTTTAATAATCTATTGATAATACAATGTTTTTTACTTGTATTGTTTTGCCAGTTCTCTTGCTTTCGCGGTTATTTCTTCCTTTGATTTGCCGCTGGTCGAGATAGCGAACGATGAATCCACCGCTCCGCCTTTTAATTGTACATGGTTCGTTATCGCGGCCAAAGCGGCCTTTGAGCTGTTCCCGCCAAGCGTTACAAAAACGACTACTTTTTTCCCGGCAAAGGAAAGCTGGTCTATGGCGCCATTCAGTTCCGGGGACTGCATTCCGAACCAGACCGGCGAACCGATAAAAACGCGATCGTATTTCGACAGATCAACGGCTATCGGTTTAACCGGCCAGGACTTTTCTTTGCGCGCCGCAAAAGCGCCTTGTATGTATGCCTTAAATTTCCCCGGTTTCTGCACATCTTCTACCTGCACCAGGTCGGAGCCCAGTTCAGCCGCGATACCTGCCGCCGCCGCCGCTGTGTTGCCGGTATATGAATAATAGATGACCAAACTTTTCATCGGTTCCCCCTTTTTTTGTTCAACTATTTGCCCGGCATTCACCGCGACGGACGCGGCTATCAACACCAGCACGGTTAACATACATTTCAGCAGTTTCATAAGCCTCTCTCCTATGCGTTAGTTTTTAACAATCCGGCAAGCTTTCCGTTACGGTCCATAGCCCGAAGCGGCAGGGGGGTCGTTTCGTTCCGGTATACCGCCAACTCTCTCTCAAAAACAGGACGTGCTGAGTTACGGTACAACACACCCAACGCCATTTTTTCGCCGGACAAGGCCAACGCCAAAGCGGCCTCCCGGTCGGAAGGATCATGCGTTTCACTCACATAATAGCTGTTGTCTTTATACCACTGAAAGGTATTAACTTTATTGAAGGTAACACAGGCCTGTAAAATATCCACCAGCGCATAGCCGGGATGTTGAATAGCCTGTTTTATGATCTCTTTTGTTTTTTCGATATCGCTGGCAAGGCAGCGCGCCACAAAAGAGGCGTTAAGCGTTATCGCCACCGCCACGGGATTGAACGGTTCTTCTTTAACGCCCTCTAATTGCACCGGCGTATGGAACCCTATCTGGCTGGTAGGCGAAGCCTGGCCCTTGGTAAGCCCGTAGACCATATTATTGTGCACGATATTCGTTATGTCAGGATTACGGCGGATGGTATGGATAAAATGATTCCCGCCTTCTCCATACGAACAACCGTCCCCGCTCTCCGCTATAACGGTAAGGCCCGGGTTAACCGCCTTTATCGCCGTTGCCGGCGGCAATGAACGCCCGTGCAACCCGTTAAAAAAATTGCACTTGATATAATGCGGCGTCTTAGCCGCCTGCCCGATGCCCGAACAAATAACCAGGTTCTTCGGCTCAATATTCAGTTCCGCCAACGCCTTTTTAAGCGCGCTCAAGATAGCGAAATTCCCGCACCCCGGACACCACGCATTCTCTTCCGCTACATTATAATCTTTCGGTTCCATAAGTTTCCTCACACAAGCTTTAACGCTATCTCTTCGACGCTGAATGGCAGGCCGTTGTACTTTAGTATCTTATTCTTTATATTTATCCCGAACTGGAGTTTTAATAGTTTGGCGAATTGGGCGGCGTAGTTGTTCTCTACGATCGTGACGGAGGCGGCGCGTTTTATATAGTCTTCGGCGACTCTTGCGATGGGCCAGACCTGGGAGAAATGCAGGATGGCGGTGTCTTTCGCGCCGGAGAGTTTCACGGCCTCTTCTACCATCGGGCGGGTGGAGCCCCAGCAGATAATTAACTTTGTGTAGTCACCGGGGCCTATGAGCGTCGGAGGGACGGCATCGGCGAGCAGGCCGTCGTTCTTTTTCATCCGTTTTTCAACCATCCGCGCCCTGACCGTCTGATCTTCCGTAATGCGGCTGTCTTCGGTGTGTTCGTCGCTGTCTACCAGTACCAGGCCCTCTCCGTTGCCGGGTATGCCTCTGGGAGAAACACCGTTATCGGTTAATGTATAGCGTTGATAATCCGCAGTCGTTTTTACCACATGGTTTTCTATTGAGAAGGTGCTTATATCGGGAGCCGGAAAGTTATAGTAGGAATCCGCGAAATACTGGTCGTACATTATGAATACCGGGGATTGATGCTTATCGGCGATATTAAAAGCGCGCTGTGAAAGAGTGATACCTTCTTCGATAGTACCTGGCGCGAAGATCGCTCTTGGATAATCTCCGTGGCCGGCATACAAGGCCATCTCCAGGTCGCCCTGCTCCGTTCTGGTCGGCAGGCCGGTTGCGGGGGCGGGCCGCTGGCCCAGGGCTATCACGACGGGTGTTTCCAGCATCCCTGAAAGCGAGACACCTTCTATCATCAAGGCGAAACCGCCGCCGGCTGTCGTTACCATTCCCCGTGCTCCCGCGTACCAGGAAGCGACGGCCATATTAATGGCGGCTATCTCGTCTTCGGCTTGTTCCGCGATAACATCGAACGTTCCGGCGTTCTGAGCCAGGTACGTAAAAACACCGGTCGAGGGGGTCATCGGATACGCGGCTATAAAATTACAGCCTCCCGCCAGAGCGCCAAAACCCATCGCCTCGGCGCCGCTGAGAAGCGTTTCGGAGCGAACGTTGTCGGAAGCGGTAAGTTGTACGTTTACCATTCCGGTATCGGAGAGTCCCGCGCCGATCGCGAAGCCTCTTTGAAGGGCAGCGATATTCTTCGGTATCGTGTCGGTTTTTTTGGCAAAAATGCTTTTTATCAAGCCCTCGGCTTCAGCGGGTTCAATGTTGAATATGCCCGCCAGCACGCCAACAGCGATGATATTAGCGTATATCGCACCGCCTACGTCGGCGGACAATTTTGCCAGCTGAATATCGATCAACGGAAGGCTGGTCTTAAGAGCGGCCTTATCGCCCAGGATCACGGTTTCCGGCTTAATGCGGCCGGCAAGATGTGTTATCGCATCGCTGTCCAGCGGAAGCAGGATATCGATGCGTTCACGATACGCCCGTACAGACGTTGAGGAGACACGTAAGGTTGTGGAGTTGCTGCCCCCGCGTACGCGCGACATATATTCTTTCGTCGCGTAAACATTAAAGCCGGCCTTGATGAACAAACGGGAGAGCAGATGCTCGACCGTTTGAATACCCTGGCCGGCTTCGCCGCAGAGAACTATGGTAACGTCGTCGTTAAAACGCGCCGCCATTTTTAATAGTTCTCGGCTTTCAACTCAAAATGATCCTTTGGATGCAGGCAGGCCGGGCAGCGGTCGGGTGCTGCCTCGCCTTCAAAATGAAAGCCGCAGTTATGGCAGCGCCAGATCTTTTTCGCATCTTTTTTGAAGACGATACCCTTTTCCACGTTATCGGCAAGTTTATTATAACGGGCTTCATGGCCGGTTTCTGCGACCGCGATCATGTTGAAAGCTCTTGCGACTTCGGGGAAACCTTCCTTCTCGGCGACGGAGGCAAAATCCGGGTACAATGTGCCCCACTCGAATTTCTCGCCCGCGGCGGCGGCCCGTAAGTTTTCCAGGGTCGTGCCTGTTTTGCCGGCCGGGTAAGCCGCGGTTATCTCCACATCCCCGCCCTCAAGAAAATTAAAGAAACGTTTCGCGTGCTCTTTCTCATTTTCAGCGGTATCGGCGAAAATATTGGCTATCTGCACATATCCTTCTTTTCTCGCCGCGCTTGAGAAATAGGTGTAGCGGTTCCGTGCCTGGGATTCTCCGGCGAAGGCCTTCAGTAAATTCTTTTCCGTCTGGCTTCCCTTAATTGACTTCATGGCGTTATCTCCTATCTTAGTTTGAATTCACTCATTTCTTTAACTGCGAACACCTTGATCTTACAATCCTCCTGCCTGCAAAGCTGTTTGTACAGCTTTTCTATCGATTGCAATTCCTTGTCTTCACGCGAGGGGTCGTGATGGAAAAACCCAAGCTGCTTTACCCCCGCCTGTTTCGCAAGCTCATACGCACGGCTGAAGGTTGAATGGCCCCAGCCGATGCGTTTGGGGTATTCTTCATCGGTGAATTGCGCGTCATGGATCAGCAGGTCGGCCCCGCGGCAAAACTCAACGAACCCTTCGAACTTCGTGACCGGTTCGGCGGCATTAAGTTCGCTGTCGGTAATAAAGACGAACGCGCTTTTTCCGGTCTCCACCCGCACGCCGTAGGTTGCCATCGGGTGGTTCGTCTGGATAGTGCGCACCACGCAGCCGGCAAGGTTTGTGACATTGCCGCAAACATCGCTAAAGGATATTTTAGCTTTCAGGTCGGCGAAGCTTACCGGGAAGTACTCATGGGACATCTGCCCGGCGAGGATATCCTTCAGGTTCTTATACGAGCTATTGCAGCCGAGTATATTTATGGACGTATTCTCGCTGTACATCGGCATGAAGAACGGCATTCCCTGTATATGGTCCCAATGAGAATGCGTCAGTATCATGTCTATCTCGGATTGTTTTCGTTTTAAGAGCTCTTCGCCGAGCCTTCGTATCCCGGTGCCCGCGTCTATGATCAGCACGCGTTCGCCAAGGTCCACTTCCACGCAGGTGGTATTGCCGCCGAACTTTATCATCCGGCGGTCCGGCACCGGGATAGAACCCCGGCATCCCCAGATCTTAATTCTCACAAAACCCCCACGATCGTAGTATTATTTACCGCGTTTGCCAAGGTGATGGTCAAGGGCGAACACACCGCCGATGCTTGATCCGGCCATCTGCAGGGACTGCACTATCTCGGCTGTCTGGCGTTCTTCTTCAACCTGTTCAGAAACGAACCATTGCAGGAAATGCACGGTCGCAAGGTCTTTTTCAGCTTCAGCCAGAGCAACGATTTCATATATGGCGGAAGTTATCATCAGTTCATGCGTATAGGCCGCTTCAAAGGCCTCCAGCGGGGTTTTCCACGACTGCTGGGGTTCCGCCAGGGCCGAAAGTTTGACCTTCGCGCTGCAATCCAGGATGAATTTGAATATTTTATCGCCGTGCGTGTGCTCTTCGCCCGCCTGCGCTTTGAACCACTGGGCAAGACCTCTGAAACCCTTCGCATCCATATCGGCAGACATCGCCAGGTACAGATATTCCGAGAAAAATTCCTTATTTATCTGTGCGTTAAGCGCGGCAAGTACTTTATCTTTCATGGTCGGTCTCCTTTAATTTTCTCAGCTTTTCCAAAGTCCGTGAAGATTGCAATAGGCGCGGGCATAAGAGACGGATGGCAGCTCGAACTGTGCTTCCGGCTTATCGCCCGGTTTAAGGTAAGCCCGGTATATTTTGTTGCCGGAGATCACCTCAATGAACTCTATGTAATGCTTTTCTTCCATCGGGTGTGCAACAGACCCCACCTTTACCAGAACGCCCGTCCCGTTCTTTTCAATGACAGGAACATGCTTCTCTTTTGAGGCGTCGACTGAATTTTCTTTCTGCAGCACCATCGGTTTGCCGCAACAGACCAGCGCGCCATCCGCCGCATGTACTAATTCAACGATGTTGCCGCAAAGCTCACACTTGTAGATCTCATTGATCGCTGTAGACATTCGCTTCTCCTTTATTTATCTTTCTTGCCTGTGCTCTTTTCCGGTTTCGTCGCGAGCGTTTTCTTAACAGCCGCATACGCCGCGTCTATATCCGGGCCGTAGCCGACAGCCGCGCCGTCGGGTCCTACAACAAAATTCGCGGGAATACCGCTGACGCCGTACTGCTGCGCCACCGCGGCGCCGTTATCATACAACATCGTGTATTTGATCTGCTTTTTTTCAGCGAATTTTTTAGCTTTTTCCACATCATTATCAAGATTAACAGCCAACAGTTTAAAGTTGGCATTGCCGCCATTCTCAGCTTCTATCTTATTAAGTTCCGGCACTTCATTAATGCAATAGGGACACCAGCTGGCCCCAAAGCTGAGCAACACCACTTTTCCGCGCAGATCCTTGAGAGAATAGCTTTTACCGGAAATATCATTAAGTGTGAATTCTTTCGCCATCGCGCCTTCTTGCGAGCCTTGAGCGCCCTTGGAAGCCGCCATTAACGGACAAACGCTTAACGAGACAACAATGAATAAACTTATTAAACCACGCATACATCCTCCTTGAGCTTAGAACAATCTTCCGGCTTGAATGAAAAAATATTGTGAAAAAAGGAATAACAATATTCCGAAAACCCTTTTTACGTTCTTTGACGCATTTTCAGACGATATTAAAGAGGTCAGAGCACCCGTGAATGTACCGGCAATTAAAAATACCATACCCATGCCAAGGGCGTAAACGAACAGAAGTGAACCGCCGAAAATGATGTTCTGGCTGGTGCCGACATAGGCCAGCAATACGGCAAGGATCGCCGCCGTGCAGGGTGCCGCTATAAGCCCGGATGCGAGGCCGAGAAGGAAGGCCGGTAACAAACCCTTTTCTTTTGTCCGTATGCCGGAAAATACCGGCAAAGGGATATGTATAATATCCATGAACCACATCGCCATAAAAAGCACGACGTTGCCCATAATGACCTGCGTCCAGGGGTTTGTTTGCACCCTGCCGAACAGGCTGCCGGTAAGCGCGGCGAATATGCCAAGCGCGGTAAAGGTAACAGACATGCCGCCGACATACGCTAACGCTGTCAGGAAAGATCTGAAACGCGAGCTGTTTTGCTGCGCGCCTATATAACCGACGATTATCGGAACGACAGGTAATATGCACGGCGTAAAACCGGTAAGCACGCCGGCAGCGAAGACGAAAATATAGGTTACAGGATTGCCTGAGGAAATATTAGACGATACCAGCGCGCCAAGATCCATGTTGCCTCATTTTACCGCAGATTCCAGAGAACCTTCCAGTTGTGTTTTTGACACCGCCCCTATCAGCCGGTCAACCTCGGTATTATCTTTCAGTATCAGCACCGTAGGGACTCCCAGCACACCGTACTCTATCGCGAGTTTCGCATCAACAGAGATATCTACCTTCTGCACATCCATACGGCCCTCATACGTCTTGATAGCCTCATTGAATACCGGCTCGAATTGCGCGCACGGCACGCACGTTTTATTCTTAAAAAGCAAAACTGAAACTACCATACCATTACCTCCCGATACTACTAAGAACCCTTAATTTTACCGGCGATAGAACGGCCGTATTCAAAACAAGCTTTCAGTTCTTCTTCGGATGCCCGCCATTTAACGGATAGCGGCGGCGCCACAATGCTGATGCCGCTTTCGGTGAGCGCGGCGTCCAGCTGTTTTATCGATTCGCCGCTCCAGCCGTAGGCCCCGAAGGCGGCCCCGAGGCGGTTCTTTATCTTCAGGCCTTTTATAAAATCCACCAGCGCGGCCATGGTCGGCAGCATGTTATTATCGTGCGTGGACGACCCAAGCAGCACCGCTTTGCAGTTCAGTATATCCTTCAAGATCTCGGTCCGGTCTGATACCGCCACATTATACAGGCGCGCTTCAACACCGCCCTCCATAAGCCCCTCAACGATCGCCTTGGCCATATCTTCCGTCGCGTTCCACATGGTCTCGTAGCAAACCAGGGCGTCATTTTTCAACGGCAGGCCTTTCGCCCAGTTAACATACATGTTCATTATCTGTCCGGGGTTAGCCCGCCAGACGACGCCGTGGGCCGGGGCGATCGTCTTGATCGTTATGCCGCTGGCGGCGATATCAGCGATCTTCTTGGCGATCATTGAGCTGAACGGTATCAGGATGTTGGCGTAGTATTTCGCGGATTCGTCCATCAGAATACCGGGATCGGTCTCATCGTCGAACCGTTCCGTGCTGGCCAGATGCTGGCCGAAGGCATCGTTGGAAAGCAGCAGCTCGTCTTCCGGGATATAGGTGAACATGCTGTCCGGCCAGTGGATCATGGCGGCTTCGATGAATTGGAGGGTTTTTGTGCCGAGTGAAACGGTATCGCCGGTCTTTACCGTCTGGAATTTCCAGTTGTTAGGGTAATATTTGGCAAGACCTTCTTTACATTTGGCCGTGCCGATAACGGTCGCGTTGGGACACAGCTTCATTATCTCAGGCAGGGCGCCGGAATGGTCGGTCTCAACGTGATTAGCAACCACGTATTCTATTTTAGAGGGATCAACGATCGCTTTGATATGTTCGATAAGTTCATTGGCGAATGGTCCGTAGACGGTGTCTACCAGCGCGATCTTTTTGTCCATCACCAGAAAGGCGTTATACGTTGACCCGCGGCCGGTCGTATAGGTGTAGCCATGAAAATGGCGGATATTCCAATCTACCACTCCTACGGAATATACATTATCGGCAACAGTTATCTTTTTCATTGAGCACCTCTGTCTTTTGTCATTCCATCTTCGCGAAACCCGCCAGATTGCGAAGCTTTCGGCGGGTTGACATTCCGTTTTAAGACTTTTTTACGAACCCGTGATATATGGCGCCTTCCTTAACGATCCCCAGGCATTTCTCGCCGGTCATTTCACACCATTTCGGGAGGTCCTTCTCAAAGCCGGGATCGTCTGCGAGCACTTCCAGCACCTGGCCGGGGCGCATTTTTTCCATCTCAAATTTTGTTTTCACCACCGGCATGGGACAAAACAGGCCCGTGCAATCTATTTTCTCGTCAGCATTCGGTTTTTTTTCCATATGAACACCTTTAAATAAATAAATTTACTTTAGATTGCCTCGCCTCGGCAAGATAACTGGCTGCGCCCGCGTACTCATCAACTTCTTCTGCCAGGGAAGATCTATCAAGGCCGAGCACGCCGCAGCTGGTGGTGCAGGCGATGTATTTTACGTTCAACTGCCTGGCGGTCTTCATAAGGTCTTCCAGTGATGCCATGCCGCCGCTTTTCATCATTTTTTTCATCATCCAGGGACCGAGCCCGAACATATTAAGGCGCGAGACCGGCAGAGCTGCAGTGCTGAAAACGTTGAACATTTTCTGGAACAAGGACTTCGGACCGCTGACCGTGAACATGGACTTTTTTATGATATTCAGTCCCCAGAAGGTAAAGAATATAGTCACATCCATGCCGCTGGCCGCCGCTGTAGTGGCGAGGGTGAAAGCCGCTATCGCTTTATCCATATCCCCGGAGAACATGATAATAGTCATCTTCTCTTTCATATTATTTTTTGCATTTCGGGCAGACTTTCTGGTCTTTGCCGTAAGACGTGCCACACTGTTTGCATACTACTATTTCTTTGCCGCACGGCTCGCAAAACGCCGGATCAAAACAACTGAGTTCCAGTTCGGCGTCACAGTAGGGGCATTTGCACTTCCGGTCTTTATTGCATCCGCAAGCCATGGTGAGCTCCTATTTTCCTGTTTTCTTTTTATAATCTTCTATCGCCCTGTGCAGCGCGTCGGCGCCCAGGTTCGAGCAATGCATTTTATTGGGCGGCAGGCCGCCGAGTTCTACCGCGACCGAAGCGTTGGTGATGTTCATCGCGTCGTCCAGGGTTTTGCCCTTCGCCAGCTCGCTGACGATGCTGGAGACTGCTATAGCCGCGCCGCAGCCGAACGTTTTATATTTAACATCCTCAAGCTTATTGTCCTTGACCTTTATGTAGAAGGTCATCATGTCGCCGCAGACGGGATTGCCTATCTCGCCTTTGCCGTCTGCGTCAGGTATCTCTCCCACGTTCCGCGGGTTTTGAAAATGGTCCATTACTTTTTCAGAATAGAATGGCATACACTTCTCCTTTCAGATCTAAGCTTCACAGCTGTCGCATGCATCGTCGTGGTGGTGGTCGTAATCTGTCCCGGGTCCCGCTTCCATGCGCTTACCGGTCTTTTGAAAATGTGCATAGAGCGGCGACATGGCGCGCAGCTTTTCAACGATGGGCGGAAATTCTTTAAGGAAATAGTCTATTTCTGCGTCCGTCGTATATTTTGAAAGCGTTATCAGCAGAGAACCCTGGCCGAGCGCCGTATCCACATTAATAGCCGTGAGAACATGGGACATTTTGAGCGCTTTATTAGCGCAGGCAGAACCGCTGGTAACAGAAATTCCTTTCGCGTCCAGGAACAACATCATGCCTTCACCTTCTATGAACTCCACAGAAAGGTCCACGTTATTGGGCAGGCGATTTTCAGCGCTGCCGTTAAGATAAACATATTTAACCAGCTTTGGCACTTCGTTTATCATCCTGTTCCTGAGCCTGGCCATCGTGGCGCTCGCGACCGGGATAATTTCTTTCGTTATTTCACACGCCGCGCCCATGCCTATTATCGCCGGCACGTTTTCCGTCCCGGCGCGCCTGCCGTCTTCCTGAACGCCGCCGTCTATTTGCGGTGTCAGGCGCGTACCTTTTTTAAGATACAGGGCTCCGGCCCCTTTGGGCCCATGAAAAAGCGAAGCAGAAAGCGACAAAGCGCTGACGCCAAGCGCATTAACATCGAGCGGCACAGAGGCAGCGGCGGCGATAGCATCTGTGTGGAACGGCACGCCGGCTGCTTGCGCGACCGCAGCTAATTCCTTCACGGGCTGCATGGTGCCTATTTCAGGATTCGCAAGCTGAATGGAAACAAGCACGGTATCAGCCCGCAGTGCCTTCTTTAGCTCTGCCGGCTCCACCAGCCCCATCGTATTGACTGGAAGCTGCGTCACTTCAAAACCCTGCTGAGACAGCCGTTTAGCGGCGTTCAATACCGAAAAATGCTCTATACCGGAAACAATAATATGTTTACCCTTCTGGGCGTATGCCTGTGCGATACCCTTAACCGCAAGATTATTGGCCTCCGAGCCGCAGGAAGTGAACAGTATCTCTGAAGGTTTGGCGCCGATAAATGCGGCTACTTTTGCCCGGGCCGCCTCGATCGCATCTTTGGCAAACATTCCCGGAGAATTCATGCTCTGCGGATTGCCGTATTCTTCTTTTAAGAACGGCAGCATCATTTCAAGCACGGCATCATCTATACGGGTGGCTGAATTATTATCGAAATAGGCGTTCATGATCACCGTTCCCCTTTTGTTCTACATTTGGCACAGGTTCCGCGGAAATAGCCGTGGATCTCTTTTACTAAATGACCTTCTACCTCTTTGCGGCACAGATTTGGGCATACTATGTCGATGTCGATGACTTTGCCGCAATCGTTGCAGACAAAATGATGGTGCGGCTTGAGCAGCGCGTCAAAACGGGCCTGCGAGCCGGATAACAGCTGCACAACCAGCCCGGTTTCCACGAAATTTTGCAACGTGTTGTAGATCGTGGTTTTTGATATCGTCGGGATCTCTTTTATCAGATGGCGATATATCTCTTCGACGGTCGGATGGCTCATGGTGGCAAGCAGATAATCAAGGATCTTAAGCCGTGGGAACGTAGGCTTAATATTCTTCTCTTCCAGCGCCTTCTTGATTGATTCCCTATTTGTATTCATTTCAATTATGATATTACAACTATCGATTTAATTTGTCAAGCGGCATCGGGTTTTACAGCGGGAGAAACTACGGAAGGTCCCCCATGGCAGTTAATCTTATACTATTGATTTCGCGCCATGTCAACGTAATTAACTATCTTTTTTCGCACTAAGGATCGGCAAGGACTGTGTTTTAAGCCAGCTTATCAGCGCATCATACCCTTCACCCGTCTTTGAGGAGACCTCAAAGAGCGGCGCGTGTTTGTTCACACCGCGCAGCCCTTTCGTAAAGAAATCTCTGTCAAAATCAAGGATGGAGGCAAGGTCAGATTTGTTCAACACTATTGCGGCGGCTTTTTCGAAAATTAAAGGGTATTTGTAGGGTTTGTCACTGCCTTCGGTGGTGGCGCAGATCAGCAGTTTCAGGTGTTCGCCTATCTCAAACTCAGCGGGACAGACAAGATTGCCAACGTTCTCTATGAACAAATAGCCGGGTTCCGGCAGCGCGAAGTTTTCCAGCGCTTGTATCATCATCGGCGCATCCAGATGGCAGCCGCCGGCCGTATTTATCTGAAAAGCAGCCACGCCGGCCTTCTGAAGCGTTACCGTATCTATGTTCGACTCAATATCACCCTCGATCACGTACGACTTTGCGGGCAGAAGACGTTTTGTTATCTGCAGCAAGGCAGAGGTTTTCCCGGTGCCCGGTGCGCCCAGAACGTTTACCCCGAAGATCTTACGCTCGCTCAGGCGGCCGTTAAGTTCACGGGCCAGGCGGTCATTCTCTTCATAAATATCTTCCATCACATCTATCTTATTATTTTCCATCCGGTAAGTATATCAATTAGGGCGGCGCACTTCAAGGAGCGATCTGGTTTTGGGTCAGCACGGTCTGGGTTACTTTCAGGAAGGAGAGGAGTTTGTTCTCCTGGGCCTGCACCGTATTGCCTTCAGCCGCTAACAGGTTGGTGTGCTGCAGTTTATCACGGCGCCACTCGTACAGGGCCATCGGTTTATCTCCGGCCTGAAGGAGTACGGAATCCTCATTGACCCAGCCGAACAGGTTGCCGCAACCGATGAAAGCATTCCTGGTACCGCCGCGGCGGCCAAACGGTGAGGAGCCGAGCGCTGCGTGGGTGCAATCTATTCCCAGCGTATCCACGATCCCGGGAAGAATGTCGAGCTGGCTGGCGACATTCGGGTCCCGGCGGGGTTTGATCTTACCGGGGAAATAGAAAAGGCAGGGTATGCGGAAGGAATCTATGACAGACTTTTCATGGTGGCCCTCGCAATGGTCGGCCACTATCACGAAAAGGGTGTTCTTAAAGTAATCCGCGCCCCGCGCCTGTTTGAAATACTGCCCAAGGGCGGAATCGCAATAATTCAGCGCGTTATAATATTCAGCGTTCTCACCGGCAGCTATTTTTTGAAAGCCATCGGGGGTCTTATACGGCGGGTGCGGGTTCAAGGTATACATTACGGCGAGAAAAGGTTTTTTCATTTTCCTGAATTCGCTGTCCGCCCGCGCAAAGGCGTATTCGTCGTAGACGCCCCAGGAACCGTCAAAACATTTCCCGGGGAGCGGAAAATCCTCTTTCGCGATATATCTGTCGAAACCGATCTTACGCGAAAAGGCATCAAAACCCATGGAGCCCCGGTGGGCGCCGCAGATAAAAAGTGTCTCATAGCCCTTCTGCTTCAAAATAGTGCCGATACCTATCACCTTGTTCTGCTCATACACTTTCCCCACCACGGTGCACTGCGAAAATGACGGAAAAGAGCAGAGTATGGAGACCACGGCATCCAGTGAGCGCTGTCCCACGGAAAAGAGATCGGTAAAAAGATACCCGTCCCTGGCCAGGGCGTCAAAATTTGGCGTGAGCCCTTTATCGGAGCCAAGGGCGCCGACTGAATCTCCCGACCAGCTTTCCATAATAAAAATAACCACGTTAGGCGGCGTGCCGGCTGTCTTTTTACCCGGTGTATGGCGAAGCAGGGGGTAGCGCCCGTTCACGAAAGTCCCATTACCGTCTTCCAGCATCGCTCTGACGTTAGCCACCGCCATATCATAATCATAATTCACTTTCAGCTCCATGCCGGATTTGTACAACGCCTGCGACATGGTGTAGATCCCGTTGAGGGACAAATGACCCAGGACAATATTATCGTCGGGGAAGGCGTTGGAAACCCGCAACGGCTTGGACTGCAACCCGCCCCGCCAGCACACGACCGTCAGCGCCGCGATCAGGAACATGTGCAGCGCAGGCGAAACGAAACGACTGTACCCCGTAACGGCGGGGTATGTATCTGTGGAGCGATGTTGTAAAAACCGGGTAGTCGCGTACCACATAGCACCGATACTACAACCTATAGCAGCCAACTGAAGCGGATATTGTGACATGGCAAGGCTTATCATGGAAGGCAGGTCATTACGGGTGTTGATGATATCCATAGCAAGATGGCGGTGCACGAAGCCATAATATTCAAGGTCTATGCACAAGATCACCGCTTGCAGTGTCAGCAGAGTAGAGACCAGGTATTTGTAAGCCGTTTGGAACCAACGGGAGAGGACCCATCTTCCCGGGAAAAACAATATAAGGAATAATAAGGAGTTGATCTGAAAGACGACCGCAAGATCAAAGCGAAACCCGCGAAGGAACGATGCACCTATGTCGAAAAAGGATATTCCAGCGAAGAGAGGATGGTATTTAAGAAAGAATGCAACCCTGAAACAAACAAATAATAAAAGATTCAACAGCAGTGTTTTTAAAAACGATCCGGCATTTGGATGAACATAGAATAACCGCTTCCCATCGGTGCATTTACCAGACATTCCCGGCCCCCCACAGCTTCCAGAATTATCCATCCCCCCTGCATTCTAAAAAATATACTATATAGGAACTGCACGTCCGCTTGCCGGACTCTACACGGTACTAACTTTATTCCATATAACAAGAACAACCCGCTATGTTCTATTACGAACATTCGCGGGTTGTCTGCAAACTTTTGCTTGAACCGCTATCGCTTAGCCGGCTGCGGCAACGCAATACCTAATTGCGAAAGAATTCCGGGAAGGCCGGCGTTGGGTACCTTCTCAACCTGGAACGTGGAGATCTTATCACCTTCAAAATGGATCTCAACTTTCTCTTTAGGATTGATCGCGTGCTTTTTCGTGGCTCTCACAGCGCGAAGACCAAGGAAGGGTATGTTCAGCTCTCTGGTATGCGTGCCGCTTACCTGGGCCGTTAGCGTAACGTCGTCGCCGCTTTCATTGAAGCCCTGCGCATCGAAAGACCAGTCCGGCATAGCGCCGACCATGCCCCGGTGCATTTCCAGGAAATGCTCCTTGTCGACGGGCTCCGGCGTGGGGCCCGAGAACTCAAAGTCATCCGTTAACAACTTCTCAGCCTTTGCGAAATCACCATGCTCGATGTTAGAGAAGAACTGTTTAACCAACTCTATTTTAGATTCATTCATAATTGTCACCATCCTTTTAAATTATACAACCACACTAACATCATATTCCTTTACCCGAACCTGAGCAATGGCGACCTGCCCTATCTTTATGACTTTATTCTCTTATAATAAAAAAAACGCCTCACCGATTGAGGCGTGCGTTCTGGCAGGCACACAGCTATATTATTTTAGATCGTACGCTGAGAGTTTTACAAAAGTAACACCGCGGGCCTTTAATTTCGGTATCGCGGCAATAACACCCGCGCCGGTCTCTTTTTCCGGGTGATTAATATGAAGGATAATTATTGACCCATGCGAAGCGCCGAGCAAGGCCTTTTCAACCTGGGCTTTACGGTAAGTCGCGCCCGCATCGCCAAGCACGCTGAATCCCGCTATCTTAAAACCGAGTTCCCGCACGATCTTTACGGCCACATCATCATAATAAGCGGTTCCCGAACGGTAAAAATGCGGTTTTCTGCCGGTCAGCTGCTCGATCTTTTCAGCATTCAGTTCAACTTCATCAACCAGTTCAGCCGGACTACCGGTCCCTTTGATACCATACGCGGCCCTGCCGTTCACCGAAGCCGGCTTATGGTTCATCCCGTGATCTTCTATTTCAAAAAGATCGTTCGCCGCTATCGTTTTGAATGTATCAGGATGCCGGTCTATCCAGCGGGCATTTATAAAGAATGTGGCTGGAATTTTCTCCCTGACAAGAAAATCGAATAACGCCGCATCAAAACCATCGCCCTTAGAACCGCAGGCATCGAACGTAAGCGCGATCACGTTATCGGCGGTGTCCAGCCTTGTCAGGACTCCTGCGATATTCTCCCCCCACTTCGTGGGCTTAACACCTTCATACTTTTCAGCGACCAAGCCTTCCCTGTCTCCGGCAAAGACGGAGGAGCTGCAGAAAAATATGATCAGGAAAACAAGCGACACCAGAGTTTTCATTTATTTTTAAAGAACCTTATTGTTTCATCTGACGGGCTGTTTCTATCGTTTTGCTGATAAGTTCTTTCAGATTTTTATCGTAGAGAGGATTTTTCAATGAGCCATCCGCTTCAAACGCTTCCTCGCCATGGGCCACCAGCACCTGCGGCTGGGGCGTAACAATAATATTCACGCAGCTGAGTATCTGCCTGAGATGGTTCTGCCCTCTCACGGTGCCCATGGGACCGCTTGAGGCACCAAATAGAGCGGCGTATTTCCCGCTGAAGGGATTCGGTTTTACTCTGGAGACCCAGTCGATGGCGTTCTTAAGCACCCCCGACACTGAATAGTTATATTCAGGAGACGCGATCAGGATCAGGTCGCACGCTTTCACCATCTCTGCCAAAATATTAACATTTTCAGGTTTCCCCGCCGAATCAATATCAAAATCATAGAGAGGCATATCCAGAGCCTTCAGATCGGCAACGATCACCTCAGCCCCCGCCTCAACAGCATATTTCTTCGCCAATTCCAGTAACCGTAAATTACAAGACCCCTTCCTGAGACTCCCGCATATCGCTAATGCTTTAATGTCCGCCATCTCTATCCTCTCTAATAAGTTTCACCGGGTCTGGCAGTTTTCTTATATTTGGGATAATTTTTTCGACCAAAACAATTGCTCTTCTAGCAGACTCAAGGTTTCTTTTTGCGCCTTGCTCAGAAAAACTACTCTTATAATCTGCCATTTCTCTGAGATCCTGTGCTTGGACGAAATCATCATAATACTCTTGAGGCAACAAACCTTTATCCACACAAAGGGACTTTATTGCCAAACCCAAATGAAGATGACTTTTTTCACGGTATTTCTTCAAGTACAACAATGCGCGGGTGGCGTGAAAAATAGCGTAATACGAAAATACTGTAGCCATCTTATACTTTTTTAATTTAAACACATCTTCGGCATCTTTCAAATCGTCATTTGCTGTCAAAACTTCTTTCATAGCCGCCAGGGGGCCATCCGCAAACGGCATTATCTTCCTACTGTCTAGTGCATCCTTGATCCTATACTCCTTCATATTCCGGGCTTCCTTTCCAGAGAGTTATGCCTTTCATTATCTGACCATAAAACACCGAATCGTTTTCTTTGAGTTCCGCAAACTCAAGGGAATCCATAACAATCGGTTTAAGTGGCATTTCAGTCTCAAACCTACGTATAGTCTTCAAAACAACATCCTTGTTTTCTGTGCGAATAAATAGATCCATGTCGCTTTCCAGAGCATTGGTGCCTGTCGCACAGCTGCCAAACAACACTATTTCCCGACAATATTTTTTTATTGAGCTTACCATTTCATTTAGAAATATGGTGTTTTCAAATATTTTAAATTGGCGCAGGATAAAGTTGTCAGAGTTAATACGATAAAGATACAAATTCCCCTTTTTCTCGCGCGCTATTATATCCAGTTCCCCGAGAAGCCTCAACGCCTTGTTCGTAGCCCCCTTACTTATCTTAACAGCCCGCTTGATCTCATCAGCAGAAAAAACAGAACCATGCTGAACAGAAACATACGAAAGCACCTGCAAAGGCACTCCATGATACAACTGTTCCTTGATATGTTTTGCGTTCATTAAAAAGTGCTTAACGTTCATTATAACATCCTCTACGTTCATTATAATGAACAATGCAAATTTTGTCAAGCACTAAATTAACCAGAAACCTCTATAGAATCAACGTAGAATTCTTTGCCTATGGGGGAGGGTTCGCCCTGGCCATCACACTTAGGGCAATCGAAGGAGTATGGTTTCTTAAAGAAAGTTATACCGCATTTGTCGCATTTCAGCTGGGGTTTTATGTAGGTTATGGAAAGTTCCGCGCCTTCGGCGGGGGTGCCTTTGGCGAGCATCTCGAAGTACATCTGGATGGAATCGCCGATGAAACCGGACATTTCCCCCACTACCAGATTTACCCGGGATATCTTTTTGGCGTGCTGTTTTGCGGCCGCGTCTACGGCGATCTTGATTATCTGCTGGGTAACGCCGTATTCATGCATACGCTATACAGCTATTACGCCTGCGGCCCGGTGAAGGTCTCAGCTTTTTTGGTAGTATCGGATGGGGCGTATTTGTTGTTCATATCCAGACACTTCTTGGGGCAAACTTCAACGCACAGGCCGCAGCTGATGCAGCGCATGCGTTCTATGGTCCAGCCCTTTTTTGTTTTATCTACAACGATAGCGCCTGTTGGGCACTTTTTGGAACAGATGCCGCAATAAATGCATTTTGAAGAATCTATATTTATGCTGCCTCTTGTGTTCTTATACATCACCTGCGGCTTGAAGGGATACATTTTGCAGGGTGAAGCTTTAAAAGCGCTGCCGATGATAGTTTTCCAGAAGGTAAAAAGTCCCATGATGTTTATCCTTATAATTTATCTTTCGGTGCAGCTGATGCACGGGTCGATGGTCAGAACCAGAATGGGCACATCGGCCAGTTCGCAGCCCTGCAATATCTTTGTCAGCGGAGGAATGTTGGCGAAGGTCGGGGTGCGCACGCGCATGCGATCCAACAGCCTGGTTCCGTTTCCTTTCACGTAATAGATCACTTCGCCTCTGGGCTGCTCCGTGCGGGCGAAGAATTCGCCGGTCGGGGTGCCGGTCACTTTAACGTCTACCGGGCCGTCGGGCATTTTTTCCACGCAGCGGCGGATAATGTCTACCGACTGGAAAAGCTCGCCGATGCGCACTTTGGTGCGTGCGTAAGAATCTCCGGCGGTGTCGATTATAGGCTGTATCTTTATGTCTTTGAAAGCGGCATAGCCGAGCAGGCGCATATCCTGATTAACACCGCTGGCACGGGCCATAGGGCCTACCGCTCCAAGGGCGTAAGCATCTGCTTTTGAAAGCACACCGACGCCTGTGGTGCGGTGCTTTACTGATTTGTCGTTAAGGAAAGTGTCGGCGATCTCTTTGATCTCTTTTTCTATGTCAAGGAGAGTACCCATAATACGTTTCAGCGTGTCGTTATCAATATCCTTACGCACACCGCCAACCTTGGCAGAGCCGAATATAACGCGGCCGCCGGTGGTTTCCTCTATGATATCAAGTATCTTTTCGCGTATACGCCAGCTGTGCATGAAAAGGCTTTCGAAGCCGAAAGCGTCGGCGATCAAGCCCATCCACAATAAGTGGCTGTGCAGGCGGGACATCTCGCCCCAGATCGTGCGCAGGTAAAGCGCCCTGGCAGGTACCTGTATCTGCATGATCTCTTCTATCGCCTGGCAGTAGGTCATGCCGTGGATAAAGCTGCAAATGCCGCAGATGCGTTCCGCGACAAAAACGAAATCAGCAAAATCTTTTTTCTCGACAAGCTTTTCAAGGCCGCGGTGAATGAATCCGATAGAGGGAATAGCTTCTATAACTTTTTCGTCTTCAATGACCAGGTCCAGGTGGATGGGCTCGGGCAATACCGGGTGCTGTGGGCCAAAAGGGATAATAGTGCGATTGCTCATTATTTTTTCTCCGGGTTAAAGGCATGTTTTACGGCCGTACGGTAGAGCCCGCCCTTAAAGTCAACCGCTATGCCGGCTATATCTACGCCGAACAGGTCGTGCATCTCGTTCTCATAAAGGAAAGCGCCCCAGTACACAGCGGTTATGCTGGGTAGTTGCGGATTTGCCGCCGGCTGCGTTACGCGCAGGTTCTCAAATTTATAATCTTTATCGAAAGAATAATTTATCTCCAGCTTGTCGGCGAGTTTGGTAACGCCTACCTGCACCAGCCTGAAGCCGTTATTTTTGTATTCCTGAACCCTAGACACCAGTTCGTTAGACTCTATCGGAATGATCTTTTGTTCTTCTATCATATTGTCGCCTCGCTCATTTTCTTCTTCTTTTCTTCCAGCACTCCAAGCCCTTTAACAACGCCGTCGATAATAGATTCGGGGCGCGCAGCGCAGCCGGGAACATACACATCCACCGGTATAACCTTATCAACACCGCCGGAAACGTTATAGCATTCCGCGAATATGCCGCCGCTGGTCGCGCAAATACCTATCGCGACGACCACTTTAGGATTGGGCATCTGGTCATAAATGTTCTTTACGGCCGCCTTGGTCTGCTCATTAACGGAGCCGGTGATCAGCAAAATATCGGCGTGCTTAGGGTTGCCGGTATTAACGATGCCGAACCGCTCTATGTCGTACATGGGCGTCAGGCAGGCCAGCACCTCAATATCGCAGCCGTTGCAGGAGGTGGCGTCATAGTGAATGATCCAGGGTGATTTTTTAAGATAAGGCATTTGTTATTCCTTTATTTAGCGAGATAAAGCGCTACTATATTGCCCATGCCGAAGACGGCGGCCACGATCCAGGTGCTTTTTATCACCAGCTGCCATTTGAAGCGGGCGAAGGTGTTGTCTATGAATATTTCCAGAAGATATATTACAACTATAGCCGCCATTGCCAGCAGAAAATTATTCGCGAAGAAAAGGTAGACGAAGCCAAGCACTATGACCTTTTCATAAAAGTGCGCTATCTCTATCAGGCCAAGGCCCGGGCCCGAAAATTCCACCGTGATACCCTTAACTATTTCCTGATGGGCGTGATGCGAGGTGGAAAGGTCGAACGGCGATTTGCGCAGCTTGATAGTAAGCACGTATATAAGCCCGAAAAGAATGCCGGGCAGCACCAGCGCGAGCGAGCGGTTACCTGCTGATATTTCGGCGATATTAAAACTGCCTGTCACCATGTACATGCCGATCGCCATGATTATGATCATCGGTTCAAAAGCCATCATCTGTATCAGTTCGCGTTCGGCGCCTATCTGGCTGAAGGGCGAGCTGGTGCGATATGCGCCAAGGACCAGAAAAACATCCGCAAGGGTAAGTGCGAAGATCACCAGCAGCAGATCTCCGCCGGTAAAGAACAAGCAGCCGGTGAATACTATGAACAACAGGAAGAAGAACACGTAAAAGTTCTGCGAGCGGCGGACCACAATGCTCTCTTTCTCAAAAAGCTTGAACACATCGTAAAAAGGCTGCAGCAGGGGAGGGCCGACGCGCCCCTGCACGCGGGCTGTCAGGATACGGTCCAACCCCGATATGATACCGCCGATAATAGGAGCAAGCACGATAAAGCCGATAATGCCGAGAAAGGTTTTCACGAATTGATCCTTTTTTATTTAGTAACTAAGAATAGAGCCAATATAACAAGCGAAACGATAACGGCGCTGACGTTAAACAGCTTGCCTTCGCTGAAAAAGTTTTCCATGTAATAATTTTTCACGTTATAGGCGCGTTTGTTACCGAACGAATCGGTGAAATTATAATTATCGCCCGCGTTGGCTCCGCCCATATAGGCGCCCACCCGTTTTGTATCTTTGTTGTAAAACACAAAGGAGAGCGGGAACAGCATGACGAGTCCCATCATGCAGGACATTATGACCATGTTGCCGCGGCCGATAGAGGTTACATAGCCGAAGACCTCATCAACATACGGTGTAATGAACGTAGACGACATAAGCGGGAAGAAGGCGCAGACAAGCACGGTGGCGCTGGCAAGCAAGTACAGCGGGAACCATTCATCGCGGCTCACATTGTTCTCCAGTTTTTCGTCCGAAGGATCGCTCAGCACCGTCAGTATCTTTCCCATCCACTTTACCCAGAAGAACAGGGTTGCGGCGCTGCCGAAGGCTATCAAAACGCTGAGCAGCGGATTGGTATCAACCAGGGCGCGCAAGACAGCGTATTTGGATATCAGCATACCGAACGGCGCTAGGAACATACCGGCCATACCTATAAGCATTATCACGCCAAGGCGTGGCATTCTGGCCGCCAGCGTTCCCATATCCTCTATGTTGCGGCTGCCGATCTTATGTTCGGCAACACCGACGGAAAGGAACAGGAGCCCTTTGGATATAGCGTGAAAAACGATAAGCATGATAGCCGCCCAGACCGCCTCGCCGGTACCGATGCCGCCGCACATAACTATCAAGCCGAGGTTGGCGATAGTTGAGTAGGCAAGAACTTTTTTAGCGTCGGACTGCGAAACCGCGATCAGAGAAGTGCTTAAGAAAGTGAGGCCGCCAACTAAAGCAATTATCAGGCCGGCAGTGGTTCCCTGCAGGACCGGGGCGAGTTTTATGATTATGAAGACACCGGCTTTGACCATCGTAGAAGAATGCAGCAACGCCGAAACGGGTGTCGGCGCTACCATGGCGCCCAGCAGCCATTTTGAGAACGGCATCTGCGCGGCCTTGGTAAGACCCGCGAAAGCTATCAACACCGCGGGCACCAGCATGCCGGCCTTACCGGCGATTATCAGCTTATCCAGCTCAATAATGCCCAGGTGATTACGGGAATAAATAATGGCAAGGGTAAAAGCGATACCGCCCAGCAGGTTGAACGTCAGGGCGAGGAATGAATTGTTTATAGATTCGTTATTTTCTTTGTAGCCGATAAGCAGGAAGGAGGCGACCGTCGTAATTTCCCAGAAGAACAGCAGCCAGCCAAGGTGGTTGGCAAAGACAATGCCGAACATGGCCGAAAGGAAGGCGAAGAACACGAAGAAGAAAAAGTTACGTTTATCCTTCAGTTCCTCGTGGTAGTGATGATGGAATTCCTTCATGTAGCCGACGCCGAATACGCAGATCAGTGTGCCGATAATGCCTATGATAAGCGCCATGATTATGCTGAATTTATCTACGTAGAGATTAAAATCGGTTAAGAGATGTCCGCCGGAGAATTCCAGATAGACAACCAGGGCGGTTTGTACCGCAACAAGAGCTGTTACCAGGCTTTTCTTATGTTTTATGCTCAGCCACAGAAGGTACACGCTCAGCAGCATCTCAAGCGCGAACATAACCGTTGCCACCCATTCGAACTGCGCCGGAAAAAAGACCGCGTTATGGTTGAAGTATTGGAAAGCCAGAATTACCGAGACGAGCGCGATAACCGCGGAAGAACCCTTAACTATCACGCCGCGCAGACCGTCGGAGTTCACGAACAGCAGGATCACCGCCACCAGCAATGGGAACAAGATGAGGAACGAAAGTAATTCCATGGTTTTTCCTTGTAAGTTATTCTATTTATCTTCAACAAAACGCTCTTCCGTTTGCCGGTAAGCGTTTAATTGAAGAGCCCCCCAGACCGTTCGGCCTGAGGGGCTCAGAGAATCTATTTTACTCTTAACGCCGTAAAGGAACGTATTACATAAAATACTGATACCGCGAAGAAAACGACCGACAGCGTTAAGCTTACCTGACGGGTAAGGCCGATGGCCAGTTCCAGCGCCAGAAGGCCGAACAGCGTGGTGAACTTAATGATCGGGTTAAGGGCAACAGAAGACGTATCTTTGAAAGGATCGCCAACGGTGTCGCCGACCACGGTCGCTTTGTGCAGTTCGGTGCCTTTTTCTTTCAGATCAACTTCAACGATCTTCTTGGCATTGTCCCATGCGCCGCCGGCGTTGGCCATGAATATGGCCTGATACAAGCCGAACACCGCGATAGAAACAAGGTAGCCGATGAAGAAGAAGGATTCAAGGCAGGCGAAAGACAGGGTCGTGAAGAAGATCACCATGAACAGATTGATCATGCCTTTCTGGGCATACACGGTGCAGATCTCAACGACTTTCTTGCTGTCTTCGGTGCTGGCTTTGTTAGTGCCGTCCAGCTTCATGTTCGCTTTAATGAACTCAACAGCTTTGTAGGCTCCGCAGGTAACGGCATGCATGGAAGCACCCGTGAACCAGTAAATAATGGAGCCGCCGGCGATAAGGCCCAGCAGGAACGGCGGATGCAGTATAGAGAGCTTATCGATGTTGACGGTAAGGTTCTGGGTAAGCATCACTATGATCGAGAAGATCATGGTGGTGGCGCCGACTACGGCCGTACCGATAAGAACGGGTTTAGCCGTCGCTTTAAAGGTGTTGCCGGCTCCGTCGTTAGCTTCCAGGTTATGTTTGCCCATTTCGAAGTTCGGTTCGAAACCGAAATCTTTCTTGATCTCGGCTTTGATGTTCGGGAGGGTTTCTATAAGCGAAAGCTCATAAACTGACTGAGCGTTGTCGGTAACGGGGCCATATGAGTCAACTGCGATAGTTACAGGACCCATGCCGAGGAAGCCGAAGGCCACAAGGCCGAAGGCGAACACAGCAGGCGCGGTCATGATATCACCAAGGCCAAAGCCGCTGACGAAATATGCCATCGCCATAAGGCCGGTGATCGTAAGGCCCATCCAGTAGGCGCTGTAGTTACCGGCGGTAAGGCCGGCAAGGATGTTCAGGGATGCTCCGCCATTGCGCGAAGAAGAAACAACGTTCTTAACAAAAGCGCTTTCAGTAGAGGTGAAGAGTTTGACCAGTTCCGGTATGACCGCGCCGGCAATGGTGCCGCAGGAAATGATGGTAGAAAGCTTCCACCACAGCGTGCCGTCGCCCAGGCTGCCGATAAGAGCAAAGCTCAAACCGTAGGTCACGGCTATCGAAACAAGGGAGGTTATCCAGACAAGGTTGGTAAGCGGCTGTTCAAAGTTGAACTTGGCGGCTTTGCCGTACAGAGCCTTTGAGATAACCGAGTTAATGCCGTAAGAAACCGCACTGGCTATAAGCATGGCAAGGCGCATTACGAATATCCAGACCAGCAGCTGCACCTGAATGACCGGTTCTTTTACCGCAAGGATGATGAAAGAAATAAGGGCAACGCCGGTTACGCCGTAGGTTTCAAAACCGTCGGCCGTAGGGCCTACCGAGTCGCCGGCATTGTCGCCGGTGCAGTCTGCTATAACGCCGGGGTTGCGGGCGTCGTCTTCTTTAATATTGAATACTATCTTCATTAAGTCCGAGCCGATGTCGGCTATCTTGGTAAAAATACCGCCGGCGATACGCAGCACGGAGGCGCCAAGGGATTCGCCGATGGCAAAGCCGATGAAGCAGGGGCCGGCGTAGCTTGCGTCAACGAACAACAGAATGCAAAGCATGACCAGCAGCTCAACGCTGATAAGCAGCATGCCGATGCTGATACCGGAACGGCAGGGAATTTCGTAGGTCGGGTAGGGAAGGCCGCCGAGTGAGGCGAAGGCCGAGCGGGAGTTGGCATACGTATTGATGCGCATACCGAACCAGGCGACCAGGTAGCTGCCGCCTATACCAATTAAAGAACATACCACTATTAAAGCGACCTTAAAGGCTTCGAAGTGGCGAAGGTAGCCGAAATAAACCACTATGATAGCGCCAAGCAGAAGTTCCAGCATAAGAATGAACTTGCCCTGGGTTATCAGGTAGGTTTTGCAGGTTTCATAGATGAGCTCTGAAACTTCTCTCATTGATTTGTGCACGGGAAGGTTCTTGATGCGCAGGAACTGCATAAGGCCGAAGAACAAACCGAATACGCAGATAAGCAATCCCCAGGTCAACAGGGAACGGCCGCTGATACCGCCAAAGAAAACAGAGCCGAGGTCCGGGAGCACCAGGTCGGATTCGCTGGCGAACGCGGTGGCGGCGCCGGCTAAAAGCATAAGGCTTGCAACAGAAACTTTCTTCAATAGATTCTTCATGGCTACCTTTACCTTTGATTAATTTGTTGCGGCATTTGTCCGGCACAGACACGACAAGCAAATAACAAACCGGGCTAAACACAACTTTGTGTTCAGGATCAGTTACTTCCACTCCGTTTTTTGGGAAAACCGGGGGTTGAAGGCGTGTGGGATGTACCTGAAAAAGACCTATGCATCGCAACTATTCCGTAGATTATACAAATTTGCCCCGGTTTTGTAAAGAGGAGCGGTTGTCAATAGGCTACCTATTACTTTCGTTGACAAAGAGGGGTTCTTCTATTATAATGAGAGCGGGAATTTATGAGGAAACTACTGCTTGCATTATCCATACTTTCGCTGCTGGGCGGCTATTGCCTTGCAGAGGTTAAGATCGGCTCAGTTTACGGCCAGGTAATGGTTTTCCACAACTCCCAATGGCTGGCCGCCGCCGCAGAAATGGAGCTGGGCGAGAAAGATATCGTAAAAACCCTTCCCGACAGCCGGGCCTCCCTGCTGGTCAACAACGCGACCCTGATATGGATCTCCCGCAATTCTCAGGTGGAAGTCTCCTCTCTTGATAATGGCAGTGTTTTCAGCGTGCTTATGGGCAAGCTGCGCGCGAAGGTGCGCAACCTGCAGGGCAGCAAATTCCAGATAAAAACCCCCATTTCAGTCGCATCGGTGCGCGGCACGGATTTCGCGGTGGATGCCGCCGGCATATTGAATGTTTTTGAAGGCCATGTTGATTTCAGCGCCCTGGACCTGACCCATATTGTTGAAGTCGTGGCCGGCCAGATAAATGAAATGAACGCGGGCCAGCCCGGAACCACGCGCGCCATGACGCCGGAAGAGCAGGCGGCTGCCAATGTGGAATGGTCCGGCTTTAGCGGCGACCCGACAAAGCAGGGCGCGGAGGGCGGCAATAAAAATAACGGTAAAAAAGATGATAAGACGAGTATGGAACGCATGCGGGAAGACCTGCACAGCATCGTCAACGGGATCAAAACAGATGTCGTGGTCGCGCGGGAAACAACAAACGAGGTAAAGGACGCCGACCTTGCCTCCGGCCGTACCCTGCGCGATGTGAACGGCAATGTGGTACGCGTTGAACAACAGCTGCTGCGGCCCGATGCCAGCTCTATTGAACTGATAAATCTTACGAAACGTTCAAATTATACCTATGCCGACCGTCAGGGCTGGGTGCGCAGCTGGAATGAAACGATACCGAACGCCTCACGCCTGGATGTGGCGACGGTGCAGGTAAGCATGAACATGCCGCTGCCCTCGCAGTTAACCGATTGGCCCGCGTTCATACAGGCAAAGGGCGACGCCCTGCACCCGCAAACCGTTTCAATGGTCATGACCAATCAATCCGATATTATTCAAAATACCGGGGTCTGGAAGCTGAAAGGCCAGCCTGATTCAAAAGGTAATCCGCTGCAGGATGACGGGATAGTATTTGACTCTTACATCAACGGCTGGAAGGTGGACCAGAATTATAACGGCACGGGAGGCGTCGACAGGAACGGCTCGGCCAACAACGAACTCTGGGCCTGGGCGATATCACCGGACGTAAAGGTGGACAAGGACGGCCAGACCAAATACCTGCGCCTTTACACTGAAGGCTATGTTATAAACAATAGCGGGAATATTATGAACCTGGCCGACATCACGAATTCTTCGGAAAACCCGTTCAGCTTCTTTAAAACGCTTGCCGCCGAAGACATTATCTTCGCGCGGGAGATCGCGAACCGGGCTACCGGCAGCACCGTCAGGTTTTTCACCGGCAGCAACATAGATCTTGTCATTACCCCGGACATCGTGATATCCGTCGCCGAGAAGCTGGTATCCCAGACCAGCAACCTTCAGACAGACAGCAACAATAATAACAACAACTCATCTAACAACACCCACAACCCCTGAACGCTTCTTTCCCTACTTTCTGGCCGTCAACTTTATACTGGCGATAGACTCTGTTATGCTCTTAAGATCATTCTTACGCAAGCCTATGTTGCCCATTATGGCGTTCGCTGTTGAGTCATACGACATGTGCTCCATCGGAAAAACCGTCTCGCTTACTATTTTTTCATCTTTAAAACCGGCGCCGCGCACCGCGGCCCGATAATCATTTTTGAGGATAGCTCCGGCCAGGCAGCCCACATAGTGCTGCAGTGATCCCTGAATATCTTCCGGCAGACCGTTGCGCAGCACGATATCGGCGCACACCAGGCGGCCGCCGGGTCTGAGAACGCGAAAGAGCTCCGCGAAGGCGGCCGGTTTATCTTTTGAAAGATTTATTGCGCAATTAGAGACCACCACATCAAATGAATTTTCTTTAAGCGGCAGGCTTTCTATCACCCCGGCCTTAAATTCCACATTACCGTGGCCGCCCTTAACGGCGTTCACCCGCGCCTTCTCCAGTAATACCAGATCGCTTTCTATACCGGTAACGCGGCCCGAATTACCAACGGCCATAGCGGCTAAAAAACAATCGAGACCGTTGCCGGAACCAAGCACCAGCGCCTGTTCACCCGCTTTTAATTCCGCCAGCACTATCGGATTACCCGCCCCGAAACCGACTCCCGTTCCCTGCGGCGCCTGTTCAAGACCGGTTTTAGTAAAACTCAGCTTTCTGCTGATGTGGTTCTCAATATCGTTGTCAGCGGAGCAAACATCCGGTGAATCACATCCTGCGCAGGAGATATCGGTCTTTCCAAGGTCACCGTATCTTTGTGAAGCCATTTCACCGTTCAATTTTTTTTCCATAGTTTCCCCTCTCTTTATCCGCAGCAATTGCCGCCGCCTTTGTCTTCACCGCCGCAACAGGGCGCCTTGCCGGTGCCGAACGAACCAATGATCGCCGCCGCGCAGCCAACGCCTGTGCGCACACTGATAGCATCATAAGCGCAGTTCTTTTTACAGGCGCCGCATTCCATGCAGGCGTCCTTGTCCGTTATGCGGGCCTTATTATTTTCAATAGCGAATACTTCATGCGGACACACCTGTACGCATTGTCCGCAGCCGACACATTTTTCATTGTCCAGCGCCAGCGTCGCGACATTTGAAAAATAGCGTAATTTCATATGAGCCTCCCCAAAAATGAGATCAATTGCAGCAGCGCAGACAATGCCAGTACCCCTATGATGACCGGCAGAGCGAACTTTATCTCCCGGTTCACTCCCGAGAGAGATGTATAGGTAGAATTACCGGTATAGTTCAACGCGACATAGGCTGATACAGACGCCGAAAATAGTACAGCCGAAACCAGCACCGCTGTGTGCCATATATGGCCGTTCACCGCCACTATGCAGGCCGCCGTTATCGCCCCGGCGATCGCTCCTTTAATGGAAAAGGCACGCCCCGGCAGCCAGGGCAGCAGCGCCGCGGTAAACACCGAACCGGCAAGGATGCCGGACCACAAAACCGTAATAAGCATACCGGCGGGCGTAAATCCAAACAAGCCTGCGGCGATAAGAACAGCCGTTATCAACAGACCAGGTTTCAGAGTATGAACCATCTCCATCCATGACACCTCAAGCCGCTCATACAGATCAAATGTCACCTTTCTCATTTCCGGCGTCGCCTTCATGCCGGCAGCAAGATACGCCTTTATATCACGCGCCCGCACAGGGCCGAACTTTACATTAAAACCGCTGAAAGCCTTCACCATGTGGCCGGCGACGCCCGGCGCACCCAGCTGCGGCACTATCAGCGTGCGCGTTTCAATTAATTTTTCCAGTTCAGTAAGGCCAAGCCTTCGTACTATCTCCATCGTGCCGAACGTACCCTTACCGGCGGCACACCAGACGTTCACGCCCTTGGTGTCTATCACCAGTATCCACACATTCAGCCCTTCCAGTTCTCTGCGCAATACGTCGAAGGAAAGTTTGTAGTTCGCCGAAACCAGCACCGGCGATTTAACATCAGGAGAACCGACAGCGTACAGCCCCGGTTCCACTTTATATTTCATGCGCCCTATATCCAGCCGCATTTTCCAGGCGCCGATATAGTCTGCCGCCTTCCATTTAGTTGAAACAACAGGCACATCCTCTAATTTATTCACAGCAGCCTCCACTTGAAACGGCACATAATGACTTTTTCCTCTGTGCAAGCCGCATTTTCAGTCTTCTACGATCTTCAGCCAGCGCGGCATTTCCCATTGCGGCAAGAGAAGCCTCTACCACTTTGGCCATCGCGTTGTTTTCAGCCGTAAGGGTATAGAACACAAAACGCCCAAGGCGCTGTTCCCGCACAAGTCCCGCGTGGCGCAGTTCCTTCATATTTCGCGAAACAGCGTATTGCGGGATTTTCAGCGCATCCACGATCTCGCAAATACAAAGCGATGAACCCGCACGGCGCAACACAGCCAAAATACGCAGCCGCGTTTTATCCGACAAAGATTTAAGAACAGTTACAATACCGTCCATCTTGAAGCCTCCATGCAAATATGTGCCTATGTGCATATGTTATCAAATACACATGCACATGTCAATTTGCACCAGTGTGTTCACTCAATTTTTGTCGGCAAGAAAGGTACTTTCAGAATGGAAAGTTTGCGGCTTTTAACACGCTCAATATTGTGGATCTAACTTTTGAGGCGATCTCGATCGCGTTCGTAGCTTCTGACAAATTAACATCTTCATCTTCACCGGGATAACGCGTTGACACCGCAAATGGCGTGAGTTCTTCCGCAGATTCCAGGGTTTCTGACCAACTTCCCAGAGGAGCGCAAAGTTCCAAAAGAAAGCCAATATTATGGGTGTAAGGAAATTCAATACCTTTATAAACAAGATAGGCTTTTAAGTATTTTTCCGCACACTGTTGCGCGTGGTAGGCAACAAGCCTGTGAGGACAATTTTCGAGCAACTTCAGTCCACATTCAGCAAGGCGCATATCTTCGTCGCCATAAACCAACCACTGTTTGACCTTCCTGATTATATCCTTTTCAGTGCCGCTCATATAATATCTTCCCTTCTTTAAATGCCGGCTGGGCGATAGTGCCGGGTATATCTCGATCCCGCTCAAACTCCTCCGGCCTTAATACTATAATATCACGTGCAAAACCCAGACCTTTCAGCGCTCTGTCCATTGACACAGTTAAAGTCCTGCGCTTTCCGGTAAAATTACATATTACCAGTAAATCGACATCACTACGTGAATCGGCAGTCCCCCTTGCCTGAGAGCCGAACAAAACGATCCTCTGAGGGTGAAAATTCGAAACAAGCCTTTCAGTTGCTTCTTTAAGCATCTCTTTGTTTACCATAACGATTCCTTTCCCTTGCTTACTAACTCAATTATAGCAAATAATTACCCTATGCGGGCGCCGTAGGAGTGGATTATGGTGATGGCCTGCGAGACGTCCAGGCGGACTTCGTTCAGGTCTATGCCGCGGAAATCTACACCGTCTACACGGGCGCCCCTCAGGTCGGCTTTGTGGAGGCGGGCTTTTGAGAGGATCGCGCGGGTAAGGTCAGCGCCGCTCAGGTCGGCTTTTTGCAGGTCGGCGCCGTAAAGGTCGGCTTCGCGCAGCAAAACGTTACGCAGGTCAAAACCTTCAAGTTTTGCGTGGCGCAGGTTCACGTAAGACCAGTCGCCTTCAATAATGCTGATACCGCTCAGATCGGCATCCGTGAACTGCGAACCCGTCATTTTACAGAGTTTGAATTTCGCGGAGAACAGGCTTGCTTTGGCGAATTTACAGTTGGTGAAGGCGCTATGGTCGTGCTCGGAAGCGTTGAGAAAGGCGTTTGAAAGGTTGCAGTCGGAGAATACGCAACCGCGTGTGCGGGTTTCTTTAAGGTTTACGCGGCGCATATCGCAAGAGATAAAGCGGCAGTTAACGATATTTGTGCCGGACAGGTCGTTGTCCGCGAGTGTTTGCCGATCAAAAACCTGCCCTTCCTGAAATTCCATTCTTTAGATGTAAATTTCTACCACATTGTCCGGGCGGTTCAACAGGGCGTCAAAAGCCTTGCCGCTTATCAGCGCGCCACCGGAACGGTAGGGGTTCGCGGCGTAACGAAGATCTTTTATCTCTTTGCCGTTAACAACGATACGGTTCGGTGAGTAGGTGTTCTTGGCAATGTGATATTTATACGTTACTTTTTTACCGTTCTCTTTTATAGCGAACGTCAGGCCGTCAAGCTTCTTCGGCAGCACCGGGTCTATAAGGATATCATTGAACATCCGCCGTATACCCAGGAAGTTCGTCATAAGCTGATTGATGTAAATGCCGGGGCCGCTGGAATACACACGCCACCCGCCCTTTATGCCCACCTTCAATTTTTTTATGTCGTCAAAATGCTTCACCGCCTGATAACGGTCGGCGAAATTAGCGTCAGAGCTGGAAAAATATGAGTTGTTCTGCCGCGGCATGGAGGTCTTGAAGACTTCTTTAAGCGCTATCGGGCATATGGTCAAAAGACCCTTATAGGCGTCCTCGGCCTGGCCGATCATGCACATTGCTTCAATGTAGCGGATATGGGCGTGCACATACTGCATGCCTATTTCCCTGCCAAAATTCGAAGCGCTTTCGGCGCGTTTAAAGTAAACTTCGACACCACCCTTGTAGGGTATCGGGCGGTTAACCAGGCGCACGCCGTCCGGGAATAAAAGTTGATCTTTTACGATCTTGTAATGTTCCTCGGCCTGCTGCGGCGTGAACATGGAGCTCGTCATGCCTCTGGTCATGGGCAGCAGGCGGTACTTAACGCCTGTTTTGCTGTCCCTGGGGTGCAGCATATACTGCGGCGTGGAACCTTTAAAGAAAACAAGACCTGCCACAACTTTATCTTTAATAAGTAATTTGTTGAAATCAGCTTTCATGTTCTCACAGAAAGTTTTTATGCCGTCGGCGGCCTTGGCATCGCCGTTAAGCCGGGTAACTTTCTCAAAACGCGTCAGCGTCTGGAAGGCCAGTTCCACCGTCCAGGAACTTACCATATGCTCGCGCATTTCGGGGTCTGCCGGCTGCAGGGTGTCTTCCCAATCGCCGTGCCCGTAATGGTACAGGGATGTTCCCTGCACGCAGCCGGCTTTTATGGCGGCTATCTCTCTGGCCACATGCTGTGCTATGGTCTCTTTCTTTTCCAGCGGGGCGCAGGTGGTATCGTCAATATAACCGACCTCTTCCTTAAGGATAGAAAAATCGTTGGTAGACTCTATGTATTCGCACAGGGCTTTCAACGGCCATACAATAATGTCGCCGTGGCTGTCGGTGGAGCGGATCTTGCCGTAACGGTCGAACATGAACCACTGCGGCCAGTCTCCGGACTTCAGGAACTGGTTGGCGAAGACCATTTTTACGGTCTCGCGCTGCTGCTTGTAATTGCGCGTAGCGCACAAAAATTCAGTGGGTCCCTGGCAAACGTCACGCAGGCCCCATGCGGCGCCGCTGTATTGCTCCAGCCCGTGGGGGCTGGTAAAATGTATCATGGCGTTGTGAATGTACCAGGGCAGGATATCGTTGAGCTTAGAGATGCCTTCTTCTTTATGTTTAAGCTCGGCGCCGTTGCTTAACGACGTCCAGAAAGCGGCGGCCTCTTTTTTCGCGTCATCGTATTTTTCTATCGAGCGGTTGAATTTATCGGCCAGGGCCGCGGCAGCCGAACCCTTAAGCACATTACCGGTTATCGCAAGAGAGAATTTAGCGACGGGGTTCGTGCGTATAACGGCAAACGGCCCTTTGCGGAACTTGCTGTCGGAATACAACAGTTCATCCCCGCCGATCTCGGCGATGTCCTTTTTATCTTTCGTGACAATGAAGAAGCGGGCTTCGGGATAATACTCGTTCAGCAGGCCGCCGTTCGTGGGCACCAGCTCTATTCTGCCCTGTTCAGCGTCGGCTACCACGCGGCCGGCATGGTCCAGGTCGTTATTGCCCAGCACCAGGCTGTTCGTGATCAAAAATTCGTGCGCCCCGGAGGCTTCTATCTCTAAGAAGCAGGCGGGATCGTTTATTGAAGCCCAGGCTTTCACGACGATATTCTCGCCGTTCTCGCCCTGATATATCCAGCGCGCGTTGTTTACGCCCATTTCAAAAAGCGAAGGTACGCCGAGCAATTCCCAGCCGCGGGCCGTTTTTATAAAAATACGCTGACCGCTGGAACGGTGCAGGTTCAGATTACTGCGCGAAAAGGAAAGCGCCTTATTGAAATTGGTATTGCCGATAACGACATGGGAATTGAAAGCGCCGTACATCCAGGCGGTGGTGGCAAGCGTATCGTCGCTGGGCATAATACTTTTGCCGGAACGCATAATGTGGCCGTGCGGCCGTTCCGATACCAGCTCTTTGGCGCGCAGCACCACATGCGTATCGCGGCCGCAGAAGAACGAAAGGCCTTTTTCCTCGTGACGGCGCTCGGAACCCACATATTTTGTGACTTCCGCAGGGGTAAGATCCCTGCTGTTGAAAAGGCGTGATGTGTCAAAAAGAGAGGCCGAGCCGAAGGCCGCGGGCGGCATTATCGACAGCCGGTCGCTTAAGTTCGCCCAGGCATCATGGGTCCTGGTAAGGTTTTCCAGATCTTTCGGGCCGTTAGCCGCGGCGTGGTCGTCGCTATAGGAAGCGAAAAACACCTGGCGCAGCGATTTACCGGGCGCTAAACTTACTTTTGGTGCTTGCAGGGTGGGCATGGCGAATTCATACTGCATGCGCTCATTTGGCAGGTCCGGACGGGTAAGGGCTGCCGGTATACCGGTGGCTTTATGTTCTAAACCGTAGAACTGAAAGCCGTCGGTCAAATAACCGACCGCCTTTTCAAGACAGCCGTGCATTATCCAGGGAAATCCCCTATCCTGCTTCTGGCCCTGGCGGCTGTAGATAATATAGCCGTGTTTCGGGTGCTTAAGGGGTTCGTGGTCAATATATTGGCTGGCATACGCTTCATTGCTGCGGACCATGCCGAAAGAGCCCAGGCCCAGGTCCTGCGAAAATATAATATCCACACTCTCCGGCGTAGTGCCGATGTTCTTTACATCGACGCACCAGAACCATTTGTCTTCGGTCTCGGAAAGGGTAAGCGCGCAGCTATATGAAAGGTTCTTATTTTTCCCCTTCCATAGGGCGAGTTTTTTATTGCAGCAGAAAGTTGAATGGGAGCGGGGGCCCATGACCGGGAAAGAACAGATAGTTTTACCGTGCACGCGCACGTAGATATTGCTTAAGGCGCTCTCAACGGGGCTGGCCATCAGCTGGTTGATAAGCACGTTGCCTTTAACTATTGAAAAAACCGAACCGTTCTCCAGAAAGCTGATCTTGAGGTCATTCTTGTTAGACAATACCGCGGCTGCGATACTGTTTTTATCCACAAAATCAAATGACGCGGTGCCCATAGGAAAACTGCCTCCTGAACTCAAAAATTCGGATTATCGGATTTATCCCGCTTATTGTACTATGTATTGCCTTTGTAGTCAAATCAGGAGGGGTTGGGGTTGGTGAAATGTTTAAGAAGGCACATGGCGCGTGCTACGCCATATACAAGATAGAGTACGCTCAGGCCGAAGGCGTATTGGTAGCCGGAGCCGTTCAGGCTGCGCAGGGCAACGGCTGCCGGCAGGCAGGCCATGGCGAGTAAAGAAACCCACAGAGGTACATATAAGCCGTAAAGCACGGCAATTATCAGGCCGGCGGCGAGAGCCGCGAAAGCGCCAACGAAAAAAAACGCGAAAAGCACGACCTTCAGGTTTTTAAGCGCCCGACCGGACTTAAGGAACAGCCTGAAAACATCGCGCCCGTGCCAGAGCTCTTTTTTAAAAAATGATATCAGCGTCTGCGGCGTTCCCAGATGGACAACCTCTATCCCGGGATCGGAAAATATGGTGTAGCCGAGCGCCCGGATCCTGAAACAGAGGTCGCTATCTTCATCCGAGGTTATATTTTCGTCGAAGCCGCCGACTTCGTTGAAGGCCGCGTGCGTAACGAACATATTGCCCGAGGGCAGCCAGGCAACCTCGCCCAATACCGGTTTGTTGGTCACGGAATTGTTCCAGGCGCGACCCACCCAGGTGGAATCTTCCGGAATGCGGTAGGCGCACCCGGTAACCACACGCCGTAAACCGTCGAAAGCGGCCACACCGCGGTTCAGCCACTGCGCGGCGACGATGCAATCTGAGTCAAGAAAAGCCAGTATCCTGCCGGCCGCCAGACGCGCGGCCGCGTTCCGTACGGCGCATATCCCCTCGCCGGGCAAAGAAAATATCTTCAGGGTGAATGCTTCCGCAAAATTCGCGGCAAGCTGAAGGGTGTTGTCCGTTGAGCCGTTATCCATCAAAATAACTTCGAAATCTTCCCGCGCACATTCAAGCCGCGCCAGGGCGGCAAAGCATTTTTCTATATATTTTTCGCCGTTCAATACGGGAATTATGATGGAGACTTCAGGTGTTTTGGCCGGCATATTCACCGTATACCGAAAATGACGCGGTAAATGCTCATGTAAAGATTTTCGCCCATCAGCGAACGCACAAAGCTGCGCACCATCTGCTTGAACTCCAGCAGCAGAACAAAAAAACCTTCATTCAAAACGATCTGTCTGAATTCCCGGATAGTATAATGGCTGGAGACCAATATCCGCTGCATAAGGAAACCGTCGGTCGCCGCGGTATTATAGCCGATATGCGAACTGCAGCCCCCGGTATAGCCCGCCTCTATAGCCAATTTCTTATAATTTTCTCCGTAGCTTCCATTCGGCAGAGAGACAAAACGGACCTGCGTGGAAAGGTGTTGTTCTATAGCCAGTTTGGAATCTTGTAATTCGCAGGCAACCTGCTCGTCGGAAAGTTGTTTCAGGAAGGGGTGGGTCTTGGTGTGCGACTGAATGGACATGCCTTCGCGCGCCATCTGCGCGAGCATCTGCCAGGTCATCATGCCCGGCTGGCCTATCCAGTTAGTGGTTACAAAGAATACCGCGTGAAACCCGTATTGCTTCAACAGAGGGAAAGCGTGGGTAAAGTTGCCTTCATAACCGTCGTCGAAAGAGATGATAATGCTCTTTTCGTTGACCCGCCACCGGTCGTGCTCTTTAATGCGCCGTGCCAGGTTGTCCAGCGCTATTGTTTTAAAACCCCGGTCGCTTAAAAATTTCAGCTGAGCCTCAAAAGCGTCGCTTTTTACGTAATACGTCTCCGCCATAGGGCGAACTCTGCCTTTAAGGGCCGCCTCTTCTTTTGCATCTATGACCTCATGGTACATCAAGATCGGAATATTCATTACGCCCTCCGCTTGCTCTTTCCTTCGAGCAATTGTAACTTAATGGAGGGCCGGCCCCAATCGCCGGTTTCAATATTTAACTAACGTTTTCCCACAAACTAAAAAGCCAATCTGCCTCTGGCGAGGTATACCAGAAATTTTACATATTCGCTCGCGGTTAGCATCAAGCCGTCGCCGCTGTACCACCAGGAGTCAATGGTGTACCAGCTGTTCTGAACCGGATAAAGGACTATACGGATGCCGGAATCTTTAAAAACTTTCGCGAAAACGTGGTGGGCACGCATGGTGTGATACGGTTCGCTTACCACGATCAGGGAATGACAGCCGTGCGCCAGGCAATACGTTTTCGCGAGGGTCGCATCATCAAAGGTACTGCGCGAACCGAATAGAGGCACCACGTTGTTTTCAGGAACACCGTCGCCAACCGCTATTTTCTTGGCTTCAACAGCCCAGTGGGTAACCGGTTTGCGCCAACCGTGCTCCATAAGCATACCTGTAAACAGGATGGTGCCTGCATAATTTCCCTTGTACAAGGCAATCGCCTGATCCACTCGTTCCCGTGTACCGCCGCCCAACGCCAGAATGGCGTCGGCAGGTGCGAGCTTATCTTGATGAATGAGCAACGATGCCGTGGAGTTAAGCCAGAAGGTATGGAACAGCGCAAACTGCAGAATTATTGCGGCTATTACAATATTCGCTATCAGACCGGATCTTTTCATAGTGCCGCAGGTTTACCTTTCTACCCGGGCCCAGGTTACTTTCTGGGTGCCACGCAGGTACCTGAAGAAGCCGGCCAGCAGGCAGTAATTCATGGAGACAAAATAATAGACAGCGGCCGGCAGTTTTACTTTACTGCCATTTTTGACCGAAACGTAGCCGGCGAAGGAAACCATATAAAAAGCGCACTGCGATAGAAATATCAGACGATACGGGCTTTCAGAAATAAGCAGCGTGTTGGAAAGCGCGAGTGTTACCATCAGAAATGGGGCCGCCCAGCGCAGCACCTTATGCGACCAGTACGCGAAGGAAGAAAAACCTCTGAAGATGTTCAGCATAGGCAGCGTCATGAACAGGGCCTGATACGAGCCTGCGGAGATCCGCACCCGGCGCACCTGCTCATCCGCCATGCTCAGAGACGTGCACTCCGAGGCCACGGCATTCGTTTCGAATATTACTTTGTAGCCCCGCTGCAATATACGCATGGGGACAATGAAATCTTCAACGATCGTATTTGAAGGGACTGGCGTGAACAAAGATTTCCTGAAAGCATAGATACCGCCGTTAGCACCCAGCAGCGAACCCATCCGCCCTTCCATAAGTTTCAAATAACTCTCGTAACGCCAGTACACGCTTTCCAGCTCCGCGCCTTTCACCGAATCCGGCGTTAAAAGCACCAGACGTCCGCAGACACAGCCGACTTTGTCGTCAGAAAAGCCTTTCACAAGATTTATCAATGCGTCCGGCTCGTACATGGTGTTCGCATCCGAAAGCACTATTATTTCGCCAGTTGCCTGCGGTATCACGCGGTTAAGCACGTTCACCTTGCCCGCCCTGTCGGAATAACTTATCAATTTAATACCGGTGCCTGTGTGCGCGCGTATGATCTCTTCAGTCCGGTCGCTGGAGCCGTCGGAAGCGATAATTATCTCCAGTTTGCTCCGATCGTATTGCATAGCCCTAAGGTTGGCTATCTTTTCTTCGATTACTTTTTCTTCGTTATAAGCGCTGACAACGAAGGATACCGCAGGAAGCTCCTTAACCGACAGCTCTGCCTGACGCCGCCACCCTGCTATAAGCAACAATATAACGGGGTAAAGCAGATACGTATAGACGAGCAACAACATGGATGACCAGAATATTATTTTAAGTATTTCCACAGACATCATCTCCCGATCGCAAATCGCTGCTTATTTGTTCACTGCAGACATATATAGTTTGATTATGAATTCAGCGTTGTATTTCCATAAGTGCCTGGAAAGAATGGTCGTTCTGGCGTTTGAACCTATCTTTTCGCGCAACGGCAGAGAGTTATAAAAGGATAAAATATGTTGTTTAAGCTGCACGGCATCGCCGGTTTCAAACAGCAGACCGTTTTCGTTGTTGGTAAGCACTTCAAGGATCGGGCCAAGACGCGGCGCTATAACCGGTTTCCCCATCGCCATGTACTCAAACATGACTACCGGTGATCCGAAGGGATTTGAGTGCGGTATTACAGCGATATCTAACGCGGCTATATAGTGCGGTACCTGGGAATGGGGTATTCTGCCGGCGAACAAGATCTTGTCATCATATCCTCGCTGGCGAACATTATCTTCCAGCTGCTTTCTATTAAAACCATCGCCAATAAGCACCAGGGTAAGATCAGGGACATCGGCAGCGATTTCAGCGAAAACATCGATCAGGAAATCCAGTCTGTCCCATTCAGAAAAGGATCCCATAAAACCAAGCGTTGTTTTTCCCTGTAATTTAAGCAGCTCCCGTACCGTATCACCGCTGAGACCAGGGTCGAATTCCGCTATATTCACCGAGTTGGGCACAACATGTATCTTTGATACCCTGATATCCATGCTTTGCAGGCGCGTTTTCAGGAATGTGGAAACAGTTATGATAGCATCAGCCCTTTCAAATATATAATGCTCTATCCGTTTTGCCAGCTTCTCAAATATCAGACCTCTATTGCGCTTTATCCCGCTCACCTCATTAACTTCAAGTATCAGAGGCAACTTATTCTTTTTTGCCGTCATTGCACCGGCCAGGCTGAAAAATGCGAACCGCTCATACATGAGATCTATTCTATTTTTTGCAATTACGGCCTTCATTGTCCTGTAGGCTACCAGATTGTACGCCAGTTCCATCAATTCAAAACCAAATTGCGGCATACGCTTGCTGAGCCAGCCAAGGACCATCGAAAGAAATGATTTTTTTGCAGCGGTATTTTGAGCGCCTGAGTTGGCGAAGGGATCAACGCCGGGAGGAGATACAACTATCACATTGTGTCCCAACGCCCTTAAAGCCTTAACAACTTCACGTATATGAACGCCTTCAACTGTTTTTCCCTGGGTGCGATGATGGTATAAGATATTCATACGTTAACGGATCACCATGAGCTTTTGTTTAGCGCTTATGCCGGGGCCTTTAATGTAAACAATATAGGTGCCGCTCGCCATATCTTTGGGCAGCCATTCGAAAATGCCTTCGCTTACCCCTTCCATGGTATCCTCATGGACTTGTTTGCCGCCGATAGTGAAAATACGCATTTCAAAGCGGCCTACTGAGTCGCCCTTAAAATAGATCTTAGCGACATCCCCTGAATCAGGGTTAACCGTCCCTCTTCCGGCGGCTGAACCGAGTATCTTTATAGAACCGACACCGGTCATATCCATAACTGCCGCAGCACGGAAATTTAGTATCGTCCTTTGCTGAGTTATCAATACGGACACCGATCTCTGGGGTGAAAACTCGTACCCGGCTTTCGATAGTTGAAGAACACACCTTGCGTTCAGGCTTAATCCCGTGAGCTGAAAATTACCATTCGCATCCGTAATCGTGTTTTTTGAAACATCTCCCGATAAAACTACCGCTACGCCGGGGACGCCAATTTCTTTTCCATCCAGCACTTGACCGGTGATGGTATATTGCACCGCAGCAGGAGCCGGCAAGGCGCCTGTAAAGTTCCAATTTCCAATGATACCGTTCAAAGATGCCGTGCTATAGCTTACGGGCGCGAAGGTGTAACTGCCAAACGTCGCCGGTGTTACCGTATATGGATAATTCACGTAAAGATTGCTTGTAAATTGGTACGAGCCGTCGGTACCGGTTAACAGACTCACATTATCGGGAGATAGCACAACTGAGACGCCTGATAGTCCGTTAGAAGAAGCATCCCGCACATAACCACCTATGGCAAGCACTATCGGTGTCGCGTTAAAATCCCACTCCACATCGTTGGTCAGGCTTGTTGTGCTGTATTGGACAGGAGCGAACCAAAATCCGGTGTCGGCTGGTGCAACGCTAAATGACGCATTTTTCGGCAGGTTTAAAAAACTGTAGTAACCACTGCTATCCGTGCTGACCGAGCCACCGCTGCCGCCGGTAATATTAACAGTGATATTACTGACTCCTGCAGCGCCGTTCCTGACATAGCCGGTAATATTTCTTGTCTGACGCGTTCCCATAAAATTAGGATTAATAAGGTCGCTTGTCAGAGAATTAGTGGATATGGAAACAGGGGCGAACGTATATCCGCTCAGGGTTGGTGTAACAGTGTATGCGCTGTTCTGCGAAAGACCGCTGAACTGATATGAGCCGCCCGAATCCGTGGTATCCGAGCCCTGGGCGCCGCCGGTAAGTGTCACTAGAACATCAAGTAGTGCAACTGCGGTTACGCTGTCCCTTGCATAACCGCTGATTGAAGCCGTTGCAATACTTACCGTGCCGGCAAAATTCCAGTTGCTTATGGTGCTTAACAATGCCGGCGAAGTACTTAGTTTTACCGGCGAGAACGCAAAACCCGCGCTGGAAGGCGTCACCGTGTAATTAGCCGTTGAAGAAAGAGCGTTAAAGCTGTAATTGCCGCTGCCGTCAGTTACGGTACTTTTAGATGCTCCGCCGGCAAGCGTCATTTTTACACCGGGAAATGGGCTGGCGTCAGAAGCATGCGTAACAGCGCCGCTAATGGCCGCCGTAAGTACTGTGCCGGTGAAATTCCAATTTGAAAGAGCGCCCAGGAACGTTGCCGTGCTGAAACTGACCGGACTGAAAGAGTAACCGGGCATTTGTACGGTTACAGTATAATTGCTCCCTTCCGGCAAATTGCTGAACGAATATGAACCGCCGTTAGAAGTAGTCGATCGCGACGCACCGCCTGAAAGCTGTACTGTTGCGCCGTTAAGCTGTGCGCCGCCTCCCGTTTTTACCGTACCGCTTATATTTGCCGTCTTTACGGTACCTGCAAAATTTTGACCTGTCCAGTTTCCCGTTAAAGAAGCAGTGGTAACAGAAACCGGCGCGAACGTATAGCCCGCGCTTGAGGGTGTGACAGTATACGCAAGGGATTTCGCAAGGCTGGTAAATTGATAATTTCCTGAAGCATCGCTGATAGTAACAGCAGAAGCGCCTCCGGTAAGCTTCACGGACACTCCGCCAAGGGCCGAACCGCCGGAGGCTACCGAGCCGCTGATAGAATAGGTTGAATTTGCCGTTACTGTTACCGATACAATGGCTGAACCTGAGTCCCCATTGCTGTCAGTTGCGAGCAGAGTAGCCGTATAGCTTCCAGCCGAACTGTACACATGCGAGGGGCTCTGGCTCGCACTTGTTCCACCATCCCCAAAAGTCCAGGAATAGCCGGTTATAGTCCCGTTCGTCGTAGCAGCGCTCCCAGTAAAGTTTACGCTCAGAGGCGCATTTCCGTTCGTAGGCGTGCCGTTTGCTGAAGCAGTAACAACTGAGACAGGATTATAAACACTGGAAGGTATCTGGTTGCCAAGGTACTCCCAGATATATTTTGTTAAGGTTTGTGCAGAGCCGTCAATTGAAGTTCCCGAGCAAAAACCTCTTGCACCGTTAATTGCCGGTTTACCCCAGTTCTGATATGAGTATGCGCTCATATATGACTGAATAATATTCTCATATGGAAACGGCCACAAAGGATTGCTCGAAACAGTATTCCAGCCAGGATCCCCAAATAGAGAACCATCGATACCCACTTTATACAATATGTTTGGACCGATGTCTCCAGTATTATCTCCTTTGCCAGATAAATTAGACGCTAACTCTTCCCTCGGTATATATTTAATTCCACCTGTACTGTTAGACGGGCTATATATCGGGTTGAATGCATTCCCGTTGACGCTTACATAATCATTAGAACCAGCAGAAAATTGATTATATGTTGTTCCAAAAATATTATAAAGAACGTTATAATCAGATTGAACATTCCTGAAACCATTAGCACAGTTTTCGACAACACAATTTGACGCAAATGTTATCTTATAACCCCAGTTAGCGCCTTTTGAGCAATCTATTGCATAACCACTGCTGCAATTCTTAAACAAACAATTCCTCATTATAATTGTTTGTAAATATGTAGGGGTACCACCGGTATACCCCTGATTATCAAAACCACCTGCTGTTCCAATTGATGCGCAGTCAATTAATGAATTGTTATAAGTCCCACCATCCTCATGGGCATCCATTTGGGTTCCCTGCATACCCACATTGAAAGCCGGCATATTAACTTCAATACAGCCTCTATACGTTGACGTTGAACAACTATAACTATCAGAAGTGTTAGATCCGAACCACCATCCATATCCTGTTCCTAAAGTTGATGGTGATCCATTAAATATATATTGCGTCTGATCTCCATCAACCGCAATACAATTTTGATATTCACTATAATTTGTGCCATATAATCTAAAGGGGCTAGTTAACTGACTACCGGTATTTGATATGGATCTATCGGGTCTGCACACCAACCTTCGACCAATGCAATAATCCGAATCCAAGAATAAAAAGAAGTAATTTGCACTTCCACAAGCGAAACAATCCTGTAACAACACATAGGACATTCCCGTTATACAAAATGCATATGAACGTCCAACATTCATATCTGCTGGTAAAAAGTTAGCCGAATCTATTGAGCCACACCTTGTAACTTTAACATGGCCGTATTCCATAGGTGTTGGTCTCCATCCCTGAAACCCTATTCCCATGCAGGAACCACAAGCATTTACTACCGCATCCGGAGAAGAATGTTCAACCACAAAGCCATCAATAGCCAGATAATTTGAGTTGTGAAAATCCATCGGATCATACATGTATTGCCCATCAATAACTACCATAAATGGATTAGATGACTTGATAGTTGTATAGTTGCCACCAGTACCGTTCGGAGGGCAGTTTCCATTATGATAGCTGATCATATTGTTTACCCCGGTATAAGTACCATCAGCTACTATCAGCGTATCATTCGGCGAAAGTTTCTTACATGATAACCCTATTGAACGCCATGGGGTCCCTAAACTCCCGCTTCCAGAATCTGAACCGGTCGGTGAAACATAATAGGTAGATGAAAACCCAATTCCTATATTTAAAACGATTATAAGAAAAGAACTGGAAAAAAGCTTTGATAACCTCATTTCTGCCCTCTGACAAAGCGATGTTTTTTAATAAAACTAAGAACGTTTTTTGATGAATGTTTTGTAAAATTGTTATACATAAAATAATCGAATGAAAGGTTATTAAACAAAGGCATCCTATTATACAGCAATTTCAACAAGTACATAGGCGGGGCATCAACAAGTAGTACTGGATTTTTTTGCATCAGCCACAACACTTCGGAAAAACCTGATGGCATCATTATTAGGAGATCGCACTTTGACATGATTTCTGCTTCAGCGGCAAAACCTAAACCTTTCAGATATGTACATTTATCATTGGGTATGTCTAACCTAGCCTCAGTATATTTGTCACGGTAACTTCCTGCTTCGAAACCATTTTTTTCAAGTGTTTTGAGCGTATCCCCATCATGCCGTTCTCGATTCATGCCGGCAATTATTATGTGGGCATTATACTCTTGGATCAGCCTATTAAATAAATCACTTTTGCTTTTTAAGATCGCTTGTGCTGAACTCTGGAAATATGGCCTAATGGCATCCTGGCTACTATTTCTGTACCTCCAGAGGTATCCTATGGTTATATTCTTTTTAAACAAATCGTCACTGATATTATTAAGCATCATACACTCTGGGTAAAACTCTTTACCAAGGTCACTGAGCTCTAAAGCATAATTTTTCTCTCTAAAATCGTATTCCCTAATGGACTGCCATGGCTTAATATTGGTCTTAAAATTGAACTTTATCTTAATACTTTCTGGAAAATCGTGTATAAACCTGAGCTCATTATCTTTAATTTGAAACTGGAAAAATTCATCCACGCTTCTTGAAAGTATTTCATCGATTCCACAAACTTCATCAAGCATATTTAGATTATAGTGACTCATTATCAGCTTCTGCCGGTTATCTTTAAAGAATCCAATCCACTTTGTATCACCTCGCGTATTTCTTATCTGTTTTATTGCAGACAACTGTTCATAACAGTCCCCAAGAGCCCCATGTAATATTGTACCTATCGTTCTAGTCATGTGTAGTTTCTCCTTCAATATTACAATTAGCCGTCTAATCCTGTGAACATTAGCCCTTTATCTCTCAAAGTGTCTATGATTACACCTAGCGCATCAACTACGTATTGATTATCATCATGAAACAGTATAATATCGCCTGGATTTACATTATCAATGACTCTATTTATTATATTTTGCGAACCAGTTTTCTCAAAATCTCCGCTTGAAAGGGTCCACAGAACTGTACAAATGCCATTCATCACACAAATTGCAAATTCAAGAAATGATATTTGGCCATAAACAGGCCTGTAAATATCTGTCTTTATATTAAATTTCTTAAATATTTGCATTGAACGATACACTTCATTCATTTGTTCCCGATTGCTATATGTATTCTTCCTATTATGCGAATATGAATGCATTCCCACTGAATGCCCTTCATCGATTATTTGTTTTACAAGCCCTGGATTCGCTTCCATAGTTTGCCCGATCAAAAAAAATACAGCCTTTGCATTTTTTCTTCTCAAAACATCTAGTATGGGCAAAGTAAATACAGGGTCTGGCCCATCATCAAATGTTAAAACCACTGCGTTATTTTTGCGTTTTACTGAAAAAAGGATAATGCTTCTTGTAAGAACCGCTTGCAGGACGTTTTTAATCAATCTTTTCATCTTACTCATAGCACAGTTCGGTTTGTATATTGTGATAATATTCCATAAAGTCGATCCGCATTTTCTTTCCAAGACAGTATCTCAGGCAGAATCGAAATTTCATTACTGTTCCACTTTTTGCTAATACAATATCGCAATCCATTTGACAATGCCTCGATGTCACCAGGCATTACTAAAAGACCTGAATTTTCACTTTTTAAAAGCTCAGGGATACCTCCTACTTTCGTCGCTAATACTGGTATACCGCATGAAAGAGCCTCGATCACAACATTCGGGCACCCTTCAAACAAGCTCGGAAGACAAAAAAGATCTGAAGCATTCATCCAGTCTGATATTTGATCTTGTTTGATCCTACCTTTAAAAAATACTTTATCATTAACTGCTAATTGATCGGTTAACTCTTCCAATTCCTGCCTCAACTCACCATCGCCTATCAAATACAATTGAAGATCTTCTTGTGCTCCGACCACTTCTTTGAATGCCTTAATTAGAAATGGAAGGCCTTTTGAGTAAGTGAGATTTCCTACAAACAATAGTATTTTACCCGTACCCAAACCCAATTTGTTACGGCATCCATTTTTATCCTTAACTCTAAAAACAGTTTTATCAACTCCATTCAACAAAACAGTGACATTACTCTCAGAAACTCCGCATTCAACCATTCTATGCTTCAGTGCCGCGCTTACCGAAATCACATGATCCGCTTTAGAGAGGCAAAAAAAGATAAGTTTTCTACGTAGCAACCTTTTAGCGTACACATTAATGTCAGATCCTAACGCGCCAATTACTATAGGTTTCTTTAAGAATCTAGCTATCAGCCAGCTACCAAAACCATCTGGGTAAACCCATGGTGCATATATAATGTCAAATTCAAAGTCCTTATATATTTTTGCAACAAACATCACAAGTGATAAGAAAAAGAAAAACCCATATAATGATCTACCGATCTTAGGGAACATAAAATATCTCGGGTGATACACCTCTATGCCATCGATTAGTTCTTTTCTAGGCAAGCCTTTCAGCCTGTACCAAGGCAGGGGCGAAATAACTCTTACATCGCTAATCCTTGATAGTTCGAAACACTGGTTCCTATTGTATACACCCCTTGTAGGCTCTAGGGAGTTCGGATAAAGGTTAGTAATAACAAGTATTCTCATAACTTAATGAAGTCAGCACTCCCCTGGTAATTTATAACTTTAGCAGGTATTCCGGCTACGACTGCGTTATCTGGGACATCCTTAGTAACTACTGAATTCGCCCCTATTGCTACATTATTTCCAATTGTAATTTTGCCAATTACTACAGCCGAAACTCCAATGAAAACGTTATTTCCTATAACTGGGCAGCCTTTTCTTTCTCCTCTTCCACCCTGTCCTATTATCACCCCAACACTAACATTACAATTAGAGCCTATTACGGTTTTGCCATTTATTACCAGCATGCCTGCATGTCCGATATAAAAACCTTCACCGATAGAAACTTCAAATGGTATGTAAATACCGGTAATCAATGAAAAAATCAAATGTGTTAATCTTGTTATTAATTTAAGCATTTGCGCAAGCACTGGCACTTTAAAATTATTTCTAATCCATTTACCAAATCTGTAACTCATTACAATCCACAATGAGGGGTTGAAAATAACCAAGTCACAAAGCCCGCTTATACCAGTTGCTTGCTCTATGAGCATATATCTTTTTATGTCCTGTTTTACATATTTAAACATGTTTTGATTTTCCCTTATATATATTACTTATCATGTTCTCATAATTTTTAACCATTATATCCAAGCTCCGGTGCTGTAAAACATAGAGTCTTCCGTTTTCACCTAACATTTTAGCTTTATCCTTGTTGCTGAGCAATTCGTTAATTTTTTCAGCGAATGTCTCAGGATCTCCGGCCTTGGCAAAGATCCCATTTACATTTTCTGTAACTAGCTCTGTATTACCCTCAATTCTTGAAACTACTACAGGCTTAGCAGTTGACATAGCTTCTAATATTGTGTTAGAAATTCCTTCCAATGTAGAGGGAAGTGCAAAAACATCAATAGCGTTTATCACTCTATCAACATCCACCCTTGGTCCCGCGAAGATGGCTATATCTTCCAAGTGAAGCCTGAGCACTAAATCCTTTAAGTTTTGCTCTTCTGGCCCAGAACCAACAATCAGCAACTTAATATTTTTTATTCTGTTCTTTAATATCCCTACAGCTTTTACTAATGTTGCTACATCTTTAGACAGTGTCAAACGACACAGACATCCTATCACTTGCCCGTTAACAGGAAACCCAAACTCTTTTCGTATATCTGCTCTTGAAACCAAATCTGGTTTGAATTTAACTGTGTCGACACCATTTAAAATAGGCTGAATTTTTTTTGGATCTACGCCAAGTCTTTTAACCAATTCTGTTTTTAAATCACTTGAGACTGGCACTGTCAAATCAATCATTTTGTACAACGTTCTCTGAGCCAACGTCCTTTTTTTTGTTTCTGTATAAATAACACCATGTTCTCCATTGATTATAACGGGCACTCCAGCAAGTTTACCACCGATAGTCCCTGAGAACAAACCACAAGCCCATCCATGAGTATAGACAACATCTATTTTGTTGTCCCTACATAACCTAGCAATCTTGAATGAAGTAGACAGGTTAAACCCAGGTTTTTCATTTATATTTATTACCTTTACATTGTCCTTGATTCTTGAACGAAATGGTCCATCACCCCTTAAGCAGCAAATATAAAAATCAAATGATTCAGGGTTCATATTATTAACAAGATTAACAACCCCATTTTCTAGGCCGCCAATACCCATTGTCTGCAACACCTGCATTACACGTATCTTCATACTCGATTCTCCGTATTTCTTTTCGATACCATTGACCACAATTTTAATATCTCTTGATTTGACACAAGTCCTAGCATATAAACCATTACAGCATATACTATTACACCTGTTAGTATAGGAATAACTAAAAATTTACTTTTCGTGAAATACACAGCCATTGCCATCGTAACATTTGCGGCAACACATTTGAAAACACCAATTTTTATAGAAGATGTTATGTTAAGCTTTTTCTTTAAATGGTGTGAAAGTAATACGTATGTTAAAAAGCCTGAGATTACATAAGCGACTGCAATCCCTACTTCTTTAAAATGCGAGATCAACAACACACCTACTAGTATGTATGAAGCAATCGAAATGTATGTCACAATTGCCGACTTCTTTTCTTCATGGATTGCAGAAAGAGCAGAGGAAAGCAACATATTAAGGAACATAAAAAAAAGCCACCAAATCAAAATCTGCAATACATGCACAGATGCCAAGTACATTTGCCCGAATATCAACAAAATTATTGGTTTTGCTAGTAATGTTGTACCAATACAAATTGGCAACGCTAATAAAAACAAATATGTATAAAAGTTTTTATAAAGAATAACAGCATCATCCCGTGATTGTTGAAATGCCACAGCCATTGCAGGAAATATCGCAGTAGTAATTCCATCAGGAATTACAACAAGTTTTTCGACTAATGTATTGGCAGCTCCAAAAATACCTGCAGATTTATCGCCAGCCATTGCAGATATCATCACAATACCAATCTTTGCGCCAATCATTGAAACAATGGATGGTACTACAAAATGTTTACCTTTGCGTAAATAACTTTTCCACAAATCTTTATCTTGAAGAAGCTTCAATTTTCCGAATTCTTTTTTATAATAGAACATTATCATCAGCAACCATACCAATTGACCAAAGCATGATACCAAAACAAGCATCCTTAACCCATAACCATAGAACAAAACTACCACCGACAGCACAGTGATCATTATTCCTGAAATAAATTGAGCCATTGCAACGTAATGCATTTTTTCAAAACCCTGAAGTGCGCTGGTCAAAGTTGATGTCATTCCAGACAAGAATAGTGTAGTCCCAACAATGTAAACAATTATTTTTGTACTAGGTGAATAATGAAGTAAGTTGATTACAATGATCAATGTGATAAAAGCTACGGAAGCAAGCAATATCTTTAAGGTGAATATTTTTCCTACAATATTAACAACGTCAGACTTGTTCTGAGCGATAGCTCTTGTCATTACTGAACCCAACCCCATGTTTACCATCGGAACAAACATTGCAGTAAATGAAAACACAAACATGAATATCCCATAATTGTTCTGTCCAAGTTTTCTGGCTATATATCCAATTACAGTAATTGAAATAACATTCAAAAGGAGTTGTTGCGAAATAAGCCATATCGAGTTTGAAATAACCTTTTTAGTACTACTCATGTTTAGCCAACTTCTTTTTCCTCAAAAATGATTTAATAAATATTTTATACTTGTCGTCATCCTTTGACAACTTAAAAGGGAAACATATTATTGAAAACAAAGCATTTATTATTGATTTAATATATTCATCCGCACTATTAAATTCACGTGCTGCATCAAGGTATAAATACCCGTAAGCCTTCAATTTGTCAAAGCTAATTTTTTTTGTATAGTGTTTATTGATAAAATTCTTTTGAGCCAACTTCATCACATCAACATTTTTATGTAAATTACCGGTATGTGTTCTATAACGGATTAACCCAATATTTAAGGCGCTTACTTTGTATGTCCCTGCTATACGATACCACATATCCCTATCTTCTGTCCCTTTAATATTTTCATCGAACAATCCGATCGTTTCAAGACATTCCCTTCTAATCATCACGGTTGAAGGTGTTCCTATAGTGTTTTTTTTCTTTAACATCTTACACATCATTTCTTTGTCACCTGTAAATACCGGTTTCCATTCACCAACAATTTCTGAATTTTCATTTATGAAGACACAATTACATCCTACCAGGCCAAGTCCAGGTGATCGGAGCATTTCTGCCAATTGAAGTTCCAGTTTAGTGGAAATCCATATATCGTCTGCATCTAAAAATGCGATAAATGTTCCATTAGCACACTTTAATCCAATGTTTCTAGCTGCGGCAGGCCCGGCATTTATTTGCCGTATATATCTTACCTTGTTAAGCCTTTCACCAAGTATCGCTTTAATGTCTGATATTGATCCATCATCAACAACTATTATTTCAAAATCTCTATAACTTTGATTTAATATTGAATCAATTGCCTGCTCAAGATATCCTTGGACAGGGTTGTAAACAGGAACAATTACACTTATAAGGCTATCCATTTAGGCCCTTTTTATCTGGTTCATTTATAATATTAGATTTTATAGCCTGAGACATCGCTATTACGACATACAAAATATAGAATTGATATCTATTCGTGAAAAATGCACATACCCAAAAACCTACTAATGACGCTGAAACAATTTGATACAACATAAATTTTCTCGTAAGCTCATTATTTTCTGGTGTCCTTTTGTTCAAAACGTAAGTGAAGTATAGCGGATAAAATGAAAACAATGTAAAGGCTATCCCACCCAATATCCCAGCCTCAGCGAACACTTGAAAAAGAGTATTGTGTGGCTCTAAGCTTCTTATACCTCCATAATCGGCTGCGCGGTCATCAAAATTGCCTGGACCAATTCCAAAAAATGGTTTATCCATAACCATTCGACCACAAGCGCGCCATTGCAGAATCCTATCCTCCGAAGAACTATCCCCATGTAAACCGGAAAGATCATTCCTGCTTAGCACATTTTTCAACCCTACAGTGAACACGCCGGCCACCATTATCAGCAAAAGCACAATTCGAAGTGCCTTTGATAGGTTCTTGGAAAACAAGAGACTTACACCACCAACTGCCATCAGCCCAAGCAACCCATTTCTGGAGCCTGTAAAAAGTATGTTGAAACCAAAAATACCGGCGACTATAAGATAATAAAAATATTTTGAAACAAAAATTTCGGACAAATTTGCCAACAAAATAACAATTGGAATTGCAGCAACAAGTATAATCGCCAGATCATTGGCATTCTCATACCAACCAAATCCCCCTGCTCTCATGCCTGGTTGATAGGTCATTACAAATTGCGAGATTGAAAAATAAGATAAATACAAGAGTCCTGATATAACCGAGAAGCTAATCCATTTCAAACGCTTTTCTGTATTAACAATCTGAGTGATTAGATAATATACAATACCCATCTTTAACCATAAATTAAATGTATCTAGCGCTCCTCCAGCCCATTGCATTCCTGAACTTACGATCTGCGTGATTACAAAAAATATAAAAAATACGTTCGTTTTTGATCTAAAGAAACCATGTTTCCCTTTTTCCTTTGAAAACGCATACGACACTAATGCAAGAATTGCGCAGTTGCGTAATGGCTGAAATTGCTCAACACCCGGAAAGATCTTCCCTGGTTGAAAAAACATAATGAAGATTGTTAAACACAAAAAGAAAAATGCCATTACTTATGTCCCTAAGAGGAATTTGACCTATCTTTTCATTGCGTATGAATCTGATAATTCGATACGATTGCAATCATTATTGTACGCCTCTCGTTCATAATCTGTTAGTACATATCGTTCAAATGGATTAATAAGACCAGCATCTACCAAATAAAAGTTCCCTTCAGACATATCATCAAATCCAAGCCGTGTGATCATATATGGCGATTCGCTCCAGTGTCGTCCCGCAGTACAAAATCCAATAGCATAAGATTCTTTTACAATATCTATTGTCGTTTTATTAATATCGAACAAACGTCCATTCGGGTATGCTACAGTCCTAACAGAAACAGCAAGTCGTGCTTCTATCTCAGCTTTTGACAACAGCAACTCATCCTTGGCATCTGCTTCATTCAATCGTGAAAGTATTGGATGTGTTACTGTGTGAGCACCGACACTTAACAAACCGGAATCAATCATTTCTTTTAGCTGATCCCAGGTTATCATCTCGTTTGCAGGAAAATCATTTACTGAGATTTTTAATTGTTTAATTATAGAATCTAAAACGCACAGTTTCATACTGTTATTAACCGCCTTCAATTGTCTTGAAAGCTTTCTGTAGGTATTAATTACATCAATTTCTGAGTTGAGATAAAATTCACCAAATCCGAACTCATCAAGACTCAATTTACTTCCCTTTGCATTTGCCAGCGAGTATAACAATTGATCATGAAATGGGACAGTCTGGTTAGTGATAGATCCTGTAGTCAAAAACACAGCAGCCGGCAAAGAATATTTCTTGAGTATTGGAAATACAACTGAGTACAATGACCTGTAACCATCATCAAAAGTTAATAATATTCGGTTTGCTGTGAGTTTACGACCTTGTAGCACATACTGTTCATATTCGTCTAGGCCAATGAAAGAATTGTGTTTTTGTAAATAAGTTATTCGCTTTTCGAAGTCTTCAACAGAAATGTGCTCCAGCTTTTTATGATAACTGTAGTACATATCATTTGGAGTTATTACTCTATGCAAGAAATATGATTTCAATTTGGGATGAGTAAATTTATTTACAACAAACGCGAACAACTTTGCAAGCTTAGCATTTGATCGGATATTCATATTTTGCTTTGGCCTCAAATTGTATTTTGTAATCTATTTATACACATATTTTGGGATCTCAAAGTCCCTATATTGATTTGGATTTCCTAACATCCCAGCTTCCGCTGCTTTTATTATATTGTACATTTCCCTTGCAGTTACATAATGATAATGGTAATTTTTGACATTCTTGAAGTTTTTCTCCATATAATCACACATCAGCTCAGTTGAATATCCAATTACAGAATCAAAATCGCTATTCTTTGCACCATGAGTATGCAACTTTATAAACAACCAGTTCGTCATTCCTTTGATCCTGACAGCATTCTTTATCAAAAAGTCCATTCGTTCAGCTGATAATTTATCCTTTTCGTCTATATTTGAATATTCGATAGCAACTCTATATTTTTTAAATTTTTTCCTTAGACCAATAACTCCCTGTACCATCAGAAATTCATCCTCAGATTTTCCTCCAACTTTTACTTCTCTGCCATGATTATATGATTTTGCCCTGTTCAATCCATTTTTTATGTAGTACATCTTATTCAGCACAGAAGGCTGTGCCGCACCAAGCGAAGGAAAAGTGAAATCAGCAAAACATCCACAACTACCCAGTATATCAGTCTCATTATTGATCCCGCAGTATTCCGGACCTCTGGAATTATTTAAAGACCAGTCTCCATGAACAAATGCGAACTTCTTAGTTCCGTCCGGTAAACAAAATATTCCATATTTTGAATAATCTTCGACACATTTCATTATCTTAGTACGTAAAGTTTCAGCCGTATCTGGAAAAGGATCCATCTGGTTATGATGAAGGTGCATTTCAACATCTCCATAACCGCGCTTACAAAGCTCTACAATATCTTTTAAGAAGCATGAATCATGATGAGGTGGATAAAACCAAGTGTGTTGTGGTTTAACTCCATCAGAGTCTGAATATCTATCAGCGATCATCGGGTATTTTTCTGACCATATTTTTATCTTTTCGGCCGCTTCCATAACATTATCCGCTCCATGGAACGGTTCAAAATGGTCGGCTACACATATCATGATGTGAACAGGTGCATTATCATCATATTTTACCTTTGTTTTCATTTTTCCCATAAGATGTTGCGGAAGCCAGTGTCTCAAACCCCGGTCAATCGATATTTTGCGTTTAATTGTTTCAAGTTTTTCAACTTGCTCATTTGCACGATTTAGAACATCAAAAAAGCCAGACATCCTTAGACCAAACATGAAAAATGGCTTTGATTCCAGACCATATCTAGGAATTTCAAAAGAATCATATGTATCGGCAGTGAACTGTGATGTTGTAAATGCCAAGGAATAGCCAGCATCTTTTAACTGGTTCTTTATTTGCTCGTTAATATCTTCCGGCTTGCCATTAGGATAAGCGAAATATTTGAGCTCGACACCTCCAAGCTCAGACTCGATCTTTTTCTTTGAATCCATTATCTCGTTTTGAGCTTGCTGAGAACCGACCCTTGTTAATATAGGGTGTGTTACCGTATGCCCACCAAATGTTACCAGGCTCGACGCAGACATCTCCATTATCTGTTGCCATGTCATCATCCGGTAGGCATCACCTATATCGTCAAGTGGAACCTGTAGAAACGCTGACAACAGGTTTGTTTGGTTTGTCCTTTCAGCTTCCGAAAGATATTTCAAACCGGGTTTAATGCGGTTGTACGTATTAGCACGTTCCTGCAAAGTGTTTAATGAATATTTACCGCCGGAACCCACCGGGAACTCAAATGATCTTACAGGGCTTTTTGCAATTATATGCATAAGGCGATCGTGCCATAATACCGTTTTATCCTCAATACTTCCGGTTGTTAAAAAGAAAGTTGCGGGTATGTTATATGTCTTAAGTAAAGGAAAAACGTTTGTATACATGCTCCGATAACCGTCATCAAAAGTAAGTACTAGCGCCAACGAGCGCGGTTTTTTCCCGGTACGCATATAATCCGCAAACTCATCTATTGAAATGATGGAATACCGTTTGTGAATATACTTTATCCTTTTCTCAAAATCATCGACTGTTAAATTACCAAGTTCGCGAAGAATATCAAAACTTGGATTTGTAGTATCAATTATCCTGTGCGAGAAAAGAATTTTAACAGGCAAGCCATATATCTCTTTAAATATCCGTGCGGAAACAGCAGTAATGCCCGCACCATAGGCACAACGGTATAAAATGTTCTTTGTAACACTACGAAAATTCATGGTTCAGTCCTATTCCTCAAGAATCTTCCCTTGTTATCATTTTGCCGTAAAACCAGTTAGCAACGTTTTTAAATAAACTAACCTTTCCAGGGAGACTTCGCAGACCTTTCTCTATTGACATCGCACGATATATCGCATGGCTTCTCCACACCGCGAGGTCAGAGCTTTTTATTACATGTTTTGTCCAATGATATTTATATTCATCAGTGCCCCTGAGAAAGTCATAGCAACGAATATGAGTGGTATATAATTGTTCTATCAGCTTGTACATTAACACTTTACCTGGGCTATATTGGGCAAAGTCGGGATTAAGACCGATTGCATATGAACTCATTTTATTATGGTACAAAAAGTTATAGTATGCGGCTACGTTAGTTTTCCCCTGCTTTAGAAATACAAAATACAGCCACCCTAACGGCTCAATCAAATCGACAATTCTCTTATGAAAAGTGTTGTATGCCTTCCTTGTAACTCTGAAGCTTCCCTCCTTACCCAGGACGCTTTGCCTCTTTTGGTGTATTTGCACAAAATCATCAAACACAGACTGAATGTCGGCGTTATGCTGCACAACTTCAAGTTTAATATCGGAAAGTTTTTCGAATTTCCGCACGGAGTATTTTACGCCATTGCGGGTATTCTTTGACATAGCGCCGACATAGTTTTCGAACGTATCGGGCAGCTGTACTATAAGGCTTTCACGGGTATTCACTGCACTATTGTGAATCCGCTTCTCCTTTAATAACGATTGAAACAGCGGCATTACAACAGAGGTCTCCCTTATTGCAGAAAGAAATATAATATCCCATTTTGGAAAATCTTTGGAAAATAAAAAAGAGATAATTTCTCTTAAAACCATCTCCTCGCAGCCGCGTTCAACAATAAAATCAAGGTTTTCAAAGAATGCACCATGCCCGCCTATTATTTCCACCTGCTTCTTTTTAGTAATGCTAAGAACGCGGCCATATGCAGCATAAAGCGGAGCAATGCCGATTATTTTGCCGTCTTGTTCTACGAGAATTATTGTTAATTCCTTATCAGTTTTATATGACTGCCACCATGTGTACTGAAATTCCCAAGTAAGAAAAATTGCATCTGATGTGGATTTGGCAAGTAGAGCATTCCACTGTTCTCTTATATTAAGGAAATCATCCTCATTGGTTATCAGTCTTACGTTCAATAATTCCGGCATCATTCAATCCTTATTTTCCATGACGCGCTTAATGAAATCATAAAGTTCGTTCACATGTGAACCATCAATATACTTGCGATTATTTTCTCTGGCTGTTCGCTTAAGTTCGTCAATATTCTTTCTGTCGTTTAACTGCTCTTTCAAATCATGAACTGTATCAAACTCCAGCACGGCTTTGTATTCTTTTAAGTAATCTTTGCAGGCTTCATATCCTTCCCGGGGAATTGCAACGGGGATACCTGCAGCTACGCTTGAAATAAGACGATCTGGGATAGTAATCCTATATCGGTCATCCCTTTTGCAGGCATCAAGGTTATACATCATCAGGGAGACGTCAAACTGCGTCGCAAAATTTTTAAGCACCGGCATTTTCATGGGAGGGAAAAGATGACGGTACTCGGAAGGCTGGAATTTTTCACCCTGGTCGCAATGGTAAAGATGGATTTTGGATTGTAAGATAGAATTAAAAATATCCCTCATGTTATCGCTCGGCTGAGCATCCCACCAGTCGGTACGGCCGAGAAACACAATATTGGGCTGATTTGGGCATGGATCATGCATTTTATCTGAAAAATCATCGACAGAAATAAGCGGGCTCAAGACGATTCCCGGCATTGTATCGCCGGTTAAAATATTTTTGTCGAAATATTTTTTCATTGCATCGCTTGAATAGATTACACCATCAAGGTATTTGGTTAGATATTTGAAATAGGTATTTTGGAATGTAATTTTTGCGCTTGTCAGCCCCATCGGATGGCATAAGATATTAAGGATCACCCTTGTTTGCGGTCTTGCCTTTTTCAAAGCGATTATATCTTTGGCAGGAATCAAGCCCCAGTACGATAAGACGCAATTGATACCGCCTTTGTCAACAAAATCTAATATTTTGCTTCTATATTGCTCATCGCTAACACCGAACATCTTGTTGGATATTCTATACCATGCCTGCCACAATTTAAAGGGGTGAGCTTTAAATGCTTTTTCATAGTACTCTTTGTTCGAATACTCTTCAAACCGGTGTATCTCTTTACCGATGGAGGCGAAGTGTTGTTTCAGGGCGGCATAATGGTTGTCGGAAACGCCGCCCAGATAACCTAAATTTATATCAGATCGCATACATTCCTTTTCGATTCAATCATCGGTCTTCAATCATAATTCTTTGTTTCAACAGGCAGAAGCCCAAAGGCCCTCAACCACCCGCCCCAGCTTTACGGTTCGTTTTCAGAATTGTTAGGTGTTAAACTTTATAATACTCCCTGTACCATTTTACGAATCTGGCTATACCGTCTTCTATTGAGGTGGCGGGTTTGAAACCAGCGTCGGTCATAAGGTCGTCAACGTTGGCGTAGGTCGCAGGGACGTCGCCGGGCTGCAAGGGCATGAAGTTTTTCATTGCCTTTTTGCCGAGATTGGCTTCTATAACAGAGATAAAGTGATTTAATTCTACCGGATTGTTGTTGCCGATGTTGTAAACCTTGTACGGGGCGAAGCTGGTGCCGGGATCTGGTTTCTTGCCTGTCCAGGCAGGGTTGGGGGCAGGGCTCAGCCTGCTTACGCGGGTTATGCCTTCAACTATGTCGTCTATGAACGTAAAGTCGCGCTGCATGTTGCCGTTGTTATACACATCTATGGTTTTGCCTTCGAGGATTGAGCGCGTGAATTTGAACAGAGCCATGTCCGGACGGCCCCAGGGTCCATATACCGTAAAGAACCGAAGGCCGGTAGTTGGCAAGTTATACAGGTTTGAGTAGGTGTGAGCCATAAGTTCGTTGGCTTTTTTTGTAGCTGCATAAAGAGAAAGAGGATGGTCAACATTGTCGTGAACTGAAAAAGGCATTGTTGTGTTGGCGCCATAAACCGAGCTGGAGGATGCGTACACCAGGTGTTTTACCCCGTTGTGGCGGCACGCCTCAAGAATGTTGATGAAGCCCACTATGTTGCTGTCTATATAGGAGTAAGGGTTCTCCATGGAATAACGAACTCCAGCCTGGGCAGCCAGGTTGACTACGGTATGGAACTGTTCTTTTTTGAACAGTTCCATTATCGCTGATCGGTCTTCGAGGCCGGCCTTTACGAAAGTAAAGTTTGGGTTGCCCTCAATTTGTTTCAGACGGTTATATTTCAAGTTAACGTCGTAATAATCGTTCAAATTGTCCAACCCGACAACCTGCTCGCCGTCCTTCAGCAGTCTTTTAGACAGATGAGAGCCAATAAAACCGGCAGCGCCGGTAACTAATATTTTTTTCATGGATTCCCCTTGATCATGAGGTTAGCAACAATTTCAACAATTATCAAAAACTAAAACATTGCTGTCAATCGGTCAACGCCCAAAAACAACATTAATAATCCGAAAGTGTTTTGGGCTGCTTTTGCGGTTTGGCATCTTCGCTGTCGTCTTTTACCTTATTTACTTTCGTCTTCTTAACGGCAGGTTTTGTTGTCTGTTTTTTACCCGTCTGTCTTGCCTTTGATGCTATTTGCTTTGAGACCGGTTGGTTCAGGGTCGGTTTGATAACAGGCTTTTCTACTTCAACTACTTTAACAGGGACCGGCTTTACCACAGGCGCCGGCGCGGGTTTAAAACGATAATTTACACTCAACCTCTGCACAGGGTCCAGGTTCGCTCCCGGAAGAAAGGCGTAGCCGAAGGTAATATCGCCGCAGGATATCTGTATGCCAATGTGAATGGTAGACTCGCCGGTATAGCTTCTGTAGCCTACATTCAAAGAAAGCATGTTGCCACCGATCTCTAAACCGGCCTCCGGCACAGATTCGCGGTCATTCGCCAGATACGTTACCCCGACGGCAGGCATGAAATACAATGAGCGAGTTTGCAATATATAGCCGCAGCCGGCATAATAACCGGTCGGCAACGGGTCCGCCTTGTTCATGAACGCGGTCGCCGAGCCCAGATCCTGCGCTACCAGAGACATGGCAAAATTATCTGCCGGCGAATACATAAGCCCGGCATCGGCTGCGTAGGCATTGGCAGAGTAGCGTTGCGCAAGCACGCTGCTGGCGCCCTTCAGCGTTACGCCCACAGACCAGCTGTCGCCCAGCATCCGCTGTAGGGAAATAAAGCCCAGTGTATCTTTCTGGGCGCTAACGGTATCGCTGTTAAGCACACCGTTATCTATCCAGTTAAGCTCTACCTGGCCGGCGTCATAATACGCGCCGCCAGCGGCGATCATGCATTTTTTATTCAGCGGCTGAGCGTATATGGCGCTGCCGAACTTGTCGCCCGCAACGCCCTGACCTGAAATGAAGGATATCTCGCGGGAGCCCGTCATGCCCAATATGGCCGGATTGTACAATACGCCGGTTATGTCACCGTTATCCGGGGCGGTAATGGATATACCGCCGAACTGGGCGGAATCAACCATTCTGAATATTCCCCAGCCGGAAACGCCAAAATCGGCATAACAACAATTGGCAAGGATCGGTAAAAATGTTAAGAAAACGACGATTCTTTGAAACATATTCATGGATTTGATATACCTTTTATAGAAAACACCCCCCTAAAAGGTAACAGAATCCATACTTAATGTCAATGGTTTGTGAAAAAAAATTTAATCAACTTCTCATTGATTTTTGAATTACAATTTAACAATGTTCTTAGCTTGAATACCCTTAGTGGCATTCCTGGTGTCAATAACAAGTTTAGATTTTTTAACCAATGCCGCATAATCAATGGAGGAGTGATTGGTTATTATGACTACCGCATCGTACTTGGCTGCATTGCTCAGGTTCTTTTCCGATTTTATAACGCTTTTTTCCACCGGAAAGACGGGATGTGCGGGTCGTAATAGCGCACATCGGCTCTGCGATCCATAAGGAGCTGGAAGATATCCAGCGCCGGTGATTCGCGCACATCGTTTACATCTTTCTTGTAAGCCATGCCGACCAGTAGTATCTTAGCCTTTAATATTGATGTGCCGCGTGCGTTGACTTCATCAACGATAAGCTGAACCACATGTTCCGGCATGCGTGAGTTCATTTCGCCGGCCAGTTCAATAAAGCGGGAATAAAAGTTCAGTGTTTTAAGCTTCCAGGACAAATAGTGCGGGTCCAGCGGGATGCAATGGCCGCCTATGCCGGGGCCCGGGTAAAACGGCATGAAACCGAAGGGCTTTGAGGCTGCGGCATCAATGATCTCCCACACATCCAGCTTAAGCTTGTCGCACATAAGCGCTACTTCATTGACCAGCGCTATATTAACGGCGCGGAACGTATTTTCAAGCAGTTTAACCATTTCCGCGGCTTCGGTGCTGGAGACCCTTTTAATGATCTCCGTAATATTCGCGTAAGTCAGCTCGGCCAGGTCACCGCATTTAGCTGTTATACCGCCGACAACCTTCGGGGTATTGCTTACGGTGTGTTTAGGGTTACTGGGGTCCACACGTTCGGGGCTGAAGGCGAGAAAAAAGTCGGTGCCGCATTTAAGGCCGCCGGCGGTAAGCATGGGCATTACCAATTCGCTGGTCGTGCCGGGGTACGTAGTGGATTCCAGTATCACCAGCTGGCCTTTACGCAGAGTTTTGGCAATGTTATCGGTAGCAGATACAATATAAGACACATCCGGATCTTTTGATTTGCGCAGCGGCGTCGGCACACAAACTATCACCACATCCTGCCCCTTTAGTTTTCCAAAGTCAGTGGTCGCGCTGAGCAGCTTCGCATCCACCAGCGGCGCTAATACCGAAGAAGCAACATCGCCGATATACGACTTCTTCGCCTGGATATTTTTTACTTTGGTCGCATCAACTTCAAAACCCATAACTGCAAAGCCCGCCTTGGCGAACTCCGTAGCCAGCGGAAGCCCGACGTACCCAAGGCCTATTATGCCTATTTTTGCCTTCTTATTCTGGATCGCCTTCTTTAGCACTTCGTACATTTTGTTCCTCCCGGTTTCAAGTATATTAGTTCAGTCCGCGCCAAGCTTGATATTGATGCTTACATACTGTACATCGCCGGCAGTAATAAAGGAAGTATAGGCGTAATCCACGCAGATCTCCCGCGCGTAGAGAAAGAACAGATCCACGTTCTTAAGGCATATGCCGGCGCCGCCGGTAAAGTTATTTACGTTTGCACTATTAGACCGGTAACCGGCACGCAGCAGTATGGGCCCGACCACATTGTATTCGGCACCGCAGGCATAGCGCGCATCATCGTTGATCGCTTTTATAAAGTCGGTGCTCAAGGTAAGGCGTTTATTGAAGAAACCATAGCCCAAACCCAGCCTGCCGGTCTGGGGCACCTCTGTTTTAATATTCGGGTTATTGGTATCCTTGCTTATATTGCCGACGGAAGCGCCTACCGACAAGGGGCAGTGCGCTTCGTTCCAGAGCAAGCCGGCATCATACGACTGCCAGTTGTAGTCGGTACCGAGCACCTGTTCCTTGTACAGCTTGAGAGTGGCGCCGATCATAAATTTACCGGCGGTTTCACCGTCAAAGACCGTCGTGCCGTAGGAACCGCTCATCAGTTCACCGGTCGCCTTTGGGTCGCTGAGGAAGTTACCGTTTTCATCCCCGCGCGGGAGACTGGACTGGTCGTATGTATCATAAAACACGGCGATAGTGCCGGTATTTGCCAGATTATCGGTGCGCAGGTCGTGAAGGCTGTACACGAAACCCGCCGAATACTGATTAACTTTACCGAATAGAACGTTCTGCTGCGCGGGCACTTCTATATTATCTATCAACGCGAGCCCCGCAGGATTGTAATACAAACAGCCTGAATCGTCGCTGACAGCCGTATACGCGCCGCCCATTGCGGAAGAACGTGCATCTTTTACCAGATCGAAAATACGGACGCTGGTCGGTGTAAGATTGTTATCGGCGGCAAAAGAAGGGAAAGAACCTCCAACGCACACCATCGCGGCGATCGCCGCTAAACGAATATTGTTCACAGTGTCTCTCCCTTTACAGGTATGGAATCCGAATAAATATCATCTCCGTAGTACGAATCGTACAGATATTTTGGCATGTAGTTATGAACCTTCGTTAGAACAAAGCCGGATATAGCCACTTTACATTTGTGCAGGGTATGGTAAGCGTTTAAAATATCCGTTCTCTGGGTATGCTCCATCTGCACTATCATAAAAGACCGGTCCACATACTTGCCGATAATGCAGGAGTCGGGAAGGTTCAACACCGGCGGCGCATCGAATATGACAACATCAAAACGCTCTTTAAGCGTCGCGAGCAACGCGGAGAATTCTTTTGAGTCAAGCAGTTCTGAAGGATTGGAAACCGCATGACCGCGCGGTATAATGCTCAGGCCTTCAACAGCCGAGCTTGCAAGCACGGAATCCACATCGATCTTGCCCTTCAAGAGTTCCGAAAGGCCCGGTGCGCGCGCGATATTGAACAGGGTGTGCACCGACCCGCGCCGCAGGTCGCAGTCCACCAACACGGTTTTCAAGGAATTATTTGCCAAAGAGATCGCCAGGTTCGAGGAAGCAAGGCTTTTACCCTCGCCTTTAAGAGTGCTGGTCATCATGACCGCTTTTTGTTTATTTTCCGACAACAGGTTGCTGACGTTAGTCCTTAAAACCCTGAACTCTTCCGAGACTTTACTGAGCGGGTCGTTGTGGGTTATTAAATACGCCGACAGTTCACCATGCGCTTTTTTTATCGGCCATGAGGGCACTATCTCAAGGAAAGAGAACACTTTTCAACGCGAGGATTTTTTCCTTCAATTTCCTTAGTTTTGATCTTTTGCGGGTGACGTTCAGTATCATATTGGAAATGGCGCCGATGACCGGCTGCGGCAGGCCTTTACCGGCATCATCGACGGTGAGAAAGGAAGTATCAAACCGGTCTACGATAAGCACCAGGCCGGCGCCTATCGCGATACCGATCATAAGACCGGCGAATACGACGACAGGTTTTTTAGGTTTTATCGGCGACAGGGGGACCCTGGGGCTTTCTATGACCCTGAATTTTTCGTCTCTGTCGGAATCCTGCAGGTGCTGGGAAACATACGCTGATTCCATCTGTTTCAGCAGCAGCTGATAAATATCCTCGTCCACCTGCTTGTTGCGCTCCATGGTCACCAGCTCATCTTCCCGCACAGGTTTAACGGCGGTCGTGCCGTTTATCTCCAGCTCGGCTTTGCGCTTGTTCAAATACTCTATTTCCATATCGACCTGTTTAAGGTCCTGCTCAGTTTGCATATACAGCGGGTTCATCAGGGAAATACTTTCTTTTACCGTATCTCTGCTCTCTTCTTCATTGATCTTTTTTGCCAGATCGTTACTCTTTTTCTTCAGCTCCAGGATCCAGGGGTTATCTTCCTTGCCGTCCACCATCAGGCGGGCCAGCTGGTCCTGGGTATCTGCCAGCTGCTGGCGCAGCCGCACCAGCAAGGGGCTTTGTTCCTTGGTTATCTGGGACGGCACCATCTGGGAAACTTTCTTCATCTTTGATTCCAGCAATTCTTTACGGTTGCGCGCCAGGCGCAGTTCCGTCTCAACCTTGCTGGCGGTAAAATTCCATTCAGAACCCTCAAGTTTTTGTTTATAGATCTTAAGCTGTTCCGTGAAAAAGGCTATGGCATCCTGCGCGTTCAGCTTCTTTTTTTCTTCCCTTTCATTGATAAGGTCGTCAACCATTATATTGACGGCTTTATAGGCCACCTGAGGGTCACCGTCGCGAAAACTGATCCTGAAAAGATCTTTTGAAGCATGCTCAACGATAATGCGCTTTTTCATGCCTTCTACAAGCAGGTTCAGTTTCAAGGGTGATTTTATGTCGTCCCCTAAATGCAGGTCTTGAGCAAGCTTCATCAAACGTGGATAGGAATACAATTGTTTTGATAATATGCCGAGTTCGTCTTCCAGCGCGGGGGAGTTGGAACCATTTTCTTTTGTTGCGAGCGGGTCGTTTATCTTCTGCTTATCCAGTAGTATCATGGCGTAAGATTCATACTGCTTCGGTATCGTGTATGCCGCGATCACCGAAAGCACCAGGGACAACGCGACCGGGATGGTGAGCAGATATTTTTGCCCAACTATCCTGCCGAGGATGTACTGCCAGTTGATGTCGTTGTTCGTCGTTTCCATTAATAGGTTCCTGTTGCGATCCTGGCCGAGCCTGCCGAGGATAACGGGCTTAATAAGGAGCTGATAAAATCACCTATCATGCCGAGAATGGTTTGCGGCACGTAGACAACATCCCCTGGTTTCACCTCTATGTTCATTTTCAATTCGCCGTGGTTAAGTACGCGGTCCATGTTCACCACGCGTTTTTTTGGTTTCCCGCGCGATGCGGTGATAATGAAGGTACGGCTGAGCGCCGCGGTCTTGGTGGGCAGGCCGGCGTTTATCAGCACGTCGCGCACCGTAAGCCGTTTGCCGTCTGTTGCGTATTTTCCGGGCCGCGCCACTTCTCCAAAAACGTACACTACCTCGCTGGAATATTTTGTGATGCCGATGGTTACCTGAGGATTGTTTATGTACTGGCTCAATCTATCGGTCAATACCTTCACCAATTGCCCTTTAACCAGGCCGTCCGCGGTAAATTCACCGAGTGATTGGATGGTTATCTTCCCCGCCGGGTCTATCAGATAGTCACCGCTCCATTCCGGATGATTTAGTGTAGTGATCTTTAGAATGTCGTCGGGACCGAGAATATAATCATCGGTGACCGAGCCCGCGGCATCCGCCGCCGCATCCGTCTGGGGCTTCTGCGGGATGTTCTTTGCCGGTACATGTGCGCATGCGGCAACCAGCAGAGCCACGCACATTCCCATAGCGGCTGAAACCAACAAACCTGATCGTTCTTTCATGTTAGAGCCTGCCTTTGTTTTTGTTCTTTTGCATGGCACAACCGATATCCCTGAAGTCGCAGGCCGTTGAAACTACAAATGTATCCCTGCCGGACGCGGCTTTATTATAAACATCAACAGCCCCGTCAAGCGATGCCTCAGCCATCGCCGGTTGCCCGGTACCGGAGTAATGCACCGCTTCTATCAGATAAGACTCCATGGCTTCGACGGAATCCGGGTAAATGCTTTTTATGGTATTGAACAACTGAAGGGCGTTTTCCCACTGTCCGGCCTTTTCGAAGCTGAGACCAACGGCAAAGATCGCCTCGCTGTTAAGCTCCCGATTTTCCGGGTTGGATTTGATAAGCATGATCGATCCCTGTGCCGCCTCGTTAAGGTTACCCTGCGAAAGGCTTCTACTGACGGCCATGTACGGTTCCGCCGCCAATTCCGGATCGTCGTTGACCGCTTTTGCGGCGATCTTCGCCGGGCGCTGCGCCTTGCGCAGATTGCCCATGTATATCACCGCGTTGCGCCAGATATCCGGCCGGTCGAACCTGCCTACAATGTTAAGCAGTTCTTCCCTGGCTCGCGCGAGATCGCCAACCTGCATATACATCTGGACCAGCGTGAACAACGCATTTCCGGACCTTTCGCAGCCGGGATTACTGTAAGCCGCCAGCCGCAGGGCTTTTACCGTTTCACTGAACTCTGCTGCGTCGGCAGAACGCGGATCGCGGATCGTTTTCGCATGGTCAAAATTTACCTTCCACAACGCCTTCTCAGCCGTGTATTTGTCAAGGCAGCCTGAAAAAAACAGTAACCCTGTAAGTATAGCTGATATTTTAAGATATGTCTTGCACATCTGTGGCTCCCGGGCCTGTCTCTGTTTTGCGGACGGCAAGAAATAATAGAGTGGCGGATGTTATAAGCAATACGTCCCGTATACCCGCCAGCAGGATGCGCGCGGCGACAACATACAACGTGGATTCAGGGCATGCAGACATCGAGAAAGCGGGTATTTTGTTGTAAAGGTAATAGACAGGTGTAAAGATGAGACCTGAAAACAGGACAATGAGGATAGCGGTAACATGGTTTTTCAAAAAAATCCTGAACGAGCGAGCGATAGAATCCGGCAGTTTTCTGTTTTCTACGACGATCGCAGGAATCGCGAAAATGAACGGGGCCTGAACCAGAAGCAGCAGAATATATTCCGCGCAAAAAACCACGTTACCGGATGCCACATAATCAGTCAAAGCGCCTGCGGCCCGTACAGCGCCGGAAGCCAGCAGTATCATTATGCCCCATACGATCGCGATCCTGAAAAATTTTCTGTACGCCTTGGTCAGGGAAAACACGAATCCGGCCGGGTTGCCGGCGTTCGTCTGATTGATCACCGATATCGCCACACCGACGAAGAGGGCGCCCAGCGTAAAATTTTCGATGTTCTTAATGTGATTGAACAATTCAGGCAGCAGCGAGTATATGGCGGGATAATGCAGGTACGGCTCGCCCCAGAGCGCAGCTATCAAAGAAGCGAGCGCGTTCAACTGCGGAACGAACGGCGCCAGCACTATCGCCGCAACGAGCACAAGGTCTATCAAAAACACCAGAATGAACGGCACAAGGATAACGGGACGGGTGTACAACGATCTTATGGTTAAGAGCATCAATCGCCAAAATCCCATCGGAACTTCTTCTTTTCGCAAAATATTCCCCATTAAGACGAGATGAGCAGATGCCGGCTTTTCTAACGGGCCCCGCGGGCGAACAACACAGTTTTAAAGGTACTGAAAAATATTTTCATGTCCAGAAGCAGACACCGCTTCTCAAGATATATAAGATCATATTTTACCTTCTTTTTAGTATCGTCTATGCTGGAGGCGTAACTATATCTTACCTGTGCCAGGCCCGTGAGGCCGGGTTTTACGTTGCAGCGTTTTCCGAAGGAGTTGATACTTTCATTAAGGCGCTGGACAAATTCCGGGCGTTCCGGCCGCGGCCCGATAACGCTCATGTCACCCATGAGAATGTTGTAGAATTGCGGCAATTCATCCAGGCGGGTCTTTCTGAGAAATTTACCGAGGCGCGTTACCCGATTGTCGGAAACTGAGGCCCAGACGGCTCCCTTTGCTTCGGCGTCATTGCGCATGGTGCGGAACTTATAGATGCGAAACAACGAACCGAGCTTATTATCGTCCCTTCGGTCATCCGAACGACGCCCCTTTTCGCTGCGTCTGCAGCCGGCGATACCCCTGCGGTTAAGGCCGACCCTGATCTGGCTGTAGAGCACCGGACCCGGAGAATCAAGTTTAACGAGAATGGCGACAATCAGCATTACCGGCATGGTCACAATAAGAGCCAGGGAAGACAAGACAATGTCCAGTACCCTTCTTAATTTGGCGTACGAGGTAACGGATATCTGGAAGAAAAGCGCGGCAAGACCGATAAGCAGCAGTATAGCTTCGGCGGAACGAAATGATTGTTTTTTTCGCGGGACGAATTTTGGCCGGAGATCGACGCTCCCCGAACCGGGTATTTATGTCTTTTTGCAGACTGGCGACCACAGGATCAGCGGCACATTTTGAACGGGCGTTAAGGTCTGCGGAATTTTCGCTGGCACAGCCGAAATAAGTATCAACCAGTGAAAGATTGGCCGGCCGCGCATTGTCAGATGCGAAAGCGCAAATATAAAAACCGCAAAAACCGTATATCAGACCCAATAGAACCTTGCTTAAAAGCACCGGTTTCATATTTTTCCTCTCCCCAAGCGCAACCAATTCAACAGTGTTTTGCGTGTATTATATACTTTAACGGCTGAATGCCAATCATATCAAATGTACCGGCATATTTCCATTCTAATTTCTGGCACTGCATTAGAAACAGGTACCGGCCCAAAATTTTAAGACGGTAAATTGCATGTTTTGTAACCGTTTACAAATTTTCTAATAACATGAATAATTAGGCTTTTACTGCCCATCCTGCTGATTGATCTCACCCTGGGCAGCGCTATTGGGAGGACTTATTTTTTTTCCGTATTTCCCCCGGTTTATTACCACATAGATGCTTTTGATGGACAATTTAAATTTCTTTGCCAGCTGCTTGACGGTCATCCCCTGTTTACGAAAGCATATTATCGATCTGTTCCGTATACCAAAATACTCCCTGTCGTGGGTGCCGTTGCTGCCGTATTTCGGCACCCAGACCCTTTGGCCCCCGCATTCCATAACAAGTTTTTTGAAGTTCTTTTTGTCCAGTATTTCAGAAAGAAGTTTCATGGTTTCCCGGTCTGCCTCAATAGATAAATTCTAACTTTGTCATTATTATACTACTTTCGCGTTGTGTACTATTTATAGAATAGTTGTGAAAATAATGTGAAATGTGTTTTTATATACTACTTGATGTTGCATCAAAACATTTTGATTAATCATATTTTTTTGTAATGTACATATTTAAAGACATGACAACCAACAATTCTAACTTATGCCATAAACAATATATAGATATATTCTAATGTATGACATAGCTCTAAAAATAACATAAGCCCGGAACGATATGGATCTATCGTCCCGGGCTATAGCCTGCTTATGCTATTACTTTGAAGTTTGTTTGGGAGAACCGAACCGTACCCCAAGAGTGAGCCTCTGTATATTGTCTATATACGAGGTTTGGGTGAAGGACAGTCCGAACATATAGTTGCCGAAATTCACACTGCCGCCGTACGTCAGGGACTGTTGTGAATCCTGCACCGAGCAATCCGCGTTCACACTTACCGCACCGTATCTGAGCGATGCCCCGGTGGTGTAGGTGCTTTTGCCGTTAACCAGGCTGTTGGCTGCGCCGGCGCCCATGGCGAGCGACATATGCTGGCCCAGACTGGTGTTATACAACACCGCCAGTGAACCGGTCTGCGGCAGGGGATCGCTCTCATCTATGAACTTTGTCGCCGTTCCGCTGTTAAGCAGTGCCGCCGACAACATAACATGCGGGCTCAGCTCCAGCATGGCGCCGATATCCGCCGCGTACGCTTTCGCTGTCTGCGCCTCCGCTATCTGGGAAGAGGCGGCTTTGATATTTATACCTCCGTATAAATTGTTGCATAGCTTCCTTCCGTAGGCGAACATCGCCATGCTGTCTTTTTCCAGAGAGACGGTCTGGGTCTGCATGGTGTTATTGTCGACCCAGTTGAGGTCCACGGAGCCGGCGTCATAATACGCCGCGCCAGCCATTACCTCGCCGCCCAACATAGGGCGGCCGTACATTATTCTGGTAAGTCTGTCATCGGCAAAGCCGGATTCTGAAGCCAATTCAAGTTCATGAAGTTTGTTAACCCCAAGATAGGCAGGGTTGTATAGAACCCCGCTCAAACTTCCGCAGGTCTTAGACTGTGAAAGCATTCCTTCGGTGTTAAGCTCCCTCACCTTTTCAAGCAGCACCCATCCTGGATTCGCGCTGGCAAATACCGAGCCGCAAACCGCTACCGTTAAACCGAATACCACTACCGCTACCATCCAACCAGATCTTTGCTTTTTGAACATTTCGACACAGCATTCAACATCTAACTCCTCGCCTCATTGTGTTGCTCCTTGCTGTAACAGAAGGTTACCGCATTTCACCCACTATTGGCAAGGGAAAGTTCAAGGGCGCACTTAAAGAAGTACTTGATAATTCTATCAGTTTTATAGTGCAAATTAAGCAAAATCGAGGTATTTTAAAGCCGGTGAATATTTTTATTTACAATGCCTTTTGTCGCATTCCTGCTGTCTAAAATCAACCTGGCTTCCTTTGAGATCTTTACATAATCCAGATCCGAGTGATCGGTGATTATTATCACGATGTCATAGGTATTGATCGCGCCCAGATCCTTCTGGGACCGGTAGGTAGTATTTTCCAGCTTGAATTGGGAAATATGCGGATCGTAGTAATCCACATCTCCTTTCCGCTCCAGCAACAGCTGCAGCACGTCGAGGGCCGGCGACTCCCGTATGTCGCTGACATCTTTTTTGTAGGCGACCCCCAGCAACAGTATCTTCGAGCGGCTTATGCATTTGCCCTGCTCGTTCAGCACAATACTGAGCTTATCCACCAGATGGTCGGGCATGCGGGAGTTCATCTCGCCTGCCAGCTCTATGAACCGGGAATAGAAATTCAATGTTTTCAGCTTCCACGACAGGTATTGCGGGTCCAGGGGGATGCAGTGACCGCCGATACCGGGCCCCGGATAGAACGGCATAAAACCGAAGGGCTTAGAGGCCGCCGAATCTATGATCTCCCACACATTCAGGTTTAATTTATCGCACATCAGCGCGACCTCGTTTACCAGCGCGATATTTACCGCCCTGAACGTATTTTCCAGCAGCTTGACCATTTCGGCGGCTTCCGTCGAAGAAACGGGGATCACACGGACGGCTATTTTTGAATATACCGCCGCGGCCAGGGTGCAGCACAGTTCCGTTATACCGCCGACCACCTTCGGCGTGTTGCTGATGTTATATTTTTTGTTGCTGGGGTCCACCCGCTCGGGGCTGAAGGCAAGGTAGAAATCACTGCCGCAGGACAAACCGTTCTTTTCCAGCATGGGCATTACCAGGTCTCTCGTCGTGCCGGGGTAGGTCGTTGACTCCAGCACTATCAACTGGCCGGCCCTGAGGCCCGCGGCGATCTTTTCGGCGGCGGACACTATGTAGGAGACATCCGGGTCTTTAGATTTACGCAGCGGTGTGGGCACGCAGACTATGATGACATCACGGCCGCTCAACAAACCGAAATCCGCCGTTGCAGAAAGCAGTTTTTTATCTACCAGACCGGCAAGCACGGCGACGGGGACGTCTTCAATGTAGGATTCTTTTTTATTGATACGCTCCACCTTGCTTTTATCAACTTCGAAACCCATGACCTCAAATCCCGCCCTCGCGAACTCAACGGCAAGCGGCAGCCCCACATACCCAAGCCCTATAACACCTATTTTCGCGACTCGTTCCTCGATCCGTTTTTGCAATTCTGTTGACATGCCCGGTTCTCCTTTGCTCTATTTTATTATAGCTATTTTTTTCTTCGCGTTGATGCCGGGGCCCTGCACATAGACCACATAGCCGCCGGAGGCCGCGTCGGCGGGCACCCACTCGAACATACCCTCGCTGACATCATCCATACTGGTGCCCCACACCTGCCGGCCGCTCAAGGTAAAGACCCTGCATTCGAAACTCCCGACGTCAGAGCCCTTGAAATAGATGCGCGCCGTGTCCCCCTTCGACGGGTTAAGGATTCCCTTGCTTTCCGGCGGGCCGACCACCTTCATGTCGCCCTCCGCAACATTCGCCGAACGCTATCTCTCCTTCTTCCGGCGATCTCCAACGGCTGTAGCGGGTTTCGGCAGCCGCCTCGTTGGAATAGCCGGATGCGGCAATAGAGTTGTACGCCTTAAGCCGGTACGTGTAGCGGGTGCCGGGATAGAGGCCGCTGTCGGTAAAGGCGATGGTATTCGGCTGCAGCACCGCCCGCTGGACATAGCCTGTCTGGGTATTTTGCATCCGCTCCAGCACAAATCCCGTTTCATCGGTCGCATTATCCTTCCAGGAAAGCTGAATGGACGTTCTGGAAATAGCCGTCGCCGATAGATTTGTGGGGGCGCCCAGAACGTAGGGCAGGGTTGCCGCTATCGCGCTGTTCGAATAGCTGGAATCCGCAAGGCTGTTGTACGCCTTGACGCGGTAATAATACGTGGTCCCGTAGTTAAGGCCGGTGTCGGTAAAACTGATACTATTGGCGGCCGGGCCGGCTATCTGGGTAAAACTGTTTTGATCGAACCCGCGCTCTATCCTAAAGCCGTCTTCATTGGCGGCGTTATCAACCCAATTAAGCACGATAGATCCGGAAGTCTGGGCAACAGCCACCAGGTTCGTCGGGGCGTTAACCGGCGATATTCTGGTGGTCCCGACGGCAAAGTTCGAATAAGGGGAATCGGTAAGGCTGTTATAAGCCTTTACCCTGTAATAATACGTTGTCCCATAACTCAGGCTGCCGTCCATAAAAGTTGTCGCATTGGGACCGGTAAGGCCTATTTGCGTGAAATCGCTCAAGTTAACGCTGCGCTCTAGCTTAAAGCCGCTCTCATTATTTGAGTTATCCGTCCAGGACAATGCTATCGAACCGGTCGAAAGCACCGTAAGGGCAAGGCTTGATGGCGCGTTGATGGTGACCGGTTGTGTTACCGCGAAGGCCGAGTTAGAATACACCGAATCCCCTGCGGCGTTCGTCGCTCTGACCCGGTAATAGTAGGTGGCGCCGTTACTGAGGGAACCGTCGCTGTACGTGAACGCGTTCGTGCCCACACTCGCGATCTGCGTAAAGCTTCCGGTATTCGGCCCCCGTTCTATTTTGTAGCCGGTTTCGTTAATCGCATTATCTATCCAGCTCAGACGTATGGAGCCGGTGGACAATGCAACGGCCACAAGGCCGGTAGGCGCGGCTGGCACCGTCGGCGGCGGAAGCGGCGCGGCGGCGATAGTGAAGTTGTAGGAGTCCTGCGGCATACTGTTAGCCGGGGTGGCGATATCCTGCGAATTGATACTTACGCTTACGGTGGAGCTATAGGCGTACGGTGAGGTTGTGTACTTTATAAGATAATCCGAAGGCGAACCGGTAACAACGGTATTGCCATAGGCAGATGGATTAGCGCCGTTATAGACGGTAATCCCGTTCCACTTTCAGGATCGTATAGGCCAGGTTCACGCCCGACTGGGTATCGCTCAAGTGAAAGCTGATGCTGGTCGTGGAAGAGACATTTACCGCGCCCTTCGCCGGGCTGTAGCCGGAGGCCGAGGGAGGTGTCGTGTCTCCTGAAGTGGTGCCTCCAAGGTCGGTAGGCCAGTTCGCGGGCAGCGTGCACAGGTACACTTCGCTCCTGCCGCTTGAATTACGCCAGTTGCCGCCCCACCAGATCTTGGTGCCGGCATAATCCATCTGCGCGTTCGGCTGCTGGTAATAATAGATCCCGCCGCTGATGTTGGCGGTATTCTGCGTATACGACACGCGCCATATCCTCGGCTTTACGCTGCCCGTCGACGGTGTGCCTGTCCAGGAGGCGTAATGCCGCAGATAATATTCGTCTCATCCAGCTCATGCGCCCAGATCTGGTTATACGACCAGGCGCTGTTATCCTGCGCGTACGTGGAAACGAACTGCCAGCCGTGCTTGTCCGTGTATGAGAACAAACAGTTGCCGTTCCATCCCAGGCTGCCCTGATCGTAAATATCGAAACGTTCGCCGGTGTCGCATCTGGTGTATGCGATGTTATCGCCGTCCAGGCAGGTGAAGACTTCGTGGCCTTGCGTCGTCCAACCGAAATTTCCGTGCGGGATAGCCTGCGCGCACCGGTGCCAGGTTGAGAAATTCCTGGTATAAATATCGGAGGCGGCACGTTCCGAGCTGTCCAAAGCGTACCAGTTGATCAACACATAATTGCCGCTGGGCGAGATCATGGTCCCTTTTATCGCCGCGACCGAACCGAGACTTTTCGATGAGACGACGGTATTGCTCACCATGTCGTAAACGAAGACGTAGTCCTGCACATCCTGCGAGCCGTTAGAATGCTGGATATAGAAAGCCCAGTACCTGCCGTCCGTCGAAGAGCCGCCGTATTCGTGCGAAAGGATATAGTGCATGTTCGTGCCGTTCGAGTTGCTGTCGGTGGCGGGCGTCATGGTCGGAAAATCGGTATAGAAATCATGCTGCAATCCTTCTTCCTTGGTCACCACGTCAAAATATCTCATCTGCATGTGCTTGCGGTAGTACAGGCGCGTGTTGTGATTACCGGTACGGTCCCATCTCGGCTCAGGGTCCTGGCTGTTCCACCAGGACAAGGGGGAACTATTTTTCCCTGCATGGAGATCGGCGATAAATACGCCGTTAATGTCGTAGAGCTGGTAACCGTAAGCGGCGATACCGGGCACGCTGTTAATACCGTAGAGCATGATGCGCGTTCCATCATTTGACACCGGGTTGTACGTGTTGTAGCCGCAGCCCACGCCGCCGTTTGACGGTATGGAAGGATTATCCACCGCGATGTTGGTGAACCTGGTTATGGTGGTGTTGTAGGTACTGTCTATGAAAGAAGCGCCTTTGGCCGGTTGGGATTGCGAGGAATACGTATAGAGGGTATCGCCCAGTGTGTATGAGAATGAAAATGCCATGCCCGGCAGTAACATCAGCCAGGCGGCCGCCAGGGCCGCCTTTCGTAAAAAATATATATTCATAACTACTCCTTTTTCCCGATATCAATGCCGGAATGCACCTATTATATCCTGAGCTATTTTCAGCCGCAATGCTCCCTGTACACGGAAAACTATCCTGTATATGCCTGAAGCTTATTTTAGTATCGCCAGCTTCTTTTTCGCCTTCAAACCTGGGCCGTTCACATACACCACATACCCGCCTGAGGGCATATTTTTGGCCGTCCATTCGAACATGCCTTCGCTGACATTATTCATGACGTCGGTCCAGACTTCCACGCCTGACAGGGTAACGATCGTGCATTCAAATTTGCCCGTGCCCGAACCTTTGAAATATATCCTGGCCGTATCGCCTCGGGAAGGGTCTATTATTCCCCTGTTGCCCTTTGGCCCTACCACTATCGCCTGGCCTTCGCGTACGAAGGAATCGGAAGGAGTGGTATTATCATTCGCGTTGATGCCCGTACCCGTACCGGTATCGGTGGCCGTGCCGGTGCCGGAACCCGTACCACCCACGGTACTGGTACCCGTACTTACCTGCACAACACCGCCAAGGTCGGTGTACCAGTTTACCGGCAGGGTGCACATATACACTTCGCTCCTGCCGCCTGAATTGCGCCAGTTGCCGCCCCACCAGATCCTGGTGCCTGCATAATCCATCTGCGCGTTCGGCTGCTGATAATAATAGATCCCGCCGCTCACATTCGCGGCGTTCTGTGTGTACGTTACGCGCCATATCCGCGGCTTTGTGCTGCCGGTCGAGGGACTTCCCGTCCATGAAAGGTAATGCCTTAAATATTTCGTCTCGTCCAGCTCATGCGCCCAGATCTGGTTATACGACCAGGCGCTGTTATCCTGCGCGTACGTGGAGACGAACTGCCAGCCGTGCTTGTCCGTATACGAGAACAAACAGTTGCCGTTCCACCCCAGGCTTCCCTGATCGTAAATATCAAAGCGTTCGCCCGTATCGCAGCGGGTAAATGCGATGTTATCGCCGTCCAGGCAGGTGAAGACCTCGTGGCCCTGCGTCGTCCAGCCGAAATTCCCATGCGGGATAGCCTGCGCGCACCGGTGCCATACCGAAAAATCGCGCGTGTATATGTCGGAGGCCGCCCGTTCCGAGCTGTCCAGAACGTACCAGTTGATCAACACATAATTGCCGCTGGGCGAGATCATGGTCCCTTTTATCGCCACGAGCGAGCCAAGGCTTTTAGTTGAGACCACGGTATTATTGACCATGTCGTAGACGAAGACGTAGTCCTGCACATCCTGCGAGCCGTTAGAATGCTGGATATAGAAGGCCCAGTACCTGCCGTCCGTTGAAGAGCCGCCGTATTCATGCGAAAGGATATAGTGCATGTTCGTACCGTTCTGGTTGCCGTCAGTCGCCGGCGTCAGGGACGGAAAATCATTGGTAAAATCGTGCTGGAGCCCTTCTTCGTGCGTTATGACGTCAAAATATCTCATCTGCATATGTTTGCGGTAATACATACGCGTATTGTGATTGCCAGTGCGGTCCCATCTCGGTTCCGGGTCCTGGCTGTTCCACCAGGCGAACGGAGAACTATTCTTCCCACCGGCGAGGTCGGCGATGAAATTGCCGTTGATATCGTAGAGCTGATAGCCGTAAGAAGTGATCCCCGGGACGCTGCTGATGCCGTAGAGCATGATGTGCGTTCCGTCATTTGAGACGGGGTTGTACGTATTGTAGCCGCAGCCTACGCCGCCGTTCGACGGTATCGACGGGTTGTCCGCCGCGATGTTGGTGAACCTGGTTATCGTAGTGTTATACGTGCTGTCGACATACGAACCGCCTTTGGCCGGCTGGCTCTGAGAAGAATAGGGATACAGCGTATCGCCCAGTATATATTGGAACGCATATACGCCTGGATCTATAAAAACGAGAAATGCCGAGACCGCGAAGAACCAGCGTGTACTATTTTTTAGCATAGATCACCTCTGAAATGTTATTTTTAAGATGCCGTCTCAATTTTTCAGAGAAGTCGACGGAAAAGATCGCGGCTCCCCTGCTGTTAAGATGCTGTGAATTATAGAAATAATCCGTGCTTTTCGTCAGTCGCGAGCCCGAATAATCGTAGAACGGTATTTTATATCTGCCGGCGATCCCCGTGACGACGTTCATGATATCCTTTTTGTTCCGGGTAAGTTCGGAAACCCGGTAATATTCCGGCGCGAAAACCAGCACGATCTCTATGCCGCGCGCGCGCGACAACTGCACGATATTCTCAAGCTTTTGTACCGCCTCCGGTTTTATCTTATACGTTATGCCGCCGGGATTGTTCTTAACGAAATTATCGAAGTCCGAGTTCCACGACCGGTATTGCGGGTGATACCCCCGGTAGCGGACCTCTTCGGGATCATTATAATTTTTCAGAACCCCGCGGAAGGCCGGCCCCATCAGGCTCACACCGTACTGCGCGAAGCTGTACAGCGGCAAATACCGGTTGCGCCAGATGGAACTGTCGCTCTCATAGATGGTCCGGTATATCTCTTCTTCCTTCAGATGCGGCGTATACATCATGGTCTCGAACCGGTACGCATTGTCGCTGAAGGAATCTATATCTATCACCTGCACCAGCACCAACGGCTTTTTGTTATGCTTCAAATAGGTCTTCAACAGCGCGTACTGCATGGCAAGGCCCGTCCCGTTCAAGCCCAGGTTATAGCAGCTTAAGCACGTGTGGGAGCTGACCAGCGCGCAGTCAAAATGCACCATGGCCCGGGAAGAGCCTGAGACGATGATGTCGCTGTTTATCCTGCCGTTCATAACATCGTTCAACATGCCCCAATAACCGTTGTTGATAGAGCGCAGCCCGCCCAGCAGCAGGCTGCTGATCAGGAGCATCAACAGCAAGAGGGATGAGATGAACAACATGATCCTGCCGAGTTCTTTTTTCATAATTAAAATTGGAAATATATGAACGACGACACGTTCCGGTAATAACCGAACAGTATGTTGACCATGATCAAGGCGTACCAGACGGGCCACCGCACCCACACCGGATGCGCGTTCAACCGGCTTCTGACACTGCCTTCACGCTGCAGGGTATGCACGAATATAAGCACGCAAATAGCGGCGCTCGCTATTGCCAGGTCATATTTATGCAGCCCGAGGCTGAATATCAGGCTGCTGAAAGATATCCCCCCCGCAATGCCGGTGAACATATGGGTTACCACGTACAGGGCGTCATGCATATTCTTAGCGCGGAAAAAGACCCATGCGAACGTTATCAGCGAGAATGTCACGGCGACTTTTACGTACCTATGCAGCAGAGGGAAACGGTCCAGACCCGTGATCTTTACCGCCTGAGCGCGAATACCTTCGGTCCACTGGGAAGAAATAAGATACAGACCGTTCAACCCGCCCCAGACCACGTAGGTCCAGCTGGCGCCGTGCCAGAGCCCGCTGATCAGAAATGTCAGGAATAAATTGAATTGCCAACGCCACTTTGCCACCCGGTTACCGCCGAGCGAGATATACAGATAATCCCGGAACCAGGTTGAAAGCGAGATATGCCACCGCTTCCAGAATTCCGCAATGGATTTTGAGAAGTACGGCCGGTTGAAATTCTTCATAAGCGTAAAGCCCATGACCTGCGCCGCCCCGATGGCGATGTCCGAATAGCCGGAGAAATCACAATAGATCTGAAAGGCGAAGAAAACCGTCGCCATGATCAGCGGCAGGCCCGTGAAATCCGACGGGTTCCCGTACACGTGGTTCACCACGACGGCAAGGCGGTCCGCTATCACGACTTTTTTGAAGAAACCCCAGAGCATCAGCTGTAAGCCCGAAACGACCCTTTTATAATCCCAGGAATGTTTTTCGTAGAACTGATGTATCAGGTTCTGTGGCCGCTCTATGGGTCCGGCGACCAGCTGGGGATAAAACATGACATAGAGCGCGTAAATGCCGAAATGCCGTTCAGCCTTCTGGTGACCGCGGTACACCTCTATCGTATAACTCATCGCCTGAAAAGTGTGGAAGGAAAGCCCGATGGGCAGTATGATCCTGAGGTCGCTTATCGGGTAGTTCCAGTCCACCAGGCGGGCCAGGAAGGCGAAATTGCCGTTAAGAAAATTGAAGTATTTAAAGAAAGCCAGGAACCCCACGTTGGCGATAATACTGCAGACAAGGAACAACAGGCGGCTGCGGCCCGCATTGTTTTCTATGTAGATCCCGGCAAAATAATCGACGATGATCGTCGCCGCAAGTATCAATATATAGACCGGGATGAAGGCCATGTAGAACGCGCAGCTGGCGCTCAGCAACATGAGCCACCGCACTTTATGGGGCAGCACGAACCATAACACGGTCACGACGGGAAAGAACACCAGGAATTGCCATGAATTAAAAAGCATATCCCACCCCCCAAACGCACAACGTGAGAATTATCACTGCTGCGACCAGGTAACTTTCTGGGTACCGGCAAAATACGCGTACGTTCCGGCGATCGCGTCAATATTGAGCATGCAAAAGGCATAGGGCAGGGCCAGCAGGCCGACCCGCAATCTTGCGGCAAAGGGACCAAGGGCGGCCGCGATATAGAAAGCGGACTGGAGCAGGAATACCGCCATGAACAAAGGACTTTTCAATAAAAAAAGGTTCGAAACGAAAGCTAAAATTATGAAATACGGCAATAGCACCCTGAGTACCTTATGCGAGAAAAGCTGCACGGCGACGGGACTGCGAAAGGGGTTCAGCATACCGGCGAGACTGAGGAATATCTGCCAGTTGCCGGCAAGCGTCCTGCGCTTGCGGCGCGATTCATCGTGCCGGTCCGCCGAGGCCTCATCATACGCGATGGCACGCGGTTCCACGACGGCGCGGTAACCCTGTTCGATGATCTTTAAAGGCACATAGACATCATCCAGGATAATGTTTTCTTCTATAGGAACGAATAATTTCCTTCGGATTGCGTAAATAGCCCCCGTGGCGCCGGTCACCGAATAGACACGGCTCTCAAGCCGCCTTAAAAAAGTCTCATAGTCCCAGTAGGCGCGCAGCCCTTTGGAGAACAAGGTCTTTTTGTGGCTTTCCAATACCAGTTCGCCGGTAACGCAGCCGATGCCTTCATCGGCAAAATTCGCGGCTAGTTCCAACAGCGCTTTTTTGTGGAAACGCTGGCGCGCATCGGCGAACACTATCAGTTCCCCTTTCGCTTTTGAGACCAGCAGGTTGAGCATGCTCGCCTTGCCGTTGTTCGGGGTCACGTAAAAGGCCTTGATACCGCGTTCGTTATACCGGTCCAGTATATCCCGTGTGGCGTCCGTAGAACCGTCCGACCCAACGAGCACTTCGAGTTTCCCGGCAGGATAATCCAACGCAAGGCAATTGCGTATCTTTGCTTCTATAGAGCGCGCTTCGTTATGGGCCGAGATCACCATGCTGAGCGAAGGGTATATATTTTTTTTCCTTACCGGCCTTTTGTACACCTTACCCGTAAGCCACAGCAGTATGGGATAGCCAAAATAGACATACCATATACAGACAACCGACAGCAGGAATAGCGTCATTATCATTTTTCCCCCGGAAATATCAGTACGAATACATCCTGGCATACCGGCCGAACATAACGTTCGCCGAATAACTCTTGACGACCTTATAATACGCGTCTTTTGCGATAGTTCTGGACAGCTCCGAATCGCGCAGGAGCATACATATTTTTTTCGTCAGCGCCGCTGCGTCGCCGGGCTCTACCAGCAGGCCGGCGGAGGGGTCCTGTAATATGGAAGGCACCGAGCCCACCCGTGTGGCGATCACGGGGGTGCGGGCCGCCATTGCTTCGAGCAGGGCCATGGGCATTCCCTCCGTCAAAGAAGGGAGCACAAAAACGTCCATCATCGACAAAAGCGCGTGCACATCCGTTCTGGAACCGGTAAAGATAAAATTCGCGGAGCGGCCCGCGTTCTTTATCTCGGCCACATATTGTTCTTTCAGGGGGCCGTCGCCTACGAACAGGAAAATGGTCGAAGGGTACTCTTTTAATACTTCCATCGCGGCCAGGATCAGGTACCGGTGACCCTTTTCACCCGAAAGCCTGCCGACCGTGCCGACTATCCTGGCCGCAGGGGCGATCCCAAGACTTTCCCTGAGCGCCGCCGTATCGGACCGGCGCCTTTCAATGCCGACGCCGTTGCCGATAAAGCTTACTTTGTCAGAACGTATGCCCAGGCGGGAAAGCTCCTCTAACAGCTGTGCGGAAACGACGGCGATGCGGTCGAAGAATTTCAGCGTCAGCGTGTCAATGAGCTTGTACAACCTGCTTTTTGCGTCGGTCAATATCCAGTTGTGCACGGTAGTCACCCGTTTGACCTTCAGGAACAGCGTCGCGGCAAGGGCGAAGAGATTAGATTTATAGCCGTGGGAATGGACGATGCCGATGCCGTTATCCCGGACGAATTTCCTGATCTTGCGCACGGTGGAAAGATCGAACCTGCCCGCGCAGTCAAACACTACGCATGTGACACCGGAGCCCGCAAGAGCGCCGCAGATCTCCGTATGAGGATTTGAGCTGTTGCGGATAATACCCGCGTAGGTGTGCGATATACCCGGCGCTGCTGATGCCGCCTTAGACAGCTCCACCAGAACTTTTTCCGCCCCATAATACCCCGAACTGCTGATCAAATTTAGTATTTTCATGGCAAACCTCTTATTTTTTATCATCTATCGTTACATACGCAGGCCGGGCTCCGTGGGGGAACTGCTCTACTGTCTCAGTTTCCCTTTCCCCTATCTGGGACCGGTTTATCATATAGGACCGCGTCATGATACCCATGAAGGCCCAGAAATACGAACCCATGCACAGATAGCTCCACCGGTCGCCGAAAAAGTTCGTTATCATAAGCGAGAACACGCTCAGCGCGAAACCAAACCCGATGCCTTTGAAAAATTCGTCGTCGGCTTCCCGGTACAGCTTCCACGCCAGGCGCATCGCCGAAATGAGCAGGTACAGGAAGGCCGACAACCCCATCAGGCCCTGCTCCGCGAGCATTTTCAGGAAATAGTTATGGGTATCTATGAAACCGGCGTAGGCGAATGTGTTGAACCCCTTGCCGATCAGCGGTGATTCATGGAACATATCCAGCGCCCGCTGCCACAGCATCACCCTGTCGGCGGCGGACTCTTCCAGCTTACCGCGGTCGTCCCTGGTCATGGTCACGCGTTCTACGACCGAAACAGGCACCAGCGCCTTCCAGAACAGCAGAAAAAGGAAGGCCACAACCAATATTTTTCTTTCCTTAAGGATCCCGGCGATAATAAGCCCGCCCATGAGCGCCATATACGCCCCGCGGGAATAACTGTACATAATGCAGTAGACCAGCACACCCAGTAATGCCGTCAAAACAAGCTTCTGCCAGGCAGGTTTAACAAAGAGCGACAGGCCGAACAATACGAAAAAGACGTGGACGAAAAACGCGCCGTAATGGTTGGGACCCAGATACAGGAACAGACCCTGGAAGGCATCCCTTACCCGGTAAGAAAAATGAGCCAGGTTCATCCACTTCAGGCTGCCGACATAATAATACGTTACACCGGCAACACCGGCCGTCAAAAGGAACGTGAACAGCTTAAGCCACCATTTATCCCTTAATGCCTGCACGACCAGCAGCCAGATGAGCGGCAGCAGCATATAATCTTTCCAGTCCACTAAATACGCCAGTGAGAATCCCTTAAAACTGAGACCGTTCACGAAGGCGATGCAGGAGGTAAGTATCAGGACCGTCATAGGGGTCGTCAGCGGTTGTTCTTCGCCCGTATTTTCCCTGCCGAAGAGCCAGCCGAGGCATGTCATTACCAGGCAGACATTAATAATGTTCCTTCCGAACGGGAAGGGTTGCAGCTTTTCAAGAATGCTCATGAAAGGCAACACCGGTATTAGTATGATCACGCCGACGGCAGGCCGGTATATAAGCGCGTACAGCGCGCTGAGCAGTAAGCCGATATACAATACGAGCGGTACATATTCATGCAATCCCAGCCCCATTATGTGTTCCCCCCGGGTTGCGCCCAAAAATGTTCCACCAGCTTTTTTTTCCATGTCGAACGGTCGCCGTTTATGCCGAGCTCCGCCCATTTCGCGATGCTTTTTTCTTTATATTCCTTTATACCGGAGACCACCCGCGCGGGCACACCGGCCACGATCACGTTGGGCGGCACGTCGCCGGTAACCACCGCGCCGGCGCCGACAACGGAGTTGGGGCCGATCGTGACACCATAAAGTATGATAGCGCCAACCCCAATGAAACTGTTATCTTTTACCTCGATCTTTCCGAATACGTTAAGATCCGGTATTTCTTTTCTGAACAAGCCCATGGAACCATCGTGGGTAATGAACCTGACACCGGTGGTAATAGTGCAGTTGTTGCCGATCTTGATCAAATAAGGTTCCGTTCCAAAATCTTCCACGAAGATCCTGCAATGTGCCCCGATAACGACCCCTTGTTTCCTGAAATATTCGGCGACGGAATATTCATCATGGGCCATCAGCTCCAGTTTATTGAGCAGGGCGGGCAGCAGGTTCTTCAAGACCTTAAACAGTTTCATGCACTATCTCCTTACCTGAGAGCGATAGACTGATCCTTTCACGGATCTCCCGGTCAAAGACCAGTACCAGCAGGGTATATACCAGGAAACCTGAACTTATTTTTGCCGGCAGGGAAATGATCGCTTTCCCGTAGTGCTGAACCCCTATCACCAGCGCCATAACGACGGAAAAAGCCAGATATTTTCCGATGTTGGCGTAATCGATCATGAACGGCAGATATTTGAAAGACTTCACGGCAAGCACGGCGAATAACAGCACGTAGGCGACCAGCGTGGCCAGAGCGGAGCCGACAAACCCCATCCTCGGTATCAGCACGAAGTTCAGTGCGATATTGAACACGCCGGCGATAACCGTCCAGTAGGTTATGACCGCATTCTTTTTTTCTATGAATAATCCCGCATTGAATATACTGCTCAAGCCGAATGCCAGCACACCCCAGGAGACATAGGGTATAACGGCATAGGCATGCTCGTATTTCTGCGAGGCTATCAACACGGTTATTTCCCGGCCCAGCATGTTCAGGCCGAACAGCGCCGGCAATGCCGCCATCATAAAATACCGCAGGCAATTCGAGAGAAATATTCCCGTGACCTCTTTGCCTTTCTGGGCGTGGATCTTCACATAGAGCGGCACGATCGCAAAACTCAGGGGAAATATCAGACTTTCCATAACAGACATGGCCAGATCATAGCCCGCCGAATACATGCCGACGGCGGCCGTGCTCATATAGAACAGGATAACGTAACGATCCCCCGAGTTAAGAATGATACTGGTCATTTCCGAACCTACCAGCGGCAAACCGTAGGCGAGCGATCTTTTAAAGAACGGCAGGTCAAAATACTTCAGGGAGATCCGCTGTTGACGGCTCAGGCGCAGCATCAGGTATACAAAGATGATACATTCAGTGATCAGGAAGGCGAGGAATAATCCCATAAGCGACTTGAAAACGAAATACACCAATCCGACGCCCACGATCAGGGAGAAAAATTTGGCAATTACGTTGATGACATTGAAAAGGGCGGTATTTTGCTCGGCCCTGAGAAAGTTCTTAAGGATGGTGTTGGAGCACAAAAAGAAGACCCAGACGGCCGAAAGCAGGAAATATGACATAACCTCCGGCCTTTCTCTCATGGGATGGAGCGCGTATATGATCAACGCGTACAAGATACAGCCCAGGGCGACCGTGAAAACGGGGCCGAAGACCAGCGTGGAATAATATGAACGCAGGGAAACGCCCATCGTGTTCTGTTTAACTTCTTCATGGAACCTGATGATCGCGTTCTGCACACCCATCTTCGCCGCCGCCATCACAAAAAATACCGTGGTGGATATGACCCCCAGAACGCCGTAGTCACTGACAGACAGCAGTCTTGTGTACACGGGAAATGATATAAAGGAGGCGGCCATAGTGAGAGCGTAGGCGATAAAATAATGGGAGGACTGCTTTACCATGGCGCGGAGTTCAGACATGTTTCAACCTCCTGAGAGGCCGGAAGGACAAAAAGTATTTTATCCTTTCTTTTTCCAGTTCCAACTCGAGTTTGCTCTGGGAAAAACCGCCTAAAAAACTGGAGAGCATCCTATTAGTAACGCAGTATCTGTTAAGCGCGAAAAGTGAATCGCCGCTGTTGCCGTGCGCGATCAGGCTGCAGGCGGCCCGGTAGCCGCACTCTTTGACCAGCGCCATCATACTTTCGTTGAAATCCCCTTCATTACCGTTAGGGTAGGCGAAACAGGTCGGTTCCGCACCGGTATTTTCGTATATGAGTTTTCGTGACCCCGCCAGTTCGTACCTGGCTTCCTGCGGGGACAGGGTCGTGAGTATCGTATGGGTCAGACCGTGGCTGCCGAAAGATATGTGCCCGGCGCCCATTTCCTGGACCATCGGCCAGGTCAGCATCAGGCTGTCGTCGTCGTTTTCCTGCCAGGCGGTCCCCGTTATGTCCACGAGGTAGCGGATGGCTTCATCCCTCTCGCCAGGCGTTGTGTATTTAAGCCTGTTGGCCAGGCCCATCGCCGCGCCGCTCCTGTGTTGATACGAACTCAGGCGGTAGAGCGGAAGATCGAGCTCCCGCAGGTCCACGACCGTGCGGTCGGTCGCCCTGAACGAATTGACTATCTGGTCGAACCAGAGCGGCCGGCCGTTATCAACGGACTGGGCGGAAAGAAATATGGTCGCGGGGATAGCATATCTCTTCAATAACGGAAAAGCGGTCGTATAGTTATCGCGATAACCGTCGTCAAACGTCAGCACCGTGGCATTCTCAGGGTAGCCCTTTCCCTCCTGCATGAGATCGAGCGCGGTCTCCAGGGAGATAGGGGTGCAATGGGTGCGAATATGGTGCAGATGCGATTCGAATATCTCCGCGGAAAGATTCATGCCCAGCGGATCGAAGCTGTTATCACTGATCCGGTGATAGGCGAATATTTTAAAACTCCTGGACGTTTTTCGCACAATGAACGATATGCCGGTATATTTATAGACCGTCCCGAGCACGGTCTTGACCAGCTGCCGGACAAAAGAACCAAGCCGCGGACCGTCGCTTATCATAAAGCCCGCCTTCCTGTTCCGGCATCCCTTAAAAGACGGCTGTACAGATTTTGCAGCTTGGCCATCATAACGCCGTTATCAAAAAATGCCGCGACCCTTGCGGAGCCGGCGGCCCCCATTTTGCGCCGCAGATCTTTGTCGCTCAGCAATGTATATATCGCCTCGGCAAGGCCAACCGGATCGCCGGGAGCCACCAGCAGGCCGGTTTCACCGTCTATGACAGCCTCGGGTGTGCCGCCCGTGTTCGTCGCGACCACCGGCTTACCCGCCGCCATGGATTCCAGGATCGTGTTCGAAAAACCTTCGTTATAGGAGGCCAGCACGGAGATATCGATGGCCGACAACAACTCGGGAACGTTCTTATATTCTCCCGTGAAGATAACGTGTTCACTCAGGTTAAGACTTCTCACCAGCTCTTCCAATTCTTTACGATAGCTCAGATCATCCGCCGAACCCGCTACCAAAAAACGCACGTTGGGGAATTTTTTTACCAGCATGGTCGCCGCCTCAAAGAAGACCTGATGGCCCTTGATCTTTCTCAGGGCCGCGACAATACCGACCACCACTGCATCAGGGGCGATCTTAAGTTTGGCGCGTATACCGACGGCATCATAGTGGGCCGTATAGGGTGCGCTGTCTATGCCGTTATGCACGGTCACCAGCCGGTGGTAGGGCACTTTTTGACTTTCAAAAATACGGTCTTTGACCGCCTCTGAGACCGTCACCACCCGGTCAAAGATGCGGTTCATCAGACTATAAAAGAAGACGTGCCGGGGCTTCAGACGGTAACCCATATCCCTTCTGCTGGAAATGACCACCGGTACCCCCGCAAGCTTCGCGACGATGCCGCCGAAAAAATCCGACCCCTCATGATAGGTGACCACGATATCGATCTTACCGTCCCGCAGGAAACGCAGTAACCTCCATCCTTTTGTGAGCGCGCTCAGCGAATATATCTTTTTGATATTCAAATTGAGGTTTATTATGTTATGATCCGTAAGCCGCTCGGCGATAACTCCCTGCTGAAGACAAGCCACTATCGGCTCAAATTTGTCCTTATCAAGCCGGGTCACTACTTCGAACAGGTTTTTTTCCGCGCCAGCCATCTTATAGAAAACATCTATTATGAACAGTATCCTGATCTTATCCATTGGTAGCCTCCTGTGGAATATGGAAGGCAGCCCGGAATCTGACAACCAGCCCCCTGAGCAAGCCGGCCAGATTTTCCGCATAATACAGCGCAAGACCCGCCAACGTCGTATTGTAAACCCGGTGGCGGACATGCTGCCGGCACAGGGAGGTCCACTTCATTTTATAGTCGTTGTTCTCGCCCAGCCAGTCGAACTCGGCGAGTTTATGGTCAAAACATTCTTTTATCACGTGCGTACTTAAAAAAACGCCGGGCGAAAAATGCGAGTATTCCTGATTAAAACCGATCTTCATGGCAAAAAGCTTATTCGCGTATTCAATGGCGTACAAAAAGGCCACGGGCAGTGCATCGATCTTAAGTATCCAAAGACGCAGCATCCCGTTTTTCGCCATGTCCCTGGCAATAGAATAATACAGGGTTATATCTTTTTCCGTACTCGCTATCGCCGTACCGTTTTCGTACTGCCAGGTCTTCCGTGAGACGGTTAAAAGTTCATCGAAGGCCTTGTCTATTTCCGCTCCCGTGTATTTAATAATGGTGCCGTCCCCGTTCCTGGCAAAAAGCTTGCTCGTATCGGAGATCTTTCTTCTCCATCTTTTCGACAAAGAGGGCCAATAGGCTTCCCAGCTCTGAGCGATCTGTATGTACGGCGACAGGATCGAATTGAGCTTCGCACGTTTTTTGTTTTTACCGTCAAGCAGGTTTGCCAGCAGCAGTTCGCTTTCACACCCGTGCTGGAGAAAATCGAACAGGTACGTATCTATGTTCCTATAATGGACGGCCAGGTGATCCAGCATGGCCGTTACGACAGCCTTCTTATCGCCATTAACGATGAAATCAAACCTGTTCGTATGATAATTTGCCATAAAGCGCAGGGTCCTCAGAGGAATACCGCACCGGTGTTCCAGCGTCAGCATACAGGGCGCGATACCGGTTATCCGCCCGTCTTCCTTTGCCAGCAGGATGAGCATTTCATTGCCCTCGCCGTAGCTTTGCCACCAACCCTTCAGCCATTGGAACGTTAAGAACGGAATGTGGACATCGCTTTTCTCTAAAACGCCGTTCCAGACCGGCTCCAGCTGCAGGAATCCTTCGAAAGATGTAACAGTCTCGATCATTATCATTTTACCGACCCTCCGTTGAAGTATCGGGGCGCAGTGTGAACAATCCTCTCGCTCCGGGCAGGATCACCGTTTCGATCGTATGCAGCAATCCGCCCGTCAGGGTGTCATTAAAGATAAAGTACTTACTGTGGCCACGCCTTGTCGAGGTAAGCTCTATTTTATACGGTTCATCTTTTCCCAAAAGATCCAGCTGCCGGATGCCGGCTTCGAACGAATCCCGTATCAAGCGTATCATCATAAATCTTCCGGGTGAAGAACTCTTGTAGGCAAGATCATAGCCTGTCTGCAGCCCGTATATGGTTTTTTTATATTCGCCGCTAAAGGTAAATGCTACAGGCCGATCGTTGTGTTTCAAAACATTCACTCTGAGCCAGCCGCTATCAGCGAAAAGCCGAAGTAACGAGCGGTAATAATCTATGCTGTTTTGCGAGCCGGCGATACCCGAGCCATGGTCATATTTCCAGGTCTTTTTAGAGATGGCTATTATTTCTTCAGTCGCGATCGAAACATCGGCGCAGCCGTATTGTACGATCCTGTAGCCGTTGGCGGGAACGAAATTCCCGGTGTACCTGCCCATATTCCGTCTGAAATTCCCGGATTTCCCCTTGATATAATCGTCCCAGGAGCCCGCCATATTCAAATACGGGGAATTTTCACCTTCCATCTCCCGGTAGGCGGACTCATTCTCTAAAAGCCCGGTTTTTATCTGCATCTCCGTCTGGGAGCCGGTCTCTATCATGTCCAGATACACCATATCGTAATGCAGTTTATTATGCCGGAGATAGGAGAAGACCGCTTCGACCGCCTTATAGCTGCGGTCCGTGATGATCATCCCGGCGCGCGGCGTATAATAATTCGCCATAAAGGAAATAACTTTCACCGGTAATCCCCGGTGCCATATTTTCTTTTGTATAAGGGGGGCTATCGCGACCACATCCTTATCGGCATTCCTGACCAGCAACACCAGCATCTCTACTCTGTGCCCAAACATACGCCACCAGTGTTTGAACCACTCAAAGGTCATAAAGAGCATATCACCGTCGCTGTCAGCCAGCACGGTGTTCCAGAGCGGTTCCAGGTTCAGAAACTCCTCATACGTTGTTACTGCCTTTACGTCAAGCATACCGGCCTCCCCCGCCTTCAGCTGTTATTACATCGCCCGTTCCGGCGGTTTGCAACGATCTGCGCACGAAGAGTTTCAAATGCCGCTTCGCCAGGAAAAGATATCGTATGATCCGGGCTTTCAGCGTATCGTTCCAGATATACAGCTCCCTATTATTCCGGTATTGACTGGTCCAATGGAATTTATAGGATTCATCCCCCCGTAAAAAATCATATTCCTTCGACCCCCTGTTAATAGCCTCGTTTATCATAAGCGCCGTCAGCAATAAACCGACGCTATATTTGCCGTACGCGGGGTCTATGCCGGATTGGTAATAGCTCATGACGCCCGCATATTGGAAGGCATACTGGCAGCCGGCGATGGCATCATTGATCCACAATACGCCCAATACGATACTGCCCGCGGCGAACAGCTCCCCGGCCAGCCGTTTATGGAATTGCCAGAACGTTCCTTCCAGGGAGACTCCGCTCATTTTCTTTTCTTCCATCCTGCCCAGGTGCAGTTTATGGAGCGCGTCCATAACACCGTTTATTTGCTCCGGGTCGCTGCATATCTCGAACCGGACGTTGAATTTTTTACTTATTGTTTTCATCTTCCGTTTTATACCGTACCGGAGCTCTCCCGAGAGCGTTGCGGCGTATTCATCCCACGTGGCCGGCAATGATATATAGGGGCAGATACCGCTGTCATAGATCATATCCGCGGAAGGCGGCAGATCGGCGCCCGTTAAAGACCGTTCATCCAGGTCGGTCAGACGCGTTACATCCCAGGAAGAATTAACCGTACGCACATACGTGAGTACCGCGGCGGTAAATTCTAATTTATGCTCGCTGCTTACAATAAAACCCAGATGGTCCGGCGTGATCTCTCCGCCTGAGCCAATAAGCTCCACGCTCCTCAGAGGTATGAACAGTTTCCTGGGGCGTACCATCAGCGGCGCTATCGCTATGATGGTCCCCGCCCGGGAGCCGGTAAGGATCATCAGGGTTTTGCCTTCACCGTAAAAAGACCACCAGGCAGCGATCCATTCGTGCGTCATGAATATGCTTTTAGCCTCGCTTTGTTCAAGCAGGGCGTTCCATTGCGGCCTCAACAGTTCAAATTCATGCAATTCGTTTATTACGTGTATTTCCATAGGGTCCTCTAGAGATATCCCTTCGCCAGATAAAAAGCGGTTTTCAAATATTCCTCATATACCGTCAAGAAACTTTGTTCCGATACCCACCAGTCATCATACCGGTACATACTGTTCTCAGCCGGACAGACCATGACCCGGATACCCGTGTCGCGGTAGGCCTTGGTAAATACCAGATGAGATCTTCTGGTGTGAAATGGCTCGGTCACGACGATCAACGATCTGAAATGATGGTTAATACACTCTTTCCTGGTCAGTGTGGCATCATCACGGGTGCTTTTAGCGTTTAAAATTACTATCGTATCGTTCAGGGGAACGCCGCTTTTTACCGCCAGCCCCTGGGCGCTGACCGCCCAGTTGGCATGGTCTCCCTCGAAAAGCTCTATAGTTTCGCCTGTAAAGATCATTTTTCTGGCATAGTGTTGTTTATACAACTGAATGCCCTGCAATACGCGGTCCGTTCCGCCGCCCCCTAATACCAGCACGGCGTCGGCGGGAGCAAGCCGGTCCTGATAGATCAGAAAAGCGCCGATCCGTTCCAGCCAAAAAGCACGGAACGCTATGAATTGAAGCAGGAGCAGCGATAGTATCAGTGTATAGGTAATGGATCTTTTCATTTTTCCGGCCTTACTCCGCCCCGAGTTTTATGATAATGCTGAAATATTGGACGTCGCCTTCTGAAATGAAGGAGGTATAGGCGTAATTAAAACAGAGTTCCCTGGCATAGAGAAAATACAGATCAACGTTGGTAAGCGTAACGCCGATACCGCCGGTGAGATTGTTCGTATTGGCGCTGTTGGACTTATAGCCCGCCCGCAGGATCAGCGGGCCGACCAGATTGAATTCCGTCCCCAGGGCGAAACGGGGATCGTCGTTTATCGCTTTAATATAATCCGAACTCAATATCCACTTTTTGTCGAACAGTCCGTAACTGATGCCCAGCCTTCCGGTTTGAGGCAGTTCACTGTCGCGGTCGGGGTTGTGGATATCCTTGTTGATATTCTGTATAGAGGCTCCAAGGGACAGCGGACAGTGCGCCTCATTCCATAAAAGGCCCGTATCGTACGCATTCCAGCTCAGCTCGTTGTTAAGGATCTCCTCTTTATAGAACTTCGCGTTAATACCCGCCCTGAAAGCGCCGGCCGTCGCGTCGTCAAGCAGGGTCACACCATAGGCGGCCGTCATCACCTCGCCTTTCGCTTTCGGAACGCTTAAAAAATTACCGTTTTGATCTCCGGAAAAACGGTCCTGGCTGTACGTGTTATACGCGAAGGCCAGCGTCCCGGGATCCTCCAGGTTATCCACGTGCATATCGCGAAGACTGTATACCAGCCCCAGAGAATACTGATCGATCTTACCGAACAGGGTTACTTTTTGCGCCGGCAGCTCCCAGTGGTCGAGCAAGGCAAGGCCCGCGGGGTTATAATTCAAACAGCCGGCGTCGTCACTGACCGCGGTATACGCGCCGCCGAGCGCGCCGGAGCGGGCATCCGGCACCAAACCGAAGACCCGTACGCTCGTCGGGCTCAGGCTGTTTACGGCTGCGCCCGCCGTTGAAACCGAGATGAACGCTATCATGGCTGCTCTGGATACGGCAAGGAACAGATCTCTCATTATATTTCCCCCTGTGCGGTTGACGGCTCACCATATATATCTTCTCCGTAGTATGAGTTGTACATGTACTTGGGCATATAGTTATGCACTTTCGTTAATACGAACCCGTTGACCGCAATGTTACATTTGCGCAGCGTGCTGTACGCGTTAAGCACATCGGCTTTTTGCGTATGTTCCATCTGCACGACCATGAAAGAGAGGTCCACATGTTTCCCGATAATGCAAGAATCAGGCAGGTTCAGCACCGGCGGCGCATCCAACAATATCAGATCAAACCGCTTTTTCAGGAGCTCCAGCAGCTTTATAAAATTCGCGGAATCCAGCAATTCGGCAGGGTTTAATATCGCCCGACCCCGGGGTATCAGGGAAAGACCGGGCACCAGGGTTTTTATTAACACCGATTCCGATTCCGCCGTTCCCTTTAAATAATCCGACAGTCCCGGAGAACGCTTTGCGTCAAGCAGTTTATCCAGCGTGCCCCGTCTAAGGTCGCCGTCGATCAAAAGCGTTTTAACCGAGTTGTTCGCTATGGAAATGGCAAGATTTGACGAGGTGAGGCTTTTGCCTTCTTCCTTCAGCGTGCTGGTGACCATTATCGTCTTCAGCACGCCGGAAGGAACTTCTGTTCATGATGTTCGTTCGCAGTACCCTGAACTCCTCCGAGACCTTGCTGAGCGGATCGTTATGCGTTATCAGGTACGGGGAAAGCGAGCCGTGCGTCCTGTTGATGGGCCAGGAAGGCGCTATATCAAGGAAGGAGAATATTTTTGTTTCTCTTAATCTGGCAAAAAGCCGTTTAAAGAACGGGCCTTCCTGCACGAAACTTATCTTCATGTTGGAGATAGAGCCGAGCACGGGTTCCGGCAGATTTTCGGTCGCCTCTTCCACCGTTACAAAGGAGCTGTCCACCCGGTCCACGATCATTACCGATCCCACACCTATCACCAGGCCTACCAGAAGACCTATCAATATTACGGCCGGCTTATTCGGCCAGGCCGGGAACATCGGCATCCGCGCCTCTTCTACGATCCTGAATTTTTCGTCTTTATCGGAATCCTGCAGGCGCTGGGAGACATACGCCGATTCCATCTGGCGCAACAGCAGCTGATAAATATCTTCATCGACTTTTTTATTGCGTTCCAATGTCGCCAGCTCGTCTTCTCTGACCGGGCTTGACCACGTCCGTATCGGTCCCTTCAAGCTCAGCCTTGCGCTTCGTCAAATACTCGACCTCCATGTCGGCCTCGTTGATGTCCTGTTCCGTCTGCATATACAACGGGTTCCATCAGTGAAATCTTTCCTTGACGGTGTCCTGTTTTTCCTCTTCACCGATCTTTTTCAGGTAGGTGCTCATTGCTTCTTTTACGCAGCTGTATTATCCAGGATTATCCTCTATACCGTCCACTCATCAGCTTCGCCAGTTCGTCCTGCGTATCTGGCCAGCTGCAGGCGCAGCCGCACCCAGCAGGGGATTTTGTTCCCGGGTGCCTGCGAGGGCACCATCTTTTGTATGCGTTCTCATTTTTTCTTCCAGCAGTTCCTTGCAGGTTACGGGCGAGCCGGAGATCGGCTTCGACCTTGCTGGCGTGAAATTCCATTCTGAAAGCTCAAGTTTTTCCTTGTATATCTTCAGCTGCTCTGTCTGAAGAAATATTATACGCGTTCTGTCGCATCTTCTCTCTTTTGTTTGGAGCTGTCATTGATTATTCCCTGAACGATGTTCAATACCACATCTGCGTGACGTCGGGTTTCGCGTCGAGGTAACTGACCTTATCAGGTCTTCATCATAAATTGGT